>JBEKRX010000001.1:0-242935 GCA_049518415.1 Verrucomicrobiota bacterium
AAGAGCCCTCGCCCTTTGGGCCGGTGCTGGAGGTGCGCCCGCCCCCGGCCGAGCCTTGGGCGGGCCAGAGCCTGGTGCCGGCCCTGGCGCAGTTGGCCGGGGTGCAGGAGGTGGAGTTGGCGCGGCGGCGGGTGCCGGCCAACGACCTGAGCCGGGCGACGACGGGCGTGGCGGTGGATTCGGTGGTCCGGACCAACTACCTGAACCTGGGCGGCAGCAACGTGCTGGTGGCCCTGGACGACAGTGGGGTGGACGCGACGCATCCGGACCTGGTGAACCGGGTCTTTGGGGACTCGACCAACAGCTTGATCGACAGGGCCGGGCACGGCACGCACGTGGCGGGCATCATTGCGGGCGACGGGACGATGTCCATGACGGTGACCAATGCCTCGGGTTCGGTCATGCCGGCGACCAACGGTCAATTTCGGGGCAAAGCCCCCGGGGCGAAGCTGTTTTCGATGACGGGCGGCTCCGATTATTACCTGCAGCAGACGGCGGCCAGGACCAACGCCTTGATCTCGAACAACAGTTGGACTTATGGCAACAACGAATATGACCTGGCGGCGGCCAGTTACGATGCGGCCGTGCGCGACACCTTGCCCGACGTGCCCGGCTCCCAGCCGCTCCTGTTTGTCTTCTCGGCCGGAAATGCCGGCGGCGGCAACGACGACGGCACGGGCGGCAACCCGGATAGCATTCAATCGCCCGCCACGGCCAAGAACGTGATCACCGTTGGCGCCCTCGAGCAGTGGCGCAACCTGACCAACCCCGCCTGGGCAGCCACGACCAACGGCACCGTGACCTGGCAGACCAACCAGCCCTGGCTCGAACTGACCGCCGCCAGCAATCGCATCGCCGGCTTCTCCAGCCGCGGCAATGTCGGTATCGGTGTCGAAGGCGATTTCGGCCGCTTCAAACCTGACCTGGTGGCGCCCGGCGTCTTTGTCGTCTCCGCCCGTTCTCAGGACTGGGACCAGGGGGCCTACTACAGTCCGGCCAACCCGTGGCTGGTCTTTTCCAACTTTGGCAACGCGTTCCTGGTGCTCAGCAATCTCAACCAGACGCTCGGCGGGCCGCCGGGCTGCTACCGGTATGAATCGGGCACGAGCCTGGCGGCGGCTGAGGCGGCCGGCACGCTGGCCCTGATGCAGGAGTTTTTCCAGCAGCGTCTGCACCGCACCAACAGCCCGGCCCTGCTCAAGGCCTTGCTCATCAACGGCGCCCGCTCCCTCGGCGGCCCCTCCGATTTCTGCGTCACCAACCGCCTCAATTCCCAGGGCTGGGGCCAGCTCAATTTGCCCACCAGCCTGCCCGGCATTTTAACGAACCTCAATTCCGCCCCTGCCGCTTCCTCGATCTGCCTCTTTGACCAGGACCTGGCCGAAGCGCTCGCCACCGGCCAAAGCCGCACGCGCTACCTTTCCGTTGCGCCACAGGCCCGCTCCCTGCCCCTGCGCGCCACGCTGGTCTGGACCGACCCGCCGGGCAACCCTGTCGCCGGCGTCAAACTCGTCAACGATTTGGACCTCATCGTCACCAACCTCGACACCGGCGAGGTCTTTTTCGGCAATGACATCCCGCCAGGCTCCGTTTCCAATCGGCCCTGGGACCCCCGCACGCCGCCGAACCTGGACCTGATGAATAACGTGGAGAACGTCTATCTCGCTGCGCCCTTGGGGGCGAACTACTCCCTCACCGTCAGCGGGCGGCGCGTGAATGTGAACGCGGTCAGCGCCCAGACCGATCAAGTGGCGCAGGACTACGCCTTGGTCATCTCGAGCGGCGACGGCGAAATCACCAATGCCCTCACGCTGGTGGCCGCGCCGATAGCTGCCGCCAACGTTCCGCTCCTGACGGTGCTCACCAACCTGTGGCCCGCCAGTCCCACCGATGCCGGCGCGCTCCTGCTGCGCCAGCAGGTCGGCGCCAACGCCCCGCTGGCCGGCACCCAGACCGTGCCCTTGAGCACCGGCAACGGCGTCATCACTCTCGGCACGACCAATCAATGGCATTTTTATCTCCTGACCAACGACACCGCTTTCACCAATGCCGCCTTTCTCACTTTTCTGCCGCCGACCCTCTCGGTCTCCGGCCTCGGCGCGACCGGCGGAATCAACCCTGTTAGCGCCATCCGGCCCGAGGCCGACATTGACCTGTATGTCTCGCAGGAATCCGGGCTGACCAATCTCGACCCGCAGGTCGTTGGCCGGGCGGACAAGTCGCTGGGGCGTGGCGGCGCTGAGGCAATCGTTTACACTAATGCGTCTCCAGGCGTCTATTACATCGGCGTTAAATCGGAATCCCAGCAAGCAGCCGAGTATGGTCTCCTGGCGGTCATCAGCCAGTTGCCTTTCAGTCAGTGGGACCCCAACGGCAACCTGATCTTGCGCGGCGTGCCGGCGCCGGTGCCAATACCCGACGCTACGCCCCAAGGACCGGGCCGCGCCTGCGTGCTGGCCATCGCGCCAGGGCCAATCCCGCTTCACCGCGTGATCGTCACCAACACCCTCACCCATGAAATGATGGGTGACCTGGCCGGCGCCTTGACCCATCTCGCAACGGCCGTCGTCCTGAACAACCACTCGACCAACCTCTCCGTCGCCGGCCAAACCTGCATTTACGACGACAGCGGCCAGGGCGATGTCCCGGGCGCACAACCCCCGGACGGACCGGGCACCCTGCGTGATTTTGCCGGCCAACTGGGAGACGGGCAGTGGCTCCTCACCCAAGTGGATACAGTGCCCGGCCAGGTCGGCGCCAACGACAGCCTTTGGCTGTTCCTGGAGGCGCAACCCGACCTGTCCAACGGCCTTGCCGTGGCTCTCCTGCCCGGCGCCTGCCGCGAGGACCGCCTCGAGGTGCCGCCCGCAGCCACCAACCTGACCGCCGCCGTTTGCCTCCTCTCCGGAACCGGCCCGGTCGCGATGCAACTCGGCCCGGTGGGCGCCAGTGACAGCCTCTCGACCCTGGTGGCCTCCAATTCGGCCGGTTTGCTCGTGCTCGACAAGACCTTCACCCCGCCCCTGAACCCCGGCCATTATGTCCTTCGCCTTTGCAATCAAGGCCCCGACGCCGTCACGGTGAGCAATTTCGCCGCCCTGGCGCTCGATCCCAACGGCGTCGCCGCCGTCACGTTCACCTCCACCAATCAGGTCCCCATTGCGGACGACGCCGTTTCTTACGCCAGCCTTTACGTCGACCGCAACGCCCCCATTGTCTCCGTCGATCCCGGCGTGCGCCTCAGCCACCCGCGCGTCTCGGACCTCGTGCTGCATCTGGTCAGCCCGAGCGGCACCCGCGTCCTGCTGGACGAGAACCGCGGCGGCGCGAGCACCGCCGGCCTGGGCCTCAATGTCATCGTGACCAACAGCACTCCCGTCTCCTCTTCCGGCGGCCCGGCCGCTTCCACGAATGTCGTGGATACCGGCCAGACCAACGGCACGATCGCGATCGCTTACGACTTTTTTCTCGTGCCGGACACCATGCACGTCTATTACGCCGGCCATCTCATTTTCGACTCCGGCCTGGTCAGCTTCAGCGGCGCGACAAACCTCAACTACGGCCCGGGCCCCGACACCACCGTCACTATCATCATGAACGAAGGCGGCAGCTTCGATACGAACACCTTCTGGCAATACACCGTCACCGCCACCGGACCCGGCCTAATCTATGCCACCTTCACCGAGGACACCAACCTGACTGCCACGCCCATCAAGTTCGCCCCGGCCCCGTTCACCAACGTCTCGCCCGTCACCGTCGGCGGCGTGGTCTCGAATGGGATTTTCTTCCTGCCGGAGGAATCGCTGGCCAAACTCGCCGGCGAATCGGCGCTGGGCCAATGGCAGCTCGAGCTCGAGGACACCCGCGCCGGCGCGACCAGTCCACCACCGGTGCTGCTGAGTTGGCGGCTCACTTTTGTGTTCGCCGATACTTACCCCACGCCCATCCCGTTGTTGCATCACCAGGCCCGAACCAATACCGTCGGCCCGGGCAGGCTCCAATACTTCACCCTGGACGTTCCGCTCTGGGCCAATTTCCTCACCAATTCGCTGCTCCGGGCCAGCACTAACGTCAACCTGCTCTTTAATCAGTCCCAGCCCCCCAGCGGCACCAATGCGCCCGGCGATTTCACCTTGCTGGCTCACTCGACGGCCGGCAGCGCCATTCTCTGCCGGGCCCAGGGCCAACCGCCCCTGGTCCCCGGCACGACCTGCTACCTCGGCGTCCAGAACACCAATGCCGTCCCCGTCAGCTTCGCCTTCGAAGCCGATTTCGATGTCACCGTCCTGGCTAATGGCCTCCCCCTGACCGCCAGCATCGGCGCCGATGCCCCGCCGCGTTATTTCGCTTACGATGTCTCCCCGCAGGCCACCCTGCTCGCCTTCGAACTGCTGGACCTGAGCGGCAATGCCGATCTCTACGCTGAATACGGCCTCCCTTTCCCCGCCCCCGCCGGCGGCTTCGACTACGCCAGCGCTAACCCCTCGACCAACGACGAGCAAATCCTGGTGACCGCCGATTCTGCTCCCGTCCCCCTCGCCCCGGGCCGGTGGTATCTGGGCGTTTTCAACGCCGACACCAACACCGTGGCCTACACCATCCTGGTGCGCGAGTTCACGGTCTATGGCACCAACATCGTCATCAGCGACAGCGACTACCAGCTTTCCGCCAACGCCCTCTGCATCCCCTGGTTCTCCTGGCCTGGACTCTACTACTACGTCGAGGGCGCGACCAACCTGAGCGGCACAAACTGGAGCCTGCTCTCCCGCACGATCGCCGCTACGGATTATCAAACCTCCTTCTGCGTCCCCATGCCGTCTCCCTACCAATGCTTCTGCGTCCAGCAGGGCATGGCCCCCGGCACCAACCTCCCGCCCGTGAGCATCACCGGCGTCGCCATCGCCCCCACCGGCATCCAATTGCAGTGGCAGGCGCCCGCCAACGGCCTGTTCCAGGTGCAGTGGAGCCCCTCCCTCGCCCCACCAGCCTGGTCCACCATCCCCGGCGCGATTACCTCGCCCACCGGCGTTTTCTCCTTTCTGGATGACGGCTCCCAAACCGGCGGCCTGGACGTCTTGCGTTTCTACCGCCTCTTGCAGTTGCCTTAGAGCCTTCTTGAACGCTCCTTGGAATAAATCGCAACGGCCTTAGGGATGAACATCCTTCTCCTCGGTGGCACCGGCAATATCTCGGCCGAGTGCGCCGCCTTGCTGCACGAGCGCGGCCATGAAGTCACGCTCCTGAGCCGCGGCCGCCGTCCGACGCCCCCCGGCTGGCGCGCCTTGCAGGCCGACCGCCAAGACCTGCCGGCCATGCGCGCCGCCCTCAAGGGCCTTGCGCCGGACGTCGTGGTCAACTTCCTCGGCTACGAGCGGTCCGACGTGGAACTGGACTTCGAGTTGTTCCACGACGCCGTGCGCCAGTATGTCTTCATCAGCTCCGCCAGCGTCTATGCCAAGCCACCCCCGCGGTTGCCGCTCACCGAGGAGGCGCCGCTGGGCAATCCCTGGTGGGATTATGCGCTCAAGAAACTGGCCTGCGAGCAATGGCTCCGGCAGCGCTGGCAAGAAGCCGGTTTCCCGGTGACCATCGTGCGACCGTCCCACACCTACTCCAAACGCTGGGTCCCCAATGCCCTGTCCAGCGCCAGCTACACCTTCGCCGCCCGCCTCGAGCAGGGCAAACCCGTCTTCGTGCATGACGACGGCCAAACGCCCTGGACCTTGACTGCCGCCGCCGATTTCGCCGTGGGCCTGGCCGGGCTGCTGGGCCGAGCCGACGCCTTGGGCCAGTCCTTCCATATCACCAGCGAGGAAGTGCTCACCTGGAACCGGATTTACGCCGAGATCGCCGACGCCCTGGGCGCGCCGCCCCCGGAGATTGTCCAGGTGCCGACCGATTTCATCTGCCAGGTCGCGCCGCGCCTGACCGGCACGCTCAAAGGCGACAAGGCCCACCCCGGGGTGTTCGACAACTCGAAGATCAAACGGTTCGTCCCCGAGTTCCACTGCCGCAAACCGTTCCGCGCCGGCGTCCGCGAATCCGTGGCCTGGCTGCGCGCCCATCCCGACCAGCAGCACCTCAACCCGCAACTGGACGTGGAAATCGAAACCGTCATCGCCGCCTGGCGCGCCACCTGAAAAACCAGGGGGCACGGAAAACATTGGACGCGCCCCTGGCAACGGGCAGGAACCGGCTCCTGGCCGGGCCCGAACCGAAGCGGCGCCGTCAGTCTGGCATTCACCGGGTGATAGCTTTGGCACGTTTTGGGCGGGAGGCCAAAGGCTCCATTGGCTGTATTGGCTGTATTGGCTGTATTGGGAATTTTGGCGGTTTTTTTCGAAACTATTCGTGCGAACCGCTCACTGAATTCCCTAACACCCTCTTTCAAGTCGTTCAACGCTTCAACCTTTCCCAGCCTCATCCCCCCAACGACCTCGCGTCACTCACATCGCCCTTGTTGAACTGGACATAGGCCTCGGTCAAATCGGCCGCATACATCAGCGCGCTGGCGTGGCCGAGGTTCAGGTTGATGTGCAGGTCGAATTCCCTCGGGGCGACCGCGGCGCAAAGCTCCTGGAAAACCGCCCCGGTCGGCTGACCGTCCTTGAGGCTCCACAGGACCTGCCGGCTGCCGGGAGCGCTGTAGCCGATGTCCACCTTCTCTTCGACCACGGTTGCGGGGCTGTAGCCCAGGGCGGCCATGATGCGGCCCCAGTTCGGGTCGCCGCCGTGCCAACTGGTCTTGACCAGCGCGCTGTTGGCCACCGCCCGCGCCGCCGCGTCCGCTGCTGCAAACGACTTTGCCCCCTTCACCCGCACCGTCACAAAGCGCGAGGCCCCCTCCCCATCCCGCACTACCATTTTCGCCAACTCCAGGCAGACCTGACTCAACGCCGCCTCAAACACCGCGAACTCCTTGGACTGCTGCCTGCTCCTGACTTCGGACTTCGGACCCGCCGCCAGTCCATTCGCCAGCAGCAGCACCGTGTCATTCGTGCTCAGGTCGCCGTCCACGGTGATGCGATTGAAGCTCTTGGCGACCGCTTGCTGCAAGGCCGCCTGGAGCGCCTTGGCCGCGAGCGCGGCGTCCGTGGTGAGGAAGCAGAGCATGGTGCCGTGGCGCGCCGCCGCCGCCGGGCGTTTGCCCGTCGCACTCATCCCCGGCTGTATCATCCCCGCCCCTTTGCAGAGGCCGCCCAGGCGGACCGTCTGGCCGCCGAGCTTGAATTGCACCGCGAGTTGTTTCGGCCGGGTGTCGCTGGTCATCATCGCCTCCATCGCCTGGTCCGCGTGGTGCGGCGTGGCGCCCAACTCGACCGCCCCCTCGATGATCCCGGCGCGCACGTTGTCCATCGGCAGGGTCACGCCAATGCGGCCGGTCGAGCCGACCAGCGCCAGGCCCGCCGGCAGGGCGAGCGCCTGCTCCGTGAAGCGAACCATCTCCAGCGCGTCTCTCAATCCCTGCTGGCCGGTGCAGGCATTGGCATTGCCGGAGTTGACCACGATGGCCTGGGCGCCGCCCCGCTTCACCCGCTGGCGGCACACTTGCACCGGCGCCGCGCAGGCCTGGTTGGTCGTGAACATCCCCGCCACGCGCGCGGGCACGTCGGAGACTATCAACCCCAGGTCGCGTTTGCCGCCCTTTGCCGACCCCTGACCCGTGCCCAGCCGCTTGATGTCGCAAAAAACCCCCGACGCGCGAAAACCCCGCGGGGCCACGATGGAACCGGGTATCTCAGTCAGTTTGGTGTTCATGGAGTGGTGGGGTGGTGGCGCGATCGAGCGGCGGCGAGGCCCCCGCTCCCAGCCCTAATTACCGCGCCAGCCAAAAGTGTTCGGACACGACCCACATAGGCGACAGAGAATAGTTAACAGCCAATCAACCCTGCCGGCACGCAGACTCTTGAACGAACCTTTAACTCAGTTTAACTCATTCAACTTGTTTAACGCTGCAACGCTTCAACGTTTGGGGCCCCATTGCGCGTCGGCGAAATCCAGAAACACCTTCCAGTCATCCGCGGTCATGGAGTGCTTTCCTGCGCGGATGTAATAGCCCAGGGGGCTGCTCACGAGTTGGCCGGGCGGGGGCATTTCCCGGGCGGCCAGGCCCGCCACCCCCAGGAACCGATAGACCGGGTCGGCGGCGCGGAGCACGTCGAACTGGCCCCCCGGGTTGGCCCATTGGTCCTCTTCTGCCGCCGAAAACAGCACCGGTCGCGGCGCGCACAGCGCCACCAGGCAATTCTGGTCGAAGGGCAACCGCTCGGGCGCGTGGTTGAACTCCTTGAAACGCGCGTTGAACCAATGGGGGAAATGGTCGTTGATCGCCTGGACGGATTCGCCGACCTTGCCGCGGCTCGGGGCGGAGCCGCCGCAGCCGGCCTGGTGCGGGAAGGCCAGGGCGATGCGCTCGTCGTAGGCCGCCGCCAGCAGCGCGGTCTTGCCGTTGCGCGAATGGCCCAGGGCGGCGATGCGGTGCGCGTCGAGGTCGCGGTCGGTCACGAGATAATCGACGCACCGCTGGAAGCCCCAGGCCCAGGCGGCGATGGTGCCGCGGTCGGCGGCTTTGTTCTTCGCCAGGTCGCCCCCGGCCAGCCAGGCATAAACCCCGCTGCTCACCTCGGCGCGGTCCGAATCCACGTCGCCGCTGTAAAACGCCGCCAGGGCGTAGCCGCGGCGCACGATTTCAGCCAGCGGCCAGTCGGCCGCTTGCGCGCCGCGCCCGGCCTCCGTGGCGGTGTGGTTGGTGCACCCCTTGCACCAATCGGCCATCCAGGTGCGCGGCAGCGGCACGCGCCGATCGGGGGTGAGCGCGTGGTTGCCGCAAAAGTCCATCGCCAGGAACACCGGCGCCGGGCCGCGCCGCTCCTTGGGCGTCACCAGCATCAAATCGATGCGCGGCGCGTTGGTCGCCGGGTCGCTCTCCAGCGTCACCAGCCTGAGCGTCGCCTGGCCGTCCAGGAAATCGCCGTATTGGCCCTCGACCTTGGCCCGCAGGTGCGCCGGGGCCGGTGGCATGGCCCCGTACATGTAATGCGCGAACAGTGCCTTGAGTTCCGGCCGGCGCTCCTTGAACCACTGCGCCTTGGTGGAGACCCTCCGGCCGTCCAGCATCACCAGCGGGTCCGGCAGCCCGGGCTGCGGCGGCAAGGACGAAAGGTCGGGCCACGAGCGCGGCGCCGGCGAGGTGGCGCAGCCGGCCAGCAGCCACGCGGCCAGGGCGGGCGCCGCCGCCTCAGCCCAGCGCCGCCGCCATCGCCGCGCCGGCACATCGGCACGGGGCCCCGCTGGTCCCCTGGCCCCCGGAGCTCCTGGTCCGCGCGCCTGCGGTTCATGGTTCCTCACTTTCGTGGTCCCTTCTTTATGCGATTTCATATCTGGGTCGTCGTGGCTGGAGAAGCTAACCGTCTGTCCCGCCCTTCTGCAAGAGTGGACTTCGGTTTACATTTGGGGCCGGGGCGGTTACTTTTCCGGCGTGCTGAACGACTATGCCATTGCGGGGCACTGGCCCGGGGATTTCCAGGAGACGGGCCTGCAGCAATGGGCGGAGAATTTGCGCCGCCGGTTGCGCGCGCCGGCGGTGTCACTGGGGCTGGTCTTTATGGCGCCGCGGTTCTTCCCTTACGCCCAGCAGGTCCTGGAAATCCTCCGCGTCCACGCCCGCATTCCGCTGCTGGTCGGTTGCTCCAGCCAAAGCCTGATCGTCGGTTCGTTCGAGGTCGAGCAAGACGCCGGGCTGGCCCTTGGCCTCTATTGGTTGCCCGGCGCCCAGCTCGAGGCCTTTCATTTCACCCAGGCACAGGTCGAGGCCTCCCGCCCCGGCTACTGGGGCTTGCAAAACGGCGTGCCCGCCAACCAGACCAACGGCTGGCTGGTATTTATTGACCCGTTCCATCTCGACAGCGAGGCCTGGCTGCGGACCTGGAACGAGGCCTACGCGCCGCTGCCGGTCATGGGCGGCCTGGCCAGCGGCGATTTCAGCGAGCAACTTACCCAGTTGTATTTGAACGGCGACCTGTTCGAAGAAGGCGGCGTCGCCATCTCCTTCGGCGGCCAGGTCAAGCTCCTGGGCATGATCTCCCAGGGCTGCACTCCCATCGGCGAGACCTGGACGCTCACCAAGGTGGAGCAGAACATCATTCACGAGATCGGCAACCGCCCCGCCTACGACGTGCTGGCGGAGACCTTCAACCAACTGCCGCCCGAGGAACAACAAAAGGCCCGCGGCAACCTGTTCATCGGCCTGGTGGTGAACGAGTACCGGGATGAGTTCCAGCGGGGCGACTTCCTGGTTCGCAATTTGATCGGGGTGGACCCGCGTTCCGGGTGCATCGCCGTCTGGGCCCTGCCGCGCCTGGGGCAGACGGTCCAGTTCCAGCGCCGCTCGGCCGCCGCGGCCACCGAGGACCTGCACCAATTGTTGACGCGGGTGCGGCAGCAGTTGGCCCACGCCACCCTCTACGGCGGCTGCCTTTGCTGCTGCAACGGCCGCGGCCAAAACCTCTTCGGCCACCGCCATCACGATGCCCAGATGATCCAGCAACAGCTCGGTCCCATGGGTCTGGCGGGCTTCTTCTGCAACGGCGAAATCGGCCCCGTCGGCCCGAAAAACTTCCTCCACGGCTTCACCGCCTCGCTCGCGCTCTTTGTCCAGAAGTGAGCCGGCCGCGGGGCGACACAAAAACCTCAGGGCCGCGAATCCGCGCCGCCGGGGCTTTGAGGTCGAGGACTGCGTCCGCTCCCGGACGACTGGTTCAAGCGCCGAGTACGTCAGCGTATTTATGAAACGGCCCACTAAGCCTTGGCTGGCGCCATGGACGACCATCATTTTTGTCAATCATCGGTCCAGGTTTTTCGATTGGCGCGGGCGGGCGGAAATGTGTGAAACTTGCAGGAGCAAGCACTCTGTGCTGCTAGAGTCGAACATGCTCGCAAGCGGAGAAAGGATCAAGTTATGAAGTCTAAGACGGCTCGGAACGCGGTGCTGGCGCTGGTCGGTTTGCTGGCCCTGACCATTTATATTCTCGCCTGCACTTCGTTCAGCCCGGATGACACGAAAGTGCTTTACCCGACCTTCGGCGGGACCAACGGCGCGGTGGGCGTGGCGGTGTATGAGCGGGAATCGGGGCGAAGCGAATTGCTGTTCGTGCCGGTGGTGTTCGAGGAGGCCGAGGGCCAGGCCGCCGCGCCGCAGTTGCTGCGGTCGCAGTGGCTGGCCGACGGCCGGCGCGTCCTGGTCGCCTGGCCCGGAGAAAAGAACAGCGACTTGCTGAACCTGGTTTTAATCCCCTGGGGCTCGCGCGGGCCGGTCAAGCTTTTCAGCCTGCCCAAAGTCAAGGACGCCGGCGCGATGTTGCTCATGCCGCTGCCCGTGGCCGGAGACCGCGTGTTGATCATGGAATCCCGCCAGCAGGTTGCCCGGCTCGACCTCAAGACCGGCGGCCTTGCGCGCCACTCGCTGGGGGATGAGAAGTCGGAGTTTTCACTCTACCCGGCCGCCGCGGACCAGGGGGCGTTCTACCTCCAGGAACGGAAGGAACCGGAGCGGAGCCGGGTTTTCGGCCGGCTGGAGCCGGACAGTTTCGCCTTGACCCCGCTGGTGACGTTCACCAACGAGCCCGCGGACGGCTCATTCTTCACCTACGACGAGCAGGGCAAACGGGTGGCCTTCGTGGAAAAAGGGCCGGGGAGCGGCCTCCAGCTCGTCGTGCGCGAGCAGGGCAAACCGCCGCTGACCCGCCCGCTGGAAACCGAAGGGGAAGAGTTGGGATTCGGCAACGCCGTGTTCTCCCGCAAAGGCGACACCCTGCTGGCCTCCTGCCAAAAGAAGAAAGCGGGCGCCGCCCTCGCCTCTTACAGCCTGCTCGAAATCCCGCTCGGCGCCGCGCCCGTTCGCGAGACCGTGCTCATTCCGGCCCTGGAGACGAAAGATGAGGGGGTCGCCTTCTATTTCCAGGTGGGCGTCTCCCATGACGGCAAGACCGCCGCCGCCGCCTCCACCTACCTCGCCTGCGCCGCCACCAAGGACTTTAAACCCGAGGATTGCGCCCTGTTCTTCGTGGATTTGAGCGATGCCAAACGGAAAGTGACCAAGGTGCCGATTCCCCTCCCGGCCGAACGTTCCGCGCCGGGTGGCAGGTGAAGCGGAAACCAGCCGTAGAACCACCAACTGAGTCTTCACCATGCTTGAGTTTCTCGGTCATTGGTTTGGCCTGCTGTGCGGGCAAGACCCGGACCACACCTGGGCGCCGGGCGGGTTGCTGCTGCCGTGCTGCCAGCGCTGTCTGGGCCTCTATGTCGGCGCCGGCATCGCGGCCTGCCTGCATTGGCGGCTCAGGCCGAGCTTGAGCGGCCGATTCCTGGAAACGCATGGGCTCTTTCTCCTGCTGATGGCGCCTTTGGGGTTTCACTGGCTGCCGCAAGGACCCGTCCCGCGGACCGTCAGCGGCGTGTTGTTCGGGTTCGGGGTGGCGACGTTTTTGTGGTTGCCGGTGAGCGCCTGGGCAGCTTCTACGATCTTTGCACCGCGCAGAGGGACCAGGCACCGGGCCGAACTGACTCAGGCTCAAAGCCAGTGTGCCCACCCCCGGGCCTTCCCCGCCCCGTCGTGCCGTTACGCCATCGCCTTGGCTGCGACCCTGGTGCTGACGCCGCTGCTGGCGGCGCTGGGCGGGACTCCAGCCGCTTACGCCCTGTCAGGTCTGGCCCTCGGCGGCGCAGCCGCTCTCGCCCTGCTGACCCTGGCCAACACCGCCCTCTTCCTCTCCGGGGCCATCCACCTCCACCGCCGCCTCAAACCCCCTTCGGCCTGGCAAGGGACGAGTGAGACCAGGCAACCAGGTAACTTCGCAGCCAGGTAACCATGTCCGATCTCTTCCTGTTCGTGCGTCCGCCGCGCCCCTTGTGGCCGTTTAACAGCCCGGCCAGCGCCTTCTGGCCGCCGCTGGCCTTTGCTTCCCTGGCGGCGATGTTGCGGGAGCAGGTACGCGATTTGCGCGTCGAGATCCTGGATGCGCCGGCCTTGGCCATGGGCTGGCGCACGCTCGAGGCCGAAATCCATCGGCGCCGGCCAGCCTTTGTCGGCATCGGCGAGGAGGCGGTCAGTTGTGTGGAAGGGCTGCGGCTGGCGCGGCTGGCCAGGGCCGGCGGCGCGCGGGTCATCGCCGGGGGTTGCTTTTTTGGCCAGCTCGCGCCCCAGGCATTGGCGACCGGGCTGATTGACGTGGTCGTCCACGGAGAAGGCGAGTTGACACTTGTGGAACTGGTGCAGGCGTTGCGCGGAGGCCCTGGGGAAGCCTTGGCCAAAGTGGACGGGATTTCGTTCCGGGCAGGCGGGTCAGAGGGCGCGGTGGTGACCACGCCCCCGCGCCAACTGCTCCCGGACCTGGATGCCCTGCCGCTGCCCGCGTACGACCTGCTGCCGGTCGAGCGCTACGGCGCCCGGAGCCTCAACCACCCCCGCCTGGCCGCCGTCGAGCTGGGGCGCGGCTGTTTCGGGTGCTGCGACTTTTGCGTGCTGTGGCGGCAGATGGGACGGTTCACCGGCGGACGGCTGGTGCCCCATCTGCGCGTCAAGTCCCCCGCGCGGATGCTCGAGGAGGTCCGCCTGCTGGTGCGCCGCTATGGCCGGCGTTACCTGGGCTGGGTCGACCCGTGCTTCAATGCCGACGCGCGCGCGCCGGGCCAAGTGGCGGAACTGATGCTGCGCGAGGGCCTCCGCGTGGGGCAGAGCGCCTGGGTGCGCACCGATGCGCTGGTGCGCGATGCCCGCTCGGGCGCGCTGGCCAGTTGCGTGCGCGCCGGCCTCAACGAGGTCTATCTCGGCATCGAACGCGCCGACGCCGCCAGCCTGGCGGCCCTGCACAAGACCAGCGGCGTGGCCGAGGCGCGGGCCGCCCTGGAAATCCTGCGCGAGCAGTTCCCGGCGGTCCTGGCCATCGGCTCTTTCATTTACGGTCTGCCCGGCGACTCGCCCCGCGCGGTGCGGGCCATCCACCGGCTGGCCATCGAACTGGGGCTGGACCAGTTTTTTTTCATCCCGCTGACGCCGCTGCCCGGCACGCAGGGATGGCGTGCCGAGCTTTGGGACCCCACCGGCGAGCGCTTTCGGGAATTCAACTTCCTGCCCACTGGACGGCCCCATGGCCGCTACGCGGCGCTGGAACGGGCCTTGCTCTTCTCACTGCTCTGCAACTGGCCCCCGGCCCGCCTGCGCAGTTGGCGGCAACGGCTTTTCTGCGGCGATGCCCGGAAACGCCGCGTGCACCGGCGGCTGCAGACCCGCGCCGCCCGCTTCCACCTCGGCCGCCTGCTCAACCGCGCCCTGGGCGGAGGCGATGACCTGGGCCTGGTCTTTCCGCGGTGGTACGAGGGGTGAGGGCAGGACCGGAGACCGGAGCCAGGCAAGACGCCGGCCAGGCTTCAGTCGACCACCGGCTCGCTGCCGTCGACCATCTTCACTTTATTGTGGAGGAAGTATTCCCTGGTCAGCGCCTTGACCAGCCGCTGGCGCTGGTCGTAGAGGCGTTTGAGCTTGCGCGGCTTGTGCTTGGCCAGCGCATAGTGCGTCAGCAGCGGCAGGGCAATCGTCGTGTCCGTGTAGCAGACGACCGCGTCGGGGAGACGTTCCGGGGCCACCTTGCCCCAGCTCACCGCCTCGCTCGGCGTGGCGCCCGACAGACCGCCGGTGTCGGGCCGGGCATCGGTGACCTGCAGGAAGTAGTCCTGGCCGAATTCCTTGATGCGGAGGACTTCCTGGATTTGCGGTTCGGTCTGGAGCATGAAGTTCTTGGGACTGCCCCCGCCCCAGAGCACGACCGCGCTCTTGCCGCCGGCGCGCTTGGCCGCCAGCACAAAGGCCGTGGTTTCGTTGACATCGATGGACGGGTTGAGGCGGAGCCGGTTGCCGCGCAATTCGACGCCGGCCACGTTCATGCCGATGGTCGAGTCGCCCGGGGACGAGGTGTAACAGGGCACGCCGGCGCGGTAGGCGGCGGCGAGGACCGAGAGGTCCTTGAGGCGGGCCTGGCGTTCCCATTGGGCGCAATGCTGGCCCAGCAGGTAGTGCAGTTCCGCCGTGCCCATCTCCTTCTGAAACTCGGGCTGGACCAGCAGGCGGCGCAGGACCTCGTCGGTGGCCATCAGGCAATCGCTGTAGCCCAGCAGCACATCGTAGATGCGCACGATGTCGTTGTTGCGCAGGTCGGTGTCGTCCAGCTTGAAGCTGCCGACGCGCACAGGGTAGTTCAGTGCGAAGTGCAGGTCGTGGTAGAGGTTCGCGCCGGTGGCGACCAGCCAGTCCACGAACCCGGCCTTGATCAGCGGCACGATGCTCGAACAGCCCAGCCCAGCCGGAGTCAGCGCGCCCGCAAAGCTCATGCCCACGGTCACGTCCGGCTCGAGCATTTTCCCGGTGAAAAGCTGGCAGCCTTCCTTGAGCCGCGCCCCATTGTAAGCCAGAAAGGTCTCATCGATCAGGTCCGGGAGCTTTTCCTGGCCGCTGATGTTCCGGGGGCGAATGCGTTTGCCGGACAGGTACTGGTCGCGATGAGGACAATGCGTCTGCTTGAGCCAATCCGGCATTGCGGACACGTCACGCCGCGCTCGCACGTGCCTCTTTTCAGTTCTTGCCATAATTTCGAATCCGATTCTTGGCAGAGACAATACGCAGGAACGACCGGATGCCAATACAAAAACCGTTTGACCAGCCAGCCAGGCCAAGGTAACATTCCCAGCGTCCCTTTCGGAAGGGGGCACAGCAACAAAAGCGACAACAACAACCAAACGAAGCTGTTGCAGGGCTCAGGTGCTTCTCAGCCCCCGGCGGGGGCCTTGCGGCGGATGCACAATAGGAACCAAGATGAAATACAGGATCAAACTCGCAGTGCTCGGGGCATTATTGGCAGCCGGGGTTGCCCAGGCGGCGACCGTGACCACCGTGACCAACTTTGAGCAAACACTCAGCGTCGCGCTGAAGGCCACTATACAGGGTCCGACTACTGCAAACGGCACTACTGTCACCACCGCCTCGGTAGCGACAAAGGACGTGATTAAGGCGCTGGGCAATGCGCTTGCCACCAATTTCTCCTCCAAGGCCCAGTTGCTGGTCATTACCCCTACTAACACTGACAATTCCTCCTACTGGGTTGTCCGGGACGTCGTGAACAAGGCGAACGTTGACACCACGGTGAGCGACAGCTTTACGGGCGGAAGATTGGGCAGCAAGGTGAAGAGCTCCAAGGTTTCCAACGGGAAAACCACCGGCACCACATACCAAATCCGCGACCTGGGGTTTCAACCCCCGAGCATGAGCCCGAGCTTGAGTTTCGACCTGACGATTTTTATCACCGAAGCGATCCCGACGGGAACGATCAGTGCCTCCGGCGTCGGCACTGGTACGGTTGGCGCCAATGAGGCGGTCTTCAAAGGCACGTTCAGCGCGTCCGCGTACAAGGCCGTGAAGGTCAAGCTGTAGGCGCCAGGTCAGTAGTAATAGTGCTTGCGCTCGGACCAGGGAGCGGCAACTGGCCGCCCCCAGCCGGTTCTTTTGCCTGCTGGCCGAGGTCTTGGTAACGCTCCTGCAAAGCCAGTGCGGTCTCGTGCAGCCGCGCCGCCAAGGCCTTGGGCCTCACCACGGTGGCATGAGCGCCCCAACTCAGGACCCATCGTTCCGCCTCCTTAAGGCTGCCCAACCGCATCCGCAGTTGAATCTGGCCGCCCGGTATTTCGGTCAACTCCTGGCTTGGGTGCCAGCGCCGGCCCCGCACCAGGTCCGCCGCCCAGGCATCGAAGTCGATGACCAGCTCGTAATCGCCGCGGCCCCTATAGACCTGGAAGGCGCCGCGCAGGTATTCATTGAGATCAAAGTTTCGGGGTTTGACAAAGTGTTCCTCGGTAATCTGAGGCTGGCGCAAACGGTTGAGCAAGAAGGTGCGCAGGTCCTGGCGTTGGACATCAAAGGCGAACAGATACCAGTGGTTATCGATGCAGGCCAGGTGGTAGGGATAGACTCGCCGCCGGCGGGCCTTGGGGGCGCCGAAGTTGCGGTAGAGGAAGGCCAGGCCCCGGCGCTGCTGCAAGGCGCGCGTGATGATTTCAAAGGCCTCCAGGTCGGCGTCCCCAGGGGCGAAGGGCCGGAAGGAAAGCAGCTCCTCCAGGTTGCCCAGCGTGAAGCGGAGGCGCTGATCGAGTTGGCCGGTGAGTTTGCGGAAGGCGGTCTCCAGGGGCTGCTGGAAAGGCGTGCCGTGATACTGGGCGATGGCCTTGTCGGCCACCAGGAAGGCGAACATTTCCGCCTCGGTGATGGAGACCATCGGCAGGTGTTCCACCGGGCAGGTGTAGCAGTAACCGTTGCGGCGGCTGTCGTACTCGATCGGCAAGTCCAGCCGATACTTCATGAAGTCCACGTCCCGCTTGGCGGTGCGGGCGCAAACCTCGAATTCCTCGGCCAGGCGCTGGCAATTGGGGTACTGGCTGTTGGCCAGCAGCTCGTGGATGCGCATCATGCGCTCCCAGGGCGGCCGGGAGTAAACCTGAAGCTGAACCTTCGGCATAAATTCCATTCGCTGGTTCCGGCCTGTTTTGGCCTCTTTGACAGAAAAAGTCAAACCCGCTTCACATTCTCTTAAGGTGGGCTGCGCTAGGCTGCCCGCATGAGAACAAGTCAGAAACTGATTCTGCGGGCGCTCCTCAGCGGCGCCCTTTCCATCCTGGGGAGCGGGGCCGCATACAAAGGAGGGCCGGACCTGACGTCCGCCGCTGCCAATTTCAGGTCCGCCGGCCAGCTTGCCACACTGGCTGCGCCAGGGAACACGGCTGACTCTCTGCCGGCGTCCGGGAGCGCCCGGCGACAGCCGGGCCCGCTTCCGGCCGCGACGAACTCGCCGCGCCGGGAGGCTTCCGCGCCGGCCGCTCCAGCCGCCGTCAACAATGGAACCAAGGCGCTGCGCCTGAACTTCCGCAACGCTCCCTTGAACCTGGTCCTGGAGTACTTCAGCGATGCCGGCGGCTTCATTATCAACTCGCAGACCGAGGTCCGGGGCAATGTGGATGTGTGGAGCAAAGAGCCCGTCACCCGCGAGGAAGCGGTCGAGTTGCTCAACTCCGTCCTCAAGAAGAACGGGTATGCCCTGGCGCGGACGGGCCGCATTCTGACGCTCGTGAGCCTGGCGGACGCGCCACACCAGGACCTCGAGGTGGTGAGCGGCAACAACCCCGAGGCCGTTGAAAAATCCAATGAAGTGATCCTGCAGATCATCCCGGTTCGCTATCTCAGCGCCGGCCAGTTGGTCAACAACCTCCGGCCGCTGCTGCCCGCCGGCGCCTCGCTCTCGGTCAATGAAAGCGCCAATGCCTTGCTCCTGGTGGCCGCCAAAGCCGACATCCGCCGCACGCTCAAGATCGTCGCCGCCCTCGACTCCTCGCTGGCGAGGGCGTCCGCGCTCAAGGTCTTTCAACTGCGCTATGCGGAGGCCAAGCAGTTGGCGACCGTGGTGCAGGAGCTCTTTTCCACGCAGGCCTCCAGCCAAACCAGCGGCGGCAGGGACGCCGGCGCCCAGGGCTCCTTCCCGGGCGGCGGTTTCGGTCCTCCCGGTTTTCCTCAACTGGCTGGCGGGGCCGGCGCCTCGGGCGAGAGCAACGCCGGCGGCGCCGGCCCGGCGAAAGTCGTGGCTGTGGCCGACGAACCGTCCAATTCCTTGATCGTGAGCGCGCCCGCCGACTCGATGACGGCCATTGCCAACCTGGTGCAGCAAATCGACCAGTCCGTCAGCGACATCACGGAACTGCGAATCTTCCCTCTGGCGAATGCCGATGCCGGGGAACTGGCCGACCAGTTGTCGCAACTGTTCCCGGACAACACCGCGAACAGCGGGGACCAGAATCAAATGGGGTTCCGCTTCGGCGGCGGGCCGCCCGGCGCAGACCCCGGCGCCGAACAGTCAGACACCAGTGAGCGAACGAAAAAGAAAAGCCGCATCCTGGCCGTGGCCGATCCGCGCACCGCTTCGCTGCTGGTGAGCGCCCCAAGCACGGTCCTGCCGCAAATTGCCAAGCTCATCGAGAACCTGGATGCCCGCGCGGCCGGGAAAGAAAAGGTGAAGGTCTATGAATTGCAGAACGCGGACCCGCAGGACGTGAGCCAGGTGCTCCAGGACCTGTTCAATCGCAACACGGCCATGCGCAACAACAGCAACAACCGCAACTCGCTGTTGGGCCAGAGCAATCCGCTGGTCGCCCGCCAGACGCAACGGCAAAACTCGACCACGGCGGCAAACTCCGGCTTGGGCAGTTCCGGTGGCCTGGGTGGCTCGGGCGGCGCGGGCGGCGGCGGAAGCGGCGGAGGCCTCCAATAGTGCCGCCTGCGGAGTGCGGAGTGACGAGTGACGAGCGAGCACATCACGGTGAATCGAGCACAGGCAGGCGCGCGGAAAAAGAAATGTTCAGCACTGCGCCAGCGTGAAAGTTTTGGACATTTGAAGTTTTGGACATTTGAATTTGTTTCGGATTTCGAGTTTCGGATTTCGGGCTTCCCGCATGGCTGGCTGCGGCCGCGCTGCGCCGGGCAATTCGTGTCCCCTCACTCCGGGGCCGCTGGTCACTCGCTCCTCCGCCGTCCGCACTTTCCTTAATGCTCTCTTAAGGTGCCCTCTGTTATGCTGGCGGCCATGAATCGAGAGTTTTATATGAAGACCAAATCATTCATCCAATCCACTGTGTTTGGCGCCCTCGGAACGGCCGCCTGGCTGTTCAGCGGCGCCGGAAACCTTCCGGCCCAGGATCGCCCCCCGGGCAATTTCGACCCTGAGCAGATGCGCCAGCGCGTAATGGAACGTATGCGCGAGCAGTTCGAGGCAACAGATGATTCCGAGTGGAAACTCATCTCCGAGCGCATCGGCAAGGTTTTCGAAGCCCGGCGGGCGCTTGGCGGCGGCCCCGGCGGCCCCGGCGGGTTCGGCGGTCCGGGCGGCTTCCCTGGCGGCCCAGGCGGTCCGCCCCCGCAAATGGGTGGCGGCCAGCCCAACGCCGGTCAATCCCAGGGCGGCCCTGGCGGCCCTGGCGGCCCTGGCGGGCCGGGCGGTCCGGGCGGGTTCTTCCGCCAGCCCAACCCGGAGCTTGATGCCTTGCGCACGGCCATCCAGGCCAAGGCCTCGAGCGCTGAATTAAAGGCCAAGCTGGCCCAGCTCCGAGAGGCCCGTAAGAAGAAGGAAGCCGACCTCGACAAAGCGCAGGAGGACCTGCGCCAGATTCTCTCCGTTCGGCAGGAGGCGATTGCCGTGACGCTTGGGCTGCTGAAGTGATCGTTGTTTGGGCCGCCCTTTTATAGCCGGGATCGGCCCGCCCTGATACCTGACCGACTGGCGGCTGCCAGCCGCCTTCAGTGGCAGGCTGGCAACATGTCGTTACAAGGCCCCGGCCACCAGGTCGCCCACCTGGGAGGTGGTCCAGCCCATCTGGCCGGCGGCCAGGCTCTTGATCTTTTCGCGGACGGTCTTGATGACGGCGGTTTCGATGGCCTTGGCGGCTGGGGTTTGGCCGAGGAAATCGAGCAGCATCTGGCCGGCGCAGATGGCCGCCAGCGGGTTGATGACGCCCTGGCCGGTGTATTTTGGGGCGCTGCCGCCAATTGGCTCGAACATGCTCGTGCCTTGCGGATTGATGTTGCCGCCAGCGGCAATGCCCATCCCACCCTGGAGCATGGCGCCCAGGTCGGTGATGATGTCGCCAAACATGTTGTCCGTCACAATCACGTCGAACCATTCCGGGTTTTTAACGAACCACATCGTGGTGGCATCCACGTGGGCGTACTCGCGCTTGATATCGGGGTAATCTCGCTGGCCGAGTTCGTGGAAGGCGCGTTCCCACAGGTCGAAGGCGTAGGTCAGCACGTTGGTCTTGCCGCAAAGGGTGAGCTTTTTGTCCTTGTTCCGCTTGCGGGCATAGTCAAAGGCAAAGCGGAGGCACCGCTCGACGCCGCGGCGGGTGTTGACGCTCTCTTGGAGGGCGATCTCGTTGGGGGTGCCTTTGAAGACAAATCCGCCGGCGCCGGTGTAAAGCCCCTCGTTGTTCTCGCGCACGACCACGAAATCGATCTGCTCGGGCCGCTTGTCCTTGAGCGGGCAGAAGCGTTCGTCATAAAGTTTGATGGGGCGCAGGTTGACGTATTGCTCCAGCTCGAAGCGGGCGCGCAAGAGGATGCCCTTTTCCAGGACGCCGGGTTTGACCTCCGGATGGCCGATGGCGCCGAGCAGGATCGCCGGGAATTGCCGGAGTTCGGCCAGCACGCTGTCGGGCAGCACTTCGCCGGTGCGCAGGTAGCGGTCGCCGCCCACATCATAACTGGTGTAGTTGAGCTTGAGTTCAAATTTCCCGGCGGCGGCATCCAGCACTTTGACGGCTTCGTGGATGACCTCCGGTCCGGTGCCGTCGCCGCCGATGATGGCAATATCGTAGCTTTTCATGACCAATCGTCTTCGCCCGACCTGCGCTTGTGGCAGGGATTGGAGATGCTAAGGGTTATTGGCCGCGCGGCAACGGAAATCAATTTGGCTGCGCGCACTCGGACGAGGCGTCCGCTACGGCCCGCAAGAACCGCTCCGCCAGGCTCGGGGTGTTGGCTTGGGGCTTCCATTCCAGAAGCCGTTCGACGATGCCTCGCAGGTCTTCGTCCTCCTGGTTGCTGAGCACGAAATCAGTGGGGATGTCCTGCACCAGGCCGAAAAAGCTCAGGGCCTGGATTTGCGACCAGGGTTGTTTGGCGGCGTGCTCCCGCAGACGCCGGAGCTTGGCCCGCATGGAGACATCGTTGGCGGTGGGGATGAGTTTCAAGGCGTCTTTGAGACGGAGGTGGCAGGCCTCCAGGCTGCCTGCTTGTTCGAGCGCCTCGAGGCGGTGGTTGATGGCGGCGGCGACCAGGGCCTGCTGACTGTTGTACATCTTGCTGACGGTGGCGACGGCGGCGGCGGCGGCCCGGAAAGGCAGGCCGTAATGGATGGGAAACCGGGAGGGCGCCCGCGCGCCGGTATAACCCTCGGGTTGGTTGTTCGCGTCGATGGCCAGCAGAACCAGTTTCTTCGGCCGGGTTGGGGCCGCGGCTCAGGTAATCGAAGAACTCCAGGGCGGTGGTCAGGCCCGTGTTGTCGTAGAGCCCGCCGTCCGCCAGGGTCACTTCGGTTCGCAGCCGCCAGGGTTTTGGGTGCCCGCGGGGGCCGGCGGCGGCATTGGTGGCGAGCCAGTAGCGGTGCAGCCGCAACGGCTCGAAGATGCCCGGGAAAGCCGCGCTGGCCATGGCGGCATAGGCCAGCGGGAACCGGTTGGGCGGGCTGCCCAAATCTTCCAGCGTCGAGGCGTAGCGGAAAGGTTCGTTAAGTTCGTTTGGCGGCGTGGGTTGGCCCTGGATCCAGCGCAAGAGCGGGTCCTGGGTCAAACGCGCGAGCGGATCGCCGCTCAAATCGCGATGGACCACGGACTGCGTGAAGATGAAGGGCCGGGAGGTTTCGCGGCAAGTGGCGTTAAAAAAGAAGCGCGGGCGGACGGGCAACTCGCCGAGCTTGGACATCCGCGGGGAGGGCAAGAAGGGAAAGCCGCCCTCGTGGCACAGGGCCAGGGTGTGCACAAACAGGTCCAGGGTGTCCCAGTCGGTGAAGAACTGCATCAGCGGGCCATAGCCGAGGTTGCCCGGCCACAGGTAATACAAGGCGGCCATGCCCCCGAGGCCTTGGGTGCCCCACCGGGCCCGTCCCTGGCTGGCCAACAGGGCAAAGGTGTTGGTCCGCCAACCCTGGTCGCGGAGCAGTTGTCTGGCCGCAAAACTCGCATAGAGCGAGCCCCCGCTGATGCTCGACCAGGCGTCAATTTCCCCGGCCAGGGGATGGTTGGCGGCCGCCGCCGGGTATTGGCGGTTGTACTTCTGCTCCAGGCAAGCCAGCGTGTGGGCGGCCATGCGCGCCGCCCGCGCGCCCCCGCCGGAGAGGCAGACGATCACCAGCCTGTCTTTCTGCCGCAGCTCCGCACCAGCATCCAAGCGCGCCTGGTTCACCCGCCCCAGCGGCGCGCCGGCGCTGGGGTTGACCAGGCCTGGAGCGGGCCATTCGCTCGGCTTGAGCGTGGCCCGGTCAATCTGCGCTTGCTCGAGTTCCGCCGGGGTAAAAGGCTTGTTGAGGCCCGGCGTGGCCACAGTGACGGGTGACTTGAGCCTCGAAACGCAGAGCATCGTCATCTCGGCGGTACGGCACCCCCCGCATAGCCAGCCCGGCAAGGCCAGCATCACCAGCCACAAACCAGGCGTGCCTTTCATCGATTTCCGACTGGCCTTCACAGCCGCGTCGAAAATCGTATAGAGCCTCGCCCGCAGCGGCTCAAGCTTATATTTTGGCGCCCGGGCCGGCTACGGTTACTTGGACCGGCTCATTGCGCACCGCACGGACGAGGCGTCCGCGCTCCTAGGCCTCGGCGCCGCGGCGGGCAATTCCCCAGGATTCTGCCATAAATGATTCCGCCTTCCTTTGGCCTTGTCTTGAAGGCCGGTCGGCCTGAGTTTGTGGTCTGATGAGCCCGCTGCCCTACAGCATTTCCACGCTGCTCTATTGTTTCAATGAGCGCGATGAGGTGCTGCTGCTGGAACGGGCGCAGGAACCGAACCTCGGCTTGTGGAGCCCGGCCGGGGGGAAACTGCGCACCGACACCGGTGAATCTCCATACGCCTGCGCCTGCCGCGAGGCGCAGGAGGAATTGGGCTTGAGCCTGACCCCCGGAGACTTGCGCCTGGCCGGTCTCATCAGCGAACACGGCTATGCGGGCCAAAGCCACTGGCTGATGTTCCTCTTCGAGGTGCAACCCAGGCTGGTTTCACTGCCGCCGCCCCACCGCGAAGGGCGCTTTCAATTCTTTGCCCGCCACGCCCTGGCCGGGCTGACGCTGCCGCAAACCGACCGGGAGACAATCTGGCCCTGGTTCTGGCAATATCGCGGCGGCTTCTTCGCCGCGCACTGCCACTGCCATCCCGACGGACGGAATGAGTGGGTGTTGGAGGAGGGGAGGGGCGAGGGGCGAGGGACGAGTGGCGAGTGGTGGGAGTAAGGATATGAGCCAAAGCGCATTGGATAATTTCGGGGCTTGCCGGAAGGCTGGAGCGCTGTTCGACCTGCAAAGGATACCGGGCTAGAGTTCCTGACCGGCAAGACCCGTCGTGATCAGGTCAAGTTTCGCTGTGATTGCAAAAGTGCGCTGAGCCAGCGCTTCTTTTCGGTGGATTGAAAATTCATGATTGAAAAACGATCATTGGTTATTGAAGAACGCCCGCCGATGACGCCGCATGGACTTTCGGACTGAGGACTCAATGACCAATAAGCAATACTCAATACTCAATGAATCCCGATTCCGAATCCCGATTCCGAATCGGGATTCCAGAGGTGGTCTGAGGCGCAGCCTCGCTAGATCTCGTATCTGGGGGAGGGGGCCCGCGCTTATGGCGGCGACGACCCTTGCCCCTCGACCCTCCTTCCCCCCTCCTGAGCTATGGACGAGCTGATTATTGACCTCGGCAGCGACCACTATTTCATGGGTGAAGCGTTGCGCCAGGCGGCCAGGGCTTGCGCCGCGGACGAAGTGCCCATTGGGGCGGTGGTGGTGCGCGGGGGACGCATCATTGCGCGCGCGTTCAACCAGGTGGAATTGCTCAAAGACGCCACGGCGCACGCCGAGATGCTGGCCTTGACGCAGGCCGAGGAGGCGGTGGGCGATTGGCGGCTGGCGGACTGCACGCTCTACGTGACCAAGGAGCCGTGCCCGATGTGCGCCGGGGCAATGGTCCACGTGCGCCTGGCCCGCGTGGTGTTCGGCGCCAGCGACCCCAAGGCCGGCGCGGCCGGCAGCGCCTTGAACCTGCTGCAGCTCCCGACTTTGAACCATCAGTGCGCGATTACCGGCGGCGTGCGCGAGCCTGAATGCCGCGCGCTGCTCCAAACCTTCTTCGCCGGGCAGCGGGCGGCCAATGCCCAAAGCCAGGAGCCCGGACAGGCAAGCGAGGGGCCCGGGCTTTGACCGGTCGCGTCCTTTGCGGGGCAAGTCAGCAGACTGAATCGCCTTCGGCGACGGGGGGCGCATTTCACTTTTTTGGGTGGCCTTTCCGGCTCTTGCTCCTAATCCTTGCTCCTAATCTTAATCCGAATGGAAGATTAGGATTAGGATCAGGATTAAGATTAGGATTAAGATTAGGATTAGGATTGGGATTAAGGTTAGGAGGGACCAGCCAGAAAAGCGAAATGTTCCCCGACGGGGAGACACAACCTCGAGTCTTGACGCTCAGCCACGGAATGCCCATGTTGTCCTTATGCCGACCTTGCTGCAAAAGATGGAGAACGAACGTTTGCGCCAGCGCGAGCGGTTGCGCGCCTCCGTGTGCCAGCAGCTTCGCGAAGTTCTGCCCCAGACCATCCCCGGCCAGCGGGTTGTCGTTTTCGGTTCCCTCACCAGGGCCGGGCGTTTCAGCGAGGTCTCTGACATCGACCTCGCCCTGGAGTCCGAGCCGACAGGCCTGAGCCTCGACCAGCTTAGCAGCCGGCTGGCCGAGCGCCTGGGGCGCCGGGTCGATGTCGTGCTCCTGCCCGAAAGCCGGTTCCGTGACCAAATCCTGCGCGAAGGGGAGATATGGACGCTGCCGGGTTGAGCATCCTGCTGGCGGAATTGCAGGCGGACTGTTCCGTAGTCACTGACGCCGGGCGGAAGGCCGGCCTGAGGTTGCGCGAGCCGACCCCGGGCCATCTGGAAGCTTGCGCCTACGAACTGGCTCGCCTGCTCTCCGCCGCTCAGAGCACGCAGAGGTTTGCCACTTTGGCCGAGCGGACGGCGGAGAGCGGAATGCCCCGGTCAAACGTCGCCAGTCTCCCGCCATGCCGCGTCGCCAGTCCCAGCAGGTAAATGTCGGTCAACGGGCGTGCACTGTGGGTGCGGTCCGCCACGAAGACGCCCGCGTCACGCAACGATACGTCATCCGGCCAGAACTGGTGATCGGTCTGCGCCGCAAACTGTTGCAGCCGGGAAATCAAATCGCCTGGCGCGAAGCGCGCGCGCCGGCTGTAACGCGGATTGGACATAATTCGGACTACCCCGTTTTCGGTGAGCGGGCAACTGGCCCAGCCTTCCTTTGCATTCGCTGCCCACCAGGCATGCGCCCGTTCGTGAAACGCATGATCGGGGTCGAGCAGCCCGATCAGGACATTGATGTCGAGCAGAGCGCGCAAAGCCTAAAGCCCCTCCTCGTCCATCAACTTGCTCACGCTCTCCAGCGTGATGACCTCGCCGCGAGAGGGCAGTAGCGGCACGCCGCCGCGTGTAATTGGGCGGCCCTTTGCCAGTGGCGTTTGCGACCCCAAACCGCGCCGGGCCAAGACGGAGAGGACCTGGCCGGCGGTGCTGCCCTCACGTTGGGCCAATTCTTTGGCCGCCTGCAGAACGTCGTCTTCGATGTTGAGAGTGGTTCTCATGCATCTGATGCTATTGCATCATGACGGCCTTGTCAACCCGGGCCGATTGCCCCCAGGCGCGATGGCGGGCTGATCGCCGCTGCCAACTTGCAGACACTTTCAACGAACCTCCGACGCTGGCGCGGAGGCAAGGCCTTGACCTGTTCCAACACTTCGCTCGCCTTCCTCGAACAAACCATGCCACTCACGGGCGGTTCCATGCAAGCGCGCCGCTCGGTGGATTCAGACCTTGCTGACCCGGCGAGGGCGAATCGGAGCTTGCGCCGGCCCCGCGGCGGGCGTAACCACTAGCGGCATGACAACCGCCCGACCGGTTACGGCTTACACGCTCACGCTCAATGAAGCCCGGCAGATGCGGGCCGTGCTCGAAAGTGTGAAATGGGCCGACGAAATCCTGGTCATGGATTCCTTCAGCACGGACGGCACCGTCGAGCTCGCGCGGGAATACAACGCCCGGGTCATCCAGGAAGAGTTTTGCGGCTTCGGCAGGCTGCGCAACCTCGCGCTGGCGGTCGCCAGGCACGACTGGGTCCTGAGCATCGACGCCGATGAACGCTGCCCGCCGGAACTGGCGCAGGAGATCCGCCAGGAACTGCTGGCGCCCCGCTGCGACGCCTACCACATCCCGCGCAAGAGCCATTTTCTCGGCCATTGGATGCGCCACGGGGGGTGGTATCCCGATTACCGCCAGCCGCAACTGTTCAATCGCCAATGCTTCCGTTACAACGACGAGCTCGTGCACGAGAGCTACACGCTCAACGGCCGCCTCGGCTACCTGCGCCAGCATGTCCTACAATACCCCTGGGACACCCTGGAGATTGCCACGGCCAAACTCCAGCGCTACTCGACCCTCATGGCCCAACGCTACGCCCAGGCGGGCAAACGGGCCTCCCTGGCCCAAATGCTCCTCCGCCCGGCGGGCAGGTTCTTCCGGCTCTTGGTCCTCCAACAAGGGTTCCGCGATGGGCGCTACGGGCTTGTCCTGGCCACTCTTTACGCCTACTACACCTTCCTGAAATACGCCAAGTTGTGGGAGCACCAGGCGAAATCGGCTTGACGAAACCCTTGCGCGCGCACATGCTCGGCTCTGATCGGGCACCATTGCGCGCCTGACGCGAGATTTATGATTAGTGCAATGAAGAACCGGCTCTTGTTCGTTCCCGTTCTGCTTTTATCGTTCCCGCTGGCCCTGGCCCAGGCGCCCTCGGGGCCAATTTCCTTTGCCTTCGACCGCACGACGTTCCCCGTCTGGGATTTCACCGGCGCCTACCAGTTCGATCAGCAAGTGGTCGGCGTCGGCGCCATCTCCGACCTCTCCTTTGCGGTGTACCTCACCCATGACCTCGCCGGACGGCTGCGCGGCACCGGCACCACCATGCTCAGCCTCGGCCAGGACGTGGTGGCCGCCAATTTCGTGCTCAATGGCAGCGTCAGCCTCGGCGGCAATGCCACCCGCGCCATCTTCACCGTCAGCCTCAGCGGGGACGATCTCATCGCCGGCCAGTATCGGAAATTCAGCATCCACCTGACCTATAACCTCAGGGTGGACCCCAACCCCGCCAACCCGGCGGCCTGGATTCCGCTGGTCCGTGGCAGCCCGGTGGGCGGCAGCGTGCGTGTGTCTGGGCTGGGCGGCGCCAAGGTCATCCCCGGCGCCAATTTCGCCGTCGCCCTGCCGCCCGGCGTGGACGGCGCCTGGAGCGTGGACATGAGTATCCTGCCTCTGAGCAAGCTGGGGGGCACGGCCACGATTGTGATTGACAGCTCGGCCGCGCCGGACCGGTCGATCATCGAAACCGGCACCCGCACGCTCAGCGCCAACCTGCTCGGCGCCTACAAGCCGAGCCAGACTTTCTCGCAAGTCCTGCTCACGGGCCTTTTTGGCAGCCGCCCCGCCACGCTGCAATTGAGCTTCTACAACGGCGCCAGCGCGCCGGCGCGAGTGCTCGGCAAACTCCTCGGCCAAACCGTGCGCCAGTAGCAGTAACTGTTCAGGTGCTGGATCAGGTTTGATGTGAATGCTCGCGCGGGGTCGACTTCACGCTTTGTCCCGGAGACGATAAAGCGGGACAGGGGAGGGGTGTAATGCGTTGATCTGGCCATAGCCGCCAGTGAATCCCTCCCCCTTCAGTCGCTCCCAGATCCGTTTAGCCGTGTGCCGCTGTTTGCGCGGCAGCGCCTGATCCGCCTTGAGAATCTGTTCGATCCTCCCCACATAGGCTTCCGACTTCTTCTTCGTCCGCGGCTTGCTCTGCTGGTAACCCGGCGGCACGTCAAAAACGAATTTCCTATCAGTAACTCAGCGGGGCCGGCGCATTGTAGTGAAACATTTCCGCCGACTTGTGTGTTCTTTGCTTGGGTATGAAAAACAAATCGCTGTTTGCATTGCCGGTACAATATAAGATCACAAGGTTACTTTCGGGCGCATCCTGGCGCCTGCAGGGTCAATGAGGGGGCGGAGGAAACGTGGGCAGGACGTGATAGCCATTTGCCACAATGCTCGGAAGGGCCGCAACACAGGAAGCCATTGGTCTAAACCGGTCGCGCCTCCGCTCCACTCGACCAGTCTCCGCCTGGTGTTGCAGCAAGGCCTGCGCCTGGCCGTCTTGGGTGTGGTCCTGGGCTTGGCGGGCGCGTTGAGCGTCACGCATTTATTGGCGAGTTTCCTCTACGGGGTGAGTCCCTTTGACCTGGGCACCTTTGCGGGCGTCTCCCTGTTGCTGGCGTTGGTAACGCTGCTGGCCTGCCTCGTGCCGGCGCGCCGGGCCGCCCGGGTCGATCCGCTCGTGGCTCTGCGATATGAATGAGCCGATTGCCAATCGCCAATGGGAAATATGAATGACCTACGCTTCGGTCTGAGGATGCTCCTCAAGAACCCCGGTTTCACCGCTGTGGCGGTGCTCACGCTGGCGCTGGGCGTCGGCGTGAACAGCGCGTTGTTCAGTGTCCTCTACGCCGTCCTGCTCGAGCCCCTTCCCTACCCCGAGCCCGGACGGCTGGTGCAGGTGCAGTCCACGATCTCGGCGCCCGGTAAACCCGCCGAGACCCTGCCGGTGTGGTCCTATCCGCGCTTCGAGCTGCTGCGCGACCACAACCGGATCTTCGCTCAGATTGCCGCCTGTGACAGCCGCACTCTCACCGTAACGGAGGGGGGCGGCGCGGAGCGCGTGGAGACCGAACTCGCCTCGGCCAGCTACTTTCCGCTGCTGGGACTGCGGGCCGTCCTTGGCCAGGTGTTCGTTCGCGAAGAGGACCGGAAAGGGGCCAGTCAGCCGGTCGTAGTGATCGGTGCGGGCTACTGGCAGCGCCGCTTCGGCGGGGATCCGGGAGTGATCGGCCGGACACTGCGGGTGAACCAGACGCCGTTGACCATTGTGGGCGTGCTGCCGGCAGGGTTCAAAGGGCAGTCCGGCGCAACCCAAATGTGGGTACCGATCACGATGACGCCCACTTTGAGCGGAGATCCGAGCCGGCTTGAGCGGCCCTTCACCATGTGGCACCGGGTTTTGGCGCGTCTGCAGCCCTCGACGAGTCTGGCCGCCGCCCGGGCGAGTCTTGACCTGTTGGAACGGCAGCTTGAGTCAGTTCTCCCGGTGTCGTCCGAAAAGGAGGCGTATGGCATTCACCTCGTGCCGTTCAGAGAGGCGGCGACCGATCCGGCCATCCGGCGATCCCTGTGGGTGCTGGCGGCTGCCGTGGCTTTTGTGCTGCTGATCGCTTGTGTGAATGTCGCCAATTTGCAGTTGGCGCGGGCCGCGTCGCGGGAACGCGAGATCGCGGTCCGGCTGGCCTTGGGGGCGACGCGCGGACAGCTCATCCGGCAATTGCTGGCGGAGAGCCTCGTGCTGGCGGTAGTTTCCGGGGCCATCGCCTTGCTGTTCGCTCACTGGGCGATTGCCTTGATGTCCGCATTCCAGCCGGCCGACAACTTCGGTTTTCATTCGCATTACGCGCGGTTGCCGGATTTCGGCGCGATTCAACTCAGCACCCCCGTCCTGGCGTTCAACTTCTGCGTCGCGCTGGGCTGCGGTGTGATCTTTGGACTGTTTCCAGCATGGCAGGCGGTAAGTGGGTCTTTGAGTCCGGCGCTGCATCGCGCGACCGATCGGCCGGCGGGGACGTATTCAGGCCTGCGGCTGCGCGGGGTGCGCAGCCTGCTCGTGGTTGCGGAAACGGCCCTGGCCCTCATGCTGTTGGTCGGCGCGGGCCTGATGGTGCACAGCTTCGCGCGGCTGACGACGACGCGGCTGGGTTTCGATCCAAAGCATCTGCTGACGTTTCGACTGGATCAGCCCCGCGGCTCATCCGAGGAGGCCAAGCCGCTCTTCTTCCAACAGGTCATGGAGCGAATGAACGCGATCCCAGGGGTGGAGTCCGTATGTCTGGCCAATGCCGCACCGTTGTCCGGCACCTACGATCGCAGCTTCATGATGGTGCCCCCCGCCGGAAAGGAGGGCGGGCCAGTGGAAGCGTTCATCGGCGTTCATCTGACGAGCCAGGAGTATCTCCACACCCTGCGGGTGCCGCTGGCGCGCGGCCGCTGGTTCACGGACCAGGATCGCAAGGGCACCCAGCTCGTGGCGGTGATCAACCAGACTGCCGCTCGCAAATACTGGCCCGGCAGGGACCCTGTCGGCCAGCAGATCGACCTCAGCCCCGCCTTGTCGTCTGACTTCTCCTCGGTGGAGGTGGTGGGGGTGATCGGCGACGTGAAGTACGACCAGATGGCGACCGAGATGGGCGCCGACGTGTACCTCTCCTATCTGCAATCCGGCTACCCTGGCTATTACGTGAACCTGCGAACTGCGGGCGACCCGCTCGCCGTAGCCGCCGCTGTGCGCCTCGGGGTGGCGGCCGTGAATCCCGAGGCGCCGGTCTATGACCTCATGACGATGGAGCGGCGCATCGCCGACTCGACCTCACGCATCGAATTCAACGCCTTGCTGCTCCTGGCGTTTGGCCTGGCGGCGCTCGTGTTGGCGGCGGTTGGCCTCTATGGCGTGGTGGCCTACTCGGTCACCCAGCGCACGCGCGAAATCGGCATCCGTATCGCCCTCGGCGCCCGCGCGGCTGACGTGCTCCGGCTCGTTATGACCCAAGGCATGTGCCTGGTGCTGGCGGGCGGCCTGATCGGGTTGGTCGGCGCGCTCGCCTTGACCCGCCTCATGCGCAGCCTGCTCTTTGGCGTCAGCCCAACCGACCCACTCACTTTCGCGGTAATCCTGGTGATGCTGACTGGCGTCGCGCTGCTGGCCTGCTGGCTGCCGGCGCGCCGCGCGGCCAGGGTCGACCCCATGGTGGCGCTGAGATACGAATGAAATTCCCAAATTGATGAAAACAACCACACCGCTGATTCAGTTGGACGACATCCAAAAGGTCTTTCTCACCGACGAAGTCGAGACGCACGCCTTGTCGGGCGTCAAGCTCAAAATCTGTCATGGCGACTACGTGTCGATCTCCGGGCCGTCCGGCTGCGGCAAGTCGACGCTCCTCTCGATTCTCGGCATGTTGGATTCGCCGACGAGCGGCAGCTACCAACTGCGCGGCGAGCCGGTCGAGCAGTTGAACCACGCCCAGCGGGCCAAGGTGCGCAACCGCGAGATCGGATTCATCTTCCAAAACTTCAATCTCATCGGCGATCTGACGGTCTGGGAAAATGTCGAACTGCCGCTGACCTATCGCGGGCTGACGGCAGCGGAGCGGCGCCAGCGGGTGGCTCAAGCACTGGCGAAGGTGGGCATGACCCAGCGGGCGAAACATTATCCGGCGCAGCTTTCCGGCGGACAACAACAGCGCGTGGCGGTCGCTCGGGCGCTGGGTGGCCGGCCTGCCATCGTGCTGGCTGACGAACCGACGGGAAATCTCGACTCGAAGAACGGCGACGCCGTGATGGCGTTGTTGCGTGAGTTGCACGCCGAGGGCGCGACGATCTGCCTGGTGACGCACGATCCGCGTTACGCCCGCGATGCGCAGAAAACCATCCATTTGTTCGATGGTCAGATTGTGAACGAGGGGGTGGCGGCAGCGTGATGAGCGGGAACGAAGCAATGAACGCCACGAACGGCAGGACTTGACCATGGATGTTCCCGTTTCACCAGCCTTGAAGAAGCGCCGTCAAAGGCGTCGCTGGTTATTGGCCGGCGGAGTGATCGTCCTGCTGGTGCTGGTGACGCTCGGGTTGTCACGGCTGCAACCCGCCGCGCCAGGTGTCGAAAAGTCCACGCTGATTATGGACACCGTCAAGCGCGGCGAGATGCTCCGTCAGGTGCGCGGCAACGGGACGCTCGTGCCCGAAGACATCCGCTGGATTCCGACGGCCAGCGCCGGGCGCGTCGAGCGGATTCTGGTGCTGCCCGGCGCGCGGGTGAAAGCCGACGCCGTCCTGGTGGAGTTGAACAATCCGGAAGTCGAACAGGCGGCCTTCAACGCCGAGTGGGAACTCCGGGGCGCCGAAGCCGAACTGGCCAACCTGCGCGTCAAACTGGACACCGATAAAATGACCCAAAGGAAAGCCGTGGCCACCGCCGAGGCGGAATACAGCATCGCGAAGTCCGACTTCGAAGTCGAGGATGCGCTGGCAAAAAGCGGGCTGACTCCGGCGGTGACACTGAAGCGCGCCAAGACCAAAGCCGAAGAGTCAGCCAAACTGCTCGAGATCGAACGGGAGCGCCTGAATGCCTCGGACGTTGCGGCCAAAGCGCAACGGGAGGTCCAGGAAGCCAGGGTCTCGCAACTACGCGCGCAGCTTGAACTCAAGCGCCGGCTGGTGGAGGGGCTCAAAATCCGTTCCGGCATGGACGGGGTCCTGCAGCGGCTCGGCGACCCCGCCAATCCGCTCCAGGTTGGCCAGCAACTGGCGGCCGGCGCGCCCGTGGCTCGCGTCGCCAACATGACCAAACTGAAGGCCGCTATCAAGATTCCGGAAACACAAGCCAGAGACGTTCAACTGGATCAGTTGGCGGAAATTGACACGCGTAACGGCGTTATACCCGGCCATGTCACGCGCATTGACCCGGCGGTGGAGAACGGCACGGTGACAATGGACGTGGCTTTGGACGCAGCGCTGCCGAAAGGCGCGCGGCCCGATCTGAGCGTGGACGGCACCATCCAACTCGAACGGTTGGAGAACGTGACGTATGTGGGCCGGCCGGTGCAAGGCCAGGCGGACACCCAGGTGGGACTTTTTAAGGTTGTGGACGGCGGCAGAGGAGCGGTGCGCGTGCCGGTCAAGCTGGGGCACAGTTCGGTGAGCACGATCGAAATCGTCAGCGGCCTGCAGGTTGGTGACCAGGTCATTCTGTCCGACATGTCCCAATGGGATGCGCATGAGCGAGTCAAACTGAACTGAATCCTTAATTCCTCTTCTGAGTCTTCCGCCTTTGCCTTTGAATTGTAGCTATTTTCTGACGCAATTCCCGAGTTCGTTCCATTCGCCGGCCGAAGCGGGTCAGCGCCTGGGCTACGGCCGCATACCCCATTCCCCCGGCCAACCGCCCAAGCTCAGCCAACCACAGTCGCCCCGCCCTGCGCCCAAGCCATAACGCCCCGTCCCTGCCCCAGTCCCCACGCCGGTCGCAAAACTCGCCCCAGCCCCCGCCTTTCAACCGCTCCACGGCCGAGATTATCTCGGCCCAACTGGGGCGCCCCGCCAGACGCCTCACCTCCTTCTGCTCCCCCCGGCTGCCCCCCACCCCCTCCACCAGCCGCCTGGCAAACGCCGCGCTGCCCAGCGCCAGCCCGCCGACCGGCCGGTCCCAGGGCCGTTCGATCACCCCTTGGCGCAACAGCCCCTCGGTGTATTGGCGCAACGCCGCGCGTTGCTCCTTGTCGGTCCGTCCGCCGCACAGACCGCGCAAGGGCGCTTCATCAGCCAGCCTGGCGCCGCAAGGTCAAGCCGAATATGTAAAAAGGTTTAGATGCGACCCCGCGGTCGGGTCCGGGGTCCCGATTCCGAATCGGGATAGAGCGTGAGGGCATTCCCGATTCGGAATCGGGACCACGCTCCACGCTCTCACGCTTCACGCTCCACCCAAGCAGCCAGATCTTGGAATTTATTCTTGCACGAGCCCTCAGACCCTTGTAACCAGGCAACCAGGTCACTCATTACTTACTGCCCGGTTTAACCGCAGGCAGCGCTGCCAGATCGGGGGGCAGTTTGTCGGGCTCGAACGTCTCCACGTAGAGGGACATCAGGCTGAAGCTCGGCACGCTAAAACCCACTGTGCCGCCGGAGCGATCCACGGCCATGGCCACACCGACGACCTGCCCGCCGTGGCCCCGCACGATGTCCAACGTCTCCTGCACCCGGCCTCCCCTGGTGACGACGTCCTCCACCACGAGGATCCTCTCGCCGGGCGCGATTCTGAATCCCCGACGGAGAGCCAGTTTGCCCTCTTCTTTCTCGACAAAGAGGAAGCGCGCGCCGAGTTGGCGGGCCACTTCCTGGCCCAGAACCAGCCCGCCCATGGCCGGCGAAACGACGGTGACTGCGGCGAGCGGGCGGACTTTCCGGGCCAGTTCGGCGCCCAGCTTCTCGACGGTCGGCATTTGCTGCAACGCCAGGGCGCATTGGAAGTACTGGCGGCTGTGCAGGCCGCTGCGCAGGATGAAGTGGCCCTCCAACAGCGCTCCGGTCTCGCGAAAAACCTGCATGACTTCGTGCTCGGTCATGGATGAACGGGCGGGAATTACTTGGACGGATAAAGCGCCCAGGAGATACCCGAGTTGGAGGCGAGAATGAAGAGCGCTGCCAGCCCCAGCAGCAGGAGCACGACCAGCGGCACCAGCCACCACTTCTTTTCCTGCCAGCAAAGCTGGAAGAATTCTTTAAACAGGGATTTCACTGCTGGGCCAAGGATAGCAATCCGGAGGGGAGATGGCAAGTACCGCAGGCTGGGAGTGGGGGTGGAGCATAGAGGATGGAGGATGGAAGCGGAGCGAACATCGAACATTGAACATTGACCCACTCACTCACCCCCCTTTGGCAGGTGTTCCTCATAGAACATGCGCACCGGGGCGCCGCCCATGGCGATGGCGCACCAGGCGGCTTCGTCCAGTTCCGCCTGGGTGAGGCCCCACTCGCGCGCTTTTTGATAATGCGCGGCAAAACAGGGGCTGCAGCGGCTATAAACCACCAGGCTGAAGAGGATCAGTTCTTTGGTCTTCGCATCCAGGGCGCCGGGGGCCTGCGCGGCGCGGAGCAGCGCCCCAAAGGCTTCCTGCGCTTGGGGCGTGGTGGTGGTGGCGTTTTTCGCTTCGAAAATGTCCGCGCAGCAACCGGCCGGGTGCGCGTCGGAATCGGCGGATGGGCTCATGGCTGAAACAGGGCGGAGGCCCGCCTCCGCAAGTTGGGTGTTTTCGCGCGCCTGCGGGCTTGCGCGCTCCTCCTCTGCTCCCGCCTGCGTGAGGTGAATCCGCCCGCGGGATGGTTCGAGGAACTTGCCAATCAGGAAACCTTTGACACCGCCCCGGGCCAGGGCGTCCTGCAAGGCCCCGAGGCGGGCCGGCGGGATGGCGATCAACAGTCCGCCGGAGGTCTGCGCATCACAGCCCAGGTGCACCAGCGCCTCCTCGACCCCCGGGGCCACCTCGAGCTCCTCGCCGGCAAATTCGCGGTTTCGCTCCACCGCCCCGGGAATGACCCCGTCCCGCAAGGCCTCCAGCGCGCCCTCAAAGGCGGGCAAAGCCCGGGCGAAGACCTGGGCCGTCAGGTGGCTCTGCCGGGCCAGGCGCAGGAGATGGCCGAAGAGGCCGAAACCGGTGACATCGGTGCAGGCGGAAGCGCCGGCGGCTTTCATGGCCTCGGCGGCGGCGCGGTTGAGCGTGGCCATGGCGGCCTCGGCGGCGGCGAACCCGGCCGCGTGGTTGCGGCCGACCTGCCGGCAGAAGGCCAGCACGCCGGTGCCCAGCGGCTTCGTCAATACCAGGAGGTCGCCGGGGCGGGGCGCGGCCAGGGCGGCGGCGACCGCGGGGTCGATCACGCCGGTGACCGCGAAGCCGAGCTTGATCTCATCGTCCTTGATGCTGTGCCCGCCCACGAGCGCCACCCCGGCCTGGCCCAGGGTCTCCATCGCGCCCGCCAGCATCCGGCACATGATTTCTCCCTCCAGGGTCTCGGAGGGAAAGGCCAGGATGCTCAGCGCGGTGCGCGGTTCGCCGCCCATGGCATAGATGTCGGAAAGACAATTGGCGGCGCAAATCCGGCCGAACAGATGCGGGTCATCGACGCAAGGAGTCAACACGTCCACGGTCTGGACCAGGCACAGGTCTTCGGCAATGCGGTAAATGGCGGCATCGTCGGCGGCGGCCAGGCCGGAGATCACGGCGGGGTCTTTGACTTCCGGCAGCCGCGCAAGCACTGCCTCGAGGTCCGCCGGAGCGATCTTGGAAGCGCAGCCGGCATTGCGCACGAGCCTGGTGAGTTGGAGTTGGGAAAGGTCAGCCGGGTCGGGCCGCTCACCGGCACAGGGACAGATCCCCTGGTCGCGAAAGACATCGCAGGGACAGGCCCGGCGCGGGTCGCATACGCAGTGGCCCAGCCGCTGCGAACGTTCCATGACCCGCCGCCGTTTGGCAATATCGATCTTCATCGCCGTTGGATTCTTCTCCTCACCGTTGCGCCTGAAAGAACGGTATCACTTTCTGGGAATAAAAGGGTTCTTGGGCGCACCAGAAGATGTAATCGACCTTGAGATGCTCCGTTGCAAATCCGAGCAGCTCGCCCAGGGCAACCGGCTGGGCGGTTTTCGGATTCTGGTACTGATAGTTGCCGTCTTGAACGGCGATTCCGGTTGGAACCTTGCCGGCGCTTTCCCGGATCAGGGGATAGCAATGGCTCATCTGTCCAGCCTTGTAAGGCAGGAGATCGGGACCTCCGACGCCCACTCTCAGTTCTTTAGCCCGTTGATACACGCTGCGAAGATAGGACTGATCTCTCTCCGGCAGCCATTCTCCAGGCATGAAGTTGGCGTACTGCATAGTTACCGACTTCGGAAACGCGCGCTTTAATGCAATCATGTTCGTAACGACGGCATCCCGATAAATCGCAGGCGTGAAGCCTTTTGGAAACAAGCGTCCGCTCTCTCCAAAAGACACCGCGGTCTCCGCCAGATTGATTCCCTCGATCTGGCCGTCAAATTCCTTGCCGAGCGCCAGCAGGAGTTTGTGGAATCTCTCCTGCACTGCCGGGTCCCACCGTCTCGCCACCCAGCCCATTGGAACCGCGTGTTCTTCGTCCTCTCCTTCAATATTGTATTGCTTGTCAACTCCTCCATTGTAGCGAGCGTCGTTCAGCAGATAACGGGGAACGTTGACGACAGTTGGATCAAACGAGGCATCCTGAAGCTGCAGGAACAGCTTCTTGCCCTTTGAATTCAGAAAGGTCAAGTCCTGCTGAATGGCGCTGAAGTCATAACCGTCTTTGCCCCGCTCCAGCTCGCGCCACGTGTATTTCAATTGCGCTCCTTGAAACGCCTTTGTGCCGAGGAACGCAGCGTCGGAGATTCTCTCCCTGTCCCGGTTGAAGAATACGTAATGATGCACGCCTTCACCGCTGGCGCCAGCGCAGCAGGTCACACTCAAGACCAGGCACCAGCTCAGTTTTGCAACGACGCTCAGGATGGCATTCATTTCACTGGCTCTCAACTTCAGGGCCGCTCTAACGCGAATTGGAATTAACCAGTTTCCTCGCCTCAACGCCCGGCGTGCGATTATGGCCGGAGCGGACGGTAAACCGCATCTTATCGAGATAATCCAGCAGCGGCACGGCGTATTTGCGGCTGACGGCCAGCGCGTCCCGGAATTCCATGGTGGAGAACGACGGTTTTTGGGCGAACAGGCGCAAGGCGACTTGTTTGGCGGCCTCGAGCGCGTCGCGGTGGATGAAGGTGCGCTGGTCCAGGCGCACCAGGACGCCGCGCTCGGCCAGCAACTGCATCATCTTTTCGAGCCGGTCCGCGGGCTGGTTCAGGGAGAGGGCCAGTTCGGCGGGGGCGGGGGCGGCCCAGCCCGCCTGCTGGAAAGCGCCGGCCACCTGGTCCGAGAGGCCCTGGTCGCCTTCGGAGAGCCGGGCGCTCCAACCGACGCGGGCAAAAACGGGGCCTGGGCGCTCGACCTGTTTGCGGTCCAGGAGCGACTCGGCGGCCAGGTCGCAGATTTCCGGGCTCTCGCCCAGGAGGCAAAGGAGCTCGTCCCGGCCGATGCCTGCGCGTTGCGGGTGGGCGTCGTGGAACGAGGCGATGGCGGCGAGCATCCGGGCGGCGGTTTCCTCGATCACGGCGCCGTGCGCCAGCGCGCCGCTCGGCAACCGGACTACCCGGCCCCGGGCGCGAAGGGTCTCGAGCAGGGCCGCCAATTCTTCGGGGCGCAGAAAACATTTCTGCTCAAGCTCGCGCGCGGCGAGGGGTTGGCGGCTTTCCCGCAACATCAGTTCGCACCAACTGGCCGGGTCATCCAGGGCCTCGCGCCGCGCAGCCAGGGCCTGGAGCGTCCACTGCTTTTTCCGGCGGAGACGCCGGTTGCTGACGCCCAGAATACGTCCGCCGCCGACGGTGATCAGCCCGCTTTGTCCCTGCCCCGCCAGGCTGGCCCGGAGGACGTAGCGCTCCCCGGCGAGCAGTGGCAGGGGCTGGGCCAGGCGCAATTGGACCATCTGCTTCTGGCCGGCGGTCATTTCGGTCGTCTCGAGCAGGGCGACGCGCGCCAGCACCGACGCCGTGCCGATGTGCAAGTGGGCTTCGCTGAAGTCGTCCAGTTGGCCCTTCACGGAACCGAGGATGAGTAATTCCGCTTCGGCCATGGTCGCGGGCGTCAGGGCGTCGGCAGCGCAGAGGACCATGCCGCGCCGGGCTGCCAGGTGGTCAATCTCCGGCAGGTTGAGCGCCACGCACTCGCCCGCGCGGGCCTCGGGGGCGTCCTCGCCATAGACCTGCAGCCGCCGCACGTGCCCGGCCAGACCCGGCGGCCACAGCGTCAGCCTGTCGCCCGCGCGCACGCGCCCGCTGGTCGGGATGCCGGTGATCACGGTGCCCGGGCCGCGAATGGTAAACACGTCCTCGACCCAGACGCGGAAAGGGCCAGAGGTGGGGCGGTCTTCGCAGGACGCCACCACCTGGTTGAGCGCGTCGAAGAAGCCGTCGAAGCCTTCGCCGGTGAGGTTGGAGAGCGGGCAGAGCGGGGCGTTGGCCAGGAAAGTGCCGCCCAGCAGCCGCCGCAGGTCCTCGCTGACCGCCTGGCGCCGCGGCGGCTCGACCAGGTCGATCTTGGTCAGCGCCACCAGCCCATGGCGCAGCCCCATCAGCGTGAGAATGTGCAGGTGCTCGTGCGTCTGCGGCATGATGCCGTCGTCGGCGGCGACCACAAAGATGACGACGTCCACGCCGTGCGCGCCCGCCACCATGTTGCGGATGAAATCGACATGCCCGGGCACGTCCACCACGCCGACCACGCGCTCGTCCGCCAACCGGCAGGGGGCAAAGCCCAGGTCAATGGTCAGGCCCCGCTGTTGCTCTTCCGCCAGGGTATCGGTTTCGCAGCCGGTCAGCAGTTTGACCAGGGCCGTCTTGCCATGGTCCACGTGCCCAGCCGTGCCCAGCATGATGTTCTTGCGCGGGCCAGTCATGGTTGCCGCTCGTCCTTGACTTCGGCCAACCGGGCGCGGGCCAGCAAGACGGCCTGATTTACCAGCGGCTTGCTCGCCGCTCGCTTTGCTTTCATGGCTCTGCTGTGATTCGTCCCAGCGCGGCGGCTATGGCGGGCACTTGTTCATCCGTAATGGTCCGCAGGTCCAGCCGGACCAGGTCGGCTTCGATGCGGCCGAAGACGCAGGCCGCATCCAGGCGCAAACGGCGGGCCAGTTCGGCGGCGCTCAGGCCGGGGGCGGACACGGTGACCACCAGGCTGGGAATCGCTTCGGTCGGCAGCGAGCCGCTGCCCAGGTAGGCCACGCTCTCCTGGGTGCGAGCGGTGAGCTTTGGGGCGGTGGTGGCCAGGGCCTCGGTCAGCGCCCGGGCGCGGCGTTGGAGGGTCTCGGCCGGCGTGCAGATCATCCGGTAGGTCGGGTGCTCGCGGGGGAGCAGCTCGGGCTGGCGGAACAGGTGCAAGGTCCGCTCCAGCACCAGCAGGCAGGTCTTATCCACCCGCAGGGCCCGCATGAGCGGATGCTGGCGCAGCCGCTCGATCAGGTCTTTGCGGCCAACGATCACCCCCGCCTGGCTGGCGCCGATCAGCTTGTCGCCGCTGAACAGGACCACATCCGCCCCGGCGGCGATGGACTCGCGGACGGTCGGTTCGTGCGGCAGCCCGAACTGCTCCAGGTCGAGCAGCGCCCCGGCGCCCAAATCATCGATCAAGAGCAGATGCCGCCGCTGCGCCAGGGCGGCGAGCTCCGCCAGCGCCGGTTCGCTGGTGAAGCCCACGATGCGGTAATTGCTCGGATGCACCCGCAGGATGGCCGCCGTGTCCGCCGTCACCGCGTCGTTGTAATCCTTGAGGTGCGTGCGATTGGTCGTGCCCACCTCGACCAACCGCGCCTGGCTTTGGGCCATGACTTCCGGCAGGCGGAAGGAGCCGCCGATCTCGATAAGCTGGCCGCGCGAGACAATGACTTCCTTCTGACGGGCCAGCGCCGCCAGCACCAGCATGGTCGCGGCCGCGTTGTTGTTGACCACCGTGGCGGCTGGGGCGCCGGTCAGTTCGGTGAGGATATACTCGACCAGCGTATCGCGTTCGATGCGCTCGCCGCTTTCGCGGTCGATGGCCAGCGTGGTGTAGCCCTTTAACTCAGCCTGCAACGAGTCCAGCACGCGGGCGGGAAAGACGGCGCGGCCCAGGCCGGTATGGAGGATAATGCCGGTGGCGTTAATGGCCTCCCGCAGGCGCGGCGTGGTGGCCCGCGCCAGCAACTCGGCGGCGCGGGCGAGTAGGGCTTGGGCGCTGACCTGCTCCGGCCCGCAGCCGCCGCTCTCATCGGCCAGCACTTCCTGGCGCGCGCCGGCGGCGGCCCGGCGCAGGCAATCGGTCACCAGCCCCAGCGGCTGCGTCTTGAGCCAGCCCGCGACCGCCTCGGTTTTCAACAACTCCGTGATGGGCGGAATGCCTTTGAGCAGTTCCTGTTTCAGTTCTGGCGGCATAACCTTCCATTCTTCAAGCAAGATTTGGCCGGAATGTCCATGATATTCGGCCACGGAAACAAAAAGCGCGCAGCTCACATTTTCCCGACATCGGCCATGCTGGTGCTTGGAGCGCGGACATTCCTGTCCGCCTCGGTGTTGACAGGAATGTCCGCGCCCCGGGGAATTGTGAGCTGCGCCCAACCAGAAAACGTCCGGCGGCAGACGCCAAGGAGGTGGGTGGGGAACCCGCGGAAGAAACGTTCTGCCACCGGACAGTCTCGCTTATGCCAGCGCACGCGGCCGGAGGCAACAGGAAAAGCAACTACTCGGTTCTGTTCGCGGTTGTTTTTCACCGGCGGCCCGGCCAGTTTTTTGGTAAAAATGGCAAATGTGGCCAATGCAGCCGATGTGGCCAATGCGGCCAACCCAGCCAATGTAGCCAATCCAGCCAATGTGGCCAATGCAGTGTCCGGCTGGGCTGCGGCATTTCCTGCGCCGCCGCCCGCAAGGCAAAGCCGCCAACCTGCTCAACCGCCGGAAAGACTTTGACCGGCGAGGGATTTCTCCGTGCTCGGTGAATCAGCAGTGTCCTCGCGAGCACTGGCAGGTTCTGCTTGCGGTTGGTGCCGCCCGGGTCCACCCGGACAGCCATCGCCTCACCGTCCACCGCTGCAACACACCGCCCATAGTCTGAGGTCCTCAAGACCCTGGTGTTAGCCCCGCTTGGGGACGGCTAGGGACGAGCCGGGTTGATCTTATTCTCGCGTAGCTCCGCCCTCGTCAGGTGGATCGGCACCTTGCCCGCCCTGGCAGCATTCACGAAGTGCTTGTTTAGCCACAGGACCTCCGTGCGAACATGATCCTTGCCTGTCGTGTCGCGCGTATGTGTTTTGATGATTTTTCGTCTCCAGCCAGCCTTGGCTGGAAGCATCTTGCGGTAAAGAGGTGTGTCGTAACTGCTGAGCAGAATCATGCATCTCGCTTTGCAGCAGAGTTCGAGGAGTTCCTCGTGAAACTCGTGGTCGTTTGCTTCGATTACGTAATCCAGGTCGCGCTTTACGAGGTACGGCGGGTCGAGATAAACGAGCGTTGCTGGGCGGTCTGAGAACATGCCGAGGAGCTCGCGAGCATCGCGGTTCTCTACGCGCACGAGACGGAGTCGCTCCGCGACTTGGGCGAGCCGCTCCGGGAGGTTGTTCCAACGACTTACGCGCGCCTCCATGCCGGCACGCGTGAATGACGAGGAAAAGGAGAATCCGCAAGAATTGCCGATCGTGCCGTTGACCGTCATCATCGCCGCGACTAGGAATCGCCGCGCCCGTTCGAGCCGGCTGAGTCGAGGTTGGGCCAGGCGGGCGGTGAGAAACTCCTCGCGGGCATAAGGAGTGAGCGTAACCGCGCGGCATAACTCCTCGTGGTTGCGGCGGAGCTGGTCGAATAGGTTTACAATCTCGCCGTGTCTGTCGTTGATTACCTCGATGCGGGCAGGCTTTTTCGCGAAGGTGACTGCGGCGGAGCCGCAGAAGGCCTCAACCCATGCATTATGGGGCGGCAGCATGGCGACTATGCGGGACGCGAGCCGCTGCTTGGCTCCGTAATAGCCGAACGGCGGTTTAAGCCGACCGATTTTCTTCCAGTTCAATCCTGCAGGCGCGGTCACGTAGTCGCTGTCTTTGATCGTCGGCGGCATACAATCACGCTCTCGTCCCTGGACCACACGGTGGGGTTTTGATACACATTGACATAGGGATTCTCCACAATCTCTAGAGAGTTCAGGTCAAAGGCAGCTTGGCCGATGACCGGCACGAGATAGAGGAAGTAACTGGCACCTAAGAGACAGGCGGCTTCAACTTCCGAAGCGGTCCAGTAGAATTGGAAGGAGTCCGCCGGAACGGCCTTCACCTCAATGAAGCGGGGCGAGGCGAATGCGCCCTCCACGGTCAAGCTCTTGATATCGTAACACGCCGCAGGGAGCGTCGCGGAGATGTGCTGCACCTCCGCGGCCCAGGGTGAACCGAGTCGCTTTTTCTCGAAAGCAACGACCGCAAGTTCGGCGGCACGGCCGAGCCTGTGGCGACCTTCTTCTTGTTCGGCCAAGGTGGCATTGTCAGTTCGCCCCCTGACGTTCTTCGCCCAAAGGTAGAGCGGCTCAAAGCCCTTGCTGACGACGTATTGATCCGCGTCGGGCCGATAAAGAACAGCGCCGAGCTCCATGAGAAAGTTCCGCACTGAGCTTTCTTCCAGCCGGTGTTCGCCCAAGGGACGATAAACAACCTCGCCATCGCGAGGCCCGAACCGGCCCAAATACTCGCGCAAAATCTGCCGATGGGGGCCGGGGGAGTCAGTCAGCGCCTCGGCGAGAGCGCGGGGGGTTTCACCCGGCCGTGCGCGGCAGAGGCGGGAGATCGGTTCGGGCGCAGCTTGCAGGTCCCCGCTGGAACGCACGACCCAGCCCAGCTCCTCCAAGAAGGTCAGAGTTTCGTCAAAGTTCCTCGCACGCTCTTTGTAAAGGGCGGCAACGAAGGAGTGACTGCGCCAAGCCGTGCCTTGAAGGATCTCCATAAGGGTCAAGATCTGCTGAGGCGTGATAGCGGCCAGAACCGCAGCACATTTATTGGAAGAGCCGTTCATACGCCTGCAGTTCATCGTCGACCGAGAACATATTCAGACCGTAAATCGGGTACTCCAGGTCAATGATGGCGCTCATCGCTTCTGATTTCTTCCGCACGTTCGCGAGCACGTCCGCGTCTACAGTGTCAGCATACTGAAGAAAATAATAATGCGCGACCTTGTCCTCCGAGCCTCCCACGCGATGAATTCGGTCAAGCGATTGGAGATACTGTGCGCAATTGTAGGACAGGTCGTAATAAATGGCGTGCGCGCACGCCTTGTGCAAAGAGATGGATTCCGCGCATGCAGCAGGATTGACAACGAGAACGTCGATGCCGCTCTCCGCCCTCAAGAACGCGGCGATGATCTGCTCGCGCGTTTCTTCCTCTTGGGGCTTCATTTTTTCCGTTGGCGTTTCGCCGTAGATTAGCCGGAGGCCGTGCCCCTGCTTCTGCAAGTGCCTGCAAATGAGTTTCAGCGTTTGAACGAAATTCGACCAAACAAGCACCTTTTCCCCGTTCCCCCGGAGCTCCCCAACGATTTTGGTTAGAGCGGTGAGCTTGGCGGGCGACTCAAGCTGATCGTAGTGCTTGATGATGTCAGCGAGAGGCGGATTGTCGGCGAGAAGGTTCTCGTTATATTCGAGCACCGCGCTGCTGAGAAGCTTCGCGTAGGAAACGGTCTGGCGCAGGCGCATCATCCGACCTCGCCGCAGCCGGATCAGTAAGTCGATGTCGCGGAAATAGTCTTCCTTCGAAAGCGTGCGCAGCCGGTCGAGAATCGCATCGTAAACGAGCCGCTCGTACTTTGCCATTGGCACCATAATCGTCGGGTGAAGCTCCTGTGGCGCAAGGCCGAGGTCTTGCTTCCGGACGCGGTAGAAGAGCGGCCCGATGCTCCGATTGAGGAGACCGACCGCCTCGGGATCGCTTTTCCTCTGCGCGAAGTACTCGATCTGGATGCGGTCTCGGTGGCTTAACGGTGGGCAATGGGGCCACAAGGCATCGAATAGATTGAACGAGTCGGCGTAGGTGTGAGGGAACGGGGTTCCGGTCAGCACGCAACGACGCGTGGCGTGCTGAGCCACCTTCAACACTGCGGCAGCCCACGCACCGTCCAGTTGTTTGATGTAGTGCGCCTCGTCGATCACGAAGTAGAACCGTGCGCCGCTTTCGGCAAACAAGAGGCTGACGCGCTCCCAGTCACGCTGGAGGGTTTGGAATGAAGTAAGATAAAGATCACACAGGGAGCGCCGGCCAACCGTGTAAGCGGTGCGGCGGTCGGCGACGCCGCCGCCGGCGAGCAGCGCCACCGTTGGCTCCGTGCCGACAACCGCGCGATATTCAGCGCGCCACGGTGCAAAGCAGGAGGGCGGACCAACGACGAACAGGGCGTCAACCACGTTTCCTTTTTTCAGCCACTGAAAGACCGAGAGCACGACCGCGGTCTTGCCGCTACCTGGAACCGAAAAATTGGCACCGTTGCCTACGGCGAGCAGGTGAAGGGCGGCCTTGATTTGGTGGGGCTTAAGCTTGCGGGGAATGTGCTCGGCGACGAAGCGAAGAAAGTCCGCTACGGCGACCGCGGGGACAGCGCCATCTTTGAACGCGCGCCCGGCCGCAATCGCGGCTTGGAGCTCGTCCCTCATCCGACCGAGTTCAGCTTGGCTGGCTGCGACTTCTTCTGCGACCACGTGCGGAATGTGGTATTTCTTGAAATAGCCGAGAAGCTTGTCGAGCGTAGTGTGCAGGTCGAGCGGACTCGCGACGAACCGCCGCGATGGGGCGTCAGCTTTGAAGCCCCAATAGACAAGCTGGCTGTAGTGTTTACCGGCGACGACTCCCGCATCATCCTCGACAAGCAGACGATCTCCGTCAAGCCTGATGCGTGTAGTCACTTCTTGTTGGCGAGCGACTCGCATTGCTTCTTGTAGTGGTAAATCTCGTTTTCGATGTCGCGCGCACGCTTCTGGATGTCAGACGCGAGCTGCCGCGCCTTGGCGAAATCAGATACCGAGATGGAAGGCACCTTCATACGCTCGTGCGTCAACTTGCGGTAGGCGGCATCGAGGAGCGTGATTGGTGTCTCCTTCTCCTGGTTTGACTCCTGGTAATCCAAGGCCCTTTTCAGGCGGTGAATGACATCCTGCTGGTAACGCTCCACCCATTTGCGGTCGTTCTGTTCGGCGGACAACGGGTTACCCTTATCGTCGAATCGCTCCTTGCTGGGCAACACCGCATCAACCTCCTCGCTGATTTTCAACAGCTCCTTTCGACTCTCCTTGACCGCGCAGAGCTTTGGGAACTGCCGCATGATCATGTGAAGTTTTGGCAGGCCCTTAAAGTGGCGGAGCCGGATCAGCTTGAACGCCGCATCCTCGAGCCCACCGATATCTTCTTCATCCACACCGCTGGTCAGGAGCCAATTTGGATTTTTGAAGCAACGTTGGTAGGTGTAACTGCTGTAGTCGGTAAAGGCCTGCCAACGGCCTTCTGGGTCGGCCCGACCGGCAGACACTGTGGAGTATAACCCGTCGCGTCCAAAAAGCTGCAGGTAACCGTCCACGCGCTCCAGCGGCAGGAGATAGTCCTTTTCGACATCGCGGACCGCCTGGTCGATTTCCTTCTCGGAACCGCGGACATAGCGCGGGTCGTCGCGGAGCTGTTCCTCCAAGGTGAATCCCAGCTCCATCTTACGTTTGATCGAAAGAGCACGGTCGAAGCCGTAGTATTCCGATTTGCCTTCGCTCTGGAGTTGGTAGCGATTCTCCAGCTGCTCGATCTCCCGCAAAGCCGGGGGACCGCCGGGGTCGCCGGGACCGGGCAGGATCACGACTTTCATGAATTCAAACTCCGGCCGGCCGCGATCTTTCTTGCCAAGTTTCTCCATCACCATCTTGCGGCGGTTCCCGTTGATGATGAATCCGTCGCAGGTGACGATCGCCGGCTCGTTTTGGCCGGAGTGAGCGATGGACTTCGTCAAGATCTCGGTCTTCTCGGGATCCTTTTCCTCCAGAAATCCCTCTAAAATGGTCTGGGCCTCGGTCGTTTTCTCATCCAGAGGGCCGCAACTTTTCTGGTAATCGAGCACGTCGGAGGCGATGCGGCCGTTATCCTTTCGGTACCGCAACAGGCCGATGGGGACCTGCTCAATGGGGCGCTCGACACCGTCCTTCTTCTCATTGCGGAAGTTGATAACCGTGTGCGCGGGCTTCGCGCCGCTCGTTTTCTTCTGCCGGATGAGCTTGGCGAAATCCTCGACGATTTCTCGTTTGGCGTCAGTAGTGATAGCAGGCATACGGTATCCCTTGGTTGGCCCTGGAGCGGGGCGATCTCTCCATCGGCTCGGGGGTGGCCATTTGGCCCACGAGGTCGGCTGCGATGATGACTTTGCGACCCCGCCCTTCGCGCTCTTCCGCCACCACGTCGCCCGGCAAAACCAGGTCGCCGTAGATGCGCTTGAGCCGCGCGGCAAAGTCGGGGCGTTTCTTGGTTTTGGCCGGCTTGGGGCGGGGCGGAGGAGACAGGATCGCGATGATCTTGCCGCGCTTGCTGATTTCCACCGGCTCGCCTTGTTCCACCCAGGCGAAGACGCCGCCGAAGTCGTGCCGCAGTTTTTTCAAGGTCGCCGTCCTCATGTAAAACAAGGATGTTCAACCGTTCGGGAAAGTCAACGCTTGAGTGCAGCAATCTGCCGCGTGCTACTTGGGCGAGCGCCGCCAGCGTAGTTGAGGGAAAGCGGGGCGATTTTCCTCACGGTTCGTGAGGCGCGGCCGCCGCGGTCCCTCAATTATCTTGAAAGCCTTTTCTGTCCTTGCCGTGGCTGTCCAGGCCACCTTTCCCGATGCCTCCAAAGCAAGAGAATTGGTAGCAAATAAAGCAGGCCAGAGAACCACGGCGGCGCAGGAAATGCCGCAACCTGGCGGAGCACTGCATTGGCCACATTGGCTGCATTGGCCACATTGGCCATTTTTGCCAAAAAACTGGCCAGCCGGCGGTTCAGGGGTAGCCAAAACATACGAATTGATCCAGTATCGGAACGTATGAAAAAGCCCTCTCTCGACTTTCCCGGAATCGTCGGCCGGGCCATGGACTGCTTTGGACTCAAAGGCGCACGGGCGGCGAAGGTTTGCGGCAGCGAGGCGCCAATCCTTCTCCGGTCCATTCTCCTCGGCGCGACCGCGCCGCTGCCAGAGAATCTTCGCCGCCCGCGAGCACTCCAGGCTAGAGCACCGCGGCTGGGGAAGGCCCTGGGAGCGGTGTGGAGCTCGCCAATGGGCAGGGACCTTGGTTGCGGCCTCGCCGCGCTGATGGCCTTGCTCCCGGGTCCGACAGCCCAAGGCGGTGAATGGCGCGTCGGCGCGGCCCAGGTGGAGATCACGCCGCCGCCGGGCGTGCCCATGGCCGGGTACTACCACGAGCGCAGCGCGGAGGGCGTGCTCGACCCGCTTTACAGCAAGGCGCTGGTGATCGAGTGCGAAGGCCGGCGCGCCGCTTTGGTGGCGCTCGATCTCATCGGCGTCACGCGTGCGATTACCGACCAGGCGCGCGGGGCCATCGAAAAGAGCGCCGGCCTCCCGGGCGACCACGTGATGATCAGCGCCACCCATGCGCACACCGGGCCCCTGCTGGCGGACCAGGGCCGGCACAGCGCCGACCTGGGAGGCGCCAAGCCGATCGCGGTGGATTACACCCGGGCCCTGCCTGGCCGCATTGCCGAGAGCGTGCGGTTGGCAAACGAGCGCCTCCAGCCGGCCCGCCTGAATACCGCCAAGGGGCGCTGCGAGAACCTCGCCTTCAATCGCCGCTACTTCATGCGCGACGGCACCGTGGGCTGGAACCCGGGCAAGCTCAACCCCAACATCATCATGGCCGCGGGCCCCACGGACCCCGAGGTGGGCGTCCTTTATTGCGAGCAGCCGGGGGCCGCGGGCCCGCTCGACGCGATTGCCACTTACGTGAATTTTGCCATGCACCCCGATACGACCGGCGGCAGCAAGATCAGCGCCGATTGGCCGGGCGCGCTGGGCCGCGTGCTGGCCGGCTACCACGGCGCCAACCACTTGACCCTCGTAGCCAACGGCACGTGCGGGAATATCAACCATGTTGATTTCTCGTGGTCCTGGCCCAGCAGCGGCCCTTTCGAGCAGAATCGCATCGCCGCCATCCTCGGGGCGGCGGTATTCCAGGCCTACAAGGATATGAAGCCGTTGACCGCCGGCCCTCTAAGGGCAGCCTCTGAGTCGGTGGAACTGGCCTTGCCGGAGATCAGCCCCGAGCAAGTCGAGGCGGCGCAGCAGGCGGTCGCGGCGGCCCGGGACGATCGCGGCGGGAACTTCCTGAAGCTGGTGCGGGCCTATCGCGTCCTGGATGTGGCGGCGCGCCAGGGCAAGCCGCACCAGGTCGAAGTCCAGGTCATTGCGCTGGGCCGCCGCCTGGCCTGGGTGGGCCTGCCCGGGGAGGTGTTTGTCGAGTTGGGGCTGGCGATCAAGAAACTGTCTCCCTTCGAGCAGACGTTCGTCGTCGAACTGGCCAACGAGAACATCGGTTACATTCCCGACCGGCGCAGTTACGCGGAAGGCAATTACGAGCCTGAGAGCGCAAGGTGCGCCGCCGGTTCGGGGGAGAAATTGGTCGAGGCGGCCCTCAGGCTATTGAATTCGCTGCCGCCACGGTAATTCGGCTTCGTCACCGTGCGAATGCCCAACCGCCACTCAGGAGGCAATGTCGGGGAACATGATTGCTGCGGGCTTGCGCTGTTCGGTGCGTTCCTTGGCCACGGTTACTCGGGGACCAGCGCTTGGGTTCAGTGGGGGGCGTCCAGTTCGGCGAAGGAAGGCACTCGCCACAGGTAGCAATGGGCGTCATCTGACCCACACAGCAGCGCAGCGCCGTCCGGCGAGAATTTTATCCAGTAAAACAAGCCGCCCGGCGCGTCCAGGGTGAGCAACTCCCGCCGGGTCCTGAAATCCCACAGGCGCGCGGCGGAACCCCCGCTGAGCGCCGTCGCCAGCCGCCTGCCATCCGGCGAGAAGGCCACGGCGTGAAGACCAAGGAAATGGCCCTTCCAGTAGGCAGTGCGGCGGCGCGTCCTCGTGTCCCAAAGCGCCACCGTGCCGTCGTCGCTGGTGGAGGCCAAAACGCTCCCGTCGGGGGAAAAACCCAGGCCAACGACCCAATGGCGATGACACGGGGTTTCATCGAGTCGCTGGCCTCGGGCAGCATCCCACCACGCGAGGCGGCCCTCAGCTAAGCCCAGGACCAGCAACCGCCCGTCAGGAGACAAGGCTGCGCTACGGGCGGCGTTTCTCTCCGCAAAGGAAGCGCGCTTGGCCCAGGTCTTCGCATCCCAAATGGTGACCAGCCCCGGGGCATTCCACGGGCTCCACGCTACAAGGGAGTTCTCCTGTTTCGAGAACAGCAGGCCGGAGGCCGGGCGCGCGTGTCCGCCGAGACTGGTGACCAGGTTGGCCGACTGCAGAGACCAGATGCGGACCAGGCCCTCGCGGGTTGCGCAGGCCAGAAGGCCGCGTCCAGGCGCCGTGGCCAGGGCGGCGTTATTGGTGCCAAGGGCAGGGATCACCGAAAGCTGTTGCGGGTCGCCGGGACGCCAGAGGGCGACGGCGCCTTGCTGGTCGAGAACCGCGACGGAGGGTCCGCTGGCAGCGTAACCAGGGCGCCGGAGCCGTCCGGGGAGGTCCAACCGGAGGGCGCGCGGTCGCACCTTGTCAATGTCCCAGCGGGCGAGAGTTCCGTCTTTGCAGCCGGTGATCAGGTTGGTCCGACGCTCATCAAAGGCGAGGCTCCAAACTTCATCCAAGTGGCCGCGGAGCTTCAGAATCAGACGGCGCGCGCTCACATCCCAGACGCCGATCGTCTGATCGGCACTGCCCGACAGCAGCCGGCTGCCGTCACCGGAGAATTGGAGAACGCAAATCCAATTGCGGTGTCCCGCCAGCGAGCCGGCTGGTTGGCCGGTGGCTGGATTCCAAAGCCGGATGTCCTCTGCGGAGAAGCCGCTGCCGGAGGCCAGCAGCTTGCCATCCGGCGAATAGGCCAGACTCATGATCTCCTGCTGGTGTGCCGGGATGTCCACCAGGACGCGGTCGGCAGCCCAGTCCAATATGCGGATTCGGCCAGAAGCGTCGCCCACGGCCAGGTGGCCTCCATCCGGGGAAAAGGAGATCGGTCCCCCGTGTTCCTCACCCTGGAAATGAAAATCAAGGTAACGCCTCACGGTTTGGCGGGTTTCCAGGTCCCACACACAGACGCCGCTCTCCGGATGGGAAGAGGCCAGGTATCGCCCGTCCGGCGAAAAGCTTAGGCGGTTGGCATAGTTGGTGTGAGCCAGCTCTCCGACGACGCGCGGCGGGTCGAGCTGCCAAAGCCGGATGCCGCCGCGCGGCGCCGAGGCGGCCAGGAGTCTGCCAGTGGGCGAGAAGGCAACCGCCGCAAAGGCTACGTTTGTTTCGAGTGTGGCCGTACGGGCCAGTGAGGCCGGGTCCCACAGCTCCACCGTTCCGCCGTACCGGCCGACCGCCAGTGTCCGCCCGTCTGGGGACAACGCCGTACGAAACACCGAGTCGTTGGAAGAGGCATTTGTCGCTGCATACTCGCTGTTCGACTCCGCCGCAAGAAATCGCCATTCGAAACCGCGCAGGTGTTCCCGACCGGAGCCGGGCCGGTAACGAGCGAGCAGCGTTCGCGCCTTGCCCAGGTCGTAGGCGAGCAGGGCCTGCTGCGCCTCGTTCATATCCGCGGCGTAGGCGTTGGCTTCAGCCAGGTTACGCGCCTGCTGCGTCCGCCAAAACCCATAGCCGAGCGCCGTCGCCAGTACCAGGAGAGCTGCGGCGGCCGCGCTGCTGATGACAGCCACTCGATGTCGCTGCGCCGCCCGACGCGCCAGCATCAGGCCCTCTTGGCGGCGGCGCTGCCGAGCGGGAAGGCTGCGAAGGTTGTCCGCCAGTTGGCCGGCCCCGGCAAATCGCTCCGCCGGATTACCGGCAAAACAGCGCTTCAAATCCTCGCGCAGCAACGGGTCTGAGACGTCGTCCGCCCAGTCGGTCGTGACCGGCCTGGTAAAGTCGGCGACCAGCAATTGATAGAGCACCACCCCGAGCGAATAGATATCCGAGCGAATCGAGGCAGGTTTGCCGGCCAGCAACTCCGGCGCCATGTAAAGTTGCGTCCCAGTCTTCGACGAGGACGAGTCGGCCAGAATGGTCTGCGTGAAGCCGGCGCGCGTCACCCCGGCCAAATATTCCTCCGAGATGACCTGGCCGATCCCGAAATCCGTAAGCTTCGCCTCGAGCGACCTCGGACCTCGGGCCTCGGGCTTGGGACTTCCCACCAGGATGTTGGCCGGTTTCACATCCCGGTGAATCACCCCCGCATCATGCGCCGCCTGGAGGGCATCGGCGATCTGCGCCACAATCTCGAGCCTCGTATCCAGCGGCGGCTTGTCGGCACCCCCTTGGCCTTGGCACCAGGCCTGCAAGTCCTGCCCCGGCGCGTAGTCCATCTCCACGTAGTAGGGCGGCTGGTCAAAATAGACCTCCAACAAACGCACGATGTTCGGATGATCGCCCATCCGCTCCTTGAGCAACCGAAACAGCGTCATCTCCCGCTTGAGCGAACGCACCCGGTCGGCCCTGAAGCAGAACTTAAAGACCCTCCGTTCAGTCTTGAGCGTTTGATGCCGCCCCAGCCAGACCTCCCCAAAGCCCCCCTCGCCCAGCTTTTGTTCCAATACCCATTTGGTATTGGGCACCGACCCGCCGATGGCCGGCCGCCAGCCCAGGACCGTTTCCGTTTCGTCCGGCAGATGCCGCGCCTTCTCGGAGGTGGTGGGCGGGGACAATGGCCCCGCGTCCGCGGCGCGCACCTCGCAAATCTCGACCGGCTCGCCCACGCCCTTGAGCTCGAACCGCCCGTGGTTCAGCCAGGTCAACGGACCCGCCCCCTCAATCTCCTCCCCTTTGAGCGACTGGCGCGCGTTGTCGAACACCGGCCGCGTCAGGAGAATCTGGGCCGGCTGCGCCAGGGACATGACCCGGGCGCAGGTGTCCACCTGCATGCCGTGCACGTTGCGCTGGCCCGGCCCGGTCTCCTCGATCACCACCTCGCCCAGGTGCAGGCCGAAGCGGTCCTGCACCGGCGCGGCGCGGCCCTGGTTGAACTGGCGCAGCCGCCCTTGCAGCGCCAGCGCGCACTTCACCGCCTCCGACGGCATGGGGAAGAGGACCAGGAAGGAATCCCCGGCCAGCAGCACCTCCTCGGCGCCGGCGAACTGGCTGAGCGTTTGCCGCACGAGCCGGTGATGCTCCTGGAGCAATTCGACCCCCGCGCGGTCGCCCAACTGCTGCTTGAGCGCGGTGGAGCCGACCACGTCCGTGAACAGCAACGTGAGTAATCCGCCGCGGTGCGGGGACGGTGAAGCATGCCGCCCCTCGCGCGGTTGCGCATCAGATTCCGCCGCCATCACCGGTAAAGTAGCCCCGGCGCCCTGGAGCGGAAAAGCTAAAACGCAACCCGGCCAGGGGCAAGGGCGCATCCTGACACTGCCCCCGAGCGCGGGCGGGAGCCCTCAGAAGCGAACGGCGAACAGCGAACAGCGAACGGCCCTTGCCCTCTCCCATGCGCTCGGAGGGGAGGGGGTGATCCGCTTTTCCGCTTTACGGGGGGCGGTCCCGACGTGTCGGGACGCCGCCAAGCGGCGGTCTAGCAAGCAGCAGGGAGGTGGAGCAGCCACAATGGGGCATTGGGCGCCAGTTCGGCAGGGCACACAGACGGGCAGGGACTTTCCCGGACGGGCACGGACGGCCTCTCCCGGGCCTTGCGCTGGGCTGGTGTGAGTGAGGCCTTTGGTCCCGCCAGGGCGGGATAGCTTTCCCAGTTACCCGCAGAGCACGCAGAATACGCAGAAAGAGGGTACGAATGGGGCTCTTGATCCCACCAAGGCGGGACGCGTCTCCCAGGGCCTTGGCCTGGGGTTTGTCAGGCAACCCCGACGTGTCGGGATTGGCGTTGGGTCGGGGCGAGCTGGGCGCGGGCAGGGTGGAATTGGTCGTCCCGCTCCGGGCGGGATGGGGACGCGGGCGCGGGATGTTCTGGTCCCGCAGGGCGGGACCGGTGTGAGTTGGGTGTGGTCGCCTCCGGGGAAGAGCGGCTACGGGGAGTTGTTACGCCGCTCGTGCGGTTAATCAAAGTCAAGCCTGATTGGCGGTTGTGGGCGGAGAGTGGGATTAAGATTAGGGGATTGGGATTAGGATTAAGATTAGGATTAGGATTAAGATTAGGATTGGGATTCGGGTTAGGGGGGAGCACGGAAAAAGGTGAGAGGCGCCCCGGGGACCGGGCGGGGCAGATTTTGTTCGCCTGACGGGGCGGGTTTGGGCATACTGGGCGGTGGATGAAATCAATGACCGGCTACGGGCGCGGCGAAAGCTCCCAGGACGGCTTGAAGGTGACGGTGGAATTGAGTTCGGTGAACCGGAAGCAGACGGAGATTTCCGTGAACCTGCCGCGCGAGATGGAGTTGCTGGAGGCGCAAATTCGCGACCTGCTCAACAACTGCATCGCGCGGGGCCGGCTCACGGTGCGGGTCTGGCTGCACGCGGGCGCCAGCAAGCTGTCGGCGCGGATGCATTTGAATGTGCCGCTGGCCAAGGCCTACGCGCGGGAATTGACCCGCCTCTCCAGGCAGCTCAAGCTGCCCGGGCCGGTCACGCTCGACCACCTGGCGCACGCGCCAGGGGTTTTTCAAACCGATGAACAACTGGCCGTGGAACAGGATTTGTGGCCGGCGGTGGGCAAGGCCCTGAAGAAGGCGGTCCGGCAGATGCTGCAGATGCGCCAGCGGGAAGGGGCGGCCCTCGGGCGGGACCTGGCGCACCGCATCGCGAGCATGCGCCAATCGGCCACCCGCATTCACCAGCACGCCCCCAAGGTCGCCGAGCGCTACCGCTCCCAGTTGGTCCAACGCATCCGGAGCGCCGGGCTGGAAGTGCCCGGCCTGGACGAGGATCGCCTGCTCAAGGAGGTGGTTTATTTCGCCGAGCGTTCCGACATCTCGGAAGAACTGACGCGGCTGCAAAGCCATTTCCAGCAACTGGCCGACTGCCAGAAATCCAAAGAGCCGGTCGGCCGCATGTTGGACTTTCTGGCCCAGGAAATGAACCGGGAGGTCAACACCATCGGCGCCAAGGCCAACGACAGCCTGATCTCGCGCGAGGTGGTGACGCTCAAGGCGGAGTTGGAAAGGTTCCGGGAACAGGCCCAGAATGTGGAATGATGAGTGCCCAGACTGCGCCACCGAAAAGGGAAAGCCCGGCCCAAGCGCCGCCGCCGGCCAGCCCGCTGCTGGTGGTGATTTCCGCCCCCTCGGGCGGGGGCAAGACGACCCTCTGCCAGCAGTTGCTCGCCGCCCGGCCGCAGATGGCGCGCGCGATCACCTGCACCACGCGCTCGCCGCGCCCCGGCGAGCAGGACGGGGTGGATTACTATTTCCTGGACGCGGCGTCGTTTCTCCGGCGCCGGCAGGCGGGCAATTTCCTGGAACACGCGATCGTTTATGGCGACAGCTACGGCACCCTGGAGTCGGAAGTGCTCGGCAAACTGCGGCAGGGCAAAGACGTCCTGCTCAACGTGGACGTGCAGGGCGCCGCGACCATCGGGGCCCGCGCGCGGCAGGACCCGGAATTGGGACGGGCGCTGGTCTCGGTTTTCCTGACGCCGCCCTCGCTGGCCGTCCTGGAAGAACGGCTCCGCAAACGCGGCACGGATGCCTGGCCGGTCATTCAAAAGCGCTTGAGCCAGGCGCGTCAGGAGATCGCCCAGTGCAAGCATTTTGACTACCTGCTCCTGAGCGCGAGCGCCAGCGAGGACCTGCGCCGGATGCTGGCGATTGTCGAAGCCGAGAAGCTGCGCTCCGCCCGGCAGGCGGCGCCCGAACTGTGACTGGCGTTGAAAAGATGCAATGTTACAATGTTGCCTGGCGGCAAAGGTTGCCTGGGTTGGAAGGGTTGCGCAGGGGTTCCGGAGTTCTGTAACCAGGCAGCCTTTGAGACCTTTGTAACTTTTGTAACCTTGTAACCTTGTAACGCTGTAACTCCTATCGTGCGATGAGCAAGAATGTGGTCTTGGGCGTGACCGGTTCGATTGCGGCCCACAAGGCGGTCGATTTGGCCAGTCAACTGGCCAAGCAAGGGTGCGCGGTGCGGGTGGTGATGACGGCCGAGGCGTTGCGGTTTGTTACAGCCGTGCCGTTCAAAACGCTGTCGCGCCATCCGGTGGTGACGGACCTCTATGACGAGGCGGCAGGCTGGGAGCCGGCGCATATCAAACTGGCCGACGAAGCGGACCTGCTGCTCATCGCGCCGGCGACGGCCCAGACCATTGCCAAGCTGGCGCACGGCCTGGCCGACGACGCCCTGAGTTGCGTAGCCCTGGCGCTCAATCCGCAGGCCCGCATCCTGGTGGCGCCGGCGATGAACGGCAGGATGTGGCTGCACGGGGCGACCCAACAAAACGTGGCGACGCTCAAGTCGCGCGGGGTGGAATTCATCGGCCCGGAAGCGGGCTTGCTCGCCTGCGGTTACGAAGGGGTGGGCCGGCTGTGGCCGGTGGAGCAAGTGGCCGCCCGCGCGCTGGCCTTGCTGCCCTAGGACGGAGGCCTGGTGTGTCCCGTCGGGGCGTCCGGCCCGCCGTCCGGGACGGGTGTTTATGAAGCATGATCTGTGGCGTTGGCTGAGCGAAGGCCGCCCGGGCGGCGTGGCCCGGGCCTGCGCGCGTCTCTGTCGCCAGGGCGTGGCCTTGCTGGAGATCCCGACCCCCGAGGCCGAGCAGCTCCTGCGCCGCGTCACCATCATGGAGCGCTACATCGTCCTGCCGGTCAAAGCCGCCTGCATTGTGATGCTCCTTTTTCCGTTTTTCCACGACTGGATCCAGCAGGCCATGCGAGACATGCACGTCGACGTCCAGGAGTGGACGCGGTATTTTCTCTGGTACTACATCCCCGCCAATGTCGTGATCGCCTGGGTGTTGCTGGCCCTGCGGCGGCTGCCGCTGGGCCTGGTGCAGTGGGTGGTCTTCGTCTCGGGCTTGCTGGATATCATCCTGCTTTCGGCGCTGACGGTGTTCACCACCGGCTACCAGAGCTTTTCGTATTGGCTGTTCCTGGCGCTGGTCGTGCGCAGCGCGGTGAGTGTGCCGCGCGCGACTTCGCAACTGGCCCTGCATTTCACGATTATCGCCTGTTACGTGATCGTCGGAGTGATTCAGGTCGACGTGGTGAGCAGCTTGGCGGAAGAGGCCCGGGGCAAGGAGAATGAGGTCCGGGCCGAGGCCTATTGGAGATCGCGGCGCCACGCGACGACCAACACGGCGCCGGCGGCCCTCAGGCCGTCCGTATCTGCCGGGGAAGCGGTCTGGCCGCCCCAGGGAAATCGCCCCCGGGCCGCCTCGCCGGCGGCGCGGCCCCCCGCCAGTTCCGCCTTGGCGGCCAATGCGAGGGACAGCGCCCAGGCCAGCCGCTCGACGGCCACCGCGCTCGAGAGTGCGGCCGAGCCGCTGCTGGCGCGGCCAGGACGTTTTGCGGGTTTTTCCGGCGATTCCGGTTCGCTGGAGGGTCCGGCCGAGCCGCTGCTGGCGCGGCTGACGCTGCTGCTCTTGATGTCGGTCTGTTCCTACGGCCTGCAGGTCTTGCTGGAGCGGCAGCGCAAGGCGGAGGAGGAGGCCCGCGAGTTCGCCCTGCGGGAGGGGCAGTTGCACGCCGCGGGGCGATTGGCCGCCGAGTTTGCGCACCAAATCAAGAACCCGCTGGCTGTCATCAACAATGCGGCCTATTCCCTCCAGCGCGCCCTCAAACAAGGCCGTTCCGTCGGCGCCGAGCAGGTCCAAATCATCCAGGAGGAAGTCGAGCGTTCGGACCGCATCATCACGGAAATCATGGGCTACGCCCAGTTGAGCGAAGGCCGGGTGGAAAAGGTGAGTGTCATTGAAGAGCTGGAGCACGCGATCGAGCGGGTCTTTCCCCCCGCGGCCGGCTATCCCGTCCAAATCCACCGGGAGTATGGGCCGGAGTTTCCGCCCCTGCTGATGCTGCGCCGCCATGTCTCGGAGACCTTCATCAACCTGCTGCAGAACGCCCGCGAGGCGCTGGACGGCCAGGGCGGCCACGTCTTTGTCAGGGCGCTGTGCCACAGCGACTATTCGATCGAGGTCTCCATCGGCGACAACGGCCCAGGCATTCCGGCGGACAAGCGCGAGCAGATCTTCGAGGCCTACTATACCACCAAAGCAAAGGGCACCGGCCTGGGCCTGGCGACCGTCAGGCACAATGTCGAACTCTATGGCGGCACCGTGCGCGTCGAATCTGAGCTTGGAAAGGGCGCCCGGTTTATCTTAATATTCCCGGCCAGGACTTTGATGAAGTTGGCACAGCAGACGTGAAGACGGGTCGAGAAAACAACGGCGTGCGGGCGTGGGGGAGTGTTGGGGTGCGGGTTTTCCCGTTCACTCCCTTGGCCCTTCACTGCCTGGGCTGCCCCCCATGAGCGTTGCCCTGCCACCGGTGCTCGTCGTCGATGACGAGAAGAACATGCGCCTGTCGCTCAAGACGCTGCTGGCGGATGAGGGCTACGCCGTGCGCGCGGTCGAATCGGCCGAGGGGGCCTTGAACCTGCTGGAGCGCGAGGAGTTTTTCATGGTCATCACGGATGCGCGGCTGGGAGGCATGAGCGGCTACGAGTTTCTGGCCAAGGCGCGGGGGCAGTGGCCGGAGCTGCCGGTGCTGATGCTCACCGCCTACGCCACCTCCCGGCTGGCGGTGGAGGCCATCAAGGCGGGGGCGATCGACTACTTGGGCAAGCCGTTTGAGCCCGAGGAACTGCTGCACGCGGTGGACCGTTGCGCCGAGCGTTACCGGCTCTTGCAGGAGAACGCCCGGCTGCGGGCGCGCGCCAGCGAGACTTACCGCCTGGAGCAGATCGTGGGCGAATGCCCCAGGATGCGCCAACTGCGCCAGCTCATTCAGACCGTGGCCCCCACCGCGGCGCGGGTGTTGATCCTCGGCGAGAGCGGCACGGGCAAGGAACTGGTGGCGGGCGCCCTGCACAGCCTGAGCCACCGCCGCAAGGCCAACTACGTGCGCATCAATTGCGCCGCCATCCCCGAAACGCTCCTGGAAAGCGAACTCTTCGGGCACGAGAAAGGGGCCTTCACCGGCGCGCTCAAACAAAAGCCCGGCCGCGTCGAAGAGGCCGACGGCGGGACGATCTTCCTGGATGAGATTGCGGACATGAGCCGCCCGCTGCAGGCCAAGCTGCTCCGGTTCCTGGAGGACGGCACCTTCAGGCGCGTGGGCGGCACCCAGGAATTGCGGGTCAATGTCCGGCTCCTGGCCGCGACCAATAGCGACATCATCGCCGCCATCAGGGCCGGCCAGTTCCGCGAGGACCTGTTTCATCGCCTCAACGTCGTCCAATTGCGCCTGCCGCCCTTGCGGGAGCGGGGCGAGGACGTGGCCCTGCTGGCGGACTATTTCCTGAAGAATTTCGCCGTCTCGATGAACAAAAACACCCGGAGCCTCTCCCGCGCCGCCCGGCAAAAACTGCTCTCCCACCACTGGCCGGGCAATGTGCGCGAACTGCGCAACGTGATCGAGCGGGCGCTGATCCTGGAAACCACCGGCGAAATCCAGCCCACCAGCCTGCCGGATTTCCAAGTCGAGGCCCGCCTCCACAAGACCGCCGCCGCCGCCGCCCAGCCCGCCGCCGGGCAGTCGCTGGACGAGATCACTACCAACTTCGAGCGGGAGCTGATTGCCAGCATCCTGGAGCACAATCATTTCAACCTGGCCAAGACGGCCGAGCAATTGAAAATCAGCCGCCATGCCTTACGCTATCGCATGCAGCGGTTGAACGTTTCCGCCGGGACTGAGGCGGACGAAGAACCGCTCGCCCCAATCGGCAAAGACACTCTGCCATGAATAAAATTCTGGTTTGGCTCGCTGCGGCCGACCCTGAGGAGATCCTGGCGGCCAGCCGCAAGAGCTGGCTGGCGCATTCCCAGCACGAATTCTTCGCGATCTTCGGCGCCTTGAGCCTGATCATCCTCTTGGTCCTATACTGGGCGATTGCTATCCGCAAACCCCGCCGGCGCCATCACCGCCATCATCATCACCGCCACCATTCGCACCACTGGGGCATGAATCCGGACGCGCCGCTCGAGGAGGAAGACGAGGCGGAGGAGAAGGGCGGTCACCAGCGGCACCGGCGGCGGCGGCGCGAGCACCGGCCCCGCAACCCAACCCTCGCTGAGACCGGCGGCCTGCCCCCCATCCGCACCGAAAAGCCGCCCGGCCCTTCCCCGCCTTAGCCCGATGCAAGAGAGTCGGACGATCACGCGGCAGAGCGCCTCAAATCTGGCGCTGGCTTTCGTGCTCCTGCCCAAAGCCAAACGCGACAGCATGTCCGCTCTCTATGCCTTCTGCCGCGCGGTGGATGACATTGCCGACAACGAAGCCCTCCCGGTCGAGGAGCGCCGCGAACGGCTGACCGCCTGGCGGGCCGACGTGCGCCGCGCCTGCGGGAAGGAAACGCCGCAATTCCCCATCAACCGCGAACTGCAGCCGGTCATCCGCCACTACCACCTGCCCCCGGAGCACTTTGAGGAATTGCTGCGAGGCGTGGAGATGGACCTCGACATCAAGCGCTACCCGACCGGCGAGGAATTGGAGCGCTACTGCTACCGGGTGGCCTCGGTGGTGGGCCTGCTGAGCATTGAAGTGTTTGGCTACCAGGACCCGGCCTGCCGCGATTACGCCGTGTGCCTGGGCAAAGCCCTCCAACTGACCAATATCCTCCGCGACGTCCGGGCCGACGCCCAGCGCGGCCGGATCTATTTGCCGCTCGCCGAACTGGCCCGCTGCCGGGTCGCGCCCGAGGAAATCCTGCGGGGCGAATATTCCGAGCGCTTTTTCGAACTGGCCCATGGCGGCGCCCAGCGCGCCCGCCACTTTTATCGGCTGGCGCGCGAGACCTTGCCGGCCGTCGACCGCCGCTCGATGGTGGCCGCCGAATTGATGGGCTCGGTCTATTGGCGGCTGTTGCGCAAGCTGGAACACCAGCGGTTCAACGTCTTCGGCCCCAAACCAACCCGCTTGAACAAAGGCCAGAAGCTCCTCCTCCTGCTGCGCACCTGGTGCCGCCTGGTCTCCGGCGCCGTGGCCCCCAATTATGGCGCCTAACGGAAGGGGGGTGAGACTGCCCCGGTTTGCAGCCGCGCCTTGCGCCCATGCGCCGGCGCTGAGGTTCAGGCAGGGCCGCCACCTCCGAAACCGGACGCGCCTGGGGACTTTGAACCGCGGAGCGCTGGGAGGGCTGGCCTGCTGCCGGCGCTCCCGGTGGTCCAGGCAAAGGAGTGGCGGAGGGACGGCGCAATAGGCTGGGCCTCGGGCCTGCCGGTCCGCTCGCTATGACTAGCCCCGTTGCGCCGCGCCGCCTGATTGTGAACGCCGACGACTTCGGCCGCACCGGGGGCATCAACCAGGCGGTCATCCGCGCCCACCGCGAAGGCATTTTGACCAGCGCCAGCCTGATGGTGAACGAACCGGCGGCGGACGAAGCGGTGGCGCTGGCGCGGGGAAACCCGCGGCTGGGCGTGGGGCTGCACCTGACTTTTTTATTCGGCCATTCGGCGCTGCCGCGGGAGAGAATTCCCGGGCTGGTCAATGCCCGGCGGGAGTTCGGCGCCAACCCCGCCGGCGCGGGGTGGCGGTGGTTTTTCCAGCGGGACTTGCGCGAACAGTTGCGGGCGGAGATGCGCGCGCAGTTCGGGAAGTTCCGCGCCACCGGCCTGCCCCTGGACCACGTCAACGGCCACCTCCACCTGCACCTGCACCCGACCCTGTTCGGCATCCTGATGGAAGATGCCGCCCAACTCGGCCTGGAGCGCGTGCGCCTGACCTTCGACCCGTTCTGGCTGAACCTGCGCCTGGCCTCAGGCCATTGGTGGTACCGGCTGGCGCACGCCGTTCTGTTCCACCTGCTGGCCGCGCGCGCCCGGCCGGTCCTGCGGCGGCGGGCCTTGCGGCACACCCGCGCCGTCTTCGGCCTGCTGCAGCATGGCCGCGTGGACGAGGCCTACGTCAGCCGGCTGCTCCCGCGCCTGCCGGCGGGTGATTCGGAGCTTTACTCCCACCCCTCGCTTGAGGAGTCTAAGCACGAGTTGGCGGCCCTGATCAGTCCGCGGGTGCGGCGGCAGGTCGAGCAACTCGGCATCAAACTGATTCGCTACCAGGATTTGTGACATGGTCAAAGTGCTCTTGATTCTCTTCATCGGGCTGGTCTTCGAAAGCACCGGCATCGTGCTGCTCAAAAAGGGCATCACCCGCATCGGCGAGGTCAAGGCCGTCCAGGCGGCGGAAATCGCCCGCGTCGTCAAAGCCGGCGCCACCAACCCGCAGATCCTCCTGGGCGTCTTCTTCGAGGCCCTTTTCTTTGTCTGCCTGCTGATCCTCATGGCCAAGAGCGAGATCAGCTTTCTCTGGCCGCTCACGGCCTTGAGTTTCGTCTTTGCCACCTTCGCCGCCGTGTGGTTCCTCCACGAGCGCGTTTCCGCCGTCCGTTGGGCCGGCGTGGTGCTGATTATGATCGGCGCCGCTTTGATCAGCTACAGCCAGCAAATCAAAGAGAAACCCAAGCCGGCGGCAGTGGTTGCGGGGACGGGCGGCCCGGGACAAGGGCAATGAGTGCCGGGCCGCCCGAGCGCGCGCTGCGGCCTGGCAGCGGGCCTGAGCCGCTGAAGCGTTGAGGGGCTAAACCGACCATGAACCCGGTGACGCTGGTTTGCTTTGCGGTGAAGGCGGAGGCGAAGGCCTTCACCGGCCTCGCCGCGGCGAGGCCGCACCTTCGGACCCTGCTCACCGGCATCGGGCGGCGCAATGCCGAGCGGGCGGTGCGCGCAGCCCTGGCCAGGGAACAGCCCAAACTGGTTCTGAGTTGCGGCTTCGCCGGGGGACTTAACCCGGAACTGGCCGCGGGAACGGTGGTCTTTGCCGCGGCGGGCCAGACCGGCCTCGAGCGGGCGCTGCTGGCCGCCGGCGCGCGGCCGGCCCGCTTTCATTGCGCGGAGCAGGTGGCCTGCACCGCCGAAGCGAAACGGGCTTTATGGGCGGCCACGGGCGCGGATGCGGTGGAGATGGAATCGGAGGCCGCCTGCGCCGTCTGCCGGGAGCAAAAGGTCCCCAGTGCGACCGTGCGCGTCATCCTGGACACCGCTGGCCAGGACCTGCCCCTGGACTTCAACCTCCTGATGACGCCCAACCAACGATTGGACGCCTGCAAACTCGCGCTGGCGCTCCTGAAATCCCCGCGCAAACTCAGCGCCTTGCTCCGGCTCCGGCAGCAAAGCCGGTTCGCCGCGCAGAGACTGGCGGAGGTCCTGGCCAGGGTTGCCGGGACGCCGGAGGCGTCCGGAGGTGGAACTTAAGCTGCTGGAGACGCCCTTACTTGATGCCCGCCAGCCGGCTTTTCCAGATCTGGTAAAGCAGCATGGTGGCCCTGACGTCGCGCAGGCAGTATTCGGCAATCTCGCGATAACGCCCGGCCGCCACCAGGGAATTGACATCCGCGCCGGTCACGCCGTGGCTTTTCGGCGACTCGATGCCGAAGGCCTTGCAATAGAAGTCCAGGTTGAACCGGCGCGCCGCCCCCTCCCGGCCGCTGACGCCATAGAAGGTCAACTGCTCCGCCAGGTCGCAATGCGGCTCGGTTTGAAAGCGGTAGCCCAGCCAGTCTTTGCGGGAGATAGCCACGTTGAGCAGCGCCGAGCGCAGATAGATGAACGGCACGTCAAAGCCGCGCCCGTTGAAGGTGACGACCGTCTCGTAATGCTTGGCCACGTCCCAGAAGGCGGTCAACAGCTCGATTTCATCCACGCAGGTCACGAACTCGACCGGGCCGGGCTCCTGGGCGCCCTCCTCGTAATCGGCCGCCGTGAAGAGCACCTGGCCCCGCGAGGTGTCGGCATTGAGCATGGCGATGCAGACGACCTGGGCGGTGAAGGGCCAGAGGTTGAGCTGTTGGAGGATTTCGGCGCGGCGGAGCGCGCGGGCCGGTTCATCGGCAATCTTTTCGCATTCCCGGAACAGGAATTCCTGCCGCGCCTCATCGAATTGCTCGAGCGGCAGGGCGGAAGTCTCGATGTCGAAAACCAGTTTGGCCATGACCGAGTGTGGTTTGGTTTGTCAGCGCATCAATGCCGAGGGTCAAGGTTCGAGGTTCGAGGTTCGACGGTTCTCCGCTGGAATGTTTCAACGCTTCAACTCCGCCTGTTCCACAATCTGCGCCCCTCCGAGCGTCACGTACTGGGGGGCAGCGCCGAGGTCCAGGAGGAGTTGGCCGGCCTCCAGTTTCGGGAGGGAGCTGGCGCCCTGGCTGGACTCGGTGGTGAGCCGGTTGCTGCTGGCGGCGCTCAGGCCCAGGCGGATCGAATGCGGCTCGCCCAACGTCCAGGCGGCCAGCTTGTCTGCCCCGGCCGGGCCGGCGCAAAGCAGCACGTAGTCCTGGTCGTCCGGCAGGGCCAGCCGGCGGGCGATGCGATAGCCCGCCAGTTGGCGGGTCAGCGTCTGCAAGGCGGTGTAGGCAGGCTTGGGTTTCAGGTCGGGCAGCACGGTGCCGAAGTTATGCTCGTTTTCGTTCGGGTCGGTCCCGTCGTTCTTCCAGTCGTACCAAATGGACAGCGGGATGCCGTTGAGCAGGTTGGCAAGCTGCTGGCGGGCGGCAAAGGCGGCCTGCGTCGCGAGCGACACGCCGCTGGTGTGGGTGGAGTAACCCCATTCCCCGCTGAGGATGGGGACCTGGCCCCGCCTGGCGGGCGGGGCATAGCGCTGGAGCAGAGCGCGCAGTTTTTGATAATCGCTCGCCGCCGTTTCGGGCGGCTGGCGCTCGCCGCGATAAGGATGCACGCTCACGGCGTCGAGATACTCGAGCACGCCGGACTTGAGGAAGGTCTCCAGGAACTCCCAGGGGAACCCGGCCGAAGCGGGGGCCACGATGGTGGCTTGCGGCTCGGCTTGGCGAATGGCCTTGCAGGCGGCCAGGGCCAGCGCGGTGTATTGCTGCGCCTCGGGCTTTGGGCTCCAGAAATGGCCGTTGGGCTCGTTCCAGATTTCCCAGATGACGTGGCGTCCGCGGTAATGCCCGGCCGCGGCCGCCGCCCAGCGCGCGTAGGCGGCGATGCTCTCCGGATGCCGCGGCGAGGCAGTGTTCTTTTGCGGCACCTGGGTCAGCGGGTTCGGGCTGGTCACCGTCTCCTCGTAGAGCGGGTGGGAATAGTCGAGGATGAACAGCGCCCGCAGGCCGCGCCGGTCGAGGTTGGCCAGCAATTCGTCGTAATCGGACCAACGGTATTGGCCTTTTTGAATCTCCACGCCAGTCCAGGCAAAGTCCATCCGCACAAACTTGAACCCGGCGGCGGCGATCAAATCCAGGTCCTGCTCATGGCTGGTGACGAAATGAATATTCACCCCGACGCCGGCGGGCAGAACGGGCTCGGGAAGCTCGGCAGCGCCCGCCGCCAGGGGCGCCAGCACCAGCAGCCAGCGCCAATTCACTCGCCTGCGTTTCATGCCCCACAGGGTGTACCCAAAGGCGGGCAATAGTCACTCTCAATTTCCAACCCTGGTCAGCGCCGGGCGCCTCCTGATTTCCTCCCTCGGCCGGGCACAGCGCGAGGCCACTTTGACCGCCTTTCCGGACCCTTACTTGGAGCCCGTTCCGAACGGACTCGCCGAGGCGAGCTCCGGCAACTCACCCTCGTAGAAGAGCCGCCGGTATTCTTCGACTTCCAACAGGTGCTGGACCGGTTCGGACTCGCCCCGGCGCATGAGATATTTGAGCTCTTCCAGATCGGCGGACCAGCGGACGCCGTTGAAGAATTGGGCGCCGCTGAACTGCGTCTTGTAGAGCGCGTTTGGCTGGTAGCAGGAGCCGAGATAAAGGAAGTCGAAGCCGCGGCTGGCGAAGTCAGCCACCGCCCAGGTCATCATGAACATGCCCAGGTTCCGGCTGAAGTACGCCAGGTCGTAGAAGGCGTAGTAATAATAGGCCAGGGCCGGCGGCTCGAGATAGAGCGTGACGAGGCCGACCTGCGCGCCGGTGCTCGCCTCCGCGAAGAGCAAGACGTGGGAGGTGAGCCGGGCCTGGAAGAGGGAATCCAGGCGTTGGTAAGACATCACGTCCTTTCCGAATCTCGCATCCGCATAGGCCTTGCAGAAGCCCCGCCGTTCGGGCGTGTAATCGAATTCCGCCCGCGTCTTCAGAGTGGCCACCAGGCCTGCCCCCTTGCGCAGGACGCGGCGGTTCTCCGAAGACGGACGGAAGTGCCGAAGGGCGACCCGCACCTGGCGGCAAAGATAAAACCGGTCCAGGTTTCGTGACGAAGGCAGGAAGCCCCGGCCGAACAGGTCCGCGGGCGTTTCGCCCGGCTCGGGAAACGCCCAGATCGCGTAGGGGAAGATGTAGTGTCCATAATCGGGCCTGGCCTCGGAAAAGAGCAGTTTCACAAAGTTAGCGCGCTCCGGTTGGCTGTCCATCTATATGGCCTCGCCCAGATACACCCTGGGCAGCCTGGCCCGCCAACCGGCCAGGACGTCGTAGGACACGGAGTTCTTGAGCCTGGCGACTTCGTGGACAGAGATTTCCTCCTGGCCCTGGCGGCCCATGAGCACGGCCTCGTGCCAGAGCTGGGCCTCGGGAATGTCCGTGATATCCACCGTCAAGGCGTCCATGGCGACCCCGCCGACGATGGGGGCGCGGCGGCCAGCAATCAAGGCGCAGCCCTGGTTGCGGACCCGCGGGAAGCCGTCACCGTAGCCGATGGGCAGCACGGCAATGCGGCGGGGCGAGGCGGCCGTGTAGCGCATGCCGTAACCCACGCTGTCCCCCGGCGCGAGCCGTTGGATGGCGGCGAGGCGGGCCTTGACCGTCATGACCGGCTCAAGGCCGGCCATCCGGCGGCAGACGGCCGAGGGGAACACGCCCAGGGGCAGAATCCCGAGCCGCACCATATCGAAGTGGGCCGCCGGCAGGTCCAGAAAACCGCCGCTGTTGCAGACATGCCGCAGTTTAACGGAAAGACCCTGTTCCGCTATGGCGCGCAGGGCTTGTTCAAAACGGGCCAATTGGAGCAGGGCAAAGGTCTTGTCGCTTTCATCGGATTGGGCGAAGTGAGTGAGGGCGCCCTCGAGGAAAAGCCAGGGGTTGGAGCCGATCAGCGTGGCCAGGGCAGCCGCTTCATCCCAGCGAACCCCATAACGGTTCATGCCGGTGTTGATTTTGAGATGCACGGGGATGCGATGGCCCGCGCGCGCGGCCAGTTGCCCGAGCTTGGCGACCGAGTGGGGTTCGCTGAGGCAGCAAGTCAGGTCGTGTGCGACGCACCAAGGCAGCTCGCTCTCTTGCCGGTCGCCCAGGAGCAGCATCCGGACGCGGAGTCCCTGGTCGCGGAGCCGGATGGCCTCCTGGAGGGTGCTCAGTCCCAGAAAGGACGCGCCGCACGCCACCGCGACTTTGGCAAATGGCAACGCCCCATGGCCGTAAGCGTCAGCCTTGACGACCGCCAACACCCCAAGCGCGCTGGGTTTGTCCCGGTTGATGAGCTGGAAATTCCGGCGGAGGCGGTTCAGATCGATCTCGAGCCAGGCCGGCCGGGGCAGCGAACCGCCACGAAGGCGCCCTGCCGGCTCGCATTCCACCGCGGCCGAGGGGCGAGTCGGGTCCAGCTCCGGCGCAGCGGCGCCGGGCGAATCAGAAATGCCGTGAGCAAAGGTGTTCATAGAACGGAGCGACGAATAAAATCTTGCGACTAAGGCGGCCATTCAGTCGGAGCCGGGCGGCCAGAGGGTGCGTCCGATATCGGGCCGAAAATAGCTGCCCAGGCTGCGAATCTTGCAGATATTGGCGTAGGCCGCGGCGATGGCTTGATCGAGGGTTGCCCCGAAAGCGACGACATCGGCGATGCGGTGGCCGGTGGCCACCAGCCCGGCGGCGCCGTCGCTGGCGACTTCATTCCACCACAGGTCGCAGTCGAGCGGGCTGGTGACTTCCACGGGCAACCGGGGTCCCTGGATTTGGATGTACGGGTAGCCGTAGCCCGCCAGGGTGAGGGAGCAGCCGAAGTTGCGGCCGCGGACGAACCGGGGGGCGAGCGTTTTGTTTTGTGCGGTCGCAAGCAAGGTCTCGACGGGGTTGGCCAGCAAGCGCAGCAGCATGGCGCCGGAGGTGACGCCGGTTCTGATATTGTATTCGATCACGTGCCATTTGTTCTGGCGGCGAACGGCCGTCACTTGGATGGGGCCGTGGTAATTGACCTCGCGGAACCAGGGCCGCAGGGGGAGCAATAGTTCGCGGGCCAGGCCGTATTTGTCAGCGGGGTCTTTTTCGACCAGGCCGCCCAGAGGGGCGCCGGCGATGATGCCGAGGTTGCCGGCGAAGGCGCGCTTGTATTCCTGGTTGGTGACGAGCGACCAGATTTCCCCGCCGCTGACCAGCGCGATATGGCCGGCCTCGCGGCGGCCGAGGTATTCCTGCAGAAAGGCTCCCTCGGCGTAATCAATGTGCCGGAGCCAGGCGCGGGTGTCGGCCGCCGATTCGCACACAATCGTGTGGATGGGGCTGGTGGGGGAGCAGAGCGGGTTCTTGATGACGAAGGGCAGCGGATGCTCTTCGAGGAGCTTCTCCGCCGCCAGGCGATTGGGCGCCAGGTGCGCCTGTGGAAACGGGATGTGGAAGCCCTCGCAGGTCTGGCGCGCGAAATCGCGGTCACGCTCGATGCGCATTCCTTCGCCGGTCGGGCAGAAGATGGGGACGTTCAGCCCGAGCAACTCCTCGCCCCACGGGGCCTGCGCCCAGTCGATCGACATCGGCACGACCAAATCCACGCCCAGTTCTTTGAGCAAAGGGCAGGGCGAGGGGAATCGGTCGCGAGCGTAAGTGGCGCCCGCCAGCGACGGCGGGTAGTGCCCGTAGTTCCGCGTCAGGTAAGTCGAGACCGTCGCGCCGGCGTCCTTGAGAATCTGGGCCGTCCCGTGCGCGAAAGCGCCGACGCCCAGGACCATGACCGATGGCGGGCGCGGGCCAGCAGAGGAGGTCTCTTTCAGGTTCAGGGTGGGGTTTCTTGCGCGCCGCGGCAGTCGCGCGAAACAGGACTGCGGCGAATCGCTTCTGTTGTTGTTGCTGTTGTGCTCTATCCAGCCTTTCCACTTAGCAGATTTGTCGGTAAATGCAAGGGAAAAGTAACTTGAGCGCGGAGCGAGCGTCACTCGATCTCCAACACCACCACCGATTTGGCCGGGAGCGTCGCGGCGAACCCCTGGTCGGTGGTTCTCAAGGCCTTGAAGTCGGCCGGTTTGACGTTCTCCGGTTGGTCGAAGGTGTTGTGGGCGGTGATGGCGGAGGCCGTCAGCACCCGCCCTGAAAGCTTTTGCACCCTGGCGCCCTGTAATTCGCCGGCCACCTCGGCGGCCTGGTTCGGATTCAGGTTGCAGAGCGAGACGTGGAGCCGGCCCGCCTTGTCCCGCGAAGCGGAGGCATTGAGCGCCGGGATTTTGTCCGCGCCCTGGGCGTAATCCGCGCTCTGCAAGTCGGACGGCAGGAGCTTGGCATCGTGGTGGACGGTGTACATCTCGAAGACGTGGTAGGTCGGGGTCAGGAGGAGCTTCTCCTGGTCGGTGAGGATCATCGCCTGCAGGACGTTGATCATCTGGGCGATGTTGGCCATCCTCACGCGGGCGGCGTGAGTGTTGAAGATATTGAGGGTGATGCCGGCCACGAGGGCGTCGCGCAAGGAGTTCTGCTGGTAGAGGAAGCCGGGGTTGGTGCCCGGTTCGACCGCGTGCCAGGCCCCCCATTCATCGACCACCAGGGCAATGCTCCGGTCGGGATCATATTTGTCCATGATCTCGGAGTGTTTGGTGACGAGTTCTTCCATCCGCAAGGCGTTCTTCAACTGGAAGAACCAATCCTGCTCCCCAAAGCGCGTGGCGGAGCGGCTCCCCCGGCCCGAACCGCAGTAATAGTGCAGGGCCAGCCCGTTCATGCGCCGGCCGACTTCCCGCATCAGCACCTCGGTCCAATGGTAATCCGCCCCGTTGGGGCCGCAGGCGACCTTGAAAACCCGGTTGTCGCCGAAATTGCGCACGTAGGTGGCGTAGCGCTTGAATTGGTCGGCATAGTATTCGGGAGTCATGTTGCCGCCGCAGCCCCAATTCTCATTGCCGATGCCCAGGTAGCGCAGTTTCCAGGGCTGGTCGTGGCCGTTGTTTCGGCGCCAGTCGGCCATCGGGCTGACGCCGCCGAAGGTGATGTATTCGACCCACTGCTGGAGCTCCTGCACCGTGCCGCTGCCGACGTTCCCGCAGAGGTAGGGCTCGCAGCCCAGTTGCTCGCAGAGGTCCAGGAATTCGTGCGTGCCCAAATGATTGTTCTCGGTCACGCCCCCCCAGTGGGTGTTGATCATCGTCGGGCGCTGGGCCGGCGGCCCCACGCCGTCTCGCCAATGATACTCATCGGCAAAACAGCCCCCCGGCCAGCGCAGCACCGGCACCTGAACCCTTTTCAGGGCGGCCACCACGTCGTTGCGGAGGCCGCGCGTGTTGGGAATCGGGCTCGCCTCCCCCACCCACAGCCCCTCGTAAATGCCACGGCCGAGGTGCTCCGAAAACTGGCCGTAAAGGTGGCGGCTGATGGTGGCCCCGGCCTGGTCGGCATGGATGACCAGGGTATTGGTCGCCGGCTCGGCCGCCGCCGGCTCGGCCGCCGCGGCCCGGCGCATTCCCATAGTGGAGGTGAGGACAAGAAGCGCAAAGAGTTGTTTCCCAGTCATACCCGTAATTCAAAACCAGCCAGGCCCAAAGGCAAGCTTTGTCTTGCGCCGCCCCCCCGCCGATACGAAATTATGGATTGGCAAATCGGCCCCGGTCATGGTACATAAGAGGTCCGTTTCAAACCGCGAGCGGTTGGAACGCCAGCCGGCAAGCAAAGTTGAATTTGAGTTATGTCGCAACATCGCAGTCTGCGGGCGGCCGCCACCCTGGGCGGCAAACGGAATGTGCTCAAGCGCTTTGAGCGCCTGGAGTTGCTCAGGAAACGCGGCCAATGGAAAGAAGGCCAGCGGATCACCGGCTTGCGCAAGACCAAGGCGGAAACGTAATTGCATGGTTCGGCTGCAAAAGTTTTTGGCCCAAGCGGGCGTGGCTTCGCGGCGGGCCGGTGAGGGGATGGTCCTGGCCGGGCGGGTGGCGGTGAACGGCGCGACGGTCCAGGGTTTGGGGGCCAAAGTGGAGCCGGCCCGCGACCGGGTGACGGTGGATGGCCGGCCGGTCCGGGCCAGGCGCAAGCTGTACCTGGCCTTGAACAAGCCCCGCGGGCTGGTATGCTCGCGCAAAGACGAGCATGGGCGGCCGACGATTTACGAGCTGTTGCCCAAAGAGTGGGGCCATCTCTACTCGGTCGGCCGGCTGGATTATGCCAGCGAAGGCTTGCTTTTTCTGACCAATGATGGTGAATTCAGCTTGCGCCTGACCCATCCGCGCTACGGGGTGCGCAAGCAATACCTGGCGACCGTCCAGGGCCGGGTGGACCAGGCCGTGCTGGGCCGGTTCACGCACGGCCTCTGGCATGAGGGTCAGAAGTTGCAGGCCGAAAAAGCCCGGCTGCTTTCGGCCGGCGGCGGGCAGAGCGTGGTGGCCTTGGAATTGGCCGAAGGCAAATACCGTGAAGTCCGGCGCCTGTTTGAAGCGCAGGAGATGACGCTCAAGCGGTTGCAGCGGGTCCAGATCGGCAAGATCAAGCTGGGCGAACTGCGCTCGGGCAGATGGCGGACATTGACAGAAGCAGAGATTGATTCTCTACTGTGTTGAGTTATGAAAAGGAACTTTTGGTTGGTCTGTGGATTGATGGTTTCAACAGGCTTGCTGGCACAGCAAGCGTCGAATTCTCCTGCGGCGGGGCCGATCGAGACGCCGGCGGCCGCGCCCGCCGCAACGAATCCCGCCGCATCGGCAGCGGCGGCCCCGCCCGCCCTGGGCCCGGCCGCACCTGCTTCCACCAACGCCCCCGCCGCCAAGGCGGCCAAGAAGAAAACCCCAAAGAAGAAGAGCGCCCAGCGGGCCACGCCCCGCACGGCCCCCACCCCGGCTGAGCTCAAATCCGTCCCGCTCGTGGCCGGACCGGCGGTGGTCGTGGCCAACAATGTCAACGTCCGCGGCCAGGCCAAGCTCCATAGCGAAATCGTGGGCCGGCTCACCAAGGGCCAGCCGGTCACGGTCCTCCAGGAAATCACGCTCACCGATTCCGCGCCGGACGAACCTTCCGCCTGGGCCAGGATCCTCCTGCCGCCCGAGACGCATGTCTGGGTCAACGTGAAGTATGTCGAGCCGGCGAACAAGACCGTCAAGGCCACCCGCCTGAACCTCCGCAGCGGACCGGGAGAGAACTACAGCATCCTCGGCCGGTTGGAGCGCGGCCAGACCGTTACGGACCTGGCCACCAAGGGTGACTGGATGGAGATTGAACCACCGACCAACGCCTATGCTTTCGTGGCCGCCCAGTTCCTCAAGCAGGAAGAACTCCCCGTGCCGACGACCACGGTGACGACAACCACGCCGACCCCGCCCGTTGCCGAGACGCCGAGCACCGTGGTGAGCGCCCCGCCCGTGGCGGCGCCCCCCACAACGGAAACCGCGGCCCCGCCGCCAGCCACGACCGAGGCGACGGCCCCGACCAACGTCATAACCGCCGTCCCGGCGCCCGAGACGAAAGTAGAAGAGCCCCCGCCGCCGCGCATTGTCCTGCGCGAAGGCATTGTCCACGGCCTGACCAGCATCCAGGCGCCCTCCCACTTCGGCTTGGTCAGCCCGGAAAACGGCAGGACCATCGATTACCTTTACACGACCTCGAAGAATTTGGATCTGCGCCGTTATAAGGGCTTGCGGGTCGTCGTGACCGGCCAAGAGGGCCTGGACGACCGCTGGGGCAATACCCCGGTCCTCACCATCCAGAAGATCGAGGCGCTGAGCGAGCCGCCCCCGTTCAGCGAGCCGCCCCCGTTCAGCGAGCCGCCCCCGTTCAGCGAGCCGCCCCCAGTCAGCCAGCCACGCTAGCCGGCATGTTTGCCACCGCGCACGGAAGGCCTCGGCAGGGTGAAATGTCCGGGCGAGACGGGAGCCTGCTCCCATGAATCGCGCCCCGGCGGAGGCCTTTGGCTGAGGTCGCTCGGCCAAACGCCGCAGCGATTGACCCAAACTCTATCAGATACATGCCGCTGGCCAACGTCATCGATGGGCGGGCCGTCGCCAGGCAAATCCAGGATGAACTGGCCCCCCGCATCGCCGCGCTCAAAGGGCGCGGTGTCCAGCCCGGGGTGGCCTTCGTGCGCGTCGGCGAAGACCCGGCGTCGAAGGTCTATGTTGGCCGCAAGGAAAAGACCTGCGGCGAGTTGGGCCTTTTCTCCGAAACCCACGTCTTGCCAGAGACCGCCAGCGAAGCCGAGTTGCTGGCGTTGCTCGCGCGCTTGAATGCCGACCCGCGCCTGCACGGAATCCTGGTGCAGGCGCCCCTGCCCGGCCACATCCGCTCGACCGCGGTCTATTCCGCCGTGCTGCCGGACAAAGACGTGGACGGGTTTCACCCGGTCAACGTGGGCAAACTGATGCTTGGCGATCCGAGCGGCTTTCTCCCTTGCACCCCGGCGGGCATCCGCGAATTGCTCGCCCGCGCGGGGGTCGAGACGGCCGGGGCGGAGGTGGTGGTGCTGGGGCGGGGCAACCTCGTGGGCAAACCGCTGGCGGCCCTGCTCTGCCAGAAACAAAGCCACGCCAACGCCACCGTGACCCTTTGCCATGCCTCGACCCGCGACATCAAAGCTCACTGCCGGCGGGCCGACATCCTCATCGCCGCTATGGGGGTGGCGGAGTTCGTGAAGGCCGACATGGTCAGACCTGGCGCCGTGGTGGTGGATGTCGGCGTCAACCGCGCGAGGGACCCGGCCGCCAAGGGCGGCTGGCGCCTGGTCGGGGATGTGGATTTTGCAGGCGTGCAACCGCTGGCCGGCCGGATCACGCCCAACCCGGGCGGCGTCGGGCCGATGACCATTGCCATGCTGCTGCAAAACACCGTGCGCGCGGCAGAAAGAGCCTCCGGGCGCTGAGCCGCGCGCAAGATTCCAAATCCGCATGCAACCGACTCGAATCCTGCCCGACCTGCAATGCTCGCTGTTGTGCGAGGAAATCCGCCAGGAAGTGACGGGCAACTTCATCCTCATCGGCGTGCTCAATTTCATCCGCGTGCCGCAACTGCCGGTGGTGGCCCTCAAGCTGAGCCTGTTCAACCGCTGGACGGCGGGCCTGGGACAGTTTGTGGAAACCGTGCGGCTGGTCGCGCCCGACCAGATGACCGTGCTGCGCCGGGGCGAGGTGCGATTCGCCCTGCAGGACGCGGCGCTGCACGCGACCAACGTCACCGTGTTCGGCCAGGTCGAGTTCAAGGTTCCAGGCACCTACTACGTGGAAGTGCTGGTGGATGACGTGATGAAATTGCGCTACCCGGTGCCCGTCGTCCTGGCGCCCCCGCCGCCGCAGCAGGCCCAAGCCCAGCCCCCGCCCGCCCCGCCCGCCCCAGCGGCCTGAGCACCGGCGGCAAGCCCGGAACTCCAACCCGCTGGCCGAAGGCCGAGCAGGGCAAACCGCGGCCTGGCACTGTCAGCGGTTGGGCGCCAATGGTGCGTGGCCAAATGTTTGTTGTGGGGCAGGATTCATGTATCACGGCGAAAATGTTGAATGTCTTGACCCTATCGGTTTTTTGCCTCCGCGCTTGCTTCTGATTGATTTGAGGGCATTATATTCCAATGACGTACGTGACAATTGAAGCTGAGATCGCGGACGGTAGAATCGTCCCAAAGGAAAGCGCCCAACTGCCGGAGCGAGGGCGCGCCTTGGTGACGCTGTTGCCCGACGCGCCCCGCCGGCCGAACTGGGAGGCAGTGGAGGCCACGTTTGGCGTCCTTCGCCGGCCAAATTTGGAAAGCAGCGCCTGGCAACGCGAGGTTCGCGCCGAGTGGGACCGTGATTGATGCGCTGGCTCCTGGACAGCAACGTCCTGATTGATGCGCTGGCCGGACTGGCGCGCGGGGTGCGCGTTTTGCAAGAAGCCCGCAAGCGGCCGGAAGTTTCGGTCGTCTATTCAGCGATCACGCGGATTGAAGTCCTCGGTCTTCCGAATCTCAGCGAGCAAGAGGAGGCAGCCGTTCGGAGGCTGCTGAACGAGTTTGACGAAATTGCGGTTACAAACGCCGTGATCGAGCGGACGATTCAAATCCGCAAGGCCGTCCGCATTAAAATTCCAGATGCCCTGATCGCCGCCAGCGCCGAAACCGCCCAAGCCATCATCGTCACACGAAACACAAGCGACTTTCAGCGCGTTCCTGGCTTGACCGTTGTTCACCCGGACAACGTGTAGCGCCTGACTTTTCTATACTCCCTTTCCGGGTCGTCAGCGTCTGCAAGTTGGACGGGGCCGGGCGCAAGGTCACCGGCGAACAAACGCTTGAACGGCTTCAGCGTCAAGACTGTTTAAGGAGCACGAAGCCCCTTTCTGAAGGGGTGACCTTTCCGCGCGCAGCGTGATGGCCCGCCCGGCCTGAGGGCTAGAAGCGGGCTGGAACTTGGGCGGGCAATGCCGTTCCGAGGTGCATGCCTGGCCAGACGGCCGGACCTCCAAGCCCATCACTCTCTCTAAGCCGTTTTGGCGTCCGTTTTCGTTGCGAGTCCCCTTCTCGTTGCGACTGCCGCTAAGAACCGCCGGAGGCGGCGTCAGGCCCATTTGACCAGGAACCTTGTCGCGGCGCTAGGTGCGCTTTCCGAGTCGGGGAATTCGGGATGGGGCAACGTCTCGGGCGCCCAAGGTTCGTGGTCGAATCTCTTTTGCTTGAGGACGAGTCGTGTACACGCGAGAAGCTCTGGCGGCTCCGGGAGCGTGCAGGGCGTGTCGCGGAGGGCGTAACATTGGCGCTTGACTTCTGGGGGCAAAGTTTTAAGCTGTCTTTATGCCTTCACGGGTTGTTTGCGCTGATTCCGGCGTTTTCAATATGAAGGCCAGAGGTCCACGGCATCGCGATTCTCCGGTTTAATATACGAACCGGTGGTAGCATAGGCGCAGTTCAACCTTTAGACGTACACCATCAATGCAGGAACAAGAAAAGCTCTCAGTCAGAACGCCCGCTGGATTGCTTCAGCAGATTGCGGCTTTCAGTGCGCACTTCGGTAAGTACCGGAGGTGGGTTTCAGTCAATCTTGCTGAAAATTTCGCTGAAATCGGCGAAAACATGCGCCGGTTTCAAGCGGGTTTTCCCGAGCAAGTCGGCATTTTAGCGCAAAACGGGTGGTTCATTTCCTTGGACACGCCTCTTGCTGCAATATACCCGGTTGCTGATTTGTTTAGAGCTGGGAACGTCACCGAGGGGCACAAGCAGATGTGTGGTCATTTTTCTCGAATTCGTCAGGATATCGAAGACAATCTCACAACGAGCTTTCCCGAGCGGCGGCGAATCCTGCAGAAGGCATTTCGAGCGCACGATGCTGGCGACTACGAACTTTCCGTACCGGTTTTCCTCGCGCAGGCAGATGGAATCGCTAAGAAGATCTTGGGCGTATCAATCTACTCCCGGAAGTCGGCTGTAGTGAGGAGGATGGGCGACGTGATTGCGAATATCGCAGCTGAGGAACTGGAGGATTCTCTGCTCCGCGTCGTTTTGAAAGCGTTGCCACTTACAGCATCAACTGGTTCGGGTGCACAGGGGGCGGGGGAATTGAATCGCCACGAAGTTCTGCACGGGATCGATACCCAATACGCAACAGAGCTCAACTCCTACAGAGCAATATCATGGCTGCAATGTGCGGCTCATTTTGACGAAGCCAAGAAGTGCTCAAATCGGCGCTCGCAGAAAGTCGGACAGGCGGATGTACCCAAGCCGTGACCCGGCGGGGCGTACCAGCCGGTACTACGGAAGCCGAGCCACAGTAGCGGCAGACGGTACGGCTGCTTTGGCTGATGTTGCCACCAAATGAGATTCCACGGCTAAGGCCCGCACCCAGCGGAGCGGGGCCGATGGGGCTCGATACGGGACCGAGGCGCGGCCCCGGCGTCCGGTGCAGTGCGATTGTTCGGCATTATCATCATGAGCGGAATCACTCGGACAGACTCGATGCGTCCGGGGGTGAAGACTCGGGACGAGGTCGAGGGATGCTCGGGGCTAGTGGATGCTCCACCTCGTCTGCCCAAAGCATCGCCTCATCAAATATCTCTGCGCAGAAATGCCACCCGTCCAGAAGGACCCACTCGACAAGCTCCCTCGCCGACATCTTCCGGAGCTTGTTCGGAAACCAGCCCTTTGGCTGGACGTGCTGACGGCTGCTTATGGCTCGGATGATCCGGGAGCCAAGTCGGAGGCGAAGCGCCAATCTCGCCCGCTGCCCAACGGTCAAATCTGGCAACGGTAATCCTGCGGCGAATGCGCGGGCTGCTGAGTCAATGGCCGTCTGGTCTGACCCGGACTGCTCATAGACTCCGTCCCACCAGTGCATCAACATCTCCGGCTCGCTCAGCATCCGACCGTAAGCGTCGGACGGACGAAGCCCAATATCTTCAAGAATCGCATTCGACTCTCCGCAGAGCTGCAACTGAAGGCGGTTGTAATCGTCCGAGGTCATGACGCTGGACCATCAGACCACCGACGGTGGCCCCTCCGGTCCTCCCGAGTCGCCCTGCGGTGCTGCGGGGCCGCCATTCGGTGCAGCGTTTTGTCCGGCTTTCTTGTCCAGCCTTCTCAAGCGACCGGTGAAACCCGACTTGGTATCGTCTGTGAGGCTGCGGCTGGCCGCAACCTCGCAGTACTTCCGCGCCAAATGGTAATTCTTTCGCCTGTCCCAGAAGAGCGTGATTTCCTTGAAGAGCATGCCCTCAGCAGGATAGTCTGCGATGGCTGCGTCGAACAGCTCCTGGAACTCGCAGTCCGGGGGCTTTCCCCAGAACGCCTTGCTGGTGGCCACGCGCAAATAGGATGTGTACGGTGCTGCGTGGCGCCTGAGGAACTCTATGCAGTGGCGCGCTGGGAAACTCGAAAGGCGCATGAACACTTCGTCGAACATGAAGGTTCCGAATCGGTTGCTATTGTGCTGCCTCAGAAGGTCAGCGCGGGCACACAGCCAGTTGAAGGCGCTTTCGTAATCGCGCCCATTGCATGCGTCGGTGCATTTGGATATGAGGTAGCACTCCTCCGCCCAGACCAGTTCCCGCTCTACCTTCCTCTCAAGGTCCTGCTCATCCTTGAGTTCTTGAATCTCCGCCTGCCGCGCGGCCCAAAACTCCCACTCCTGTGTTGTCTTGTACACAGCGTAAATCGTATCGTTGACGCGAAGGCAATGGCAGGCCCCCTCCTTGAACTCGACCAACTTGTCGAATAGACGGAGGGAAATAGACATCGGACCCGCAACATCAACTGGGGCAGAAGGGGTACCGATCTCGGGATCGTTGGCGATGAGCGAGTAAAGGCTCACGATGTCCTGGTCTTCGAGATTTGTGTTCCAAGTGAAAGGAATGCCGACGAGGCGAACGTCCTTTCGAGGAGTGTCGTAGCCGTAGTCCATGGTCTTCAGGCGGAACGATCAACATGAGCGACGAGCAGCAGGCAGCGCTGACCTTCGCACAGCAGCAAGAGCGTGAACGGCTAGTCCCCGCTCGCTCGACCGTTTGGGGTCCAAAATCATGCGGAAAAGGAACTTACCCGTGAATCAGGAAGTCCATCCTGATAGAGATGAATCAGATGCTGCAATCGGCCCTCATACTCTCCCAGAAATACGTGATGCCATACATCAATCAGCAGGGCTTCGAGGAGGTTGGGATGCGTATCTGGCCGCATTTCCTTCGGAAGGACATGAGCCGCGCGAAGCCAGTGGATGGCGTAAAACAGTCGCTCGGTTAAGAACCGTCTGTCCATATCGTCCAGATCTGCGGGCCAGCGGCGGCGGTTCAACCATTCGAGGACGGCTGCGTCTAGTCGCTCGCGTGTGCTGGCTTCTTCTTGAAGCCACTTTGCCAACTGACGGCGATCCTGAGGAAGAGCAAGCGGCTGTGGCCCGGCTCGACGAAACAATGCTTTTGCTCCGACCAGCAAAATTCGATTTAGAGCGATGTAGCCTGAGAATTTCACGACGCGCGGTAATCACGCCGGACTGTTTACTAAGCTGATTCGTATATTGAACCCGCTTAGTATATTGACCGGCAAGATTACGCCTCCCGAGAAACGGTGGCCAAGGCCCGTATTGCCGGAGTTCGAGTAACAGGTGCAAAAGCCCATAAGCGGAACTTCGCTGTTTCACCGGAAAAGTCAAGGGCCGTTCTTTGACGACTGGTAAGCCATCGGTGTCGTATCTCAACATTTGACATTTGCGGGTGCCTGCGTCTCGGGGCCCTAGCAGGGCGAGGGTGTTGAAAGGGGTTAGGAACGGCGAAGCCCTCCCTGGTGGTGGCGGCATTGGCTCCAGTGTTGCGAGGGCAGGAGGGGCGCAATCCTCGGGCCGATGACGACACGATCAGGCACTTCTCGGGGCGGAGCGTTCGCGTGTTGGCATCTGGCTTGGCCTTGGTGTTTTAAGCAAGCCGGATGATCCGCCTTCGTCGAGACTACGGCGGGACAGGCTCCGCCTTCGTCAAGACTACGGCGGGACAGGCTCCGCCTTCGTCAAGACTACGGCGGGACAGGCAACACGGAAACGCGGAGCGGGGAAACCCCGTGCGTTGATCTTTTGTCTCCCAAAATAGATGGTTGACAGCGTGTCATCGCCTGTCACAAATGAGCACCCGCAAGAACCGCATGAAACCATTGAAAACAGGGGGAAAAAGTCGCTTCCTGTCACAAATTGTCAGAACGGGTCAAGAGTGGGGGAATGGTGCGCGCTGCAGGACTTGAACCTGCGGCCCCTTCCGTGTGAAGGAAGTGCTCTTCCACTGAGCTAAGCGCGCGACCGGACTCGAAAGACCGATGGAAACCGTTGATTTTCATAGTCTTTCGTAAGTTTTACTAAGCCAAATTCTCGCCCACGGGAAGGCGTCTGGCAAGCCGAAAAACCAGAAAGGTCAGGACAAAAGTCAGAAGGGAAACGCTCTCGGTTGTAGCCTCCCTGCCCAAAGCCAGCCAATGGCTCGTGCCCGCCCCCTGCCGAAAATGCTTGAAAAAGTAAACATTAGCAACTTGAATCTGTAAACAAAGAATTTTTGATGTTTCTGTTGACCCCCGCCGGACACTGTGGTTCTATTCTGCTGTGACGCTCTCAATGCAACAGAGTCTTTCGAGTCGCTGCCAGCTTCCTGCCAGCAGGGGAGCGTCACAACTCACGGCTGGCGGCGACTCCGAGGGCTCAGACGCTATTCTGCCGTGAACCTCTGGCCCAACTCCAAGTGGCAGCGCGGCCTCGCCGCAAAAGGCGTTGATGACGAGCGGCTCTCCGAGCTGCCAATCGTCTCCCTCCGGCCCGGAGAATCGCGCGCCGTCCGGCTGCTGCGGCCCGAATTTGACGCGGGCCCTCCGGCACTGAAGCTCGTCGAACACTACTGGCCGCCCCTGGAGCACAACAGCTTGATCGTGCGGCACGCGTGCCCGGCGAGGAGCGACTCCGCCGTCTTCGGGGAAACCGATCCGAAGCCCTGTCCGGCGTGCGCGGCAGGCGTCGGCGGGCGCGTCTCCTGCCTGGTCTATGCGGGGGGCCTTTCCGCCGGAGACGGCGCAGTAATGCTTCGGGTCCCTGAATGGCGGACGATTCAAGAGTTGGCCGAGCTCGGCGCATTCGATCCCGAGCGCGGGTTCGGGCTGGAGCTCTCCAGGGACCGTTGGGGCAATTTTAGTTTTCAGCGGCTTGAGCCGTGTCCAGTGAGCCGGGAAGATTACGTCCTCGGCGGCGGAGAGGACATTCACTTCGCGCGCCGCACGCTGCGCCTGGACATCCTGGAGGACATGGCTGCCGCCCTCAAAGGCTGGCTGGCGGCTGGCAGACCAGAGCCGATCCCAGACCAGCATCGCGACCTGATGGAGCATCTGCCCGACTGCACGTTCATCCCCATCCCCTTCGGATTCAAGGGGCCGCACACCCTGGGCTGGAACCAGGTCACACTCCAGGAGACACGGGATTTCGACTACACGGCGCTCCTCGATTCCGGTAACATCGGCCTCTTATGTGGCAAAAATGAGGCCGGAACCGTCATCGGTCTAGACGCCGACGATGAGGATCTCCGGCGCGAGCTCCCGCTTTGCAACCCAGTTCTCAACGAGACCTTCGCCGTGGAAGGCAGGCCGGGCCGGATGAAGTGGTTTTTCCGGGCGGTCGGCCCCGCCGCCGAGAAATGCCTCCAAAGCACGAAAATCTTTCGCCGGACGCGGGCAGGCGTCGAAATAGAATGCGGCGACTGGTTGGCGGCAAAAAAGCAGGGCATTGCGTGGGGACTTCATCCGGCGGGCCGATGGTATAGGCCAAATTGGAAGCCGCTGGCCGAAATCGACGTTCGAGAGTTCGAGCTGCCGCCCGGCTACCGGATGTCGGTGCGCGGAGAGCCCGCCCTGGAGAGCGCCAAGGAGCAGTATCGCCGCGCCCGATACGGCGAGCGGCCAACGGCCAGCGCGGAGCGCGTTGAGTCCGCGCTGGAGTTTATCGATCCCGAGGAACGCGACACGTGGTTCCGGGTCGGGTGTGCCTTAGAAGACTGGGGGCGCAAGAGCGGTGACCTCGCCGGTGCTCGCGAAATTTTCGACGCCTGGTCGGCCCAGTCGCGCAAGTATGACCTGGGCGGTCAGGAGAAGCTTTGGAACAGCATTAGTGGCAACGGCAACCGCACGATTACGCTGGGCAGCCTGTTCCACCTGGCCCAGCAAAACGGATGGGACTTCGGTTATGAGACTGAGGATGAATGAAACGGAAGCCGCGCCACGTCCAGGCAGGCCAAAAATCAGCGGCGGCGCGCGCCCCTTCGCCAACGATGGCGCTGAGAGCGCCGGAGCACAGCTCAAGCCCGAGCAGCGGGAGAGGATTCGCGCCAAGGCGCTCGGCGTCAGCTTCAAGTCATTGGTAGAGCACGCGGAGACGCCCATCGACCAGAGCCAGACTTTGCTTGGCAACCGCTGGCTCTGCCGGGGCGCAGTAGCCTTGGTCGTGGCTCCCAGCGGCGTCGGCAAGTCCAGCGCGGTTCAGGGCGAGATGGCGACAAAATTCTCCTGCGGCAAAGAGGCGTTCGGCATCAAGCCGTCGCGTGCGCTCAAGATTTTAATCATCCAGGCGGAAAACGACCAGGGGGACACGACAGAGATGCTCCGGGATGTTGTCCGCAAGCTGTCGCCGGAGGACAAAAAGCTGGTCGCCCAGAACACGTGGTGCTCGGAGCCGGTCGCGGACTTCACCGCGCTCAACTTTATCTTCGCCCTCCGCATCTGGATCGACGAGTTCAAACCGGATGTGACAATTCTCGACCCGATGAATGCCTACACGGGCGGCGACCCGAGCGACCCGAGCGTGCTCACGCCGTTTTTCCGGCAGTGGCTCCTGCCGCTGCTCAAAGAGAAGGGCGTCGGCTGCATCGTCATCCACCACATGCCGAAGACCAGGGGCTGGGATACCAGCAAGTGGAAACACACCGACTTTATGTATATGGGCGCTGGCAACGCGGAGCAGACCAACGTGGCGAGAGCGGTCCTGGTCATGGACTCAACAGACAACCCGATGATCTACAAATTCATCGCAACTAAGCGCCGTCAGCACATCGGCTGGGCAGGCGGCGAGGGTGCTGCGCCGGGGGAGTGGTGGGTCCGCTATTACAAACATTCCAACACCGGCATCGCCTGGGACGAAGCTGAAAAAGACGAAGTGGCCGTCGTTAAAGCGAAAGCCACAGCGAAAAAGAGAAAATTCGGCGGGAAATATCCTTTGCCCGTGGTGCTCACTCCACTGCTTAACGCCGATGACCAGGGCCTCACTTGCCGGGAGCTTCACCGGCACCTGGCCAGGAGCGGCAGCGACATTAGTGAAAACTGTGTTTGGAAAAAGCTTTCCAAAGCCTCATTCGAGAGGTTCGTGGAGACGGACAAAGATGGTCGATACACCCTCACGCAGGCGGGACTGGAGCTGTTTTCATGAACACCATCCCACTTGACGAAAAAAGTGGATTCGACTCGGTTTTACCGAGTGTTTGCCAGTTTGCCTGTCAAAAGGCTGTTTGCCACCGCATGGCAAACAGGCAAACTGGACCTTGCAGGAAATCAAGATCAGCTCAGCAGGCCAGAGAGTTTGCCTGTTTGCCTTGCCTGTTTGCTTTTGGTCAGTTTGCCTGTTTGCCTCCTCCTCTATAGAGGAGGCAACAGGAAAGGCAAACAACGCCAAGGATGTCGTGCCCCTGCCGTCGAGATACAACGACGGGAGCATCCCAATGCCGTGGTTTACGGAATCCCGGCACTTCGGGTGCGACTGCCCGGAGGAGTTTCGGTCGGACTTCCTGGCCGAAAGCGCCAGGGCGAAGTTGCGGTCCCTTTGCAGCGACTGCCGTGGTAAGCCCGCGTATCGTCGGCCTTCGATCAAGGCTGAGCTTGCGAAGCTGAGAGCTGGCGATGATGAGATGACCCGGCTGTGGACAAAGCGAGCATGGGCACGTCGCCCATGTTAGGACCCGGCAAGCTCGCCCGGCCATCCGAGGGCGCAGCGGCCATAACAGGGTTGGCGCGTGGGCGTCCACGCGGGCGGCTGCCCGGTCGCACGGGGCACCGACCATTCCTTCTGGCTGTCTCGGCCTTCCTGGCGCTTCGGCGCTCCGCAACGCCTTTCTTTCTGGCACCGAGGGCAACAGCAGCCGGGTGCCGGAAGGGCTCTAAGGAACGCGCCTCGACATAGCCAATCCGGCGCGAGCGCACCGAAAACGGATCGACATGCGCGACACAAGCCCAACCGCGCTTCGATGCCAGCAGTGTCCCCAGCGTGCGGCCCGGTAGGACGACTGCCATCCCCACCCAACCCCGCTTTTTCCCGATCTTGCCCGTCCATGCTCTCTCTTGCCGTTTCGGTGTTGATGACTGCAATCCGCGTAACGCCGCGCCTGCCGAGCTGATTTCTACCGCGAGCCTGGCTTTTTCGAGGGCGGCTTTGCAGTTGTTTGGCGCATCGGCAATCTGTGCTTCCCAAAAGTCGATCATGGCTTAACTACTCGTCGCCCCCGACGCTTTCGGTTTCTCGCTGCCGACCAGCTCTCCAACCACAGGCACCGCCTGGCTTCTTGTCACCTGCAAGTCGTTGCGCAAGTTGCGTTTGTCATGATTTTCAAGTGAATCTCCCCGGCGCAAATGTCGGCCTCGCGTCTTGGTGGCGTCCGGCAAAAGGGACACCGGCGAGTAGGATAGAGGGGGTGGGCCTGCCAGGCTGCGCGGCGGCACCGTCCTGCCCCGGCCATCTTGTTCACGACCGTCCCCCGAGCAGCAAGGCGTTCAGCAAGTGCGGGCAAGTGGCAAGCCAGCACCATTTTGCCGTCGTGGCTCGCCATCAAGACCGTCTGAACCTGGCTGCCAAGGCCAAGCTCCCGGACCCTGAACCTGTAGTCCGCTGGGAGGCTCCGACCATTGATTCCTTCGATGCAGCCGCCAGCATTATCAATTAACCGATTTCACGACATGGAGCTAAACTGCCGCCATGAAACCAAAACAAAACGAATTGAATGGCGAGCAGGGGCGAGCAGCGCGGCATTTCCTTCAGTTGTGCTTGCTGCCCCTGTTCATGGTAATGGTCTGGGCCGGGTGCAAGCAGGAGGGGAAGGTCGCTGCCGACACCAAAACCGTCGCTGCCACTACCGCCGACATCAACCCCGTCGGCACCTATACCTTGGTGACCGTGGACGGGAACAAGGTGCCTTGCACTATGCAGCACGAAGGGCACACGATGACCATCAAGTCGGGCAGCTTCATCATCAATGCCGATGGCACTTGCAGCAGCAAGATGTCCTTGGCAGGCCGCGAGGCGGCCATTGAGGTCAAGGCCAGCTACACCCGGCAAGGCTCAACACTCACCATGCAGTGGGAACGGGCTGGCATGACCACCGGCACCGTCGAAGGTGACACGTTCACCATGAACAACGAGGGAATGGTCTTCGCTTACCGGAAGTGAGCGAAAAGTGCTTCAGAATCGCCCAAGAATGCGCTTGAGGAACCGGCAGGAACCATCACGGCAATACTGGCGCGTCCGCGCCGCCGAATAGACGTGAACACGCGCCGGGCCATTTATGAAGTCGGGGCCGTGGCTGCGACCGCACTCCTGCACCCGGTTTTTGTGGATGTCCTGCACCAGCGAGCAGTGTTCATCGGCGTCGCCCTTGCCCGAGGCGCGGGTGTTTTGGTGCCGTCGTCTGGCTGGACGGGTTCGCCAGCAGGTAGCGGGGCCGGGGTTGGTTTGGGCGGCTTGCGGCAAAGCGCCCGCAGTGCGGCGGCGAGCTGGCCGGTCATCCCACCCTGGCCTGCGATGCCCCGTGGCTGGTCTTGCGCCAGCGTCGTCCTGGACGCTCATTGGCGGGCCGATGGTGAGGCAGCCCCGGCCTCCGGCGGGCCCACGCCGGGCGCGGCACCGTCCTCAGAGGCCATAAATCCGCTTCAATGAAAAGGCCCAGGCTTCGGGCGCGGTATCCGTCCGGCCATCGGCGCAGCCGGTCTTCCAGGCGCGCTTCGACCGCAGGGTCGTGTCGCCGGTGCCGCCCTTGGCGGCTTTCAACTGGGCGGCGACCCGCTGCCGACGAGCGGCTGGAACAAGAATCCCGGCAGGTGTTAACGGCCCGCCGCGCACCACGGAGGCAAAGCCAGGACCTGCGCCGGGCGGTTGGGCCGCGCTCCAGGGGCCAAAGGCGAGCGAGGGCGGGCCTTCCGGCGCGAGGCGGGGCTACGGGGGAAACCAGCCCGGCTCCGTTCATCGGCGACGACGGGAAGCCGTTCCTCCAGCGCGATCAAACCCGACGCGGGGCACCGCAGATACCCAAGAACGAGCTTGTCTTGCCGCTCCGGCAGGAGCACAATTTCAGGGCAAGTTGCCCTGCGGACATCGGTTTCTTGTCGAACCACTTTGGGGCGATGTATAAGGGTGGCTTTAATCCGCGTCGGATTGATTTTGGTCAACAGGTATCAAGGTTGTGGATGCAGACGGCAAAGGCAAAACCGGTCACCGTGAGCGGCTGCGCGAGCGGTTTCTCCACGGCGAGGCATCCTCGCGCACTGATGAGACGCTGCTCGAACTGCTGCTGACCTACGCCATTCCGCAGCGCGACGTTCAGCCGCTGGCCAAAAACCTCCTCGCCAAGTTCGGCACCCTTGGGCAGGTGCTGGCAGCCGATCCCAAAGCCCTCTGCGAGGGCGATGGTGTTAAGACCACTACCGCAGCCCTGCTCAAGCTGGTCGATCACCTGCGCCAGAAATCCACCGGCCCCAGGCCAGCCGAAAAGTTGCAGGAGCACCCTCCCGCCCAGGCCGAAGCCCCAATTTTGCCCGGACTGAAGCTGGAACCTCCGGCAGCCGCCACCAGGCCCAAGGCCGTCAAACCGCTGAAGCCCAGGCAGGGAACTGAGCTGTTCGGAAAGGCCGCGCTCCGTGAGGCGATCCAGCTCCTGCCCTCGCTGCCGGACTCCGAGTCCCTGGGCGAGATCCGGGAGCACCTTCGGAAGAACCTGCACTTCAGCGCGGAGGAAACCCGAAAACGATATGCCGCTTATATCACGAGGCGGTTGTTCCCAGACGGCATTGCCGACCAGGCCCTGCGTGCTTTTGGAAAGGCGAACGCCTCGACGCCCGAGCTGAAGGAGGTCTGCTTTTACCGGTTTTGCAAGGCCGAACCGCTCATGCAGAGCGTGATCGCCGACCTGTTCCTCCCGGCGCTCGGCATGGGACGTGTCCGGCGCGAGCGGATCATGGGCTACCTGCAAAACAAGTTCCCGGAGTCCAGAAGCACCGGCGACTGCACCCAAGCCATCGTGGACGCCCTCGTAGCCGGGGGGATCGCTGCCGCCGACCGAAAGCAGGTCACCTTCTCCGCACGACGGGTTCTCCCCACGTCCTTCGCCTTCGTCCTGCACTCCGAGTTCCCTGAACCTGGCATCTACGAGGTCGCCAAGGCGGAATCCAACCGCCTCCTGAACTGCCTGCTGTGGACACCGGAGCGCATCCTGGCCGCCCTCTATGAGCTGCGGAACCTGGGCATCATCTCCAAGATCTCTGAGATCGACTCGGTGCGCCAGTTCACGCTCAAGTTTGACCTGACCGGAGTCGTCAATCACCTGCTCAAGGGAGGCAAGGCCGCATGACGAACACCGAAATCATCGAAACATTGAGAGCGCGGCTGTCGCTTCCTGGCGGTCGCCATTTGTATGGCGTCCTGGGAAGCTACGACCTTCTGTCTCGTTTTGCTGGCCAGTTGGCCAAGGCCAAATCGGTCGAAGGACAGCAATTCCCGAAGGCCATCTCCGTGAACCGTGGCATCCTGGACACGATCCCCGATGATGAGTTCCGCAAACTGGTCAACGACGAGGCCAAACGCCCGGAGCCGACTGCTGCGCATGTAGCCTCCGCCTTCGAGCAGTTCATCCGATCCAAGCTGGCTGGCCAGGGGCTGATCGTGCTGAAAGACCTGGAGCTGGTTTTCTCCTACCACCTTGAGCTGAACCTGCTCCGCACCCTGGCGGCTGACCAGGATCGCATCCTTCTCCTCTTGCCCGGAAAACGGGAGCGTGGCGGCGTCATCCTGTTCCTGGATTCCGACCACGGCAGCTACACCCTGCCCACCAATTTGATCGCCGACAACAACCTTTGGGAGTTGAGGAGTTGATATGCCTGAAGACCTGCTAACGCAAAGAAAGCCGCTGGACGAGATCTGCACCGTTCCAGACAAGATCATCTCGGTCTATTCGCTCGAAAAGCACGTATGGGCCAACTCCAACTCCGACCAGGCCCGGCGCGACCGCAAGCCCGAGCTGAAGACCATCGAGGAGTTCAAGCTCGATCCAGTCCGTCCCTTCTTGACTGACATCCTGCGCCGGATCGCGGCCCCTTACGACCGCCAGCGCAAGGACAATCCCATTGGCCAGGGCTATTGGATTCAGGCCGAGTTCGGCAGCGGCAAATCGCATTTGCTCTGCTTCCTTGCTGCGCTTTCCCTCGGCGACAAGACCGCCTGGCAGATGATCCAGGAGAAGGAGACAAAGGCTGACCGGGGCAAGCGCGAATCGCTTTTTCAGTTTTGGGAGGAAGGTGTTCAGGCGAAGTCCGCCAAGCTCAGCAAGGGTTTGTTCGTGATCGTAAAGACCCTGGTGGGTGTGGGCGGCGGCACCATCGGCATGAGCCAACAGGGGCGCACGCTTTCGGACTACATTCTGGATGCCGCCAATGAACAACTCCAGGCCGAGACCGGCAAGAATCTGTCTCTTTATCCCGTGGAGATCTTGGCAGACCGGTTCATGACGAAGGACGTGGATCGCTATCGCAACGATCTCCGCAAGTTCCTTAAAGATCCGAAATACTTCGAGGAGGATGAGTTCGAGGACGTGGACAATTTCCTGCGCGACATCCAGCAGAACAAATCGCCCGAATACAAGCGCAGTTGCGGGAACAAGCTCTGGCAGTTCTACGACGAATACCTGGGGGTCCATCCGCAGATCGCTGCCGAGACGGAAGACATTCTCAAGCACCTGGTCGAGACCGTCATGGCGGAGGGCTATGCCGGTGTGCTGCTGATTTTGGACGAGGTTTCGCTGTTCATGAAGAACCGCAACGACAACCAGCGCACCGACGATGAGAAGACGCTCGTGGTGCTCTCGAACCGGCTGGCCAAGATCCATAACTTGCCGATCTGGACGGTCTGTTCCGCGCAGCAGGCCATCGAGAGCAAGATGGGCGTCAAGAACATCATTGCCGACGACCGCCTGAAGCTCGTGAAGCTGCTGGAGGAGGACAAGGATTACTACGACATCGTGCTGTCCCGCGTGCGCGAGATCACGAATGAACAGGCGGTCGGCAACTACTATCAGTTCTACAAGCGCGGATTCACCTGGCCGCAGAACATCGGCGAGAAGGAGTTCAAGCACTTCTTTCCGTTCCACAAGCCAGCCTTGGAAGTCCTGCGTGCCATCACCTACGAGCTGACCACGGCGCGGTCGGCCATCCATTTCATGCACCAGACCTTGAAGCACCAGGTCAAGGTGAAGGGCCGCGAACTGATCCGCCTGTGGGAGTTGTTCGACGAGGCGGTGCGCTACGAGGAAGATCCGAGCGGTGTCACCGCAGGGCTGGTTGCGATCAAAACGAAGCGCGAGTCCGAATACCGCGCCTACGAGCAGTGCAAGCGCCAGATCGACGGCCTGACCAAGGGCAATCTCAAGGTAAACCGTGACAAGGCTATCAAGGCGCTCCAGACCCTGTTCCTCTACCACATCGGCAGGACCAAGCAGATGGGCCTCACCCCCGAGGAATTGGCCAACTCCGTTTTAATCGAGCGCAAGGAAGACGCCACGGCCCAGGAGAACATCGAGCACTACGAACTGCTGGCCGACAGCCTGAAAAAGGAGCTGCGCCAGGTCGCGCAGACCACCGACGAGGAGGGCAACCCGCGCTACCGATTTGATCCTGTCGTCACCGGCGTCGATCCAAACACCGAGTTCAAGAAAGCCCGTGATGAGGCCGAGGCGAACAAAGCCATGCAGCAGGGGGCATGGGATCACCTGCTGGCCCTGGATGAGTGGCCGGTGCGGACACGTCAGATGACCTTCGACATGGCCGGTGGAGTCCGTTCCATCTTCCGTGACATCGCCCCGTGGGAAGAAAAGAGTTCGGCCAAGACTGGCGACCAGTCCATCGACATCACCTGGCAGGGACGCCAGACCAGCGGTGTTGTTGGGATGCGCGATCTGCTCAAACTCTCGTCGGATCTGGCCAACCTGCCGGAGTTGGCGACCGATCAGACCCATCACGATTTCGCGGCCTACATCTCGACCAAACCGGTCGGGTCCGACGTATGCCAGAAGCTCCTCACCCGGCGCAACGATCAGCGTATCCTGCTTTGGAGTCCCGAAGACCTGACCGCCCAGGAGCGCGACCGGTTGATCGACTTCGCGGCCTACCGGAAGCTCGTGGCCGACTGGCAGAACAAGGAGACCGAGGACGCCCTGGCCGTCATCTCCTGGGTCAACAACGCGCTCAAGACCGAGATGGGGCCAATCGCCAAGATCGTTGAGAACAGCTACGCCCGAGGCCGCATTGACGCCCTGAACAACTCCGCCATGCCCTTCAAGGTGGTGGGCGAATTGGGTGCCGTGCTGTCGCCGCTGGTGGATCGCGTCTTGAAGTCGGTTTACGAGTCGAGGGACATCGAGTTCGATCCGCCCTTCATCTTCCGCAAGGAGGAGGGCGTGAAGGTTATCAACGGCATCGTTCGGATTGGCCGCATTCCCAAGGGGGCGAAGCCGAACCAGGACATCAGCGCGGCTCAGAACTTCGGTTACGGCCTCAAGATCATGCGGAAAGGGGCGGAGAAGGAACTCGACACGAGCGACAATCCGCACATCCAGGACATCTGGCAGTTCATCGACGACAACCTGACCGATGAGGGGGCCAGCATGAAGGTCGAGGCCCTCTACAAAAACTTCATGGGCATCGGAGGCCCGAAGAACTACGGCCTGACCGAACGCATGGTTCAGATCTTCTCGTTGTGCCTCGTGCAGCAGGGAAAGATTCGGATCTCCCTGGGATCGAAGTCAGGGCTGCCCTATCCGTTCCTCGATTACTCCAATATCGCGGAGATCGACTTTTCCGTTAAGGTGCTCGACGCCCTGGGCGAAGTGCAGAAGATGGCCAAGCCCGAAAACTGGGAAGTGCTGCGCCCATACGCTGAGAAGCTGCTGAATGAGCCGATCCGAAGCACGCACGACGATGCCATCATCTCCGGCTTCCGGGCCAAACTGAAAAACCTGTTCGGAAAGGGCAAGGAGGAGTCGGCCAGGGTGGTCACCAAAGTCCAGGGGCTGTTCGATTGCCTCAAGGGGGAAAACCCATACGCCAAGGAAATCGGTCAGGTGGCCAAGCTCTACGCCGCCGACATCTCCTCCGGCAATGACATCAATCTGCTCCTGCACGCCCTCAAGGAAGCGTTCGGATACCAGGTGTTCGACAGCAACGCATCGTCACAAACCGAAATCGACGATCTCGCCAACCGGCTGAAGAACTACCGTGACGTTCAGAACCTTTTGGCGTTCGACACTGAACTCCGGGCGGCGAGCGCCTACGTCACCCACACCCTGCCGGACACAAAAGACCTGAAAGCCGTCCGGGAAGCGCAGTCCGAGGTCGCCGCCAAGCTCGCCAATATCCGCACTTACATCGACTCCGAAGTCGCCCTGACCACGGAGCTGGTTGGCCAGACTCCACCCGCATCGGGCGAGACTGGCACGATCTCCGTGCTGATCCGCGACTACACGGAAGCCTATGCGACCCTGCACGACACCGTGATGGCGAAACTGGAGGAGCAACGCGACAAGATCGAAGCTCTCCCGGTTAGCCAGGGGTTCAAAGCCTTGCAGACGCTGGAGGGAATCAGTGCCTTGCAGCCTCCGGTCAGCGGTTCCCTGGACTTCCAGGGATTCGCCTCGCAGATCCGTTTGTGTCCGTCGCCCTCCCGGCAGTCGGTTGAGCAGCAGCTTCGCAACGGGCCGGTTCACGAATGCTGCCTGACCTTCGAGACCTACGGTCAACAGCTCCAACACGCCGAGCAGGTGTGTCAGCAGGCCGAAGCCGAACTCAGTGCGGCTTTGGATCGCAAGGTGGAAGTCTTTTTGAATCCAGCGATCCGGGCGCGGCTGGATCAAGGTAAGCAGGAAAAGGTCATCGCCGACCTCCTGGGGAAAACCACGCTGCCGGAGCTGCGCGGCTTCCTGGTCGAGAACGCCTCCCCGGAACTGGTTCAGTGCATCAACCGCTACCTCAAGAACATCGTCACCAAGAACGTGAAGCTGAGCGAGTTCAAACCGTCGCTGACGACCATCGAACCCAGTCAAGCTCCACAGGTGGTCAAGGAGTTCGAGAAGTTCCTGGACGACCAGTTCAAGAGCATCTCCGACGGCGGCGATGGCACTTTGCCCATGCTGCATTTCGAGTGAGAGAGGTATGGAAATCAAACCCGGCACAACCTTGGGAGAGCGATTTGAGTTTCGCCAGCATTTGGCGTCGGGTGGTTTTGGCCAAGTTTGGGAGGGGTTTGACCGCGAACTCAAGCGAACCATCGCGGTGAAGCGACTTCTTCGAGACACGCTTGGAAAGATCAACAAATCGGAAGTCATCGAGGAGGCTCAAAGGGTTGCTGCATTGAACCATCCCAACATCGTTGCCCTATACGATGTGCGCGAGTTCGACGATGAGGTCTTCATCATCATGGAGTTTCTACCTGGTGGTTCACTCCACGACCGGCTGCGAAGCCAGTCCAGAGCATCCCGCTGGATTTCAGCGTCCGATGGCATTCGCTTGATCCGGGAAATCCTTGCTGGCTTGGAGGCAGCCCACGGGAGCGAGGGAGGGGCAATCATCCATCGGGATTTGAAACCGCAGAACATCCTGTTCGACCGGAATGACACCGCGAAGTTAGTGGACTTCGGGTTGGCAGCAGTTGGTGAAGTCAATCCACTGCCCACATGGGATCGCAAGCTACTCGGTGAGCACGAGGGCACGTTGGGCTACAAATCTCCAGAGCAACTGACAGGTCTCAAACTCGACCCACGGACGGATCTGTTCAACGTGGGACTCATCGCTTACTTGGTTTTTTCGTCGATCCATCCGTTCACCGACGAACGGTTTCTTTTCACTCATCGGGAGATGGTGCTTGAACCATACAGACCTACGCCGCCAATCGCCAGGAATACCGTCCCACCCGATCTCGGGGCTTTCGTCCTGCACCTGCTGGAGAACGAGCCAGCCAAGAGATTCGACTCCGCTACTCAGGCGCTTTCAGAATTTGAGAATGTCGAGACTGCGTTCAGGGATCTGCTCCAAGATCGTTGTCTAAGACTCCATGACGCGCTGGTTTCAGGTGCTGCCTCCGAGGCTATCGACTCCAACGATTTGGCGACGGGGATTTCGCTTCTAAAGCAGGCCGGTTTCTACCCTCAAGCCAAACTCCTCTATGAGAAAGGGGGCCTCGACCTGTCGCAGCTTTCTCCGGCAGCTCGGAGCCGCGTGAATGAGGATTACGCCTTTTGTGGTCGCAGGTTGGAGAAAGAGGAGGCGCTCGCATGATCCACGGAACACCCAACCTCAATGACTGGCTGCTCGGCAAACTGGAGCCGCTGAAGGAGAACAAGCGCATCCTCGTGCGCGATCCCTTGCAGCTTTTCAACAAAGCCGAGGGCGTCATCCACAATTTCGCCAAGGAGAACGGCTTCATGGTCATCGTGGCCGCGACCAACCTGGTGTTCCGTGATCTTTACGAACAGGCGGTGGACGATGCCGACGTGAAGAAGATCCTCGCCCTGGATCGCACCCCGGCCAAACGCCGCAAGGTTCAAAGCTCAAACCAGGCCCCGCCACTGTTTTACCCCGATCTCCTGGCCGACACGCCTGCGGCTGCTCGCATCGAAGTGGATCTGCGTCAGTTCTTGCAGGAGACCACCACCGACCCGCTCTGGCCTCCCGCGACCAACGAACGGCAGTTTGCCCGGCTGATCCTGGATCATCTCGGCGGCGTGGTCCGCGCTCACCAGAACCTGGTTGCCACGAGTCGGGGGCAGTTCACCGACCACGACTTCCAGACCATCGTCGCGTATGCTGCCCTGGGCATCCCGGAATCGGCGTTTAAGAGCCACGACACCCTGGACTACTGGAAGATCGGCCTCCAAGGCCATGCCGTGCTCAAAGACCTGGCAGATCTCTCCCCGGAAGCCACGCGCTTGATTAAGGGCGAACTCAAGAAAGCGCCCGAGCCGTTTTGCTGGTTCGTTGACCGTGAGCCGGAGCAGGTCATTCGCGCCTTCTACCTTTCCGTGATTCTCAGCCAGCATTTCCAGCAGTGGTCGCTGTTGCTGGCCAACATTGACGCTTCCCTTAAGCCGATGTCCGTCATCAAGACCAAGGTCTTGAAGGATGCCGCGCCCCAGTTGATCGCCCTGGACCGCCAGCAGGCCCAAAACGACCTGGAGGCCGTGGAGTCGAGCCTGACCAAGGAAAACCTCCAGCTCCTCCTGGTGGAGCAGCTCAAGCTCACGGGCGTCAGCGTGGCGGTGTCCGCCATTGAGAAAGAGAAGTATTCGCCCCTGTTCCGTTCGCTGGCCCTGCTTGTGGCCCTCGACGACCTACTCTCGGGCAAACCGGACGCAGCCGCCCACCAGCGAATCGGCAAAGTCCTGTTCCCAGAGCCGGGGGCTGCTCAACGCGAGCTGGTGGACACGATTCCCACCCAAGCCTGGTCCGATCTCAAGGAAGCCTACCGCCTGGCCACGGAGATTCAGTCCCTGCGCCAGGTGCTGGCGAAAACGCTCAAGAGCCTTTCCACGGTCACACAGCCCCAGCAACTGTCGCTGAAGTTCTTCCTGGATGCCTGGAACACGCAACGCCTGAACCGCCTGGAATACTTCCTGGCGGCTCTGTCCCGGTTGATCGAGCACGGCCAGCTTCTGCCGCGACCCGAGCTGGATCTGCCCTCGGCTTTCGGCAATGCCGTGCATGGTCTCCGCACGCGCATCCGAACCCTGTTGGACGATGTGCATCGCCAGCTCGACCAGCTCAACACCCGGTTCCAGCAGTTGGTCACCGCCCGGTATCCCGATTGGGCGAAGAACGACCAGGGCACACTGGCCGACGCGCCCATCCTCACCAGCCAGTTCATCGCCCGGTGTCTCAAGCCCAACTGGGACGCGCAGACCGAGAAGGCGGTGTTGTTCATCTTCGACGGGATGCGCTACGACATCTGGGACGAACTGCTCAAGCCCATGCTGCTCGACCGCCTGGAGATCCTGGCCGACCTGCCCGGCAGCTCCATCCTGCCCTCCGAGACCCAGCTCACCCGCAAGGCGATCAGCGCCGGGCTGTTCCCGGAGAGCTTCGACAAGTCGGTCTCGGAAGACCGGCTGCTGAAGCCAGCCCTCGCAAAAGAATTTGGCTACCAGGGCGACGTGAAAGTGGTCGCTCCCGAAGGCTCCGGCACCGGCGAGACCGTCCGCTACCAGGCTGGCAACCTGGCGGTTTATATTTTCGAGCTGTGCGACAAGGAGCTGCACCACATCAAGACCAAGAAACTCCCCGATGGCCGCGAAGTGCCCACCCGGCCTCTCTCCTACGTTTACGAGCAGAACATCAAGAACATCATCGACACCGAGGTCATGACCGTTGTGCGGTCGCTGGCTCCGGGCACCAAGGTCTTCGTCACAGCGGATCACGGCTTCGGGCGTGTGGGCCGTGAGCCGCTCTGGTTCGACGACTCCAGCCTCAACGAGCGCGAGGATTGCGCCTACCTGAACACCTGGCTCCGGGTTCCGTGCTCCACCACGTATCTGCCCAGAAAGGTGCTCGACAACGTGATCCCGTTCACGCTTGACCAACTACGCCTGCCCTTGAAGGAAACGGTGAAGGTGCAGAAGACCGGGCAGACCTACACGAAGGAATACAAGGCCGTGGTGTTCCCCAGGGTCGGCTACTCGTTCAGCCGCCAGGGATCGCACTACAACCCCGACGCCTATTCCCACGGCGGGATCAGCATCCAGGAACTGGTCATCCCGATGGTCGTGCTCCGCGTTCGGCTCAAAGACGAGGGCCTCATCGGGCTTGACCAGATTGAAGGCCCCAAGGAACTGCTGGAAGGCCAGGAGGCGACGTTCCAGCTCCGGCTCCGGCGCAGCGCCAAGCAAAGCCTGTTCGAGGAAGAACTGCGAGTGGACGTGGAGATCGAGATTGCCGCGCCCAGGCAGCCCGGTGCCGAACCAGTCGAGCCGGAGACGGGCACCACCACCCTGCCGCGCCAGGTGTGCTACGTGGGCACCGGGGGAGCGCAGGTGCCGGTTTTAATCTGCCACAAGCCCGAGGAAGCGACCGTCGAAGAACGCCGCGCTGGCTCCATGCAGCGGGTGCTGACCGTCACGGTGAGCTGGCGCGAGGGGGCACGCACCGCCCGAAAGTCCCGGACGCTGGCCTATACCGTGCAACTGAACTCCGAGCGGGTCGTCCGCCGCCTGGGCAACCTAGGCAGCATCCTCGGCCTGGCACCGAAAGGAATCCGCTGATGAGGAGTAACAACAAGGCTGCCACCCAAACGGGAGGGCTGTTTAAGCAGACAGTGCCCAAGATGCCCGAGGGTTACTACTCCGGGGACAGGCCGAATCCCAATCTCGCCGCTTTCGTCGAGCAGCACATGCGCGAGAATCCTTACGACCCGGCCACGGACACTTACGACGTGCCTGCCTTCGACAGGCCCATCGAGACCACGAAGGCGACGGCGATCTACAACATGCACACTTACTGGTCGAAGAAGCCGCACGACGCCATTCGTCAGTATATTTGCCACTGCACAAAGCCTGGCGACCTCGTGCTCGATCCATTCTCTGGTTCGGGCGGAACTGCGGTTGCAGCCCTAATCGAGGGGCGGAAAGCTATCGCCATCGACCGATCACCAGCGGCGACGTTCATTACCAAGAATTACTGCACACCGGTTGATGTGGAATCCCTTCGATCCACATTCAAAGAACTCCGACATAAAGTGCAAGGGGAGATCGAACGCTTGTATGAGACGCGGTGTGACCGCTGTGGTGGGCGTGCATTAACAGCCTACGCAGTATTTTCCCAAGTATTCCAGTGCCCTCGCTGTCAGAAAAGGGTGCCCCTGTTCGACTGTGTTCCAGCCACAATAAGCGTTCAGAAGAAAGTAAAAGGCAAGCTTGTCGAGGAGGACAAAGAAATCAGTGCGTGTCCCTTTTGCTTCAGGCCAGAAAGCCCTGCTGAGATCAGCACCCGCAGCGAACACAAGTTCGGTGCTGTCCCGGTCCTGGTTAGCTATATCTGTCAATGTGGCTGTAAACCGGCGCGAAGCGAACGACAGCATAATGATACCAATTCCACGCGGCGGACGTTCTTCGAGAAGCACGATCTGGCGAAGCTTAAAGAGGTTGAGTTGTCGCCAATTCCCTATTGGTATCCGCAAGGGCGCATGATGAACATGCCTGAAGGAGAAAGTGTATGGGGCATTCTTTACCGAACCGGTGTCGCCTCGTGGAGTTCGGTCGATCAGGTGTTCACGAAGCGGAACCTGTGGGCTTTGGCATTGCTACGCCATTATGCCAAGGACAATCCGACCCTTCTTTTCGTCTTGAACAGTGCCTTGCTTAATTGCTCACGAATGTATCGACACCGGGAAAGCGGAGGCGGAGGCCCCGCTGGTAGTATCTCGATCCCTCAGATCCACCGTGAGATGAATGTATGGGAACAGTTCGAGACAAAGTTCAATGGCATTCTCGACGGCATCACCGAATTAGCGCGGACTTTGAGGACGACGGAAGTATGTGTCTCAACTCAGAGCAGCACTGACTTGTCGGCAATTCCTGAATCATCGATTGATTACATTTTCACTGATCCGCCCTACGGGGATAAGTTTCCCTACGGCGAGTTGAATTTTATCTGGGAGTCTTTCCTGGGCCTGGACTGCCGTTGGCACACCGACGAGATCATTGTGAACTCCGTTCAGGGGAAGTCGGAAGCCGATTGGAGCAACCTGATGGACAGGGCTCTTCGAGAGTGTTTCAGAGTGCTTCGCCCAGGCCGGTGGCTTTCGATCTGTTACCATGACACATCAGAAGGCACCTGGGAGGAATTGCAGCGCATTCTGGATGACATCGGCTTTATAGCAGATGCCACTGGGAGGGCCGTGTTTATTGATACTGGTCAGAAATCAATTAAGCAACTCATTGCCGACAAAATCACCAAGCGCGATCTGGTCATCAACTTCCGTAAGCCAAAGCCTGGGAAACGCCTCTCCGCTCAGAATGTTACGGGTGACGAAGACCAGCAGACGTTCAGGGAGAAGGCCCAGTCGGTCATCCGAGGGTTCCTCCAGACCAATCCCGGCTCGACCAAGGATCGCATATACGACGCGGTGGTGAGCCGCCTCGTGCGAAAGGGCCAAATGGAGGCACACAACTTTGACGAATTGCTCCGGGAGGTCGCTGAGGAGATCAAAGAGCCGGTGAAGAAGAACCTGTTCGAGAACGAGGAGCCTGACCTGCTTGGCTCCCACCTTATGGGCCGCTGGCATCTCAAGGAATCCGAGGTCGGGGCGGAGGACGCGGAACGCGCCACGGCGGACTCTGCCGGGACGCGCATCCACGACTTCCTGGCCAGCACGACTGGCGCGAAGCTGAAGGAGAGCGAATCCAGGATCGGCGAGTTTCAGGCGGACATTGCCGAACTGAGGGCGAAGCTCCAGGCCGTCGATCAGGGCAAGTCCGAAGAATCGCGTGGCAAGCTGGTGCGGGAAATTCGTGAACTGACGGAGACACTGGACAAGCTGACCGCCCAACGCGCCGAATGGGAGCGCCAGGCGTTGGACTACAGCCACATCTTCGAGTTCTACGTCGCCGCCATAAACCCGAAGCCCAAGGCCACGCTGGAGGAGATCCTAGCGGACTACTGCTACCAGACCGAGGAAGGCAACTGGCGTCCGCCGCTGACCGAGCCGGAGAAGAAGGAAAAGGGCAGCGAGCGCCAACGCGCCGTGCGGCGGAAGATCCAAAGGTTCTGCAACATCCTGGAAGCTGGTGACGCAATCCCCGAGAGCGAGCGCCCCGATGCGCCGACCCTGGCCGAATGGATTCGCCACTGCCGCCGCACCGGCCTGCACACCCAGGGCAGGCTGCTCTACACGCGTGGCGGCGACCTCAGCGCACTGAGCGAACAGGCTCAGGTGGACGTGGAAGAAGATTACCAGGTCTGCGTGAAGCACCTGGAGCGCGGCGCGAATTGAAGGCTAAGAACTACGCCTGTTCAAGCATCGAGAAAACCGCGCCAAAGCAATCCACCAGTCTGATGACCGGGAGAACGCGATGATTGAAATCCCTGAACCGCTAATGACCGACATCTCAGACGGGAGATGCTTGCCGTTCATCGGAGCAGGCTTCTCGCTCAACGCGAAGCTCCCTCCTGAGCTGAAAATGCCCGATTGGAATGGCTTGGCGAAGCAGCTCGCTCAAGCGGCTAAGCTCGATGCGAGTCTTTCACCCCCAATGATTGCGGAACGATACGAACAGCGATTTGGCAGAGTGCAGTTGATCGAAGCGATTCGGAAGGCTCTCCACGCGGAAAAGGCGAAACCTGGTTCAGCACATCTTTCTTTTGCAATGCTACCGTTCGATACGGTTTACACGACGAACTTTGATCTGCTGCTTGAAGAAGCCTATTCTGCGCGTGGAAGACCCTTCAGGTCGCTCGTTGGCGAGTTGCAGATGCCGTTTCACGCAGGCCGGATGGCCCCGAATATCGTGAAGCTACATGGTGATTTACGCCATGAGGAGCACATTATCGTAACCCAGAAGGACTACGATACATTCCTGCAACGGTATCCAGTCATCGCCACTCACCTGTCGGCCATGCTCATAACGCTGACACCGTTCTTCATCGGCTACAGTCTGAGTGACCCTGATTTTCTCCACATTCGCAATGTCATCCGAGCACGCTTGGGCGACTTTGAACGGATGGCTTATGTAGTTCAATTCGATGCAACAGAGGAAGATGTCGAGAAAGCTCTGAGCGACAGAATCCACCTGATCTCACTGTCCACCGGAGCCAACCGCACCAGGGATGACACGCTGGCTGAGCTTTTCGAGAGCGTTCAAAAACGAATGGACACAGATGCGGGCACGAGGTTCCGGGCGTCCCGCCCAGACGCTTTTGAACCGCTCGAAGGGCATATCATTGCAAGGGCGGTTGGATCGTCGGAAGCATCCGCCGTCTTGGCAGCCACTTCCACGCTCTGCTTTGTGCTGATGCCGTTTTCGGAGAAGTTCGATGTTGCGTATCGCAAACTAATTGCCCCCGTGGCAGCCGAGGCGGGGCTTACGGTTGCGAGGGCTGATGAATTGTCCGCGCCCGGCTCGATCATCGAGCGGATTCGAGTGGCCATTCAGCAGGCGAGAGTGTGCATCGTTGATTTGACCGAAACTAACGCTAATGTCATGTTTGAACTCGGACTGGCGCAAGCGGCAGGAAAGCCCACCGTGTTGCTCAGCCAAGATCTCTCACGGCTTCCCTTTGGCGTGCGATCTCAACGAATCATCAAGTATGACGGTTCAAATCCCCAGGCGGCGCAACCCCGCCTGCGAGCTGCGCTGAAGGCCGTTTTGTCCAGCGAAAGACTCATGGAGGCCAAGCAACTCATTGGTTCAGGTCACTACCGCGCAGCAATTCTCGAAGCGATCATCTTCCTGGAGGTTGGCTTGAGAGAACTGGCGGCAAGAAGCGGAGACGAGAGACTGCGTTTGGCAAAAGCTAAGCCGATGGGAGAGGTCGTGCGTAAACTGGAGGAAGCGAAAATTCTGAGCGTGGATGAGCGCAAGATCTTGATTGAAGTCATGCGCATTAGAAACCAAGCGGTTCATCTCCATGATGAACCTACCCAGGGAGACGCCAGCAAAGTGATCGTTGCGGCAGAACAGTTTTCGGCACGATTCGATAAGCGTAGTTGAGGCGGGTGATTCATCGCGCATTTGGTTTTGGGTTTCAGGTGGTGAGATTGCGGTTGGCAGCTTCAGCGGAACCTCAGCCTTCAACCGGCGTTGAAAGCTGCCAATCTGCTGAAAATCGTGCTTGCGGCACTTTCAGCAAAAGTGTAGTTTTCAGCACCAGTTGAAAATGGTTGTTGCAATGAAAGAAATCGCATTGATGGATCGAGCCAGGGAAGCACTGCTGAAGTGCCTCCAGGGAGTGCCGTTCTTGCGGATCGAAGCCCAGCGGGAGTCCAAGGTCGGAAACGGCAGGACGGACTTGCGTCTCCAGGTCAAAACGCCCGGCGGCAAGAGCACGCTGGTCGTCGAAGTGCGGAAGGTGGGCCAGCCCCGCGTCATCCGCGAAGCAACAAACCAGTTGCTGCGATCCAAGAGCGAACTTCCCGGTGCCTACGGCGTGGTCATGGCTCCCTACATCTCGCCCCAGGCAGCCGAAATCTGCCTCAATGAAGGCTTCGGCTTCGCCGACCTGGCCGGGAACTGCCTGCTCAACTTCGACCAGGTGTTCATCTCGAAAGAGGGCAAGGAGAACCCGTTTGCCCGGAAGCGCGACCTGCGCTCGCTCTATTCGCCCAAGGCCGAGCGGGTGCTCCGCGTGTTGCTCTCCGCGCCGGGGCGATGGTGGAAGGTGCAGTCCCTGGCAAAGGAGGCAGGCGTCAGCCTCGGCCAGGGCTTCAACGTGAAGAAGCTCCTGGTGGATCGGGAGTGGATGGAGACCGGCGATGAAGGCTTCCGGCTCACGGCCCCCGACAAGCTGCTGGCGGAGTGGGAGGAGAACTACGATTTTCGCCGCAGCGCCGTCCGGGAGTTCTACACGCTCCGACCCATCGCCGACTTTGAGCGCCTGCTGGCGGACGCCTGCGCGGAGGACAAGTCGGCCTACGCGCTGTCCGGGTTCTCCAGCGCGGCCCGGTATGCGCCAATGGTGCGTTACCAGCGGGCGATGGCCTACGTGGTGGGCAACCTCGACGGACTGGCCGAGCGCCTTGAACTCAAGCCCGTCACGAGGGGGGCCAACGTGAACCTGATCGTCCCCTACGACGAAGGCGTGCTTTACGGCGCGGAGACCCAGGGCGGGGCCAGGGTCACGTCGCCGGTGCAAACTTACCTCGACCTCCGCCAGATCAAGGGCCGGGGCGAGGAGGCGGCGGATTTCCTGAAACAGCAAGCCATTCAACCCACATGGCCGGAGAAAGAATAGACTATACCGCTGCCGCCGTGGAAGCGGCCAGATCGGTGCTCATTGAGTTGACGCACATCCTTGGTGAATATCGGGACGACATGGTTCTGGTGGGCGGCTGGATTCCCGAGCTGCTGATCCCGCAGAGCCAGGAGCGGCACGTCGGCAGCATTGATGTGGATTTCGCCCTGAACCACAAGGAACTGACCGAGGCGGGTTACCGGATGATCGGCGAAATCCTGCGCCAGCACGGCTATGTCCAGGACAAGCAGCGGCCGTTCATCTTCCGCAAAACCGTGCGGGGGCAGACGGTGCAGGTGGATTTCCTGGCTGGCGAATATGGCGGCACCAGCAAAGGCCGCCGCACCCAGAAGGCGTTGGACATGCAGCCGCGAAAGGCACGGGGCTGCGATCTCGCCTTCCAGATCGAGCCAACCAGGGTGACGGTGAAGGGCCAGTTGCCGGACGGCGCGGTGGACGAAGTGCAGGTGCAAGTCGCCTCGGTCGTGCCGTTCCTGGTGATGAAGGGCATGGCCCTGGAGGATCGCCGGAAGGCCAAGGACGCCTACGACATCTACTTCGTCCTGCACAACTACCCAGGCGGCGTGGAGGCGGTCGTGAAGGCGTTCAAACGCCATCTCAAGCTGGCGCTGGTCAAGGAGGGCTTGAAGAAGATCGCGGGGAAATTCGCCACGCTGGATCACATCGGCCCGAAGGACGTGGCGGAGTTCGACGAAACGCTGGATGACGAGGAGCGCACCATCCGCCAGCGGGACGCCTTCGAGAAAGTAAACTCTTTGCTGCAACAACTGGGCATCGCATGAATCAGAAACTCAAGGACGTTTTCAAGGGCAAGGTCGTCAACAAGGCCCTGACCATCAATACCGGCGTGGACGAGTTCCCGCGCTACGTGGTCGAATACCTGATCGACAACTATTGCTCCGAGGAGACGTTCCATGCGGACATGGAGAAGGTAGTGCGGCGGTTGAAGGAGAATTTTGTCCACGGTGCCGAGGCCGAGAAGATACGCCATTACATCCGCGAGAACCGGAACCACTCGATCATCGCCAGCCTGGAGGCCCGGCTGGTGGAGACAGAGGACAAATACTGGGGGTCGATCTCGGCCATCAACGAAAATTTCGTCAATATTTCCGAGAGCATCGTGAACCAGTATCCAATGCTGCTCTCGGGCGGCATGTGGGGCACCATCGAGCTGACCTACGACGAGTCCGAGGTTCACAGCAAGAAGATCCGCCCCTTCAAGGTGGTTTCGTTTACGCCGTTCCAGATCAGCGTCATCAACCTGAACGAGTTCATCGAGAAGCGGTCGCAGTTCACCACCGAGGAGTGGATCGACATCCTGGTCAACTCGTGCGGTCTCGATCCCGAGCCGTTGAGCCGGAGGCAGAAGCTGCTCTACATCTGCCGCTGCGTGCCGCTGGCGGAGACCAACGTCAACCAGATCGAGCTGGCACCCAGGGAGACGGGCAAGACCTACCTGTATCGGAACATCAGCTACTACGCCCATGTGCTGTCGGGCGGCAAGGCGACCCCGGCGCAGCTTTTCATCAATCTGAACACCGGGAAGATCGGGGAGGTTGGAACACGGGACGCGGTGGTCTTTGACGAGATCGCCAGCACAGATTTCACCGATCCGAAGACGATGGTCAGCATCATGCAAGGCTACATGCAGGATGCGAAGTTTAGCCGTGGCAAGAAGGAGTTGCTGGCCTTTGCGAGCCTGGTGCTGGTGGGGAACCTCGACGTGCAGGGCAACATGCCGCATGAGAAGTATTACCAGTTGTTCGAGCCGCTGCCGGATTACCTCCAGGTGATCGCCTTCCTGGATCGGCTTCACGGCTTCCTGCCCGGCTGGTCGATTCCAAAGCTTCGCCCGAACAGCTACTCGAAGGACTACGGGTTCATCACTGACTTTTTCTGCGAGATTATGCACGAACTGCGGCGGATGGACCTGCTGGCCGGGATTCGCTCCCGCTTCAAGATCGTGGACACGGCGAAGACGGCCCAAGGCGTGTCGGGTCGGGATCAGAGGGCCATCATGAAGACCGCCTCGGCCCTGCTCAAGCTGCTGTATCCCGATGGGCGGCTCAGTGATGAGGAGCTGGAGGAGACCCTGATGCTGGCCTGCGAGCTGCGCCAGCGGGTTCGTGACCAACTGCACCTGATCTCGCCCGGCGAGTATGAGAAGGTCGCCCTTGGTATCCAGATCACGGCCTCCGGGAAGGTCATCAGCCCGAGCCTGCCGGACAGCCAGCGCGTCCAGCGCATCAGTCTGCCGGAGAAGCCTGCCGTGGGCGAAGTGCTTGGTCTGGCCGTCTGCGGCGACCACGGGGCGATCCTGCGGTTCGAGATGCAGGCGACCAAGGGATCAGGGCGAATCGTCCCCTTGGGTTCTATCCAGAAGGTCATGCGGGAGAGCATCGAAGCCGCCGCCCAGTATGTGAAGGCCAAGCATGAGGAACTGGGAATCACCGCCGAATGGCGGCAGAGCTTCGACGTGGCCATCCTGGCAACGTTCATGGGCGTCCCGAAGGAAGGCCCCTCGGCGGGGATCGCCCTGGTGGTCGGGATCATCTCGGCGTTGAAGGGACTGCCAGTGCGTAACGACCTGGCCATGACCGGCGAGATCACGATCCTGGGCAAGGTGCTTCCCGTCGGCGGCATTCAGCAGAAGCTGCGTGCCGCCTTCGAGGCCGGGGTGAAGGAGGTCGTCATCCCCACCGACAACCTAGCCGAAGCACAGGCCCTCCCCGCTGCGATCACGCAGAAGCTCAAGATCACCACTGTCCAGGCCGTCGATGAGGCCATCAAGGCGGCGTTGATTGTGCCAAAGCCATGAATGCTACCCGACGACGAACAGAAGCATCGACTGCCGCACGTCGAAATCTGGCCCGACCGCCTGGACGACGGGCTGCGCGACCTGGCGCAGAGGTTGGACAGGCCGGATTTGATCCAATGACGATCCCGAGAATCAACACCGACCATTCCCGGCGAGCTGTTCGCCAAATTCCGAACCAGCTTCTATGCCGACCCCGTGGACGCGGTGTTCAAGGCGATGGGGGTGCAATGACCGGGAGGCCCTGAGTGAAGAAAGCCGCGAAAAAGCCAAGGCCCGGTCGAAAGGAACACTGGTTCTCCTCCGACCGACCGATTGAGTCGGCTAGTGCCGATGTCCTGGGGCGGTCTGCATTCGCTGCTGGGCTGGCCGCGAGCATCGGGGCGTGGGATGGCAAAGACTCTTTGGTCATTGCGCTGCATGGCGGTTGGGGGACGGGCAAGACCTCGGTAAAGAACATGGTGTTGGAGAAGCTGCGAGGCAGTCCCTCGCGGTGCCCTCGCATCGTTGAGTTCTCTCCGTGGCAGGTATCTGGCACTGGCACGCTCGTTGGCAGGTTCTTCGACGAACTCGGGGTCGCCCTCGGTGTAGGCGGAAAACGAAAGGCAGGACTCCTTGCTAAGTTCTCGTCCTATGCGAAGCATCTCACCTTTTTCGGTCGTGCCGCGAAGCCGATTGGGGCGGTCGCTGCTCTGGCTGATCCAGCCACTGGCAGCCTGATTGCAGCCGGTGGAGTCGCTGCGGAGCAGTCCGCTCAGATATTGCAGGCTGCTGCCGAGGCATCGAAAGAGGGGCATGATGCCAAGGTCAGGAGCCTGACTGATCTCAAACGGGACTTGGGAGCCAGCTTGGCGTCACTGGCCCGTCCCATTCTAGTCGTCATTGACGACATGGACCGGCTCACGACCGAGGAGATTCTTCAGGTTTTCCAGCTCGTGAAGGTAAACGCCGACTTCCCCAACCTCGTTTACCTGCTTCTGTTCGAGCGGACCATAGTTGAAAAGGCTTTGAACCGAATCTCAGGCGACCGAGGGCATGAGTTCCTCCAGAAAATTGTCCAGGTGGAATTTGATGTTCCCTACGCGCACCGGAGGTCAATCGAGAGGGTGCTCTTTACTGATCTAGACAGGCTGATCGAGGACGAAGCCATCAAACCGCTGTTCGACCAAGACCGTTGGCGCGACCTCTATGTGGAAGGCATCGCCAAGTATTTCCAGAATCTGCGCCATGTTTATCGCTTCCTTGGGTCTTTCGCCTTCCATGTGGCCCAGTTCAAAAGCGGCAAAAGTTTTGAGGCCAATCCGGTCGATCTGATCGGGTTGGAGGCGTTGAGGGTCTTCGAGCCGGGGCTTTACGAACAGCTTGCCTCCGCAAAGCGCATCCTGACCCGTGATGAGGGACAGGTTCTGTTTGGGCGCATAAAGCAGGAGGAGATCGAAGCCGCCGTTGGGCAGTTGTTGACGCATGTGCCCTCGGAACGGCAGGCGCAAGCCAGAACCATTCTCGGAGTTCTGTTCCCGCCCATCTCTGGGTCGTTCGATACCGAGGAGGGGGTGTCCGGCCACAAGCAACAATGGCTCCGCGAACATCGCGTGTGCCACTCCGACCTTTTCGACAAGTTCTTTGCGCATGTCGTGGGGGAAGGCGACCTTTCGCAGGCGGAGTTGGATCGGTTGCTGTCCCTCACTTCTGACCGAAACGGGTTCGTAACGGAGTGCCGGGCCCTCCTGGGGCGTGGACTGTTGGAGGTCGCGTTTGAGCGCCTTGACGCCTACAAGGAGCAGATACCGCTGGGGCACATGGCGGCGTTCATTCGCGCCCTTTGTGACCTTCGGGATGGGTTCCCGGAGCCGAAGCCCGGCCTGCTCCAACCAGAGCCTGGCATGTATGCCCTGCGACTGGTGTATTTTGGTCTGCGTCGAGAGCAAGACCCATGCACACGGCTTTCAATCCTCAAGGAGGCGTTCAACGATACGGAGGGCTTGATTCTGCCGCTGGAAATCGTCAGCGCGGAAGTGAGGACCAAGAATGAGCCGCAGCCAGGTCATACCCTTCTCGTGGACGAGCCGGGCCTAGGTGAACTCAGGACTGTATGTGTCGCCAAGATCAAAGCAGCTTCTGCCAAGAAGGAGTTTCGAGATAACCGCGATCTCGCGGTGTTGTTGTCCAAGTGGTTTCAATGGGGAGACAAAGCCGAAGTGAAGACCTGGATTGCAGGCCATGTCCACAACGCTGAAGACGCTCTTTGGCTGCTGGGAACATTGATGATGAAACCAACGTCAACGGGTGCTGGCGGAACAGTTGTCCACCACTACATCCACCTGGGATTCATCGAACAGTTCTTCGATCCGAACCGATTGCAGGAGTTGACCTCGGACATAAAGCCGACTGGCCTACAAGGTCTCGAAAAAGTGGCGCTCTTGGAGTTCCGAAAGGCGTTGAAGCGCCGGGCGGACGGCAGGCCGGACGACGATTGGAGGCGGGAAATCTGACCTTACCCCTATGAGAATCGCACACCTTTCGATTAAGAACTTTCGCGGCATTCGTGAGGGGAACATTCCTTTCGGGCGGCACACCGTTCTGGTTGGCCCCAATAGCAGCGGGAAGACGACTGTGATCGAAGCAATGACGATGCTCTTTGGCCGGGATCGCCTTATTCGGACTCTAACCGAACACGATTTCTTCGGGTGTGATCCTCAGCCAGCCGACCGCATCCAGGTCGTGGCAACCGTGGTGGATTTTGAGCCGAACGCACCGGACGACCATTTGGACTGGTTCCGGGCCGACCGGGCTGTGCCGAAGTGGTATGATCCTTCAACCGGGCAATTACATGCCGACAAGGCCGATGAGAGCTTTCTTTTGGCTGCACAGATTGGATTTGCCGCACGGTTTGACCTGGAGAGTCTCGAAGTTGAGACCGTCCGGTATTTCCACGACGACGACGCGATCACCGATCCGTTTTCGGAAGAACAATGTGTTTCCGTTCCCCTGAAGCTCATCAAGGAACTTGGGTTTTTCCTGATCCCCGCCAATCGAGCATGGGAGCGAATGATGTCATTCGACTCGGAGTTGTTTCGTCGCGTGGTTGCTCAAGTCGGTGGTCTGCCTGCCGAGGCCGTCCGTGGAGAACGGGCGAAACTGTGGAAGCCAGAACACCCTCTGGAAGCTGACGCGAAGTTGAAAAGCCTCGTCGATGGGGTAAATAAGGAACTCGCTGGGCTTTTCAGCCGCAAACCCGAATTGCGGTTGCGGTTAACCGGCACGGACAGCGATTCCGTCCTGGAGGCCGTTACGCCTCACTTCCAGTTTGCGGACGGGCCTCCCATCCCGTCTCGGCGTCAGGGCATGGGGGTCCTTTCCTTGCAGAGCATAATCCTCATTCTTCAACTGGCGCAGCACCGGGCGACTCAGGGCAAGAGCTTCTGCCTCGCCCTTGAGGAGCCTGAACTTCATGTTCCACCGGGCCTGCAACGGCGGTTGATACATCGCGTCCACGCACTCTCCACCCAAACTGTCGTCAGCACGCATTCGCCGTTAGTGGCCTGCTACTCTGAGCCAACGAACGTCCTGATGTTGCAGATCGAAAACGGTCAGCTCGCGGCCAATCCCTTGACAAAGACCGGCATCACCAAGTCCTCGCCGAACGCCATTCGCAAGCTCCTTCAAATCAATCGCCCAGATACGATCACTGCCTTGATGCACGAATGCGTCCTCGTGCCAGAAGGGCGCACCGAGTTTGACCTGCTGCGCCTTTTGGCCACTGCGCTCGAACTACACGATAAAGAGCTTCTGGCTGATCGTTGTCTTTTTGGCACTCTGGTTGGTATCGTGCCAACCCACGATGCTGCGGTGTTGCCAACATTCGAGGCATTACGCTCCGTGCATCCGAGCATTGTTCCTCTGATCGATGGGGATGCGGCAGGTAACGGCTATCTCAACGCGTTGCTTAGATTAGGAAGTCCACCAGCAACGGTGATCCGGTGGGCGAAGGGACAAACGCTCGAACACATGCTGTGTTGGATCGTAGGGGCAGCGCCTGCGGTTCTGCCATCGCTGGGGCCTTGGCTTCCCAAGGCACCGGGAACGGAAGCCGAGCTTCTCGATTCTCTGTCCAAGAAATCCACGGATGGCGGCGTAAAGACCGACTTGGTTGCCTACGAAGGTATCGTGGGTGCCATCGCGGAAACCAAGGAGTGTTTGGATAGGCTGTCAGCCTTGCTGAACGCGATAGCAGCGGTGTGCATCGGGCAGACCGATGGTGTTACGCTGTTTCGGAAAGACGGGGCATCCACGACGAAAACCAGGGTGTTCACATTCTGTGGATGAAGATCATCGCTTACGAAGGCCCGGCTGGCACCGGAAAAACGACGAAGCTCATCCAATCTCTGGAGTCCCTGCTGACTGGCGAGCCGCTCCGAGATGGTCAGCGGGTCTTGGCGCTGACCTTCATGCATGGCTCCAGACGGCGATTGCATGATCGGCTATCGAAATTGCCTGTTCTGCGGGGCCGATTTGAGTGCAGCACGTTTGACAGTTTTGCGTTCATGGTCTGCAACAGATGGAAATCCCTTCTGAAGCGAATAGGGCTTCCGCCTCCGTGTGAGGGGGCGTTTGATGAAACTTGCGATTGCTGCGGTGCTCTTACGGAGCAGCCTGTCGCCCGAAGCTGGGTGACTGCGGGTTTTCCAATCGTCGTCGTTGACGAAGCGCAAGACCTCCGTCCCCAGCGGTTGAGAATTGTTCGTGGGTTGGCGGCGAAGTCGAACGTGCTGATCGCCGCCGACGAATTTCAGTGCCTGGATGACCAACTCATACCAAACCCAGCGGTTCAATGGTTGCAGACAGCGACCACCCCGCAGTCTCTTTCCTCGATCCATCGAACCAACCAGCCAGACCTCCTTCTGGCTGCCCGTGCCATACGGAACGGCGAGGACGTTCCTGTCAAGGGCAAGGCATTCAAAGTATTTCCGGCCCCAAAGGACATCCTTGCGGCGACGTTCTGTGCCAACGCCATCGCCTGGGGAAGGACAGGTAACGTCGCCATAATCACCCCGTCACGCAAGGGCGGCTTTGCCGAGGCGATCATCAGCCTGGTTGCTCACCGGCAGCTTGGGAGAGGCAACGGGCCTTACCCCTGTGGCTGGGAAGCTTCCGATATTGATGAGGCAAAAGCTGCGATGCAGACGCTTGCACTCCCGGAAACAATTTCACACGAAGCCTTCGTCACCTGCATCGGGAATCTCCACGGCGCTTTCCCCGGTGGGCTGATCGCGGAATGGGCTGATAGGCAGCGGCGTGTGCGCGGTCAGCCCTATTTCGATAGGCACGAAGTGGAACGACAAATCAATCGGCTGTTCTCGTTGCGCCGACACTTTTCTCCCTCAAGCAGGGGCTGCTTCCCGGCGATGACGGTTCACCAGGCCAAGAACCGAGAATTTGAGGGGGTCATCGTTATCTGGCCGCACACGGTGGGTGGTGACGGTGAGCAAAAGCGCCGACTCCTGTATAATGCGGTCACAAGAGCGAAGAAGTGGTGTCTGGTGCTCACCCAAAGCAAACGGGCGTTAGAGGTTCCACCGTTCAAAGCCGATGGCGGGTAATCACCTTGGAGACCCACACCTGGAAGTTACATGCCATCCGAAAGCGACATCCTGAATCTTCTGAGAGGCCAGCCCGGTCTGAAGGGGCGCGAAATCGCCGCCCAGCTCAACGCCGACAAGGCCAAGGTCAATTCGATGCTCTGGAGACTCCAGAATCGAGGGCTGACGCGCCAGGACAACGCCTACCGGTGGTTCGTCGTCGAGAAGACAGCTTCAGCGCCCACGCAGCCTCAGCAGGCTCCGAAGCAACTGACGACACTGGGCCGGTTGTGCCGGTATTACCTGGAATGCCTCAGCCTGGATGACGAAGCCGGAGTGCGTATCTTTGCGCGTTCCCAATACGCGCTGGATTACGTCGAGTTGCCGGAGATTCCGGGCATTGTGACCGACCGGGCCGTCACGGCGTTCCCAGGGGTGGACAACCTTTTTCACCGGCTACGCAACGACCGCGAGCGGAAGGTGCCCTATATCGGCTATCCCGTGCGGGTGAAGCTCCTCAAGTCGGCCAAGTGGGAAGGCTTCATGCTGGAGCCGGTATTCCTGTTCGGCTTCAACGACGAGGCCCTGCGCCCAGGGCAGATGCCGGTATTGTCGGAGGATGCGCCTGCGATCAACTTCGCCGTGATTAAGAGCCTGGCCATCGGCAACAACGCATTCGTGATGGAGGAAGCCGCCAAGCTGGCCGAGGAGTTGGGCCTGGGTGAACCCGACACGCCGGATTTCGATGAAGTGGTTGAGTGGCTCATCCAGATTCGGGAGGAATGGGACTGGAAGGAGCCGATCAACCCGCGCCAACTATCAAGCGGCGAGCCGCTGGCGAAGCTGGAAGTCGATGGCATCTACAATCGCTGCATCGTCTTCGGTTGCGAGAGATCACCCTACACGAAGGGCCTCGAACAGGAGTTGGCCAAGCTCCAGGAAGCACCCGAGGACCGATACCGGTCAACGGCTCTGGGGATGTGGCTGAACCTCAAAGTCGAGCCGCAAAACGCGCCTCCTGCGGAAGTCATCACGCTTTTGGAGCCGCTGCTCTTGAACAGCGAGCAGCAGGAGGCCATCGACCACGCGCTCACGCGGCCACTGACCGTGATTAGGGGGCCTCACCACGATTACGGGCGACGGACAACGACGATTACGAAGAACGTATCAGTATGAAACCAAAGATATTTCGCACGGTAAAACGGGCTATAGAGGTATCCGACATCCAACCCGGCCCCAAAATCCACAGGCGGCTCTCCACCGAGCTGGAGGAGCGCATCCGCAAGTTGGAAGCCGTGTTTGCCCAAGCGCATCCTATGAGTCACGCCGAGTGGGTCGATGGGTTACAGCGCGACCTGAACCCGGAGTCGGAAGTGCGTATATGGGAAGCGATGGCATCGGCGTATCAATCCCTTTTGGCTAAACACGCGCTATCCCTGCCCGCAAAAAAGGAAGCCGTGGGCTTGATGGCAGCAGGAAACCCTGATGCTTCTGGGCGCTACCTTACCAAGTCCCAGGCGAAGGAACTGATGATGCTGTATTCGGAGGCGCTCGCCAAAAACCGGCAAACCCCTCCCCTGAGTTGACCAAAAAGGTCTGAGTTGGCTCAAGGCCACGGACAAAGGACGGCTGGGGGACATCACCAGCCCGAAAGCTGAAAGCCGCTCCGTGCGGCGAGCCTCCCCGACTCAGAGAGCGGCGTCATGCCGGGAGTGGGCCGAAGATGCTGTGCTCGGTGCTCCTGATTTCTAAGTCGCCCGTGACCTCCAGGCTGACGTAACGGAGCTTCTGGCCTTCCTGCCCCGGTTGGAACCAGAGCGTCCGCCCCACTCGCGCTGCCCACTTCCCCCCCGGCTGGTATGGCGACTCATGGATGTGGCCGCTGCAACCGAGTAGCGGCTGCGTTTTCTCAATGAACCTCGTGATCGTCGGCGATCCGACCTGGCGACCGTCAGAGCAGATGTCCATTCCGAGGTCGGCGGGCGGGCAATGGACTAGCCAGACGCTGCGCCGGACTTCATCGGGCGTGAGCTGCGACCGCAGGGCTTCAAGCCGCTCGTGGAGGCTCGGCTTGGCCAGCAGGTATTCCCGGAGGTTCGGCAGTTGAACCCAGCGGCCTTCGGCGTCCACCGTCATTCCCTCGCCGCAAAATTGCACCGGGCAGGCAACGAAGTCGCCATCGGGGGCGCACCAGTGCTTGTAGCCAAACGGGTAGTCCCGGACGAAGTTCATACCACAGAACACCAAGCCGTCCTCCCGGTGAACCTTGCCGTTCAGGTTCAGGCACAGCCCCTTCACGGCTAGATCATCGAGCAGTGGTTCGAGCGGGTGGAAATCATCGTTGCCGAAGAAGGTCAGGATCGTGGTCGGCCCAGAACCGCGCATCGCCGCCAGGTAGTCGGCCAGCACCGGAAAGAATTTCCGCTGGCCATTGAAGCCGCCGTCTTTGGGCAGAATGTCACCGGCGACCAGGATGAAGCGTGGTTTCTCCCGTTCGACGACGCGCACCAGATCGCGCCACTTCCGTATGTCCTGGTGAAGGTCTGCGGTGATGATGAATTTCAACGGCACGACTTTTCCAGCGCCTCCACGACCCAGATCATGCCCTCGGTGTCCTGGCCGCAGTATTCCTCCAGTTGGCGACGAACCCGTTGGCGCTCGGCGTCCGGGACATCGGTGAAATGCACCCGCAGGAACTCCAGGCTGGCGGTGCCGCCCTCCTGGATCGCCAGGTGGTCGTAGCTGTGGCCGGTCAGCGCGGGAAGGACGGCCTTCATTCTGGCCGAGCCGTTCTGGCCAGGCGCGTAGTAGCGGAAGGCGCGGAAGGGGTTCAGCAGATCGACCATCCGGGCCTCGACGCCGGTCAACCAGGGTCGGAAGTCCGGGTGGAGTTCGCAGCATTCCCGCAAGCGGCCCAACTCGAACTGGGCGTTGTAAGCGACGATTGACCCGGCGTCCGGCAGCCGGTCCCGCAACCGCTGGAGGAACTCACGGCGGGGGTCGGCCCGGCCATCCGCCAGGAACATGTGGTGCTCAGGCTGGCTGCCCGGCGACCTGACCACACGTAGGCTGAACTGAAACGGCACTTGTTCGTAGGGCCGCGTCTGGTCGAAAAGCGGGATCGCCGTGCCGAAGGTCTCAAAGTCCAGGTAGCTGACAGGATATTCGAGCTGTCGCAGGAACGCCTTGATCGCGGCCTTGCTGACGTGCGGCTTGCCGGAGACTGCAACCCGGCGCTGAATCTCCTGGTTCTTGGTTAGCGGGTAGCCGTCCGGGATGTCCCTGATGCCGAGGATGCCGTCCGCCAGCAGATTGAAGCCCTTCTTCCCGCCCCGGTAGAGCGTCAGCACGTTGTCGGGCGGCAGGAACGACCAGCACTGATTGTGAAGTGGGCATTCATAGGGATCGTCACACTGAGGCCCAATCCCTACTTCAGGGCACTCCGGCTGGCGAATCGCCTTGAACTGGTCAGCCAGCTTGTCCTCGATGCCGTGCCAAAGGTCATGTGCCTGGGCGGTCACGTCCTGGATCAGAAAGAGCTTCTCAGGATCGACCGGCCCTTGCCGCACGTAGTCCGGGTTGATGTGCATCAAGTGGCAGGCCCGGATTCCCAGCCCCGCTTTGCTCAACACCCAGGACTGGAAGGCGAGATCGTCCAGGTGGAAATCCTTGAGGCTGGTCGTGCTCTTGACCTCCACAATGTCCCAGTCAGCGCGAAGAAACGGCATCAGGATGTCCACGCGGCAGTAGCCGCCTTCGGCAGCAAAGGCAGCCTCGAATAGCGGTTTGCGGAGCTTGAGAGCCTCTTTGGTCAGACGGATCGTTTCCTCCAGGTCCGTGACGCCCTGGCCGACCTCGCTGCCATCCGGGAACATCTTCTGGGCCAGGCTGCCGACCTCATGTCCCTGGTCGAAAACCGCCTGGGTTTGGGCATCGGGCGGCGGGATTTTGTCTTTGGCGTTGTAGGCTTGCCAGAGCAGCTTGTGGCATTGAAGCCCCCACAAGAACTTGGACTTCGACAGATAAGCTCCCTGAACCCCGCCAGGTGCCATCCCGTTCAGCTCCGAATTGTGGTTTTCCTCCTGGCCCATTGTGGTTGGCGGGTTGGTTGGCAGCGCCCCCTGGCCAGTCACTTTCCTCGCGCGGGTTTGGGTGCTGCTCCACTACCCGGCAGCCGGGCCAGGAGGTTTTTCACGCTCTGTGCGGCAAACGCCTTCCCGTTGGGGGTTTTGAACCCGCGAGCATTGAGGCACTGGGCGATTCCCCTCAATGTAGTGACATGCGCCTTTTGAATCTCCTGGATGACGGGAGCAAGGTTCTCGGCGTATGCACCTGCTCGCTTTATGTTGACCGTTACAGCTCGCTTCACCGCCTCCGAGGGCCGAGGGTTGCCCAGTTTGGTGCCGCGTCTCTTTGCCGCCGCGAGACCGTCTTTGGTGCGCTGGCTAATCATGTCCCTCTCTTTCTCGGCGACCAGGGCCATGATGCCGACCGTGAATTTGTCGGCGTGGGGCATGTCCACGGCGATGAAGTCCACCCCGGAATCGCGGAGGTTCAGCAGGAAGGCGGCGTTCCGCGCCAGCCTGTCGAGCTTGGCGATGAGCAGGACCGCCTTTTCCTTCCGGCAGAGGGCGATTGCTTTGGCCAGCTCCTGCCGGGTGCTCCTCTTGCCGCTTTCGACCTCTGCAAACTCGGCAAGCAGTTTCCAGTTCCCGTCATCCAGGTAATTTGCCACGGCCTGCTTCTGGGCATCCATGCCCAGGCCGTTGATGCCCTGCTTGGTGGTCGAGACGCGGTAGTAGGCTACGAATTTTCCGTTCACGAGGCCCCACTTTACACGCTTTTTCATGGTTTGTCAAATTATTAAATGACCGTTTAGCAGTTTTACAAACGCGGATTCACAACAATCCTGCCTTCCCCGAACATCTACATAGCCGCAATCGTCACGCCTGGCTGCGAGGCTGATGCTCTTGCCTCGATTTTTGTGGCTACCGCGACCAGGCGCGGTATGCTTTGGGCCACATGCCCCGAAGTCAATCTCATAAAGGACCGGCACGGTTAGCGCGGCTGCGGTTATCGCTGATCCGCACCGACGCCGGGACGCAGAGCCGGGCGGCGATTAACGGGGCGACCGTTGCCGAATACGCCGAGCGGATGATCGCCGGTGACAGGTTCCCTCCGGTCGTCGTTTTTCGCAGCAACGGCACTTACCTCCTGGCGGACGGTTTTCACCGGTTTCTGGCCAGGAGGCTTGCGAAGTTCGAGCGCATCGACGCCGAGGTTCGCCAGGGCACCCGCCTGGACGCGCTCAAATTCTCGCTGTCGGCCAACCACCAGCACGGGCTGAGAAGAACCAACGAGGATAAGCGTTACGCCATCACCGTCGCCCTGCGAGAGTTTTCGCGACTGAGCGACCGGATGATAGCAGACTTGTGCGGTGTCGCCCATGCCTCGGTCGCCGCCGTGCGCGGGCAACTGGTCAATTTGACCAGTTGCCAAACGCGTCTCGGCAGGGACGGAAAGCTCCGCAAGCTGCCGGTCCAGCCGGGTAATGGCGGCGAGCCTTATCCGCTGCCGGGCGAGGAAGAGTCCGCGCACGAAATCACCCTGGAGGTCACCGAGAAGTTCGCCGCTGGCGATTGCCTCGAATTGCTTCCGGGTTATTCCCGTGGATGCGCCAATTTAATTTTTACGTCGCCGCCCTACCCGGAAAAGCGGACGGCAGCTTACGGAGGCATACGTGGTCGCGATTACGTGGCGTGGTTCTTGGCTCGGTCTGCGCAGTTCTTTCGAGTGCTTAACCCTTGCGGGTCTTTTGTCCTGAACATCAAGGAGGGCGTCCACAACGGAGAGCGTCAGACTTATGTGCTGGAATTAGTCCTGGCCCTGCGAAAGCAAGGCTGGCTCTGGACCGAAGAATATATCTGGCACAAAAGGAACTGTTTCCCCGGCAAGTGGCCCAATCGATTTCGGGATGCGTGGGAACATTGCTACCATTTTACGAAGCAACAAAAGTTTTACATGAATCAAGATGCGGTGATGGTCCCCATTGGCGACTGGGCGATAAATAGATTGAAAAACCTTAGCGCGGCGGATATGCAGCGGGACAATTCGGCTGTTGGCAGCGGTTTCGGAAAAAACGTATCCAAATGGGTAGGACGAAAAAAAGCGTATCCCACCAACGTCATTCACCTGGCAACGGAATGTGGCAACAAAGCACACCCAGCCGCATTTCCTATTGAATTGCCTACCTGGTTTATCAAACTGTTCACCAAACCGGGCGATTTGGTCCTCGACCCGTTTATCGGCTCCGGCACTACAGCTATAGCCGCCAAACGCTTGCACCGGCATTTTTTGGGGTTCGACCTCTCTCCCGATTACTGCAAATTAGCGTTGAGGCGTCTGAGGAAGAACACCCGGCCCGACCGAGGGGAGCTTCGACACGATGCCGTGAACGTCCTCCAGCCGAGCGGACTCCTGCTCAATGATGACGAAAATCTGAAGAACAGCATCTGGTCGGACGATCCGCATTCCCACCACTAGCCCGATTCCGAGCATTGCTGTTGGCACCTGCCTTACCGACTCCTGCTGGTCCGCCGTTGGCTAAAAAATCAACCAGCCTTTTTCTCTTGACAATGAGTGGCGCGAGCCTCAGACTCGCCCCGATGATGAAAGCCGGACACGGAATGGAGCAGTTCTGGCATTTGCTAGTGGAAGGCCCATGAGAAGCCAGGACCAAAACGCAGACAATCTGTTCTTGCGCCTGTTTTCTTACACCCCGCGTGAAGGGCGAGCGGCGCTGGAGGATTTCTGCACAGAAGCCCTCGCATGGTGCCTGCGTAACTCATTGGACTTTCGCAAAAGCGTCTTTAATCTTACCGGCCTGCGTCCCCTTCAAGATTATGCACAGCCGATTGAAATCGATACTCAGCACAGCTTCAAAGTCGAGGAAACGGAGGAATCTGCCGAGGAGAATGCGCAGCATGATCCTGAAGAGTCCGCAGGGCGCTTCGACATGATAATCCGTGCGGCCAATTCGGACTTTGTGGTGGTTGTTGAGACAAAGCTATGGGGAACGCCAGGAAAGGACCAGTTGGTCAAATACCGTCGTGACTTGGAAACCGGCGCACAATTTCAATGTTACCCACGATCAAACCGCTTTCTGGTGAGCTTGTCCGCGTTGACCGAAAGGCCCGCCCTCGTGGACGCCTACCTGATCTGGGGCGACATTCAGGCGGAGCTGGCGAAAACTGGAACCAACAGGAACGGCTTCGAGGATGCGTCGCATGGGATGACTTTTGCGCAAAGAGTATGCCTACAGTTCGCTGAGTTTTTGAAGGAGAAAGGCTTGACCCGCATGAAGATTGATGAATTGGACAACGAGACGATAGGGTCGTTCGTAAAATGCATGAAGTTTAGGGAAGCCCTGGAGCTTGTTCTCAAGAGCCTGGCCAGCTCTCTGCCGATATTTCGAGGCAAGAGGCCAAGATACGAATATAACACCGACCAAAAGGTTGGCTACCTGTTTTTGGCGGCGAATAAGCCGAACGTTCTTGACTGCGTGGCATTCGCCTTCAAGCAGTCCGATGGAGGCACACAACTGGTGATGCACGTTTCCCAAATGTGTCCGGGCGACCGGAGCGACCTAGCACACACGTTTGATGAGCGGTTGGCAAGGTGTTCCGTTTACAAAGAAGATTGGTATGTGCGTGAAGTTGACCAGTCTTGGTTCAATTTTGAACAGCCAGTTGTCGCAGAATATGATGGCAACGGTGAGAAAATGCGCGAGTGGTTCGTTGAGACCTGTGCGCTTGTCATGAAGTTGGGCAACGATGGCGCTTTGAACAAATCCGATTCGGTCTCGGAACCGGGGTGATGGTGCTGGGGCGAACGCCGTCTCTACTTTCGTTTTCGTGCAGCGCCCGCCATCGGCTACGCTGCTTCTTAGAAGCGTTCAGGACGGCCCCGGCGTTCTAGCCGGTCGCCTTTGTCCCCGCCGCGAATGAGAAGCGGCTCGTAGGGCCTCCGGTAGCGCGAGTGATGCCTATCCAGCGTGACAGCACTCCTTGTTGAAAGCTGGAACTGCGCCGAAGTGGAGACATGCAAACAACTGGGCGTGCGCTCGTCCAAAAGGGCTGGACTTTGGCTCAGCACGGGCCTAAAAACCCGATATGGGCACATGTGAGGCCAGACGACATTTTTGTCCGTTGGAAGCCGCTGGAGCAGCAGCCCATCGGCTGGCATCCCGACTTGAACGACAGCGTGCGCCTGAACATCCGACCGTTCATGGAGGCCGACGTGCTCCGCCAGCGCCCGAACGTCAAGTGGGGCAAGGATCGTGGCAAAAACCCACCCGGCTCGCCCTGGGGTGAGGAGCGGGACAATGACCGGCATTTGACGGCGGCAGAAAAACAGAAATCCACAAGACGACACTAAGATCGAACATGAAAACAGGACGAAACACCGCAAGTATTCTAAAGCCAGTCCTGTTCCTAATCGTCGGCCTGGTGATGGTCGGAGCCGCTTGGTGGTTAACGAAACTGAACCGAGAGAGGCAAAAGATCAAGCGCCAGCGGCAGGAGTTTCTTGCCTCCCAAGGAGTCGAGCTGCTCGGCGTCGAGGAAAAACGAAATCGCGAAGCAATGGACCTCGCCCAGCAGCAGCTTGCCGCGCACTTTTCCCGATACCACAGTGGAGTGCCGAAATTTGCGGAAGATCTGACGACTTGGGGCACACGCTATGAAATAAGCAAAGCCCTGTTGAAAGATTGGTGGTCAAAATCAAACGAAGCGAGGAAGGTGGCAACCGACCACTTCGCCAAGTTCGTTGTCAGCGATCAGCAGCTGCAAGAAGATGTAACAGCAGTCCTTGCTCAGTTCTCTTCGGACCTCGAAGCGAATCGGAACAAGCTGCTCAGCGAGCTACAGGAAAAAGTGTCAACCAGCTCGGTCCCATGTGCATCAACGGAGTTAGGTTCAACCAACATAGCGGGAGCCTTCATGGTCGAAGTGCAGCCTCTGCTCAGAAAGCAAGCGGTGCAGTCACCAGTTATCGAGGTTTTGGCCACAGCCGGAGGACTTGGAGCGGGAGGGGCAGCCACCAAGATCGTATCGAAGCTTCTAACATCAATGGCCGCTCGGGTTGCAACCGGGGCAGCCGCTCGTGGAAGCTCGGTCGCGGCGGGAGCGGTTGCCGGAGGCGAGGGGGGCACGCTCGTTACACCAGGAGTTGGAACAGCCATAGGGATTGTCGGCGGAATCGTCGTGGGGTGGGCGGTGGACTGGTGGATGGAGAGCAGGTTCAAAGAAAAGGTCACCAACGAATGCAACCAGATACTAAATGACATGGAAAAGAGCCTCTGGAACGACCCAAACCAGGGGCTTGCTTCAAGTTTTGGCCAAGCGGTTAAGATCACGCACAAATGCCATGAAACGGCTCTACGGAAAATTATCACTGGAGACGAAAATTGAAGATTTCTAAGCTCATTGCGGCGATTTGCGTCATCGTTCTTTGCATTCTCACCCCGATCAGGGGAAACGCCCAAGCGAGTTGGGCGGCAAAAACGGCGAGAGAATTGGTTGAGGCGCTGATCCAAAAAGGCGGTCAGCAGGGGGCAAAGGAACTGATGGAGCTTGGTGGAGAGACTTTGGCCAGGGAGGCTCTGGAGAAAGCAGCGCAGGAGGGAGGCGAGAAGCTCGCGCAAAGACTTGCGACCCTGACCCTGGAGCACGGAGCCGCGCTTCTGAAAGTCGCGAAGCAGTCTCCATCGAAATTCGTCTCGGCCTTTGATGAACTGACCCCCGCGATGCAGAAGGCGGCGGCACAAGCGATTACTCGCGAACCCGATTTAATGGCGCGGCTGTTCTTGAAGGTGGGCAAGGAAGCTCTGACCGCCGCAGCAAAGCATCCTGGAGTGGGAACACAGGTCGTTGAAGTGCTGGGGCGAGAGGGCGCGGAAGTTCTGAGCAAGGTCACGACCGATGAGGCCATACAACTTAGCAGGCTTGCCCCAAAGATTGCCAAGGTGGCCGAGCCCGAGCGGCGAGCACTCATGGAGCTGATTGGGAAAGCACCCGGAAAGATTATGGACCTGCTGGAGCAGCACCCCCACGTTTTAAGAAACGGCACAGCCCTGGCCGCGTTCCTCGCATCGAAAGATCAGTTATTGGATCTGTTACTGGGTGGCAAAAAGGTTGGGATCGGACCAGATGGCAAGCCGATTATACTTAAAGATGGCGGATTCATTGCAAGGATTGTCGGCCTGTTCCGAGCGCCCCTCGCTGGAATGCTCGGAATAGTCGGGATCGCAATCGCAGGGTGGGCAACCATCAAGCTGTGGGCAACTTATCGTGTCAGCCGAGCTAAAGTAAAAGCCGCCGAGAAGCGCATTTCAGCAGCTCAAGGAGAGGAACGGAAATAGCGGCTGCTTTTGTATGAAAAGGGTTCCGAGAGAACAATGAACGCGGTCGTGCCAGGCTCAAGCAGTGTCAGCACCCGAATATCGGGGCAGATCGTCAAGGTCGCAGGAATGCTGGAAGAAATGGGAACCCGCAGGCTGCCGCCACGGAAGCCGAAAAGCAAGGGGCGGGAGCGGGAGGATTTGGCCTGAAGTATGACTGTCTTGGACGCCATCATCCAATCGCTCAGCCGGGCCGGTGAATACGACCGGGATGAGCGGGTTGCGCCTGCGGGGGTCCTATGGCCGGACAAGGATCGCCGGTGGGAACCATTGTTGCCAATGGTGCGCGAGCGGCTGCCGCGCCTTCCGACTCTGGGGAGGTATGCCGCCAACTGTAAGACCGGGCCAGCGATCTGGGTCCGGTGGGTGATCCATCGAGAGGGTAAGGGAGCCGGAGAACCTTTCTGCGAAGCGCCGGAATTGGGTGCGGGTCGAACTGGGCCTGGTCCCGCTGGCGGTCGCTTTCAAGCATCCGTTCCTGTTTCCGATCAAGTAAAGAGCTGTGGCTAATCCTGATTACATAACGCGACTAAAAAAGGCCATCCGCGATCTCCACGGGTGCGATTCTGAGCACGTCGAGACAGTTTCAGTTCATGAACAGTTTCGCGGACAAACCGCTTGGCGCGGCGAGGTTGAAGTCTTCAAAATGCAGGGCCATCCCAGGGCTGCGCGTTGCTACGCCTGGTCTTCCCGGCTGGAATCTGGCGGCACAAAAGAGCAGTTCTTCGCAGTTTTGCAGTCGCCGCCGATTGCTACGGCAGCGGATGCCGTGCGTGCCTCAATCTCCAGCGGAACTCGATTCAAACCACAGGCCGGTAAGATTTACAAGGCGGTGGCCTTTGCGCTGGAAAGGGACAAAAACATCTTGATGGAAGCGGACCTGATTTTCGAGCAGGAGGGCGCACGTGCCTATCTCGTCCTTGAGTGGTGGCCGAACACGGGCAAAGGCGATGTGCCTAAGAACACGGTCGAGATTGATCCTGCTTACTTACAGAAGGTTTCCGGCCAGCAATTTGACTTCTTTTATCGAGGCCAGATTTCAATTCCGCAATCGTGCACGCGACAGGTGGGCCAATCGAGCAGACTGTCTATGAATCATCCGACCAGAGAATCAATTTTTCGTGACGCAGCCAAGACCATGCGAGCGGCTTTTGAAGATGCTCGAAACAACGTCCCACATCGAGGGGAGGCTGGCGGTGAAGGCGAGGAGATTGTCCGGCGCTTCCTTTCACAGCACCTTCCGAAACGGTTCGCCGTCACCAACGGATTCGTGATAGATCGTGAGGATAAGATCAGTGGGCACACGGATGTCATTGTTTACGACGCCCACAACTGCCCTGTTTACCGCACAAGTGAGCGTGGTATGATTCTTCCGAACGATAATGTGGCAAGTGTCATCGAGGTGAAGTTCCAGCTCACCACAACTACGCTTGACGTTGGAATCGCCAAGATGCATGAGCTGCGAAATCTGGCGAAAACGCCTTTCCCGCCCTCGCCCGACGACATGCCGCTTGGGCTGAAGGGGACCTACGGAGTCATCTTTGCCTTCGAGTCTTCGCTCAAGCCTGAAACCGTTATGGAACGGTGGAGGAGCAAGCTTACCGACCGCAACCCACTGCATCAATCACTCAGCCTGATCGTGGTTCTCGACAAGGGCGTGTTCACAACTTTTGTCCGGCTGCCTGGCAGAGGCCCTGCTCCAGCCGTCATTCATGGAGTGTCTCAGCACGCTCCGGGCACATCAGTCGGCGTAATGTATTACGACACCGGCGACATGGCTCTCGACGTATTTCTTCGTCTCCTACTTGCCCACCTTACCTTCTTTCGCCATCGCGTCGATCACCCAGGCTTCGGGTTCACTGGATCAGACCGCGTGATGGCCGTCGAGTTCGGACAGTATGTCAGCCCCAGTGAGATCCGGTATTCACAAAGAGCCTAATAGGGCCGACGAACTGGATGTTCAACCTGCCGGAGGACAAACTGACTGACACCTGCGAGATGATGCTGTTGTATCCCACGGTGGACTCGCCGCTTTCGGCGGACCTCGCCCACAGGGGCCACAAGATCAGCATCCGCACCATCAACCTCAACCAGCCCTGGCAGTCCATCCACCAGGACTTGCTGGCGCTGGTTGCCTGACCCGGCAATCATTCCCGTGCCCGAATCTCGCTCCGTCACGGTGGAGGAGCTGGCAGCAATGTTGCCGGATCGCCATCCGCCCGGAGGGCAACGGGAGCACAGCCGGGCAGCCCGTTTCCGGCCCATGACGGTCGTGTCATGCTGGGAGGGTGCCGAAGATGCTGTGCTCGGTGCACGGGTGGGAGCCGTGGCCTGGCCGGGCGCGAGCAGCAGGCTCAGGATTGTAAACAAAATCCTCCTGGCCCCAACTGGTCAATTTGACCAGTTAGGTGTCCAGGCAGGCGTCCCAATTCTGCGCGTCGGCATAGGCGCGCCAGCGGACCTGGAGCACGTCCGGGTGGGCGCGGTTGGCGATGGCGTCCGCTACAAGGATGCGGTCATACGCCTTCCTGTCCGTGTAGGTTAAAAGCCCAGTGAATCGGGCCAGCAAAAGGCAACAGTCCATTCTAGTTATCTTTGTTCTTAAGAATTTCACAACGTGTATTTGTCACGCTCGACTCTTTCCGCTTTACTCCGCAGCCCCTCAGCATCGTAAAAGACGGTCTCCATGTTTTTCCCAAGTTCTGCATCTAGTGCTTTGAGCCGTGGCGGAAAATGAATGAACACTTGCCGAATCCGATAAGCAAGCAAGTCAGCCGCTTGAAGCGGTATTGCCGCCGAAATGTTCCCAGTCTTAGACAAAAGCGTTAAATGCCCAATCAAACCAAGAGCATTGTTCTTCGCTTTCACATCATGCCATGTTTCATTTATCATCTCATACAACGCGCGATTAGCTTTGGGATCAACTTCATCAAAGAAAAAGTTCACTGCACGGTGTTTGTTCTCTAGATACGCGTGCGTTTCCGCCTCGCCGAACGCGATGTTGAAAAAGTCTTGCAGGCACATCCCGCACGGCAAACGCATTTTCTGCTTATACCATTGGGGCATTATCTGGTCGTAAGCACGCACGTCGGCGAAGACACCTATGGCTTTGATGGTATGACGAGATGCAATTTCCCCAAGCCGGGCCGTCAAAGCGTTGATTCCAGAATCATTAAGGAGTGGACAGATTGTTCTCAACTGCGAGGAGTGAAAATACGGTGCCTTGTTAGCTTGTAATTCAACCTGCCACTCTTTGACGAGTTGCGACCACTTCTTCACCGTCGAAATATATCCAACGACACCCGTCCACTCCGACCCGCGTTGCTTGCCCGTCGGATCGTGCGTTCCGGTTTCGTCGCAATAAAACTCGAAGGGCATGATGTTGACGAACAGTTTGCCGCCAGTCTGGACGCATATTGAAGAAAGCCTTTCGCTTCTCGGACGTTCCTCTGGCCGCTCTGAAACCTTACTGAAGTCCTTTCGGCGGGTCAAGGAAGTGGTTGCCCTTTTCCGGGTCTGACACCCGTGCTGGCTTGCCGCCCACTCCACACGCCCTGGAGCCGTCGAGGATGGCGGCGACGTGATGGCCGGTCGCCCGGTGTGGCTGCCCCGCACGAAAAGCGCCTCGTAGGGCCTCCGGCACCTTGCGATGGCCGCGTGGATGAATGCCGCCAGGTCTTCGCCGACGACGATTTCCTGGAAGCCAACCAGGAGCGGGCCTTCAGCCGGGAGCCAACTGGCAACTTTGACCAGTTGGGGATACGAAAGTTGCAAGCCGCGCCTGCGAAACTCGGGCTGCGGCTACCAACCGGCTCGCCCTCGTTGAAATCGCCCATGATCATCGGGTTGGCCTTCGGGTTCCTGGCCGGGTCCCGGATGGCCCACCGCAACAGCACACAGTCATGCCGAGCTGCCTGGCCTTGCCGTCGTCCTCCCCCATCGGTCGGCGCAGGTGGACGACGCGGACATCCAGAGCGGCGATGCGCGGCTTCGGAAGTCGTCGCGGACTTGTCAACAACTGTTAACATCCCGCTGCCGCAAAAACGAGGCGCAGGCAGGCACCTCGCCGCTGTCAATCAGGTTGCCCAGCACCATGCCCGGCCCGCCTGTGATGATGAGCGCCCGGCTGGAGAGGGCCTGGCGGAGCGCCGCCTCCTGGCTGGGCGCAAGTTCCTTACCGGTCTTGGCCTGGCACCAGACGACGCCCTTCTCGAAATCAATCGCCGGGAAGGCGGACGGCGAGCCGACGATCCTTGAGAAAGAGGCCGTAGCGCCGGAGCCAGCGGGTGTAGGTTTTTTCGGTGTTGATGGAAAGGTGACGGTGGCTACAAACCGCACGGACCAAACGGATTGCATCTTGACTTCGCATGATGCAAAATGCGCGCCATCGGTTCTATGATGGGACTCAAGAACAGGAACGAATGGCTGGCTGATTGCCTCCGATACATCGCAAGTGATGAGCGGTGGGGCCTCGCGTCGTGGCAGAAGGACCTTGCCCAGTGGCTTACCGATTCTCGGCAAACCGAGTTAGCTGAGAAGGTTAGGACCATGACACTGGTATTCCAAGAGGATACAGACCTTGCTTGGGCGCATAATGCCCAGACGAATGGCCTCATGGTTATCAGGAATCTACTCGATGTGGCCAAAGATCGGCAAGATCGCATTTTCCTCAGCCACAGCAGCGGTGACAAGGACCGAGTGCGCGACTACTACAGAACCCTCAAACAGCTTGGATACAACCCCTGGTTGGACGAGGAAGCCATTGCCGCAGGAGCGCCGCTTGAGCGAGCACTTCTTGAGGGCATGACGACCTCAATGGCAGCGGTATTTTTCGTCACAAGGGCCTTCAAAGACAAGGGATACCTCGGCACCGAGATAGATTACGCGGTAGCCGAGAAGACCAAGCGTGGCGACGGGTTCGCCATAATAACATTGGTTCTCACCTCCAGCCGCCTTGCGCCAGAGGTCCCTGAGCTTTTGCGACGCTTCGTATGGAAACGGCCTGCCTCCGATCTTGCGGGGCTGCGCGAGATCCTCAAGGCGCTTCCGACCTCTAAGAAACCTTAAGCCTAACAATCGGGTCAAGGCGGACCGCCGCCGCCGATTTCCTGGAAGCCCACGAACAGCAGGGCTTTAGCCGGGAGCAGGTCCGGCCTACCGGGGCAGACGCCGCTGCGATCTTGCGGGCTGGATCGCAGATTCGGCCCGTTTTCGGTAAACCGTATGGAACGGTTTGGAACCGTTTCGGCATCGACCGCCGTAAAATGACTGTATGGGTGCCCATAGTGAGGTTTTACGGCACCGGCCATTCTGTCCCTGCCTGTGCTCCTCGACCAGCGCCTTGGCCGTCCAAGACGGCGCACCGATGACGTGGTGGCTCTATGGTTTTTTTTGTTTACGGCCTGCGGCCCTGCGAGTATAAGGAAGTCCCATGAGAGGGCGGCAGTTTATGGAGTTTTGAGTCGCCTGCCCAGTGAAACGCGGAGACTAATTGCCATGAGCGTAGAAATGCTTTTCCCACCCGACCGACCACCGGCTCAGGACAACATGCCCTTGTGGCGCTACATGAAGCTGAGCACGTTTTTCATGCTTCTCGAAGGGAAGGCGTTCTTTCCATCGGTCGCCACTCTGCAAAAAGGTGACCCGTTGGAGGGCGATCTGATCCCTGAGCGGGGGTGGCTGTGGGCACGGCTGAATGAAGTGTGCGGAGGAGACTCGACCCGACTTGTGGAATGGCTTGAGCGGAAAGGCGAAGGTTGGGAACCGGGGTTTCTTCGGTCAAACCGGGACGATGGACATCTTCAGGGGAATATCCTCTCAAGGCTCTATATCGGACAATTAGCAAAAAGAAGGGCGGTATGGTGTTGGTTTTACGCACTCCACGAATCCGCTGGGATGTGGTCGGTTTATGGGAGCGGGGGGATCGCAGTCGGCACACGATTGTCCAAATTGATCTCGGCTCTCCCACAGAACGTGCAATTTCAGATCGCTCCAATCACTTATGCGAATCGAAGCACTCCTTCGGCCCTGAGCTACTTCAACCCGGAGGATGTCCGCAACAAGGAGCTGATCCACCGGCCCCATCTGATGAAAGGGCTGGAATATCAGCACGAAAACGAAGTCAGGGTCACCACCATGTGCTTGCCGACAAAGCCGGGTCGGCTAATCAAGGACATCAAGCCAGTTGCCTTGATCGAGGACGTGGTGATCTCTCCGCTGCTCCCCTTTGAGGAAGCCAAGGCGGTCGAGGCTCAGATACAGAAATACCGATGGCCCGACCCTAAACCCAGTATCCGCCGCTCGTCGCTCTTGGGGCGCATCGCGGAAGAACAGGAGAACATGGAGTGGATTTCAGACATGTTCCCCTCGATTATGGCGGATGAGGAAGACCTCCCGCCGCCCCTCGACAAGCTCTGAGACGAATGAACCCGCACTGCCGGAGGAGCGCAGCACGTCCAGGGCCTGGCTGTCGCTGCGGCTCTCGCTGAAGCCGTCGATGATCGCCAGGTTGGCCTTGAGGTCATTGGCCGGGTGACGCATGGCCCGCCGCACCAGCGCCCGGCACTGGTTCCGCTGCTTCTCTAAGCCGCCATTCCTGATGACCTGCCCAGGTGGACGGCGCAGATGTCCATCGAGGTCACCGCGTTGGTTAGCCGGAGGACCATGTGCTCCGACAGCTCGCGCTCCAAGTCGGAGACTCGCGACGGTCGCCCGTAAACACCCCAGCCGCTCGACGTGTCCAGGATTGCGTCCACGTTTTGGCCGGTTGACGTGTCCCTGCCGCGAGCGAACAGCGTCTGATACCGGCGACCGTATCGCGCCGTGGCGGACTTGGCCAGCGCCGCCAGGTCTTCGCCGCCGCCGATTTCCTGAAAGCCGACCAGGTGCTCCGCCGTGGCGCTGGCCCTCTCCATCCGCCATCATCCAGTAGCAGTTCAGCGTCACCAGGGAGATGCTGGGCGTGGCAGTGGCTTGGCCGAGCGCGAGCAGCAGGCTCAAGATTGTAAACAAAATCCTCATGGCCCCAGCCTCCCGATCTCGCGACACAGCGGCTCCAGGTCGCGCTCATCGAGCGCCTTCACGTTGGTTTTGGGTCGGGCCTGGGCTTCTCGCTCTTGAGATCGCGCAGCAGCCTTTCAAACGCCTTGGCATAGGCGTCGTGGTCCTTCCACTTGCGAAAATCCCCGATGTGCCGCGTTCGGCGTATGTCAGCCGCCCACCCACCCTCCACATCCATGACGGCTTGGTCCACCCGGATGGGGAAGACTACCAGGCGGTTCTCCCTCCGTTCTCTTTCAAAAGCCGCCTCCACTTCCTTCTCCACCCAGTTGCTTTCAACGGAATGCTCGGACAGGACGATCAGCAGTCTGTCGTAAATGCGGATCGCCTCGTCTATTTTCAGGCGGAACTTTTCGCCAATTTTTAGATCGTCGGGCGCATACCAGCATCGAACGCCCTTGCTTTGGAGATCGGCGTAGAGCCGCTGGACGAATGCGTCATCCTTGGTCGAATGGCTGATGAAACAGGAATAAAACTCGGACGCCGTGCGGGGGAGCGAGGCAGCGAATTGAAGGCGAACATCGCTCAAGCCAAACTCAGCTGCTCTCATATCCCGCTCAGCCTTCGAGAAGAAGGCCAAGGCCCGTCGGATGAATTCAAACGACTTCATTCACCCATAGGTTTTTCGTCAACGCGAGTCGTCCGCTTCGTCCTCACGTTGATTATTGCGAGAGCTTCAGCGTTGCCCGGAGCAACCTGGGCAATCAAGCCGTGCTCTCCGGCCCTGTCGCCCTGGAGCGGTGAGTAGCCCGACCCGATCAGCCAAGCACCTTTTTGACCCCGCCATCTGGGGATTGCACGAGGGCGGCTCACCTTGGCCGGAGTTGCGGAAGGGTGTTGGCCAGCGACGACTCCGCACCCTGATGCAGCTGGCAGTCTAGATGCGCCAGGCCGTTACCGACCAAATCGCCAGGATTTTGCCTGCCTCGTTCCGCAACGCCCAATTCGGGTTCAAACTGACCCGATGATTGTTATGCTCATGGATTTATTCGAGGGCAGTGGCGCGGCGACGCAGGCGCTCCGCCGATGGGTGACCGGGAGGCCCAAGGTGAAGGTGTAGAACCTGCTGGCTCCGCCGGGCGAAACGCTGGACATGAGCGAGCCGCCGTCTGAAGCCTTCGACCGGCGCGAGGCCGTGCTGCTGACCGGCGAGACGGTCGAGCGCGGCAGGCAAAAGCTGCTGCCCATCATCCGCACCGATGCCGGTGGGTTCTTCGGCTTCGGCGAGCGCGACGGCCCCAAGATCGACAATTTCGAGGGCAGGTTCGCGCATCTCTTTCCGCCCAGGCGACCCACCGCCGAGGACAGGGAGCTGGCCCGTGCGATGCTGGCGGCGATGGGCGTCACCGAGAAGCGGCTGCGCGGCGATATTGAGTCGAATTGAACTGCCAGGCTGTGGTCGGTTGCCGAAGCAGCTTCTGAATCCTGGGCAGTGCGCAACCACTCACAGCCAAACCAGATTAAGAGTCTTGCCTCAGCATGAATGCCCTGATATACGGGATTGCGGCATGATTATCGTTCAAGGCAATTTCACCCGGCTCGTCAACAGTGAGGTGATACGCCGGGCCATCGTGCGGGGCGTCATGGAAGGCGTGTTCGGATACACGAGCGGGGCGGTGCCCACACCGAGGCCGGACGGCAAATACCAGGTCGCGCCGACCAAGGTGCGGTTCGAGACCGACATTGCCGAGGACGAGGTTGACCTGGAGTCCGGCTTCATCTTGATGCCGCAGGCGATACCCGTGCCTTCCCCGGTGACAACGCCAGCCCCAGGAGGGCAGCCGGGCCAGCCGCCGCAGCCGGGCACCGGGCCTGCACCAGTGGCTCCGGGAACCGGCACCGGGCCTTCGGCGATCTCGGAGACGCCCGCGCCAGCAGCCTCTGCTGCCGGAGGATTCTAAAGCAAGTGGCTAATGCTTCCAGCCGGTTCCGTTCTCGTTTTTGCCTCTTTCGATTGCGGCAGCAACCGCCTCTTGATGCGCAATCATTTGCTGAACATTCCGGTCGAGTTCAAATTGAATTAGGCGCTCGACCATATATCCGGGCGGATGGGATTCAACGAATTTTTTCACGGCTACCGGGTCCTTCGCCCATTCCGATGCCATTGCAAGAGCCTTCTCGTCAAGCTCCGTTTCTTCTTCTTCTTCTTCATCCGGTTCTGGAGGAATTTCGATCTCTATTTTCGGAATCCAAAGAGCTTCAAGGAGGGTGTTCATGAAGGTCCTCGGGTCGTCATACCGCCATTTGCGAAAAGTGATTTTGCCCTTGATAAGGTTCTGCTCAGCCTCCTCTGACCAGAAAGGCCCGCGCGGTTTATTCAGAAAAGACCAGACGCGCGCACAAAATTGACGAACGCGCGGTGTAAGCGGACCCGAGCCAGTGAGTGCGCGTTTTGGCTTCAGGAGCGGCCCGCTTTTAGGCTTAAACCAGTTCATTTTCAATTCCTCCAGGCCGCGCCGGTCTTGCCCGCGCCGAACTGCTCCATCCGTTCCAGGAGCCACTTGGCAACCTGGTGGAACATGATGCCGTCCGACAGCAGCATAAGGCCGGTTTTTTTGTTGGCCATTGTGACGTTTTGGCCTCTATCGCCAGGTTTATGGCCTGGTTGTTCGGCAACAGAGAAATCGGCCAAAACAAGATGCCAGTCCTCGACGCGAGCCTGCCAGAAGTTGAAGCTCATTTGCCCGATTTGGCTTGGTCCCATCCAATATCATATCCGACCTGATAACCCAGAATCCAATCTTTGAGTCCGCCCTTTGCGGGGTCGAACTGGACACCGCCCATAGTGCGACGGGCGCTCGCATCCAAATCCTCCTGGCTGGCATGAGGTTTTCCCGACCTATAGGCCATCAAGCCCTCCATCCTGCCTACGGTAAATCCGGCTTGATAACTGTCGCTGTGCGGCGTCTCGGTGTTGCACCCGGCCATATCCGCAATCCAGCCGATTAACACGCAGAAAACGATAATGCCCAACCAGCCCAGGCAGCCCAAGCCTTTGCCTGCCTGCTTTTGCTTTTGCGGCGGCCCTGCCGATGGTTGTGCCGGTGCCGTTCCAGGAGTTGGCGCAGGCGGTGCGCTCGCCTGCTGTGCTCCCCATCTTTCCCATTTTTCATCAAGCTGCTCCGGTGATTTGGATGCCGGTTGTGGTTCCGAGGGAGAAGCCGCTTCTTTGGGCGAAGCGGCGATGGGACAGCCGCAATGCGGACAGGCTGTGGCCTGGGTGGACACTTCTTTCCCACATTCAGAGCATTTAATAAGTGCCATAGATTAGACTCGCGTTATGGATTCACTCGCCAAGCGGATCATTGATAAAAGGGACTGGAAATGAGCCGGGCGACAGGAATCCCATGCGGTTGAAGAAAATAGAGCCAGGCGTGATCGCCGCGCAATCCAAGGTGGAGCAGATGGAGCTTCTGGGCCCGTCCCTCGATCTTCAGTATCACATAGTGCGCCCAGAACCGGTCGTCTGGCGGTCGTGTGGCTTGAGGCTCGGCGTCCGGCTTAAAATGCCAGACCAGCAGGTTTTCCTTTTTAGTCGGGAACAGGAGATCGTCCTCCCAGATGAGGATGTCGCCAGGAGGTAAGCCCACGCACTCATCGCGATTGAACACCAGACCTCGATTACCCCCACCGGCATAATGCTCGATGTCCTCTCGCACCGCTTCTTTGCCACGATTTGGGGCGCAAAAGATTAGCGCGTTGGAGTCGCCAAGATAGCGCAAGCAGTGAGAAAAGTCCGTGATGCCAGCGTCGTAGGGAGGGCGTTGAGGCCCAGGATAAAGGCACACCCGCTTCCGGCGCAGGGTTTCGATGCAGCCGAGGGTGCGGGCTTCGTCCAATTCGGGCGGGGGGGTCATACCTTTGGGCGGCCCTTCGTCGTGGTCGTCGCCGTTCATTTTCAGTGGCTTAATGCCGGATTCAATTTACGCCCCATTGGGCCGTTTTGGCAAGGAGAAAAAGACGCCCTAATAGGGCGTGCCGAAAGACTACAAAATTCAGGCTCAGTTGAAAGCGTTTGGTGCAAATGTCCGCCGCGAGCGAACCGCCAGGGGCATGACGCAGGAAAAACTGGCCGAAGCGGTCGAACTGAACATCCGCACGATCCAGAAAATTGAAGCGGGAGTGATCAACGTGCTTGTGACCACCGCGCTGCGGATTCAGAAAGCCCTGGGCTGCCCGTGGAGCCGGTTGATGCCTGGTTGACGCGCCCCTGGAAATGCTCTCCCGAGACACCTTTCGTGACCCAGATCGCCCCTCGGCTCGGTTACAACTCAATGAGCCCGGCTGACCTGTTCACATCCACCAAAGCGCCCCCCGAGAACCCGATGTGGAGCCGGTCCCCTGTGTGGCAGAACGCCAACGAATCGCTGGCCACGCTCAGACCAGCACAGCTCAGGATTTCAGCCACGCGCTGCCGCGCTGCCTCGTCGTCCTGGGAGGCTTGACCACTCGTGCGGCGGATGTCCACATCATCATCCCAATCTGCGGTGAATCTCTCGCGCTTTTTCATTTATGCTCCTCAGATTCATCCACCCATCGGCACGCGCCGGGTGCGCCGGGTGTTCCCTTCTTGCCTCGCATCATGCCAGATGAAGGTCACAAGTATGCGATCACCAGTTTGGTGCGCCAGGGGCGGGTCCTTCGGCACCGCCAAACCGACGCCGGAGAGAATTTCCCGAACGTGATCTTGTAACTCCCGTTGGCTGACGAAACGGGGAGCGGTCAGACGTTTCAACTTGAAAATGTAAACGGGGTGATAGGGCGCTTTCTCGCCCTGCCTGATTTCGTATCCCGCTGCCTGGAAAGCTGTCGTGGCACGCGGAAGCACCGCCTGCTCGCTTCCGGGGAGAGGGAAGTAAAGGTCCTTGTAGTCGAAGTCATCGGTCTCGGCCACGGCAGCCTGCCGGAGCGCCGAAAGGTGTGGATTTGAATCAGGCATGGGAACCACCTTCTCCACCGCTGGAGAGCTGCGGCTGGCTCATTTCTTTCGCGTTCACCGTTTCGGCAGGTTCACCGTTTGGAGTGGCCGATTCGATAGGGGAATGCACCAAGCCGCGCTCGATTGGGGCGCTGACCCCGTGCGGCCCCTACATTGGAAAAATTCGCGGTTTTTCGGGAGGGGGCACTCATCTGATGACCATCCGTGAAAGGGGTCGGACGCGGGTGCTGAATGAAATCAGCAAGGGCGTGCCGTCATATTTCCAGTTGCCACGGCTTTGGCGGTTGCCATCCCCAACCTCTCTGCCTGCGCCAGCTCGTAATCACGGTCTATGAACTTGCCATAAACCGAGAAGATCAGCTTGGCGTCGCGGTGCCCCTGCCACTTCGCGACGAGGCGCGGGTCAATCCCCGTTTGCAGGCAATGCACAATAAAACACCGCCGCAAAGCCCTTGGCTCGTAGGACGGCAAGTCCAACCGCTCGCACGCGCTCGCCAACGCCTTGCGGGGATTTCGCCAGGCGACGACGGGTCTTCCGACCTGCAACCGCCCCTCCGCTTTCAAGGTCTGTATGAACGGCTGCGCGTGTGGGAAAATCGGGACATCGAACTGCTTGCCGGTCTTTTTTCTGCGGAAGTGGATTACGCCTGCGTCCGTGTCGATGTTTTCACCCAGCAGATACTTAATCTCCGCCTGGCCGACCCCGAAGTTCCGCATGAATCCTGCAATCACCCCGGTTTCGGATGATGAAGTCCGAATGGAGTCAACGATCTCCTGACTTTGCTCCCAGAGCGGCTGCTGGCGGTCAGGCTCCACTTTCCGGGAATGCGCGAGTTTCTCCAGCGGCGACCGGTCGATGAGGTCATCCTCCCCGGCGATTTTGAATAGCGCCCCCAGCGCCTTAAAGAGGATGTCGTTTACCGTTGAGGGCTTGCGCCCTTCGGAGAGCTTGCTCTTGAGCAGCCGCATGTCCGCCAGCTTGATACTGGCGACATCCCGGTCAAAATCGAGGTAGCGACCGGCGACCTTGAAATGGGAGTCGAATTTCTGCCGCGTGGCTGCGGCCAAATGCCGTGATTCGCTCTTAAACCGCTCGACGAGGCTGCTGAGCGAAACACCCTGGGGCCCCAGCTCTGGGCCGCTAACGCGCACGGCAGCGGAAGGGGCGGGCATCGGGAGGGGTGGCTCAGTTGGCGGTCGTGCGAGGAAGTCCGCGTTGGGCTGGACGGGGCCCGATGGCACGCCAACCGGCAGCACGGTAATTTCCGTGTTCCCGTTTTGACCCGCCACGTAAATGTTCAGGGCTGAAATGGCCATTGCTCGCGTTCGATCCGTTGTCTGGAGGTTCTTCCAGACGTTCCGACCGTTCAGTTTGCGGCACCAATAGACGGTGCCATTCGGCCCGTAGCGGTAAAGACCGCGAGCGATACGGACAAAGCGTCTTGCCCGCACCCCTTTTCGAGGCGCAAGGTCAGGACAAAATTCAGAATTTTCATATACTCTTTCGAGTTCGCACGGCTGCGCCGGGGTTTTCTCGCTTCCCCGCTTTTCCGTGTGAAGGAAGTGCTCTTCCACTGAGCTAAGCGCGCCACCGGGTTACAATTTACCAATTCCACACCCGCTCGCAAGGAGAAATCCTGAGGGCCTGAGGGCATTTCCCTTCACTATTCCCACCACTATTGCTTGCGCGCGAGGGCCTTTTCGTCCAGCCTCTCAGCATGGTCAAACGGTCGCAAATACGGGCCTTCACCGAGGCGGTCGCGCGGAAGTTTCGCCCGCGCAAGATCGTGCTCTTCGGCTCGTACGCCTACGGCAAACCCTCGGAGGACTCCGATGTGGATTTGCTCGTGATCATGCCGCGCACCCGTGACCGCGGGGAGAGGATGTCAGTGCGCATCCGACACGCCATTCCCCGCGACTTCCCGCTCGACCTGCTGGTCAGGACGCCAGCCGATGTGGCGAAGCGCCTGCGCTGGGGCGACCCCTTTATATGCGACTTGCTGAGCAGGGGCAAAGTGCTCTATGAAGCCAGCCACGCGTGAATGGGTCAGAAAAGCGGAGAATGACTTCAAGGTCGCTTCTCAGATTCTCCGTCGGCGAAAGGACATTGTACCGGACGCCGCCTGCTTTTTCTGCCAACAGTGCGTCGAGAAGTACCTCAAAGCGCGCCTGCTGGAGGCAGGCCTGTCTTTCCCTCGCACGCATGACCTCCTCCAGTTGCTCAATGCCTGCCTGGTAGTCGAGCCGCTCTGGTCTGCGTACTCGAAAGTCGCGGACGGCATGACCGATTACGCTGTGGACTACCGCTATCCCGGGCACAGCGCGACCCTGCGTGAGGCCAGGATGGCGCTCCAGCACTGCCGTTCCCTGCGGGCCGAGGCGCGGCGGGCCTTGGGGCTAAAGTCGTAATCGCCCGCTGCGGAGCGGGCTGCGGCTGGCTGCGCGGTGTTCGCTCGCAAATCGTCTCTGTTAGGCAAGCACATTGACCGTTCACCTCGCTCCGTCCGGCGGCTGCGTGGCGGGATTGCAAAGAGAATGACCCCGCTGTTTCGATTCCGTTCGCAACCCCTTTCCGACCACCTCGCTTCCTGCCACACTGAACCGATGAGCGAAATCGTGTTTCAAATCAGCGAAGACGACACCGACGGCGGCTTCATTGCCCGCGCCCTCGGCCATTCCATCGTCACCGAAGCCGACATCTGGGAGGAACTTCGCGCCAACGTCCGCGAGGCTGTCCTTTGCCACTTCGACGAAGGCAAAGCCCCCGCCGTCACTCGCCTCCACCGGGTCATGGACGAGCTGCTCGCCACGGCATGAAGCTGCCGCGCGACCTCTCCGCCGCCGATCTGGAAAAGGCGCGGCGCCGATTCTCCTCTCGCAATAATGTTGACAGACGCTTTGGGGTCAGCGCATGCTCCGGCCCGGGTCTGGGCGAGCCAAGCTGGGCAGCGCGGTGAACTGTCTGTTCCGCGGCGTCCCAAGGGGCGCTGAGCGCGCTGGCCGCCGCAGGCCGCACCGAAGTCAATCAACCGCGATCACCGCACAGAACTGCTATGATGCCAATCAACACACGCGCTTGGATTCCGGGCGCAATCCTGATGTTAGGTCTTGGCGCCGGCCTCGTGGCCGGGGCCCGGCCAGCCAACAGCCAAGAGCCGCCGGTGGTGGACCCCGGTCCGCCCGGGGGGCCGCCGTCCGACGCGCTGGTGCTGTTCGGGGGGCAGGACCTCGCCCAGTGGCGAAACGCCTCGGGCGGGGAGGCCAAGTGGAAGGTGGCCGACGGTGTGGCGGAAGTCAACGGCACCGGGAATATCGTGACGAAAGAGGAGTTCGGGGACTTGCAAGTGCACGTGGAATGGGCCTCGCCGGCGGAGGTGAAAGGGGAGGGCCAGGGGCGAGGCAACTCCGGGGTTTACCTGATGGGCCGCTATGAGATCCAGGTGCTGGATTCCTATCAAAACAAGACCTACTTTAACGGCCAGGCCGGCGCCCTTTACGGCGTCTCGGCCCCGCTGGTCAATGCCAGCCGCAAACCCGGCGAGTGGCAGACTTACGACATTATTTTCCACGCCCCGAGGCGGTTGCCGGACGGCAAGGTCGAACCGGGGACAGTCACGGTGCTGCACAACGGTGTGCTGGTGCAGGATCACGTGGCGGTCACCGGGCAAGCCACCACCGCCGCCCGGTTCCAGGGGGTCGCACCCAAAGGCCCGCTCATGTTGCAGGACCACGGCAACCCGGTCCGCTTCCGCAACATTTGGGTCCGGCGCCTCTGAACGGTTTCCGTGCCGCTCCACATCAACGGCTGACCCGAGCCTCATCGCCCCCGTACATGGCAGGCGGAGTCAGGCCCAGAGTTTCTCGGGATAGTCCCCTTGCCGGACCAGGCGCCGGATGTGCTCGATGACGGCGGGCCGGTCTTGGCGATAGGTGATGCCGAACCAAGCGTCCGGGGTGCGCAGGACCTTGAGCCGTTGCTGGCCCCGGCCCAGCAGGGTGTTGACCACGGTGGGGATGAAGAACTCGGCCTGGTCGTCGTGGGGATGGGCCGCCAGGAACGAGCCGAACTGGCGGCGCAGATGGGTGAAAATGGTCGGGCTGAACCCCCACATGTTGAGGGAGACGGTCTCTCTGCCCGTCAGGGGATGGATGGTTCCGGAGGGGTCGGTATATTTCACGGCGGCGCCGTCCCACTCGAGGCGGGTCAGTTCGACCACTTGTTCCAGGAAGTCGTCGGGGCTGGTGCGGCACAGGCCCCGCGCCACGGAGCCGAATTCAGAGAGCGTGTTCCTTAACACAAAGCCGACCATGGCGTAGTCCGGGCTGCCGGATTGCAGATGGCGGGCGAGCAACTGGTAGGAGTTGCGGCCGTAGAAATCGTCGGCGTTGATGACGGCGAACGGTCCCTGGATGGCCTCGGCGCCCATGAGCAGGGCGTGGCCGGTGCCCCAGGGTTTGCGGCGGCGCGGGGGTGGAGCAAAGCCCGGCGGCAGCTTGTCCAGTTCCTGGAAAACATAGTCCACCGGGAGCCGCGGTTCGAACCGGGCGCCGATGGTCTGTTTGAAAGGCCTTTCGATGTCGCGGCGGATGACGAAGACCAGGCTGCCGAAACCGGCGCACAAGGCATCATAGATCGAATAGTCAATGATCGTTTCGCCGCTCGGTCCGACGGGGTCGGTTTGTTTCAGGCCGCCGTAGCGGCTGCCAATGCCGGCTGCCAGGACAAGCAACGCCGGCCGGCCCAGGGCTGTGCCAGCGGGATTTGCCTGCCGGGGATATGCTCGGTGCTCGCGCCTTGGCTGCACGAAAAATCCCTCGCCGCCTAGGTCAGCGTACTCATGAAACGGCCCACTTAGGCCGCGCCCGCGCGGCTGAAGAGGGCTTTGGCCGCCGCGCCCAGGGCGATAAAGAACCCGGTGTAGGCGAGCCAGATGCCGAAGACGCAGGCGGCAGCTTTGGCGAAGGAGGCGCCGCTCAGCCGGGCCAACCCGATTGACCGGGCCGCCAGCAGCCAGAGGGTCATCACGTTCACGGCGCTCAGCAGGCCGTGCACCGTGTTCTGCGGATTGAAATCTTTCACCACCAGCAACATCAGGCTGGGGCTGGCATAGAGGTTGTTCAGCGACAGGACCATCAGGGTCCGCACGACTGCATCCAGCACGAGAATCACGTTTGCCAGGCCAACGGCCTCGACAGCTTTCATGTAGGTAAAATTGCCCTTGAAGGCCTTGGCGCCGAGCAGCCAGAGGAAGAGGCCCCACAGAAAAGGCGTGGCGAAGCCAATGAAGACCGGCATGGCCATGGCGCCGATCTCCGCGCTGATACCCGTCCACTTCTCTCCGATCTGGCGAGCCTGCTCGGCCTGTTCGGGCGACAGGTGGCTGCGCTCGACCTGCTTTTGGATGGCCTGTTCGGTAAGCTCGGCCAGTTGTTGCTTGGTGGTCTCCTGTGAGAAGATGAGGAACGCGCCCAGCCAGCTTATGAAAATGAGCAGTAAGGCGGGCACCAGCCAGTTGGCATGGGCCGGTGGCGAGTTCTTCACAACGTCGAAGGCTTCGCCTGGGGCGGCGATCACGTTGGCCAGGCGGCCGACCAGGGACATCGCGGGGGGTTTCGGGGTTTCCGGTGGCAGATTCTGGGTCTGGGGAGGTTCTTCCATAACGCAATAGGTTTAAGGTTGATCACGGCCCAAATGGGCACGGCGGCAGGATGCCGGAATTGGCTCCGTTTGTCCAGTGGCACCAGCAGTCCAAATCCTGCCCCTGGTCAGGGATGACCGGGGGCGGCAGCAGATTTACCGCGGCGGCTTATGGAGGCGGGCGGTTACCTGGAAATAAGTGGAAATATGTGCAAAAACCGCTGCCGCGCCCCTGGCCAGGGGCAGGAACCGGCTCCTGGCCGGGCCCGAACCGAAGCGGCGCTGTCAGTTTGGCATTCACCGGGTAATAGCTTTAGCACGTTTTGGGCGGGAGGCCAAATGCTCCATTGGTTCTATTGGCTGTATTGGCTGTATTGGCAGATTTTCCACAGATTTCTTGCCCGCAGAATCCGCAGAAGGACGCAGAAGACTACTTTCTTCTGTCCGCCCTTCTGGGTGGTCTGCGTGGTCTGCGGCTCTCACACAATGCTTGGGCCAATTTCCAGAACGGAGCGTGGTCGGTCAGCTCGTGGCCGTTCCAATAGGGGCGCTTGGGCATCCACTTACGATAAAAAGGTGAGAGGCACCCGCTAATTGACCACGAGGAGGCGGTAAAAGCGTGGCGAGGCGGTGGCGATGTCCAAGGTCAGCGAAAGGGGGTCGCCGGTGCCGAGCAGGTCGTTGCCCAGGGTGGTCCAGGCGGGGGCGGCGAGGTCGTCTTTGTATTGCAGCCGGTAAACTGCGCCGGGCACGGTTGGCCAGGCGATGGTCAACAGGTTCCCGGTGAGGCTGAGGACCCCGAGGCGAGGCGCGCTGACGGCGATGAGGGTAAAGGTCTGGCTGGCGCTGAGGGGCGGCTGGCCGTTATCGGTGACGCGGACCGTGACGGGGTTGGCGCTGGGAACCTGGTCCGGGGTGGGGGTCCAGGTGAACAGGCCGCTGGCCGAGTCGAGAGAGGCCTGGGCGGGCGCTCCGGGGTCCAAGGTGAAAGTGAGGGTCTGGGGCGGCACGTCGGGGTCGCTCGCCTGGAGGGCCAGGCTGAGGGTTTGGCCGAGATAGACCCATTGGTCGCCCGGTGGGGCGAGCACCGGGGCGGTGTTGGTAGGTTCGCCGGCGGAGGCGGAGAAGCTGAGGTTGTCAATGGCCAGGCCCTGGGCTTTGCCGGCCGGGTCGGCGATCTCCCAGACCAGCCACAGGGCGGCGCCCGGGGGCCAGTTGGCAATGACCTGGTTGAGGAGACTCAGATTGGTCTGGTTGGCGGCCAAGGTGCCGTCCACCGCCAGGCCGCCGACAGCGGCCGGGAGGGTCGGGAAACTCACGTTGAGACTGGGCAGGAAGGCCGTGTAATTGGTCGAGCAGGGCTGGGCGGCGGTGGGGTCGACCAGGTAGTAGAACTGGAGCGTCTTGGCCTTGTCCGACTGGCGCCAGAGTTCGCCGGTGAATTGCAAGCTGATTCGGTTCAAGGTGGTGGCGGTCAGGTTGATGAGTTTGGCGCCGAAGGCGGTGGACCCGGTGCTGGAGGTGGCCAGCAGGCCCAGGGCGCGGTTGGTGCTGTCGGGCAGGCCAAAGCTGATTTGGCCGCCGGCGGTCTGGTCGCCGTAGGAAGCCCCGAAACGCGTGTCCGTGCCGGGGCCGGGAGCGGCCAGGCCATACCAGCCGGCCAGGGGCGCCAGTCCGAGGCCGCCGCTCTGGCCGCTGGGGGCGGAGGGCTGGGCGAAGTCGAAGGGATTGGGCAGCGAATAAGTGATGCCGTTGATGGTCACGGGGTTGTCGCTGTTGACCGAGGTGGCTCCCGGGTTGGGCAGTGAATCAAAATCCTGAGTATAAACGGAGCCGGGGGCGGTGTAAGGGACGAAGGAGGGCGGGATGGCACCGTTGTTGGGGCCGCCGGGGGTCGGGTAGTAGAAGGGCTGGCGGGTGAAGGCCTGGCCGTCGGGGAAGGAGCCGTAGGCATAGTCGGGGGCCAGGTTGGCGTAATCGAGGTAATCGAGGACCTGAGGTTGGCCGTTGAAGAGCCGGCTCAAGGCGAGCGAGCCCGTCAGGCTGGGCAGGACGAAGCTGGCATGCAGTTCATTGGTGGTCGAGAGGTTGGTTTGGCCGTCGGCGAAGATGACCATGAATTGGCCGGGATAGATGCTCGAGTTGGTGGGAAAGGCCCATTGGGTGAGATTGGAGTAGTTGTTGGCGAGGTAAAGGCCGGTTAGGGAAAGGGTATTGGAGCTGGGGTTGTAGAGTTCGAGCCAGGGGGTGCGTTGGCCGGCGCGATTGGTGATGCCGGAGTAGTTATCGGCCTGGAGTTCATTGAGCCAGAGTGGCGGGAAGGGCGGCAAGTTGGTGAGGACGGAGTTGGCCGTGTCGGGGGTGGCCGGGGAGAATGGGGTGACGGGAGGGGGTTGGAGGTTTTGCAGGCTGTAGATGGTGCCGTTATTGAGGGCGCTGCCGGAAAGCCGGACGAGCAACTGGCTCCCGTTGCTGCTGGGCAGGAACCAGTAGCTCAGAGTGTAGGTGTCGTTGGTGACGATGGGGGCGGTGTTTTCCCAAATCGACAGAGGGATGGTGTCGCCGGGGCTGGTGGCAATGACATGCAAACTGGCTTGGCCGGAGTGCTGGACGGCGGTGCTGATGAGGGAGCCGGCCAGGTTGGGTGAGACGGTCCAGGGACCGCTCAAGGGACCTTCGAAATCGCCATTGGTGAGGAGGTTGGGGCCGGCCTCGGGGACGCTGCCGGCGACGAGCTTGAGGTCATCGAGGTAACAGTCGCCGGCGGTTCCATGCAGGCAAATCAGGAGAATCGGCCGGGTGGCGAGACCAGTGAGGGAAACGTACTGCCACTGCGGCCCCTGGTTGCCGGAGGCGTTGGTCTGGCAGACGGCCCAGTTGCCGGCGCGCCAGTTGTCCTGGCGCGGGTCGATGAGCTGGAGGGAGGAGCCGGGCGTGCTGGCCGGCCAGGGCGGCCCGCTGGCATAGCGCACCTTGGCGACGACCAGGTCAGTCGCGGCGTTGGTTGCGGGTTGGAGCAGCGTGAGGGTTTCCCCGTCGGTCTGGAGTGTCCCGCTGAACACGTCGAAGAGCGGCTTGGTGGCGCCGTAGGCGGCGGCGAAAGCGGCGCGGTCCTGGGCCAGGACCAGGAAACTGTTGGGCCCGATTTGCGAGCCAGGGGGGAAGACGTAGGCCAAACCCCGAAGTTCCCAGCCCGACAGGTCATAGGTGATAGTGGTCGAGTTGTTGTACAACTCGACATAATCAGCGCCCAGGAGGGCGGGGTTGCACATGAGTTCGTTAAGCACCACCTGGCCGACCGGGGAGGGCAGGGAGCCGCTGTAGATAGCGGCCACGCTCTTGCTGGCGCCGGCCACGGGCTGGCCGTGCAGGTCGACGCCGACCACGTTGAGTTGGTTGGTGCCCGGCTGCAAGGGGACGGCCACCCGGAAGGCGGTCACACTGGTCCAGGTCAAAGGGAATTGGACCCCATTGACCCAGACGGTCTTGACTGTGAATGGGGCCTTGCCGGTCAGGAAGGCGACGTTGTAGCTGAGCGTGACGGTCTGGTCCACGGTGAAGCTGGCCACGTTTTCTGCGGCGATTTGTGAGTTGATGCTGCTCCGGGCCGAGGTAAGCCAACCTTTGATAGCCGAGTTGGGGTTTTCGGGCGCCAGACCATTGGCGACGAAGGCATTGTATTTGGCATCGAGCAGCGGGCCGCTGTTGGCGACGTTGAGGGGGCCGTTGACCAATTCCTGCAAGGCGCGCCAATACATGCGGCGGAAGGTGGGCTCGTTGTAGATGTTGCCCGTGTTCGGGTCCGCGCCGTTGACGGCGAAGAGGTTCTGGCCCGCGCCCCAGGAGCCGCTGTTGCCGAAGACGATGTTGAAGTCGAACATGAGGAGCGAATACCTGGCGCCCAGGGCGCCCATGTAGCCGTAGAGGTTCTGCCCGTTTGGGCAGCCAAAGGCGTCCCAGTTGCCGGCGGCGTGATTGGCGGCGAAGACGCGCATCCAGTTTTCCATGTCTGCCAGGTTCTGCATGCAGGCCGAGTAGCCGGGCGAGCCATAGGCACTGGCGGCGTCAACCAGGGAGAAGACATTGGTGAAATCATTGGCCGAAACAGGGGTGCGGCGCACCTCGAAACTGTAGCGGTAACGGGCGGTCTTCTTGGCCCCGCCGGTGGTGGTGTAGGGCATGAGAGTGCACCACGACTGATTGGCAAAGCCAAGGTAAGTGCCCGACAGGAAGGGTGCGAACTCAAACCAGGGTTGCATCTTGTAGAGCCAGCCATCCTTGTCGTTAGGGAAATGTTCCTTGACCACGTCGTTGTCCGGCGTCTGGGCGTCTTCCATGAGTTGGCCGCGGCGATTGCCATTGACGTAAACGGCGACAAAGCGGCGGTTGAGCCAGGGCACGCCCAGGGCGCGCAGGAAGGTGTTGGCCAATTGCTCGCGCTGGAGGCTGGCGTCGTCGCCGGCGCCGTTGCCGGGTTGGTGGATTTTGTTGAAGGAGGTGGCCCCGAGCAGGGCATCGTCATCCTGGAAGCTGAGTTTGTAATGGCACAAACTGCCGTAAGGGGTGTCAAAGTTCTGGTGATAAGGGCTGCCCGCAAAGCGGCCTTGGGCGTTGTAGATGACCCGCGGGCCGGTGACAAAGGTGAGATCGTGAGACTCGTTGCTCAAGTCGCCCAGGCTAGTCCAGCGGCTGGCATTGGCCTGGGTAATCCAGAGGTGATAGACCCCGAAACTGGTGGCCGGGTTGCTGTCGCCAAACATCACCACACACTCGCGCACCGGGGCATTGTCATTGACCAGCGCCGGAAAACGGGTCGTCGCCCCCTTGCTGTCGGCAGCCGAAAGGTAAAAGGCCACGAGGCGGTTGACCCCTTGCCCCGGAATGCTCGCGCTGAAAATGCCGTCGCCGGCGAGAGCGTCGCCGCCGGTGCCGTCGTCCTTCATCGGCACGGCCGTGTAGGTGGCGGCGGGGTCGAGGCGGTAATTGAGGGTGAGGCTTTGGACGCCATCGGGGTCGTGGAGTCGGGCGCTGACGACCACCGGCTGGGCGGTCGCCGGCAGCGATGGGGTGTGGGTCACCTCGTAAATGGCCGGTCCGGCGTTGGTCAGGTAGCGGCTGTTGCGGGCGCCGGGCGTGCCGAGGTTGGCGGGCAGCGGCATCCGGCCGGTGGCCTCCAGCCAGTTGCCGTTGACCCGCAACAAGACCTCCGGCCAACCGCGCAACCAGCGGGCTTTGAAGCGCAAGGTCGCGGTCTGGCCGGCAGCCAGCGTGTTGGCGCTCAGGGCGACCTGGCAGGAATTGACTCCCGTCCACATCCGGTCGCTGGAACGGAGATGGAGGGAGTAACTGCTGGCATAGCCCGAGTTTTCCAGGCTCGAGCGAGCGTGGTCGCCTTGGAGCGACCAGTTGTTCAAAGTGCCCGATTCGAAATCGGGATTGGCGACCAAATTGGCGCCGGTGGCGCCCGCGCGCACCTCGATATTGTCCACCAGGCACTCGCCGACATCCAGGAGCCCAATCTGGGCGTAGTCAATGGAGGCATCGTAGTTGGCCCCGTTGTCCAGGAGGCCGGTGGTCTCGACGTTGACCCAGGACGATTTCTGCGTCTCGTCGCTGTCGGCCCAGTTGGCGGCCAGGCGATTGTTGCTGTTCGGATCGATCAATTCGAGGCTGCTGCCGCCGCCCGCCGCCCACTGGCCCCACCGGCCGCCCGTCCCATAAGTCACGTCGTTGACTATGATGTGGATGGGGGTGGTGGTGAGGAGGCCCTGGCTGTTGGTGGAGGTAATCGTGTCGGGCATGGTCAGGGCCAGATGCTCCCCGTTGTGGGAGAGCTTGCCGGCAAAATCTCCGAGGCAGTTGGTCAGGTTGAGGTTCGGGTAATTGGGGCGCAGGCGCGCCGCGTTGCGCGCGACCACCAGGTAGCTGTCTGCGGCCAGCAGGGTGTCGGCCGGGAACGTGAAACTGACCGCATCGCTCAGTTGCCAGCCCCCCAGGTTGACCGCCTTGGCGCTGCGGTTGTACAACTCGATGTACTGGTCGTCGTCGTTGCCGCTGATTGGGTCATACATCAGTTCGTTGAGCACGATGTCGCTGGGCCGTATCGCGGCATTGGGCGCCCCGGGGGTCTTGGCGGTCAAGCGGTAGAACTGACTAGCCCCGTCGGGCCAACGCCCCGTAGCCACCCCGTTTTCCTGCCCACCAAATTGCACCGCGTCCAGATAGCGGCCCTGGTCGGGGCTCTTCAAGTAAATGGTCTCGCCCGCCGCGCTCAGCCGGAAGTTCATGTTGGTCTCGCTGTAAAAGACAAAGCCCCGGGCGGGGATGACGGTGCCGGGCGGGACCACGAATTTGTTGGTCGCCGGGTCATCGGTCAGAATGCAGCCCGAGATGTCCACGGGCGAGTTGGCCTGGTTGTAGAGTTCGAGGTAGTCATAATCAGGCGGGTCGGTGTGGGCCAGGAACTCGTTGATGAGCACGTGGCGGAGGGGGCTGGGGCGGAAGGCTTCCATCTGCCCGGGCGAGCCGCCCACGACATCGCTGAGGTCCCAGGCGCGCGGGTCCCCTTCGCCGTAGGTGGGGTTGACGAGGACCAGCGAGTGGCCGGTGCCATCGGCGGCCACCGGCCAGGGAGAGAGGTTCGAATAGGGGATGCTCAGCAGCACGGCCCCCACCTCGTCCAGGAGTTGGAGCGTGCCCGCTTTCTTGAGGCTGCCGGTGTAAGGGCCAACGACGTTGGTGATGCCATAGACGTTCTGGACGCTCTGGGGCGAAGCGGCGATGACCAGAAAGGCGCCACCGGCCAGAATGGTCTTGGGGGGAAAGGTGAAACTAAGGTCGTTGGCGACGAGGCGGTAGCCGCTGAGGTCGTGGAACCAGGGGTTGGAGTTATAGACTTCGAGAAACTCCAGGTTGTTGGTATCCGAGCGCGGGGCCGGTTTGTACATGATTTCGGTAATCGCGATGGGGGTCTTGCGGCTGGAAGGACCGAGCGGCTCGTTAGGCCGGGTAATGGCACCGACCAGCGGCGCGGTCACTGGGGAGAGGTCGCGGAACTGGGCGAGCGCCGCCTGGCTCGGGTTATGGCTGCAAACCACCATGCCGAAATAGACCGGGTTGGTCAGCACAATCGTCGCCGTGCCCAGTTGTTGCCAGGTCTGGCCGTCAAGGCCGGCGTAACCCGTGAACTGGTTGCCGGTGCGTTGGAGGCGCAACCAGGTTTGGGGGTAGTTCACGGGCAAATTGCCGCCAACTGTGACGCCGCCGCCCGCCGAAGTGCGGGCTGCGAAAAAGGAGCCGTTCATGGCCGGGGTGGCCAGGACCGCGGCAAACCGGGCGCCCGGGGTCAGGTCCTCGCGGGCCATCAGGCCGGCCTTGGCGAAGACATCGGTCGGGGTCAGGGAAGCCAAGCGGACCTCGAGATCGAAGTCACCGTTGAGGATTTCACAGACAAACTGGAACTGATCGCTGACGCCGCTAATGTCCTTGCCCCCGCCGCCCACATCGTATCCGCCCGTTGCGCCCCAGATGCTGCCGGGCGGGGTGGGACTGCCAACGCCCTGCAGGCTGTACGGCCCCGCCAGGAGACTGACGGCGGTGTTGGTCGCAATCGGGTTATGCGCGTTGGACCGGTCGCGGATGCCATTGAGCAGGAGGACGTAGTTGCTCCCCGGCGCTAGGGGCGCGGTGGTCAGCGTGACGGTCATCAAATCGGCGCTCAACTGGACACTGCTGAGCGGCAGGCCGTTGGTGAAGACATAGTTCGCCTGGTTGGTCGCGCTGGCCGCCTCCAGCGGTTCCGAAAAGACCAACTGCGCGTTGGTGGCATTTACCTCAGTGGCTCGCACCACCGTCGGTGGAGTCGTGTCCGCCAGCACGCCCAGCCGGGCTACGGCGCTGGTGACCACCCCGGCGGCATTGGAAACCACGCAACAATAGAACTGGTTGTTGTTCAACTGCGCATTGGCGTTGCTGACGGTGTAGGCGTCGGCGCTCGCATTGGGGCCGCTCAAGTTGGTCCCATTGAGCAGCCATTGATACGACAGGGCCGACTGGTTGGTTGCCAGCACCGCAAAGAGCGCGTCGTATCCGTCGGAGACGGTGAGGTTGGTCGGTTGCAGGTAAAGGCCCGGCAGGCTGTCGAGGCCGGTGCAGGGGACCAGGCGCGTGCCTGCCGCGCTCCAGGCCGCCAGTGGCTCTTCGTTGGTGCCATTGGGCAGTTGCCAGCGCACGGCCAGGTTGTCATTGCCGGTGCCCTGCTGCATGAGCGCCTCCAGGTAATAGCGCCGGCCGGCCTGCAAGAGCATGGGCGCCGATTGCTGGTTGGTCTCGCGGGTCCACTCCTCCGGGTTGGTCGAGCCGTTGACCCAGGCGACGGGGGCGGCGAGGCTGGCCGTCTCATCGGCGCTGAGCAGCAGTTCCGAGGTGTCGTCGCTGGCAATCCAGAAGGTGTAAGCGCCTGTCATGGGCGGGACGACAAAGGCGCGCAGGCGCTGCCCGTAGTAGTTCATCCCGGTATTGCTTTCGGTCAGGAAACTGGCGTAAACCGCGGTGAAGTCCGGGTTGGGATTGTCAGGCCAGTTGAGGTTGTCGGCGCTGTTTGTGAGGGCGGCCAGGGTGTTGCCCAGGCCGGGATTGAGGTCCGTCCACAGTTGCCGGTAAACGCCAAAGAATGACGGAGGCAGGCTCACCCCGGTGAAGGTGGCCGTGGCCAGGGCGGCGTTGTTGTTGGCGCTGACTGCCAGGCCGGCCAGGGCCGTCTGCTCCAGGGCCACGATCTGGGTGGAGCCGACCTGGTACCAAGTGATGTTGTTAGTGCTCCAATAGGCGCTAAAGCTGTTGCCGGAGCGGGCGAGGCTGAGCCAGATCGGCGCGCCCAGGTTGGGGACGCCCAGGACGACCTGGTAGGAGCAGGTTACGCCAGGGCTGCCGCGCCATTGGAAGCTGACCCCGCTGCTGGCGGTGACCAGCACCGCCACTTCGAGGGCCCCGGCGCTCAGGTCGTTGCGGAACATGACCCCCGCCTGGGCGGCAGGGGCATTCTGTAGGCTCTCAACCCGGGCAACTAGAAGGCCGTCGCCCGTCACCAGTTTGGAGGCAAAGTGCAACTGGTCGTAAGTGCAGATGTCGGTTCCGCCGCCCGAGAGGGTCCAGAGGCCGGCGGTGAACGAGGCGGCGCCGGCCAGGGCCGGGGAGGCGATGTCGGCGTCGGTCCAACCGGGCGGCAGGGCGGCCTGGAGAGGTTGCGCGCAGGCCAGCAGGGCCAGCCAGGGCAGAAGGGCAAACCTCCGGCTCGCCCCCGGCCCACGAGCCCTGCGGGTTGGGGAAGTCGTCGCGGAGCAGGATGGGCGCGGCAAGCCAGAGACTTGGCGGGACAGCCGCAAGCGGGAGGCTCGCGCTACTGTGTGGCGGTAGTGCTGGGGTGCGCCGAGGAGTACCTGAGCGGTCGGGAGGGGCGGCATCAGGGATCGTTGCAACGGTTTCACCGGCGCGGGGAAAACCGTTGGAACGGTGGGGATCGAACCTTGATTCGGCTCCCTGGGCGGCACGCTCAACGGAGCCATTCGGTAGCGCATGAAGGGAGAGTGGCAAAGGCGGGTGGGCGGTGTCAAGCCTTTCCCGCGAGTCATTTTTGTTTGCCCTCTGGCAAAGGGCTGACTAAGGTGCAAGGGCAAACAGATAAGAACTTGGGGTCGTTTAAGAAAGCGGGTTGACAAGGTATGACGAAAAAGCCGCTGACAAGCGAAGAGTTGACAGAATTAGCGACGGGCTTGAACAAACTGGCCAGGAACCTGTGGTGGACCTGGGACCAGGGCGCGCAGGAGATTTTTCAGGAGCTTTCCCCGCGCGGGTGGCAGAATCTATACCACAACGCGGTGGCGATCCTGCATGAGGTGTCGGATTATGAACTGCGGGTGCGGTTGCAGAGGCCGGTTTTTGGGGAGCAGGTGCGCCAGGTGCTGAAGGCGTTCGGGGCCTACATGAACGACAAAGAGACCTGGGGTCATGAACACGCGCCGGGCCTGCGGGCGAACCCGGTGGCCTACTTTTCAATGGAGTTCGGGTTTCATGAGACGCTGCCCATTGCGGCGGGCGGGCTGGGGATGCTGGCCGGCGACCACGCCAAGTCGGCGAGCGACCTTGGGCTGGGTTTTCTGGGGATCAGCCTGTTTTACCGGGAAGGATATTTTCAGCAGGCGATCGACTCGAGCAATTGGCAGACGGAATACTACACCCTGCTGAATCCGAAGAATCTGCCGTTGGAGGCGGTGCTCAATGCCAAAGGCGAGCCGCTGGTGAGCCACGTGGACATTGGGATGAACCGGGTGGCCTTCCAGGCCTGGCGGGTGAACGTGGGGCGCGTGGCGGTGTATTTGCTGGACACCAACCGGCAGGAAAACGAACAGCGTTTCCGGGACCTGACGTTGCGGGTGTATGGGGGCGACAGCACGACGCGGATCATGCAGGAGCTGTTGCTGGGCGTCGGCGGCATGCGGTTGGTGCGGGCGCTGGGCATCGCCCCGTCGGTCTTCCACATGAACGAGGGCCACGCCGCCTTTCTCACCTTCGAGTTGCTCCGGGAGAAGATGGCTGCCGGCAAAGGCCTCCAGCAGGCGCTGGAGCTGACCCGGGCCGAATGCCTGTTCACCACGCACACGCCGGTCGAAGCGGGCCATGACCGTTTCAGCCCGGATCTCATGGACTATGCGATGCAGCGGTTGCGCAGCCAACTGCCGGCGCCCTTTGGGGAGCTGATGAAGCTAGGGCGGGTGAATCCGCAGGACGCCCGGGAGCCGTTCTGCATGACGGTGCTCGCCCTGAAGCTTTCCCGCGCCGCCAATGCGGTGAGCGAACTGCACGGACAGGTGAGCCGGCGCATGTGGCACTGCCTCTACCCGGACAAGCCCGTCGAAGCGGTGCCCATCGGCTATATCAACAACGGCATTCACTTGCTCGGCTGGATGAAGGGGACCGTCCGGCGGTTCTGGCAGGAAAAGCTGGCCGGCGCTGGGGAACCGGGCGGCGAGGCCGGCGTTGGCCGGGCGCCGGCCGCCGACTGGACCCGCGACATCAATGGCCGGGAATTCTGGCAGCGCCTGGCCGACCCCGAGTTCATCTCGGACGAAGAGCTTTGGGCGCTGCGCTACCAGTTGCGTCGGGAGCTCATCGAGTTTGCCCGCCGGCGGCTGCTCATCCAGCGCCAGCACCTCACCAAAGGCGATTTCATCGCCTTCGACCAACTCCTGAATCCCGATGCCCTGACGATCGGCTTCGCCCGCCGGTTCGCCACCTACAAACGGGCGCCGCTCATCTTTCAGCAATTCGATAACATCGTTCGCCTCACCCGCGACGAAGACCGGCCGATCCAATTCATCTTCGCCGGCAAGGCGCACCCGCGCGACGATGACGGCAAGCGATACATCCAGCACATCATTCACCTGAGCAAATACAGCGATCTCCAGGGACACCTGGTGTTTCTGGAAAACTACGACGTGCACGTCGCCCGGCAGATGGTCTCCGGGTGCGATGTCTGGCTGAACACGCCGCGCCGGCCGCTGGAGGCCTCCGGCACCAGCGGCATGAAGGCCGGCGCCCACGGCTGCCTCAACCTGAGCATTCTGGACGGCTGGTGGCGCGAAGGCTACGACGGCACCAACGGCTTTGCCATCGGCGCGGATGCCCACGCCGATTCGGTCGAGGAACAGGACCGGGTCGATAGCGCCAACCTCTACCGGGTGCTGACCGAGGAAGTCATCCCGCTGTTCTACCAGCGCGACCTCCAGGGCGTCCCCAGGCAGTGGCTCCAGCGCATCCGCCGCGCCATGGTCACCCTGGTCCCCCAGTTCACCACCGCCCGCATGGTGCGCGAATACGCGGAGAAGTACTACCTGACCCAGTAAGTCGGCAGTGCGGAGAACCGAGCGCGGGCGTTCCTGGCCGCCGAGTCGCGCCGATGGTCGCCGGGCGGGTGGGGGAACGGAAGCGCAAAACGCGCAAAACGCGCAATACAGGCAATACAGGCAACCCGGGCAATGCGCGCAATACGGGCAACACGGGCAATGCGGGCAATAGGCGCCGCCCCACCCGGAAGGTGTGCTGATGCAGCTTCTCGCTCACCCGCTCCGGCTCGCGCGGCGGCCTCCTCGGCTGCAACGTGAACACCGCGAGGAAAGAGGCCGCGCCCAAAGGCTACGAGCTCGTGGCGAACCTGGGAGAGCGTCCCGACCCGGCAAAGTCCGCTTCCGGCGCCGACCCGCTGGACAACCGCGGCATCGTGGACGACGCGGAACCACAAAGCCACAGGGATTCCCTCCGGCGAAAGCTCGGGCGAAAATCCTTGCTTTAGAGGGGGAAGGCTGCCCTCATCAGGACAAAGGTTCGAATATGAGCAAGAAATACTGGCAGGTTGCAGCGGGATCGGAGGGGCGTAACCGTGATTACGCTGATCTGTTCATCCGCTACGGAATAGCGTTCGTCGGCCGAGAGTACGGTGCCATGCAGGAGATCGATATCGGCGATATCGTTCTTCTGAAGCGCGGGTGCTCAGAAATCCTCACGGCTGGGGAAGTCGTTGAGCGGAAGGGATCGCACCGCGGAGAGGGCGGCAAGGAGTGGCTGCAAGACATCGACGGCTGGGACCTTAGTGCGTGGTGCTATGTTGACTGGCGCAAGCCTCCTGGAAAGCCCCTTAAAACTGAAGGTCTGACGCGGAAGGCGATCACCAGGGCGAACAAGGGCGAGCACATCAACCTAGCCAACTCGCTTCTCTCGCTGCCCGTCCAGGCATTCGATCCCGAGCCGGAGCCAACACGTCCCGTCACCGACGACCAGATTCTTGAGTTCATGATCTCGCAGGGATTGCGGCCTTCCGCCGCTGACGAGTTGACGAACACTGTCCGCAAGGTCCGTCTCCTCGCGAACTATTATTGCGAGGAGTGCGCGTGGGCGGACGTGCGCGAGCACGAGACACGCACCTTTCTTGTGGTTCCGCTGTTGCTCGCGCTGGGCTGGGCGGAGCAACAGATGAAGATCGAACTGCCCTCTTCCCAGGGAACGATTGACATTGCCTGTTTTCCGGGGCCTTACCAGGGCAAGAACGAAGAGTGTGTCCTTCTGATCGAGACGAAGGACTTTGGCTCCGGCCTGGCCTACGCTCCGGAGCAGGTACGCGATTACGCCGCGGGTTTTCCAGGCTGCCAGGTGCTCGTTGCCACAAACGGCTGGTGCTACAAGACATTCCAGCGTGTAAAAGAGACCGGCCCATTCGGTGAGAAGCCCTCTGCATACTTGAATCTTCTCAAACCGCGCGACCGATATCCGCTCGACCCTAAGCACACAAAAGGCGCGTGCGAAGTAATGCAATCGTTGCTCCCCAGTTCCCTACGATGAGCCCTGGGATACCCTGCTGCAGCGTATGCCGCCCACGGCCATGGTGCGTAACCTTGGCAAGATGACGGCGGTCGGCCTAGTGAAGCGGCTCGGTGGGGCGGCCAACCTGGTTATCCGCAAGCTGAGCGACGAAGCTCTGCTCAAGCGCGCCCGGATCCACCCACTGGCGGTATTGACCGCCCGGATGGTGTATGCCCAGGGCCGCGGGGAGAAGGGCGGGCTCACTTGGCAGCCGGCCCTGGACATCGTCGGCGTTTGTTTTGGGTTGCAAGTTGAAAGTCGCGCGCGGGCCGGTTACATTTCCATCATGAGCACAGTCGCAGAGATCGAAGCCGCCATCGCCCGGCTGCCGCGGAAGGAACTCTGGGAGTTGAAGGAGCGGCTGGACCGCCGGTGCGAGGCGGAATGGGACGCCCAGATCCAGGAAGACGCGCGGTCGGGTGGTCCGCTCGACAGGCTGGCGCGCGAGGCGATCGCGGAGTTGAATGCCGGAGGCTGCCGACCGCTCCCGTGACCGGCTACGCCACCCCGGAGTTTTGGAAGCGATACCGGGCGTTGCCGCCGGGGATTCGCCGGCTGGGGCGGGCCAAGAAATATTTGGGTTAGACCTTGTCCGGCTCCGGGTGGACCCAGGGGGTGCGGTAAGGGCGGCGGAGGAGGCGGTTGGCTTCGTCGTCGCCGATGACCTGGCCCTTGGCGGGGTCCCAAGCGAGGGTGCGGCCGAGTTTCATGGAAAGATTGGCGAGGATGCAAGAGGCGGTGGAGATGTAGCCCTGTTCGATGTCGGCGACGGGTTTGCTGCGCTTGGCGATGGCGGCCAGGAGGTCTTGCAGGTGGCGGCGAATGGCCGGGGCGACGTGGCGTTCGAGGTCCTTCTCGGTGCGGTCGCCCGGGAATTGCTCGTACTCGTAAGTGACATCCTTGTGGATGGGTTGGCCGCCGTCCAGGGGGATGAAATCGTAGCCAAAGACGCTGGCCTTGAGAGTGGCTTTGTCGCCGTAGAGGATGGCGGCCCAGGTGTATTTGGGGTCCGGGGCGTCGCCCCAGGTGCGATGGGTCCAGACGACCTGGAGGTCGCCGTAATCGAAGGTGGCGGTTTGGGTATCGGCAATATTGGCCTTGGAGTTTCTAGCGACGAGGATGCCGCCGGAGGAGGAGACGCGGGTGGGCCAGCCGAGATCGAGCATCCAGCGGACCATGTCGAGCATGTGGATGCCCATGTCGCCGACGATGCCGTTGCTGTATTCCATGAAGGCGCGCCAGCCGCGGGGGTGGACGAGGCGGTTGTAGGGGCGCATGGGGGCGGGGCCGGTCCAGAGGTCATAGTCCAGGTAATCGGGGGGGGCGGAATCCGGGGGATTGTCGCCGGCGCGCATGTGCCAGTAGCAGCAGATTTCGACGTAGGCGATCTTGCCGAGCTTGCCGGTCTTGACGAACTCATCGCGGGCCTCGATCAGGTGCGGGGTGCTGCGGCGCTGGGTGCCGACCTGGACGACGCGCTGGTGACGGCGGGCGGCGGCGAGCATGGCTTGGCCTTCGACCACGTCGACGCTGATGGGTTTCTGGACGTAAAGGTCGGCGCCGGCCTGGAGGGCGGCGAGCGTGATGAGGGGATGCCAGTGGTCCGGGGTGGCGATGAGGACGAGGTCGAGGTCCTTTTCCTTGAGCATCTGGCGGTAATCGGTGTAGGTGCGAGGCTGTTTCCTGGAGAGCTGGCGTTCGGCGGCGATGGCGGCGGCTTCGGCCAGCATGTGCTTATCGACGTCGCAGAGGGAGACGATTTCGACCGGGGCGATCTGGAGGAGGCGCCAGAGGTCGCACTTGCCGTACCAGCCGCAGCCGATCAGGCCGACACGTTTTTTTTGGTCTGCGAATTCTGCGGCGTAGCTGCCGAGGGAGGACAGCGCCAATCCTGCCGCGCTGACTTGAAGGAATTGACGGCGATTCATGGCGCCCTTTTTAGGGGCAAACGCAGATAAAGGCAAGCGAGGAAAGGCCGAAGCCGAACGAAGGCCGACGGGCGAAATCCGGGAGCCAATGGCAGGAGTCGCGCGGTGAGCGATTTCCAGGATTGCTTCCGCCTGACCCCAAGGCTCTCGCTCATGGGCAGCTCCCACCTCCGAAACCGGACGCGCATCGGGGCCATGAACCGGGCGGCAGCGGCAGTGGGGCAGGCGTCCCGCCTGCCCCACTACCTCGCGGTTCATGGGCAGGGAGCAGCAGCGTGGCGCGCTCGTTCATTCCGACGGTCTCCGATTCGGCGGCCAACGGGCGGGCATTCTCCCTCTCGCTGAGGGAGAGAGTTGGGGCGGGGGGGGAAGCGGGCGGGCGAGCGGGCGAAGGGCGCGAGCGCGCAATCGCCCCCCGAGCTGCGCGAAAATCTGTTGAAAAGCGGGGCGGCTGGCGGCAAGCTAGGCCTGTGCAATCAGTTTTTACAGGACCTGTGTATGTGGTGCGGGATCACATCGATACGGACCAGATAATCCCGGCGGAGCATTTGAATCTGGTGCCGACGATTGCCGAGGAGTACGAGCGACTCGGCTCGTATGCGCTGAGCGGCTTGCCCGAGGCGCTTTATCCGCGGCGCTTCGTGAAGGCGGGCCAGCTCGACAGCGAATATCCGATTGTGGCAGCCGGGCGCAATTTCGGCTGCGGGAGTTCGCGCGAGCACGCCCCCATCGCCCTCGGCTCGGCCGGCTGCAAAGTGGTGTTGGCGGAGAGCTTTGCGCGGATTTTTTTCCGCAACAGCGTTGCCAGCGGGGAGCTTTATCCCTGCGAGTGTGTGGAGCGGCTGTGCGAGGTTTTGCAGACGGGTGACGTGGTGACGGTGGACCTCGAGGGCGAAACGGTGACCGTGCAGAAGACCGGCCAGGTTTATAAATTCAAACCGCTGGGAGAGGTACGGCCGGTGGTGGCGGCGGGCGGCTTGTTCAACTACGCCCGCAAAACCGGGATGCTGGCGAAGCAGCCGGGCTGAGGGGGATGTTTCGCAGCGCGGCGGCGCGGCAAGCAAACGGGGAGGGCGGCGTGGCTCAGGAATCCGCACGGAATTGGCTTTCGCGAATGATGGAGTGGAACAATCGTTAAGCTATGAATCGCAACAGGGCAAAAAAGCCGGGCGCAAGCCGAGTGGCGAGAAGGAGGATCAGTGGGGAAAGCGCCGGCAAAGCTCCGGGCTTGCTGTTTGATCTGGACGGGACGCTGGTGGACAGCGTCTATCAACACGTGCTGGCCTGGCGGGAGGCGTTGGAAAAGGCGGGCATCGAATTGGCGGTGTGGCGCATCCACCGGCGTATTGGGATGAGCGGCGGGCTCTTTATGAACGCCCTTTTGCGCGAGACCGGTCATAAAGTGGGCAGAGAGGAAGCCGAGGAGCTGCAGCGGTTTCATGCTGAGGCTTACGGGCGGATGGCAGGGCAGATTCGGCCACTGCCCGGCGCGCGGGAGCTTCTGGCCTGTCTTTCAGAGGGGGGCGTTCGGTGGGCGATCGCCACCAGTGGGCGAAAGGAGAGCGCGCGGCTGGGCTTGGCAGCTCTTGGGGTTGATTCCAAAGCGACTGTGATCACCAGAGAGATGGTTCAATACGCCAAGCCGGACCCGGACCTGTTCCTGGCGGCTGCCGAGCGGCTGGGAGTGGAAATCGGGGCTTCGATTGTGGTTGGGGATAGCGTCTGGGACCTGCTGGCGGCCCGGCGGGCCAACGCCCTTGGGGTGGGTCTGCTTTCGGGCGGCTACGGCCAGGATGAACTGGAACGGTCCGGGGCCTACCGGGTCTATCAGGACCCCGCCGACCTGCTTCGGCACCTGGACGAGGTCGGGGTTCGGATAAGAAATGAAAGTTGATCCCCCTTGGAAACGGGGGCGTGAACTGACGTTCCCCACGGCCACATGGGCCTGGTCATTGTCATTCCAACTGGACGCGTTCGTGCGCGTCCCACTGGGACATGTCGGAGAGGATCACCCGATCGCCGACGCGCAACCCGTCCACAACTTCAATCGTGCTCACCGAGCTGCGGCCCAACTTGACGGTTACCCGGAGCGCGGCTTTACCGTTGTCGGTGACTTTGAAAAGCCCGACCTGGCTGTCTGACTGGCCCTGCACCGGGCGTCCGACGTAGAGGACGTTTTCCAGGCGCTCCAGTTCGATAGTGCCATCGACGCTGAGGTCAGGCCGGGCGCCTTTGGGCAACGGGGCATCCAAGGCCACATCCACGGTCACGGTGCCATTTTCCACGGCGGGGTCGACGCGGATGACGTGGCCGGGGACGAGGCCGTTGCGGGTGTCGATTGCTGCCGGTTGATCGAGTCGGATGTCCTTGGCTTGGGTTTCCGGGATCTTGATGGCGGCCTTGAGCCTGGCCGGGTTGGCGACCCTGGCGACGAGGGCGCCCGCCGGCAGTTGCTGGCCGACCTGGAGGGGATTGGCCGGGTCGCCGAGGCGCTGGAGCACGCCGTCCATGCCGGCGCGGACTTTGAGGGCCTCGACATGCCGGCGTTTGAGCTCAAGCTGGGCGCCAAGCTGGGCGATTTTCGCGTCCTGCACCGCCAGTTGGGCCTTGACGGCCTCGGCGCTGATTTTCAGACGTTCCTGTTCGAGGTCGAGCAACTTGGCGGATTCTTCGGCTTTGGCCTTGGATTGCTTGACAGTTATGGCGGGGATGAGGCCGCTTTTGGCTAACTGCTCGTTGACTTCAAAATCGAGTTTGGCGCTGCTGTAATTGGCCTGGGCGACGGCCACAGCCGCTTGTTGGGTCAGCTTTTGGGAATCCAATTGCACGCGCAGATTGGTCGAGTCAGCCGCGGCGGCCTTGAGTTGCCATTCGGCGTCGAAGGCCGCCTGCTCGACTTCGGGATTGCTCAACTCCACGAGCACGGAATCGGCGTTCACCGCCGCGCCGGGCAAGATCAGGACGCGCTCGACACGTCCCTGGTTGGAGGTCGGAATCCAGCGGATGTCCTCGGGCACGAGGGTGCCGTTGCCACGGACTTGTCGGAGCATCTGGCCGCGCTTGACGGTGTCCATCCAGACGGAAGACTTCTCGACACGCGGGGCGGCCGGCTGCAGTCGCGCCAGGCCGAGGGTGATCAACACCAGCAAAAGCCCGACCGTAGCGACAAGGAACCAGCGCCGCGTTCGGCGTCGTCTTTTCAGGGCTGGTGAAACGGGCAGGTCCATAAAATCTTCCGGGGGTCAGCCTGCTGCGGGCACTTGTGGAGCGACAATCTGTCCGTCGAACAAATGCACCGTGCGTTGCGAGTCGCGCGCGTAACGTTCGTCGTGCGTAACCAGACAGATCGTCGCGCCCTCGGAGTGCAGTTCGCGCAACAAGTCCATTACTGCCTGGCCGTTCTTGGAGTCGAGGTTTCCAGTCGGTTCATCCGCCAGGAGGATGGAGGGCCGGCCGGCCAGCGCCCGGGCCACGGCGACGCGCTGTTGCTGGCCGCCGGACAGTTGCGCGGGATAATGCCTGGCCCGAGCCGTCATGCTGACTTTGGCCAGCGCCTGGTCGACGCGCTGGCGGCGCTCGGCGGCAGTCAAGCCGCGATAGGTCAGCGGCAGTTCGACGTTTTCCCACACCGTCAGGTCGCCGATGAGATTGAAGCTCTGAAAAATGAATCCAATCTCGCGGTTGCGGACCCGCGCCCGCTGGGCGTGGTTGAGATGTTCCACCGGCTCGCCCCGGAGCCGGTAGATGCCGTTGGTGGGTGAATCGAGCAGGCCGAGGATCGAGAGCAGCGTGGACTTGCCGCAGCCCGAAGGCCCGGCAATCGACACGTAGTCTCCATGATGGATTTCAAGCCGGACGCCCGACAAGGCGTGGGTCTCCACCTCGTCGGTGAGAAACACCTTGTGGATGTCGTCCAATTGAATCAATGGATTGGTTGTTTGCATAGGTTTTGAATTGGTTCATTCGTATCTCAGCGCTGTCATCGGGTTGACGCGAGCGGCCCGCCGCGCGGGAATCCAGGCGGCCAGCGCCGCGACGCACAGCAGCAAGACCGCGCTGCCAATCAGCGTGGCGGGGTCGTAGGGTTGAACTCCGTAGAGGACGGCGCGAACAAGATGGGTCAAACCGAACGCCACGGGCAGGCCAAAGGCCACGCCGGTCGCCGCGAGTAAAGCGGCATCGCGCACAATCGGTCGCGCCACATCCTGCGGACGGGCACCGAGGGCCATGCGGATGGCGATCTCGGCGGTTCGGCGCGCCACTTGATAGGCCATCAAGCCGTAGAGGCCGATGCAGGAGAGCAGCAGCGCCAGCAGGGCCAGAAAGCAGGACAGCGAGAGGAGTAGCCGTTCGGGGGCAATGGACCGATCTATTTGCTGACGCTGGGTCTTGATCTCGGCCAGGGGCAGGTCGGGCGCGAAGGCGGCCACGGCCTGGCGCACGGCCGGCACCAGGGACAGTGGGGGCAGGACCGAACGGACCTCGAAATACATGCCCCCGACCGAGGTCTGCCGACAGCACAGATACATCGTGGGGGGCGCGTCCTTGCGCAGTTCTGCATATTTGGCATCGCGGCACACTCCGACAATCTGGCAATCGGCGCCGCCAAGGGTGAAGCTTCGTCCGAGGGGACTTTCGCCCGGGAAAAACGAACGGGCGAAGGTCTCGTTCACGACCGCGACTTTCGGGCTGGCGCCGGTATCGGCCGGATCGAAATCGCGCCCGAGCAGCAGATTCATGCCCATCGTCGAGAAGAACGCGTCGCTCACCACCATCTGCCAGGCCTGCAGGGGTTGATTGGGATTTGCGGGGCGTCCCGGGATGGAGATGCCGCTCAGGGATTCGGACCCGGCGATCAGCGCCACATCGGAAAAGGCGACCGCGCGCACGCCCGGAATGGCGGCAATGGATTGGCGGAGGTTTTCATACAGATTCAGGAGCCGTTGGCCCTCACGGCCCGGTTGCGCGGCGTTGAGCCGGAACAGCAGCAGGTTCTCCGGGTTGAAGCCGGGGTTGGTGCGGCTGAGATTGGCGAAGGTTTGGATCACCAAGCCGGCCAACACGACCAGCAACACCGACAAGCCGACCTGGAGGGAAACCAGCACTTTCGCCAGCCGGAGACGTGGCGCCCCCAGGGCAGCGCGATCTTTCAGCCCGGCAGCCGGATCGACACACGCGGCCCGGACCGCCGGCAGCAAGCCGAACAACAGGGCGGTCGCCACTGAAAGCCCGAGCGTAAACAGGAGGACGTGGGTGTCCGTCCGCGCATCGAAGTGAAAAATGTCTTGAAAGCCGCTAAGAAAGCTCAGCAAAACCGCTTTGGCCCACCAGGCGAAAAGCAGCCCGAGGCCGCCCCCGGCCAGCGAGAGGACCAGGCTTTCGGTGAGCAATTGGCGGACAAGGCGCCAGCGGCCGGCACCGATGGCAGCGCGGACGGCCATCTCATGTTGGCGGGCGGCGCCGCGCGCCAGGAGGAGGCTGGCAAGGTTGGCGCACGCGATCAGGAGCACCAGGCCGACCGAGGCCTGCAACCCCCAGAGAGGAAGGGCGGCGCGCTGACGGATGATGTTGGAAGGACCGCGCCGGCCGTCTGCCAGCCAGATGCCCGGCTGCTCGATCCTGGAGTCCGAGGCCCTGAGCGCCTGCCGGAAAAAGACCTCGAGCGAGGCCTGGGCCTGGGCTTCGTTCGCATGCGGCGCGAGCCGGGCCATGATGTCGACCCACCAATGGCTGGGGGATGTCAGCGGGAAGTTGGGCGCCAATTGAGGCTGGGCGGAGAGCGGCGCGTAGAAGTCGGCCGGGTCCCCTGGGAATGGTCCGACGAAATCGCGCGGCAGGACGCCAATGATGGTGAAAGCGTTCTTGTTCAGCGTGACGGTCTGTCCCAAGACGTTGGGGTCGAGCCCGAATTGCCGCTCCCACAGGCGGTAGGTTATGAGAGTGACAGGCGGAGCGCCGGGTTGATCGTCTCCGGCGGTGATCGGCCGGCCCAGCAGCGTTTGCGCGCCATAGCCGGTGAAAAAATTGCCCGAAACCAGCAGGCCGCCGGTCGTCGAAGCGTCACCGCGCGCAACCATCGTGACGCCGTAGAGCGGCGAGAAAGCGAAGACTTCGGCGAACCCGGTTCCGCGGTCGCGGAAATCGCGGTAGGCAGGGTAGGGAAAAGTGCCGGAATAAGTCAGCCCCGTGGGCAGGCGCCCCATGGCGCTGCTGCTGGAGAAGTTGTGCAACTCGGGACTGCGGCCGACCCAGTTAATCACGCGCAGCTCGTGCGGGTTGCGCACGGGCAGCGAGCGCAGCAAGACCGCGTTGAGCAGGCTGAAAATACCGGTGTTGACGCCGATGCCGAGAGCCAGCGAGAGCACCGCGACCGCAGTGAAACCGGGATTCTTGCGCAGCATCCGCAGGCCGAAGCGAATGTCCTGCAGCGTCGTCTCGCCGAGGCTCGCGCCGCGAACATCGCGGCATCCCTCGCGGATGCTCTGCACGTTGCCAAAGCGCCGGCGCGCGGCACGCCCGGCTTCCTCCGGCGACATGCCGGCGGCGAGGTTATCCGCCGCGCGCTGCTCGAGATGGAAACGCAGTTCCTCGTCAATTTCCCGCTTCACCGCGCGCCGTCGGCATAGTGAGCGGATTTCCTTCCAGATGGTTCGCAGTGTTTTCATCGGCCGGCGCGACACGGAAACCAGCCTTGCCCGAGAGGCACCCAAACCGTAGTTTTGACACATGAGCGCAGTGAGCGAAATCCCGCCGGATTGGCTGGCGGAGTTCGAGGCGGCGGCGCGGCGCCCCCTGGCGCAGCGGTTTCGCTACGCTTTTGTCCGCACCTACAAACCGGTGCTGGACGAGGCGCGCTATCGTTCGTTTGAAAGTATGGCGGAATACCGCCGGTGGTGTGAGGAAAACCTCCCGGACTGGCTCGGTTATGGGCGCGTTTGAATACCGGCAGGCCGAAGAAATCCGCGATGTCTTCGCGCGCCACGGGGTGCGGTACCTCTTCATCGGCAAATCGGGGGCGATCATTCTGGGCTTTCCCGACACGACGCAGGATGCCGACATTTTTCCCGAACGCACCCCGGCCAACGGCCGCGCTCTGGCGGCAGCACTGCGCGAGTTGGGCTTTTCTCTCACCGACACCGAGGCCGCGGAAATCGAGCGGGGCAAGGATTTTGTCCAGTTGAAGAACGGTCCGTTCGATTTGGACCTGGTTTTTGCGCCGGATGGCATAGAGCGATTCGCGGATGCGTGGCGGCGGCGTGTGGTGGTGGACGGGTTTCCGGTTTGCCACCCGGACGACATCATTGCCAGCAAGGTTGCCGCAAATCGGGCGAGGGATCGGGAATCGCTTGATCGCTTGCGCAGCTTCCGGGATTACTGGATGAGGAAGCACAAACCCTGAGGTCCGTTTCGAAAATCGAGTGGCGCCGGCGTTTCCCGCGACGCCACCAATACATATCGCCTGCAACGCCATGCCCGCCGCGATATTCTCCGCCGTGCGCTGCTCGATATGGAAGCGCAGTTCCTCGTCAATCTCGCGCTTCAGCGCGGGCCGCCGCCACAGGGAGCGGATTCCCAACCAGACTGTTCGCGGTGTTTTCATCGTCCACTCATCGCGTTTCACGATTCAACGTCCCAACGATTCAACCTTTTAACGAGTTCACGCATTTCTCAGCGGCGCTGTCGAACGGCTTCGGCCAAGCGCATGGAAAAGCAATCTTGTCTCAGCTCCTTTCGCAGATTATTCTTTCTCCATGAGCACTGTGAGCGAGATTCAGGCGGCCTTGCCTCGGTTGACGACCGAGGAACTGCGGGCAGTGGACATCGCGTTGCGAGAGCAATTGCGTGCACGCAAGATTGGCATTCTCTACGACGATGCTTACGGCCTCTGGACCGAGGAAGATCAGGCTTCGGCGGCAGCGGAAGCTTTTGCGCTGATAGACCAGGAGGAAAAGCGCCATGAACCTTCCTGAACGCGGCGAGGTTTGGCTTGCCGATCTGGGCTTGGCCGCAAAAGTGCGCCCGGTGCTTGTGGTGAGTGTCCCTTATGCCGACCGCGATTACGCATTGATCCAGGTCGTTCCGCATACCACCCAAACCCGGGGCGCTCAATTTGAGGTTCGGCTTCCCGTTCGTTTTCTCGAAACAGGTGCGTTCAACGTCCAAGGCATGTTGGCCGTCCCCGCCGGGAAATTGCTGCGCCGCCTCGGAACACTTCCTCCGGCGCAGATGGGCGAAATCGAAGCCAAGATGAAGCGATGGCTCGGCTTGGCAGGCTGACGCAGCAGCGGTTCGTTGCCAGAATGTTGTTAACAAGTTCATGAATTCACGACCCCCTTTTCACACAGTTCGAGGAGTCGTTGGCCCACAGCGGCCCTGCGCCTGGCAACGGAACCTTCCGCCAAAGCGAATTTCTTCAGGTTGTTCCGCCAGTACAAAGCGGCATACTGCATTTCGCTCTTTGCGAGCTCAGGTCCGATTTCCGTCAGCGCAAGGCAGGTGTAATAAAAGGGGAATCGCCGCCATTTGCCGTTGGCGCTGCGAACCTGCTTCAGTTCATTCAGCCCCAGACGCAGCCGTTCCTCGGCTCGCGGCAGCAGGTGGATGGCAAGATTGCGCCAATAGGCCGCCGAACAGGTGCCGCAGCAATAGGTGCCCATGCAATAACCGCGCCGTTCCGCTTCCTCGAGGCGCGCAACAAATCCCCGCACCGCGCGGTTCAGCGAACCTTGCATGTGCTCGTCTGGCACGTTAAGCAGCGTCAGAATCCGGCAACCTTCTTCGCCGAGGACGTGCGCGATCCTTGCCCGCGCGCGGATGGCCTCACCGGTAAAGAGACGAACTCCGAGAGTATCCTGTTCCGTCGGCGCAAACATCCCGGCATAGGACCCCGGCAATCCCTGGCGGGAGGCGATCCATCTGGCGGCGGCGACGCGTTGGGACTGGGGAATGTGACTCTTGAAGAACAGAGATTCCGAAATGGAATCCAGCGTCGAGTAAAGGCTGTTTCGATCCAAGCAGTTCATTTCTCACTTCTCCATCCACCCGTCCTTTCTGGCGTTACTGTTTGTGGAACGGCCCCGTGAACGACCAGTGGGTTTGCGCGATGCGCCAGCCCGCCGGGGTCCGCCGGTACACCTCCGTGCAGTTCCACCGGCCGGTCCGGCCGGCGCTCTCACCCACGTAGTTGTAGGTCAACACCGCGGCGTCTCCGCAGAATTGCACCTTCGGATGGATCAATTCATAGCGGGTGAGATGGATTTTCCCGCGCACGGATTCATAAAGCCGCGTCAGCGCCTCCAGGCCATCCAGCCGTCGTTCGAGAGTCGGGTCGAAATAGACCACATCCGGGCTGGAGATTTCGAGAAAGCCGGAGGGGTCGCCCTGCGCCCACCGGTCCAGGGCCGCCCGTTCCAGGGCGATGACCGCCGCCGCCTCTTCAGATTCGGTCGCGGGATGCTGTCCCCAGGACCCGTCCGCCCGGCGATGGAGGATCACGGTGTTGCCATCGGGATCGGGGACCTCCAGGGCGCAACAGACTTTGAAGTCCTGCGGCCCGCCGGCGGTGCGAACGCCTTTTTGCTTCAACTCGTCGTAGGCCGCCTGGACATCCTCGACAGCCAGGGCGACCCGGCCGCCGGCGATCTCGGCCGGGAGCTTGACGCCGCCGTGCAGAGCAAGCGTCACATTACCGCAGTTGAACTCCGCCCACTGCCATTCTTCGCTGTAAACTTCCTGGGGCAGGCCGAGCGTGTCGCGGTAAAAGCGCGCCGCGGCGGCCAAATCGGAGACCTGGTACATTACGAAATCAGTGCCACGGATTTTCATGTCTCTTCCTCCACCGGGCTCACGCCGTCTGCAGGACCAGCGTGATCGCCCGGCACACCCGCTCCCAGAGCGCCGTCTCCTCCTCGAGCTGCCGCCGGCCCGCGCGGGTGAGGGAATAATATTTCGCCCGGCGGTTGTTCTCGGATTTCCCCCACTCGGCTGAGATCCAACGCTTGTCCTCCATGCGGTACAAAGCCGGATAGAGCGAGCCTTCTTCCACCACCAGCAGATCGTCGGAGCGTTGCTGGATGCGCTGGGCAATGGCGTAGCCGTGGAGCGGCCCCGGGACGAGAGTTTTCAGGATGAGCAAATCCAACGTGCCTTGGAGGAGTTCAGCTTTGGTCGCAGGCATAGTCTTGCTTAGATATTCTAGGGGAGATTAAGGCTTTTCCCTAGATTGTCAAGGGGTATCTTTGCCTTTGCCGGCCAGACCGGCTTACGCCAGGCGGGGATTGAAATTAGGCGCGCCAGGGGCGCGCGCGGTTCCGGGTGAGGCGGAGCACTTTGGCGGCCAATTCGCAGTTTTCCCGGACCTGGAAATCGAGCATCCCGACGGCGATGAAGTCGGTGCCGCTGGAGAAGGCGTAGGGGAAGGCCAGGCGTGGGTAGATGGCGCCGGCGGCCAGCACCTTGAAAGCGATCCACGGTTTGGTGACGGTCTTCATAAAGGCGATGGTTTCCTCGGGATTGATGCACCACATGTTGTCATACCAGCCCTCGCCGCCATCGAGCCAGATGAATTCCTTGCGCAAGGCTTTGGGAGTGGCGGAGGGATAATCATCGCTGTGGAGGGTCTTGACGTAAAAGTCGCAGGGCACGTGGTTTTTCTCGCAGGCCATCGGGACCAGGAGTGAATGGCCGCCGACACCGACGGGCAAGCCGTGGGCCTTGGCCATTTCGACGGCCTTGCGCAAGCGGTCCACTGCCCCGGCCTGCACGAGCTTGTCGCCTGAAACGCCCCAGACATATAAGGCGACTGCCCCCGTATCGACTTGCTGCTTGATGTGGTCGGCGAGGGCCTGATCGCTCTGGCCGGGTGCCACCTCGAGGTGGGGAATAAACTGCATGTGGCCGCGGAATTCGCGATTATAGCGCTGGACATACTCGCCGCCGGTTTCGAAGACGGTGTTGATGCCGTTTTGCTCGGCCAAGCGGAGGGTTTGCAGGAGCCTTTCCTCGGTCACATAGGCGCGGAACAAGGCGCCGACATATTTGAGGTCGCGGCAGTGCATGTTGCCGGAGATCAAGTTGCCGCCGAGCAACACGCGGCTGATGCGGGCCTGGCCGATCTGACCGCAAGGCAGAACGACGGAGGTGGGGGGCGGCTGAGCTGCCGGTTCCGCCGCCAGCATTGGGGGCCCACCTGCGGCCCCGGAGAGAGCGGCGCCAGTCGCAGCCAAGGCCGAGGTGTGAAGGAAATCCCGTCGGGTCAGGGCCTGCGCAGGCTTTTCGCGTGTCGTCATAAATCCAATAACGCCTGCACCGAAAGTCTCCGTCAATCATTTTCGGGAAAAATGCCAACTCCGGCGCTCAGCGGCCGGGTGGTATTTGTCGAGCACCTGCCCGGCCTGCCGCATTGCGCGCCGCCGGCCGAGGTGGAAGTCTCCAACCTGCCCCTGGTGGAACCGGTCAACTACGCGCGGGACATCAACGGGGCGGTCCAGGTCCCCGTTTGATCGCTGACGGCGCCCTCAATCCAGTCACGCCTTGAGCAATTTCTTTGCCGCGGCGACAATGCTGGGGGCGTCGACCCGCATGTAGTTGAGCATCTCCGGCGCGCCCGGCGCGGGCGCATCCGGGAAGGCCAGGCGCTTGACTTTGACCCCCGGCACGGCCTCGGCCACGCGGGCGATGAGCTCGGCGCAATTGCAGAAGCTGTAGGACCCGTCGTCAGAAGTCAGGAGCTTGCCGGTCTTCCTGACCGATTTGAGGATCGGCTCCATCACGCCCTCCAAAGGGGCCAGGGTCCGCGGGTCAATGAACTCCGCGCTGATGCCCTCGGTTTTCAGCTCCGCGACGGCCTTGGCGATCTGAGCCGTCTGGGGCGCATAGCCCACGATGGTGAGGTCGCTGCCCTCAGTGCGGACCGCAGCTTCGCCAATGGGAACGGTGTAGGGTTCATCCGGCACCTCCGGGCCGGCGGGGGGCATCGGATACTGGCAAAACACCACCGGGTCGACGTCGCGGATGGCGGAAATCATCAAGCCTTTCGCATCGTACGGGGTGGAGGGAACCACGACTTTGAGTCCGGGCAGACGGGCGTAGGAAGATTCCAGCCCGGCATCGGCGTGTTGGCCCGCCTGGAAGGGTTCTCGGCCCTGCATATCGGCCCAGAGGACCATGGGGAAGGCGGCCTGGCCGCCGGTCATGTGCCGGAGTTTGCCGGCGTGGTTGAACATCAATTCATAAGGGATAAAGGTGGTCATGCTGGGGATGTGGGCGATGGCGGGCACCCCGGACAGAGCCAGGCCCAAAGCGCCGCCCACGATCCACTGCTCGTCAATAGCGCAAAAGCGAGCGCGCCAGCGGCCAAACTCCGCCTCCAGATTGATCGCTCGATTCTGCCAGTTGGCCACCGGCTTTTGGTATTCATAGAAGAGCGTCAGGAGCTTGTCGCGCCGCATCTCCCCTTGGATCGCCTCCAGGATGGCAAAGTTCATGTTCTTTGGCATAATCGCGTCCCTCTTGGCTGGCTCAACTGGTGTGGAGGGGAACGGCGCCCTTGGCAAAGACGTGCAAGAGGCCGTCCGCCGGGTTGGGGACCGGCTGGGCCTCCGCGAATTGGACGGCGTCCTCGACCGCCTGGCTGACTTCGGCAACGATTTGGTCGGCCTGCTGGTCGGTGAGCGCGTTTTCGCGGAGCAGGAATTTGCGGAACCGTGCGATGGGGTCTTTGGCCATCCAGTCGCGCAATTCCCGGTCCGAGCGATAGCCCAGGCCAAAGGCGCCGTCCACGCCGACCCTGGCGCCGCCGGCGCCATAGTGGTCATACCAACGGTAGGTCTTGCACTCAATCAGGGTGGGGCCATTGCCGGCGCGGGCCTTTTCGACGGCGTACTTGGCGGCATTAAAAACGGCCAACAGGTCGTTGCCATCGACCACGCGCGCTTCGATGCCGTAGCCCGCCGCCCGCTGGGCGAGGTCGGTGATGGCGTAAACCTCCGAGGCGCGCACCCAAATCTGGAAGGCATTGTTCTCAATGACAGCGATCCAGGGGAGTTTCCAAGTGGCGGCGGCGTTGGCGGCGCTGGAAAAGAAGTTGCCCTGGATGGAACCATCGCCGCCAAAGCTGACGGCGACCTGGCCGGAGCCTTTGACCTTGATGCCGTAGGCGGCGCCGGCGGCAAAGAGATGGGAGGCCCCAACGATGCCGTTCATGCCCAGGATGCCCAGACTGAGGTCCGTAATATGCAGCGAACCGCCGTAACCCTTGCAGTAGCCAGTCGCCTTGTGAGTGATCTCCGCCAGCATGAGGCGAAGGTCGCCACCCTTGGCGATGAGGTGGCCGTGACCGCGATGGTTGCTGGCGATGTAGTCATCCTTTTGCAAGGCGCGGCACACGCCGACCGCGACGGCCTCCTCGCCCACGTACAAGTGCGCGACCCCCCGAAAACCGCCCGCGAGGATCAGGTCCTTGACCTTGGTTTCCCAGAGGCGGATTTTGAGCATGTCGGTGTACATGGCGGTGAGTTGCTGTGGCGACAAGGCATCCACGTAAGAGGAACCGTATTGGGCTCTCGCCGGCCCAGCGCTCCCGCCAGAGAAGAAGATCGTGCCGGCGCCAATCGCGCCCAGGCGCTTGACGAAGCCTCGGCGTGAGACTTCGTTTCCATCCTCCCTCTGCTTTCTGAGCGCAGCGGCTTTGGAATCGCTGGTGAGGACTGCTTTTTTCATTCTCTCATCTCACTTTCAAAGGGACTCGCCGTCCCGGAACAACGGGTCGCCAGCCCATGACCCGCAAACCGTGCCGCAGTGTCCCACTGCCTGCCACCGGGTCAAGCCAGTATTTGGGGTGATGAACCTGGCCGAGCCGATGGCCGCGGGGGCGGTGGAAAAGTTCCTCAAGGACAAGGCGGCGCGGCAAGAGGAAATCCAGCCGAGGCAAACCCAGCCTGGAGGGCGCAAGGCGCGGCGGAGGTTCAAGTCTTCCCGGCTTTCCCGGCCGCCCGCGCCGGGTTTCGGATTTCGCCGCTCGGATTTCGTTCTTCCCACGCAGGCTGGACAAGGCCGGGTCGGTTTTGCTAGACCTCAAGGGAAGTACAAACAAGTACCACAACCAGTTTTGGCAATATTATGTTACCTCAAACACGCCGTCAGTTCGTCAAGAGTTCAGGCCTGGCTGCCACTGCCTTCGGCTTCCACCCCGCGGTGTGGGCGCTGGGGGGCGCGGCGGGCAAATCGATCCCCATTTCCGTGCAGCTTTACTCGGTGCGGGCGGACTGCGCCCGGGACTTCGATGCCGCGCTGGCGCAGTTGGCCAGGATGGGCTTCGCGGGGGTCGAATTCGCCGGCTATCACAAATACGCGGGCAAGCCCAAAGAACTGCGGCAGAAACTGGACGAACTGAAGCTGAAGGTCGCCGCGACGCACATCGGGACGGGCAGTTTCCGCGGCGAGGCCTTGAAGGGGACGATCGAATTTCACCAGCTCATCGGCTGCAAGTTCCTGATCGTCCCCGGCGACCGAGACTTCACGCACCCCGAGCGGAGCAAGGCGCTGGCCGAGACTTTCAACAAGACCGCCGAAATCCTCAAGCCGCTGGGCCTGTATTGCGGCTACCACAACCACACGGGCGAGTTCGCCAAGGACGGCGACAAGACGTATTGGGATCTCTTTGCGGAACGCACCAGCAAGGACGTGGTGCTCCAGCAGGACTGCGGCTGGAGCGCGACGGCCGGACAAAACCCGGCGGAACTGATCAAGCGCTATCCGGGCCGCACCAAGGTCACCCACTTCAAACCCGCAGTCCTCGGCAACGACAAGTCCAAGAAGCCCATCCTCGGGGAGGATTCCGTCGATTGGGCGGGAGTCCTGGCCGCCTGCCGCGAATACGGCGGCACCGAATGGATCACCGTCGAGCAGGAGGAGTATCTGGAGGGCAAATCGCCCATGGAATGCACCGAACTGTCGCTCGCCGGCCTCAAGAAGCTGCTATGAAGCGCAAAATCCTGCTGATCCTTTCCAATCGGTGGAACCGCAACCAAAAACTCCGTTTTGTGGAACTGGACGCCGACAACAAAGGCAACGTCCTCAAAGAACATCCGCTGCGCCGCCGGCCGCGCAAACCGAGCTACGACGAGGTCTGGGAAAACGATGAAGGCAAAACCGCCTGGTCGGCCTGCAATCGGTTCCGCCGGAGATATCCGCATCCGCTGGAGAAACTGAAGGGCTGAGGAGCAGGCGTTGAGTTTATAGCTCCGCCGCAGAGGATTCAGGCGGAGACCTGAAATCCGAGCGGTAATGGCCAGAGTGGCCCCTTGTGGCGGCGCGGAGGGGCTGGGGGAGGTTGGAGCGGACAAGAATGTCCGCGCTCCGCTGGCCGGCCCTGCGGGCAGGGACGGGGGGGAAGGCAGGCGGGACGCCTGCCCCACGACTGCCTGGCGATGGCGGACGGGCGGTGGAGGTTGGAGCGGACAAGAATGTCCGACCCGATCCATGCAGCGGCGCCCCCCCACAGCGGCCTGAAGAGTTAAGAGATTTCGTGATTGAACATCTGCAGAATTACCCGCTTAATCACAGAAATTCGGCCAACGGCCATTTGCTGGAATGAGTGCAAACGGGAAAGAGCGGGCCTGTTGTTCGGCGGGTTTGGGGCGGAGACTGTCGAGGTTCGCATGGAGGAGCAGGACTGCGATGTCCGGGATCGCTTATCTCGGCCTGTCTGCACAAATGCTTCTGGCTGGGCCCGCAGGCGGCGGGAGCGAGTTCATCAACCTGGAGAAGCTCTCGGACCGCGTGATGCTGGCGTACTGGGTGGGCACGGATCGGCGGTGCAACCTGACGGCGATCAACAGCCGGAAGGGCCTGGTGATCATCGATACCGAGATGTCGCCGCGCATCATGGCCCCGATCAAGGAGAAGTTCGAGCAGGTTTTCAGGCGCACCAATTGGGTGTATGTGATCAACACGCACGCCCACGACAGCCACCCCGGCGGCAACAGCTTATTCAAGGACGCGGTAATCGTCGGGCACGAGAACCTGGCGGAAGACATGCGGTGGATCGTCCGCCGGCAAACCGAGCCCGGCTGGAGGAACCGGGACCTCGAGCGGGCGGACCAGTTCATTCAGAACCTGCGGGCCCAGTTGCCCCTTGTGGCCGCCCGCAGTGCCTCCGAGGCGAGAATGGTTCGCGGGGAGATCAAGTTCTGGGAACTGCACAGCCAGGATCTGCGAGAGGGCTATCCGGTGGTCAAGCCGTCGCAGACCTTCAGCACCAACTGCACGCTGGACCTGGGGGATTTGCGGTTGGAGTTGGTGTTCTTCGGCAAGGGCCACAGCTTATCGGATACCTTGATTTACTGTCCGCAGGAGAGGCTGCTGGTCACAGGAGGGATCGTGTATCAGCGGGCCCTTTTTCCTGAGATCGGCGAGCAATCCAAGCTGGAGGACGTGCGGCGGTATCTGGCGGTCCTGGACAGGTTTCTTGCGCCCGAGGTGAGGATCGATCATCTGGTCCCTGCGCACAGCCCGCCCTTGCTCAAGCAGGACATGGCGCCGGTCCGGGACTACTATCAAAGAATGCTTCTTGGGGTCCGCGCGGCCCAGCGGGAGGGTCTGACGCTGGACCAGGCCAAGGTGTGGCTCGCCGCGAGCAGGTTTCCCGCCCTGCGGGAGACGCCGCCCGGCAGTTGGTCTTACGGTTTTCACGAGCGCAATCTGCGCAATCTCTGGCGCATCCTGCAAGAGAAGGAGTAAGGTTCAAAGAGGCCTCGATATCGACCGGGGCGATCGGAGCGCATCCCACACCGCCCCAAAGGAACAGATAACGGCCTCGAAAAGGCGCAAAAGTCACAAAGAGAAATTCCCTTCTTGCGCCTCTTGTGCCTTTTCGCGGCTGAGTTCTTGTACCTGGCGAGCGGTTACGCGACCTCCCGTCTCGGGCGACCTACCACGTTCAGCGGCCAAGAATGTCCGCGCTCGTGTGCCCGGCAGGTGTCTGGTGTATCGGGATGAAAGGTTCCCGACGGGGGCTTGTGACGCCAACGGTAGCCGAACCGCCAGGTTGGCTTCCGTCAACCCCGGCAGGAGGTTGCAGTGGTTCCCCCGGGAGGACAAAGGCGCCGGCGGCGCCAGGTCAGCCTTGCATCACGGCGGCAAAGCGCAGCCCGCGTGTGCTGATCCACAGTTCGCCGAAATGGAACTGGCGCATGACGGCCTCGTAGATGGCCACGCCGGTGAGGATCACGTCGGCGCGGTTTTTCGGCAGGCCGGGGATGCGTTTGCGCTCTTCGAGCGGCAGGCTCCAGAGCCGCTGCGTGTGCCAGGCCAGCCGCTCGGCGCTCAGTCGAGTGGCCTCGAGGCGTTCCCGGTCGAAGGTTTCGAGCCTGGCTTCCATGCAGCCGAGAATGCTGGCGGTGCCGCCCGTGCCGACGAGCCGGAGTTGGTCCGCGCCGGCATCCTGCCGCAGGGCGGGGGCCAGTGTGGGGGCCACTTCTTTTTCCAGGAATTCGCTGAGCCGCTGGCGGCAGGCGGCCAGTTCCGAGGCGGTGGGCGGATTGCTTGGGGGAAAGCGTTCGAGCAGGCGCACGGTGCCCAGCGGGAAGCTTTGGCGGAAAGGTCTGTGCGCGCCCTGGCCGACGATGAACTGGGTGCTGCCGCCGCCGACGTCCAGGAGGAGCAACGGCGTGGCGGCCAGACGCGGGTCGGTGGCCACACCCTGAAAGGCCCAATCGGCTTCCTGGTCCCCGGAGATGATTTCCACTTTCAGGCCGGAGGCGGTTTCGATGGCGGCGGTCAGAGCCTGGGAGTTGCAGGCATCGCGGGCGGCGCTAGTGGCGATGACGCGAATCGAGGCGGCCTGATGTTCGCGGGCCCTGGCGGCAAAGGCGGCCACGGCGGCGGCCGTCCTGGCCAGCGGCCCCGCTTGCAGTTGGTGGGTGTCGTAAAAGCCCTGTCCGAGCCGGGTTTGTTTGCTCTCCTCGCACAGGGGCCGCACGTTGGCGCCAGCGACGTCAGCGACCAACAGTTTGATGGAGTTGGTGCCGACATCGATGACGGCCCGCCGAACGGCTTGCATGGGGCCAGCAGCTTAGGCCAAGCGGAGTGGAGGGCAATGACAATCGGGGCAACATGTGACTTTCCAAAGGCCTGGGCGGCGGTTAACTTGCTGGCGCGCGTGCCGTCCAAAGCGAAAAATGACTCTCTGGGGCCGGCTCAATTCCTTAACCGGGAATTGAGCTGGTTGGAATTCAATCAGCGGGTGCTGGACGAAGCCCTGGATGCGAAGAACCCGCTGCTGGAGCGGGTGAAATTCTTTTGCATCGTCAGCTCGAACCTGGATGAGTTTTTCGAGGTGCGGGTGGCGGGGCTGAAGCAGCGGATGGAGAGCGAGGCGGTGGAACGGACGATGGATGGGCTGACGGCGAGCGAGGAGTTTCGGGAGATCGTCAAGCGAGTGCGGCGGATGGTGGAGCAGCAATATGCCTGCTGGCGGGAGGAACTGCGGCCGGCCCTGGCGCAAAACGGGCGCCGGCTGCTTGAATTTGCGGAGCTGGCCCCGGCTGATTTGACGTGGTTGGAGGGTTATTACCGGGCGCAAGTCCGGCCGGTGCTCACGCCGCTGGCGATTGACCCGGCCCATCCGTTTCCGCAGTTGCTGAACAAATCGCTCAACCTGATCGTGCGGCTGGAGATGCCCCGGCACCGGGAGGTGCTCAAGCACCTGGCGGTCGTGCAAATCCCGCGCATCCTGCCGCGCGTGGTCAAATTGCCGCGGCGCGATGGGCGCCAGGACTATGTTTCGCTGGGCCGGCTGGTTGGGCATTTCCTGGGGGACTTGTTTCCCGGCACGCGCATCCTCGGCTACTGGCCCTTCCGGGTCACCCGCAACAGCGAGCTCTACATTGACGAGGAAGAAACCGCCAACCTGCTCAAGGCCGTGGAGAACGAACTGCACAACCGCCGCAAGGGGGACGCGGTGCGGCTGGAGATCGGACACGGTTGCCCGAAGGCCATTCGCGAGGCCCTGCTCAAGACCCTGCGCCTGACCGAAGAGGACCTTTATCTGATTGACGGGCCGCTGAACCCGACGCGGCTCATGGCCCTGTGCGAGGGGGAGCATGCGCCGGAACTGCGCGACCCGCCGTTTGTCGCGCCCGAGGCGGCCGCCTTGCGCGGGCGTGCCGATGTCTTTGGGGCCATCCGCGAGCGGGATATCCTGTTGCACCACCCGTATGAGAATTTCAGCAGCGTGGTCAATTTTCTCGAACGGGCGGCCTTCGACCCGGAGGTACTGGCCATCAAGCAGACGCTTTACCGGACGGGCGGGGACGCGCGCATCATTGGCGCGCTGGAGAACGCGGTGAACAACGGCAAGCAGGTCACCGCGGTGGTGGAACTGCGAGCCCGGTTCGACGAGGCCGACAATATCCTGTGGGCGCGCCAACTGGAGGAGGCCGGCGTGCACGTGGTCTATGGCCTGGTGGGCTACAAAATCCATGCCAAGGCGACGCTGGTAGTGCGCCGCGAAGGCTATCACATCCGGCGCTATGTCCACCTGGCCAGCGGCAATTACAACCCCACCACCGCGCGCCTCTACACGGACATCGGCCTGCTGACGTGCCGGCCCGAGCTGGGGGAGGACGTGACGAACCTGTTCAATCTGCTGACGGGCATCTGCCAGTTTCAAGGGATGCAGAAACTGCTGGTGGCGCCCTTCGAGTTGCACGAGCGGCTGCTTCAACTGATCGAGCGGGAGCGGGAAAACGCCCGCCGCGGCCTGCCCGGGCGGATCATCGCCAAGCTCAACTCCCTGGGGGAGGCGAAGGTGATCGAGGCGCTTTACCGCGCCTCGCAGGCCGGCGTGCGGATTGATTTGCTGGTGCGCGGCACCTGCTGCCTGCGGCCGGGGCTCAAAGGGCTCAGCGACCACATTACCGTCCGCAGCATCGTGGACCGTTTCCTGGAGCACAGCCGCATCTATTATTTCGAGAACGCCTGCCAGCCGCAGGTCTTCGTCGCCAGCGCCGACTGGCTCCCGCGCAGCTTCTTCCGCCGCATCGAGTTGGCGTTCCCGATCGAAGACGGCCTGCTGCGGGAGCGCATCATCCACGAACTGCTGGCCGTGTCGCTGGGCGACAACATCAAGGCGCGCTTCCTCCAGCCCGATGGGTCGTATCGCCAGGCGAGGCCGGGCGCGGGCGAGGAAGGTCGCCGCAGCCAGTGCGAGTTCATTGGGCTGGCGCTGGCGGAAGCTGAGGCCCCGGGCAAATCGGTGGACGGCCAGCCCCGGTATCCGCAAGTCAAACTGGCGCCCTCGCCCAGCGCCGCGCGGAAGCGCAAAGGCGTTTGATTTTGCAAACCGATCGGAATAGCTTATGGTCGTAGCGTTTTTCGAGGCAACCACCAGAGGGCCATGAAAACTACAGTTCCCAGCGACACCAAGAGCGGGCCCGATGGTCGAGCGGGCGGGCGTTTGCGGGGCGAGCTGCCGGCGGGCAGCCTGCGGCTGCTGGAAACATCGCTGAAGAAGCAGTGGAAGCGTTATCGGAGGCAACTGTCTTGCTGCCAGGAGAAGTTCACCGAGGAGGCCATCCACGATTCGCGGGTCGAGGCCAGGCGGCTGCTGTCCACGGTGGAGTTGCTGGGCGGTTTTCTGCCGGCCGGGCGGGTGCGGAAAGTGGAGCGCGGGCTCAAACGGCACCTGGACACTTTTGAGGATTTGCGGGACACGCAGGTGCAATTGCCGCTCATCGAAGAGATGCAACGGACCTTTCCCACCGCGCGGCCGTTTTACGCCTACCTGCGGAAACGGGAGGAGCGCCTGGTCAAGGCGACCCGCAAGGGCATCAAGAAGGTCAAGACGCAACAGTTGGGCAAACTCATCGCCGGCTGCCGTGAGGCGGTTGGGGCCCGGCGCCAGAAGTGCCCCCCGGCCAAGGCCCTGGCTCTGTTGGTGCGGTCAGTGGACCGCGCCTTCGCGCGCACCAGCCAGTTGCGGGCGCGCATTGATCCCCGCGACACCAACACCATCCATCGCACGCGCGTGGCCTTCAAGAAGTTCCGGTACATGGCGGAAACGTTGATGGAATATCTGCCGGCGCCGGACCCGGAACTGCTGGAAGCGATGCGCCACTACCAAACCATGATGGGCGACATCCAGGACGCCGAAGTGCTCCAGCGCGCGGTGGGAAAGTTTCTGCACAAACATGCGCCCGCCCCGGACGCCGCGCGGCAGTTGCGCGAGGAATTGTCGCGGCGGCGCCAGCGCCTGATCGACCTATACCTGGGCGCCACAGGGCAAATGCGTCAGTTTTGGCCCTGGGACGGACTGCCGCCCGCCGCCTGAGCCGCCACGCTCAAAGGAACCTCCCGCTCCCAATGAACCTCTATCTCTTGCGGCACGGCCTGGCCGTCGAACCGGGCACCGGCGGCTATGCCAGAGACGCCGACCGTCCGCTCACCCCCAAAGGAGAGCGCAAGTTGTGGCGCATCGCGGAAGCGATGAAGGCGCTGGGACTTTCCTTCGATCTGATTCTGAGCAGCCCCTGCCTGCGGGCGCGGCAAACGGCGGCGATTATCGCCGAGGCCCTTGAGGCCCGGAAACGGCTCGAACTGTCCGACCTGCTGGCCCCAGAGGCCGGGGCCAGAAAAGTGCTGGAGTATCTTAACCGCCTCGACCCGCCGCCGGACGACCTGCTGCTGGTCGGCCACGAGCCTTGCCTGAGCCAATTGATTTCGCTGCTGGTGGCCGGGGATTCGAGCTTGTCCCTGGTGATGAAGAAGGGCGGTTTGTGCAAGCTATCGGCCGACTCGTTCAAGGCCGGCCGGTGCGCTGCCTTGGAGTGGCTCCTCACGCCGAGCCAGATGGCCTTGATGGCATAAGGGTTGAAGGAGTTAAACGGGTTAGGTGAGTTAAGTGGCTGGCGCTACTAACGGCTTGCGCGGGGGCGGTTTGGCGCTAGCTTGCACGGCGTATGATTTGGAAGATGACATTGTGGGTTCTTCTGCTGGGCTGCGTGGCGGTGGCCGGCAGTGCCGCTCAGCGGGCCAGTCCAGCCGATCGCTTGAAGGAGTTCCGCAAGCGCGCCGCCAGGTTCGATGCGGTGGTCGCCCTCCCGCAGTTCGAGCAGACCACGAACGAAATCCGGGGCGTGGTCCGGCAAACCATTGCCGTCGGCAACGCCAGCCTGGACCGGGTGGCGGCGCTCAAGCCGCGCGAGGTGAGCTTCGACAACACCGTGCGTGCCCTGGACGACATCGCCTACCAGGTGAGCCTCACGGACAACCGGCTCTCCCTGCTCAAGGAGACCAGCACCAACGCAAAGCTCCGCGACGCCGCGACGGAGGCGCTCAAGCAGCTCGAGGAGTGGATGGTCGGCCTGGACTACCGCGAGGATGTCTATCGGGCGGTCAAGGCCTACGCCGACACCAAACCCCGGCTCAAGGGCGAGGACGGCAAGCTTCTGGCCGAGACCCTGCGCGATTACCGCCGCGCCGGCCTGCAGTTGCCCAAAGCCCGGCGCGACGAGGTTGAGCGGATGCGCAAAGACCTCTCGCGGCTGACCACCGATTATGAGAGCAACATCACCAAGGCCCAAAAGGCGGTCAAGTTCACCAAGGCGGAACTCGACGGTCTGCCGGACAGTTTCCTGGGGCAAATCAAGACCGGCGATGACCAATACACGGTCATGGCCAACATCACGACGGACTACCTCCGGGTGATGGACAACGCGACGCGCGAAGAGACCCGCAAGCAGTTGCTGCTCGAGCACGACAACCTCGCGCGGGCGGAGAACCTCCCGCTGCTGGAGAGAATTCTCCCCCTGCGCGACAACATCGCCAAAGAACTCGGCTACAAGACCTGGGCCGATTACGAGACCGAAGTCAAAATGGTCAAGCAGGCCGCCACGGCCATCGATTTCCTCGAGCGACTCAAGGCCGGTTTGCAGCCCAAGTTCGACGCCGAACTGGCCGAGTTCCGCCAGCTCAAGAGCAAAGCAACCGGCGACCCCAAGGCCCAAGTCTGCCTCTGGGACTGGCGCTACTTGAGCAACCAGTTGAAGAAGGAAAAATACGCCGTGGACGCCGAGCAATTGCGCGTCTATTTCCCCTACCAACGCGTGCTGGAGGGGATGTTCACCATCTACCAAGGCCTCTTCGGGCTCAAGTTCGAGGGCGTGCAGCCGCCCTACAAATGGGTGCCGGACTTGCAGCTTTACGCCGTCTCGGACGCCAGGAGCGAGGAACCGCTCGGCCTGTTCTACCTGGACATGTTCCCGCGCGAGGGGAAATACAACCACTTCGCCCAGTTCGGCCTCATTGAAGGCAAGCTGCTCGCTGGCGGGAAATACCAGCGCCCGACGGTCGCCCTCATCTGCAATTTCCCGCCCCCGACCAAGGACCAGCCTGCGCTGCTGGCCCACAGCGACGTGGAGACGCTCTTCCACGAGTTCGGCCACGCCATGCACTCGCTCCTGACCCGCGCCAAATACAGCCGCTTCTCCGGCACCAGCGTCCCCCGCGACTTCGTCGAGGCCCCCTCGCAAATGCTGGAAAACTGGGTCTGGGACAAGCAAGTGCTCGACAGCTTCGCCGCCGACTACCGTGACCCGTCGCGGAAAATCCCCGGGGAAATCCTGGCCAAACTCAAGGAAGCCCGGCTGGCGACCGAAGGCACTCGCTATCGGCGCCAGCTCGCCTTCGGCCTGATGGACCTGACCCTGCACACTCAAATCCACGAAGCCAACGCCAAAGAGGCCCTCCAGCTCTCGAACAAGGTCCTCAGCGAGGTGTTCCTGCCCACGGCGCCGGACACTGCCTTCGTGGCCTATTTCAGCCACCTGATGCACTACGACGCCGGGTATTACGGCTATGCCTGGGCGGACGCCATCGCGGCCGACATGGCCACCGTCTTCGAGCAGTCGCCCAAGGGCTACTTCGACCCCGCCGCCGGCCACCGCCTGCGCGCCGAAATCTACGAGCCGGGCGATTCGCGCGACGCCGGCCTCTCGATTGAAAAGTTCCTTGGCCGCCCGCGCTCGCTCGACCCTTTCCTGAAGAAGATTGGGATTGGGAAAACCGTGGGCCGAGTCAATTAGCGAAGCGCCGCGCAGGCCCAACCGAACCGGCAGGGACGCGTTCCCCCGCGCGTGTCAATCCTGCCTTTTTCCCCGGCGCGGTGTTCGTCCCCGTTGCGGACTATTGAGTTTACCTCCGAAAAGTCCGGCGCCCTGGCCCGCGGTTTCCGAACGAACGCCCATTGTTTTTTGCGGCTCCGGGAGCAAAAAACAAGGTATTTACAGTTTTGCCAGTCGGGGCGATTATTCCGTTGGCCCTGCGGGCGCGTGGCGGAATTGGCAGACGCGAAGGACTTAGGATCCTTTGGAGCAATCCTTGCAGGTTCGACTCCTGTCGCGCCCACCATCGCTGTTGGGTGAGGGACTCCCCATTGTCGAGACCATTTTTCAGTTAATTTAAGCTGGTGAAATTCCGGGCCTGTCAGTGAGGCGAAGATTGCTTTTGTTGCGGGCGAAAGTTTTGGCCTGGCTGCTGAATGTGCCAGGCGTGACGACGAGGCCGAACTGGGAATGTTCGACCTTGCGGCAGCCCCTCCCAAAATGATTCGGGAATGGCCGCAAACCAAAGGCCAATCACTGAGCTGAATCGTGCGCCAGCCTGGCGCAGACGTTTTCGATAATGGCCAGCCCCTCATCGGCTTCCGCCTGGCGCAGGTTGAGGGGGGGCAGGAGCCGGAGGATTTGCGGGCCGGCCGGGATGGTAAGCAGACCGGCGGCGTGGAGGAGGTTCGCGCACCGGACGGCCGGCGTTTTGCCGGGATCGCCGGGCAGATTGGGAATATTCGGGGCGAGTTCCATCCCCAGCATCAGGCCGAGTCCGCGCACGCTGCGGATGACGCCGGGGAATTTTTCGGCGAGCTGCTGCAAGCCGGACTTGAGATAATCGCCGAGCTGCCGGGCATGGTCGGCGAGTTTTTCCCGCTGGATGACCTCGAGGATTTTCAAGGCGACCGCGCAGGCCAGTGGGGAGCCGCCGTAAGTGGTGCCGTGGGTGCCGGCGCCCAGGAGGTCCGCGTAGGGCGCCCGGACCCAGAACGCGCCGATGGGGAAGCCGCCGCCGAGGGATTTGGCCATCGAAAGGCCATCCGGGCAGAACCGCTCGCTGCCGGGCACCCCCTCGAGGATTCGCTGAAAACCCTGGAAACGTCCGCTCCGGAAATGGCCGTCCTGCACCCCATCCACCAGGAGCAGGAGTTTTTTCTCATCGCACAACTGGCGCAGCCCGACCAGGTAATCGGGCAGGGCGAGGGTTACGCCGCCTTCGCCTTGGACGGCCTCGATGAGGACCGCGGCCGTGGCGGGCGAAAGGGCGGCGCGCATGGCCTCGAGGTCATTGTAGGGGACCTGCCGGAAGCCCGGCACCATCGGTTCAAAGCCCTTTTTGACCTTGTCCTGGCCGGTGGCGGAGATGCCGGCCAGCGTGCGCCCGTGGAACGAGTTGTCGGCGGTGAGGACCTCGAACCGGCCGGCGTCGTGGCCGAATTTGCGGGCGAGCTTGAACAGGCCCTCGTTGGCCTCGGCGCCGCTGTTGCAAAAGAAGCACTTGCCTGGGCCGAGCAGATGGACCAGCCCCTGGGCGAGCCGGCCCTGGAGTTCGTGGTAGTAGAAATTTGAGACGTGGATGAGCCGGCGGGATTGCGCGACCAGCGCCTCGGTGATGGCCGGGTGGGCGTGGCCCAGGCAACTGACGGCGATGCCGCCGCCCAGGTCCAGGTACCGCTTGCCGGCGACATCATAGACGTAGCTGCCGGCGCCATGGCTCAGGAGGAGGTCGAACCGGCCATAACTGGGGATGACATGCTGCTGATACAGCGCCTGGACGGCGGCCAGGTCATTGGGCACGGCCGGCGGCGGGGGAGGAACAACTTCTTTCATTTGGAATTACTTCCACTCCGGCAGCACCTGGGCAATCGGCGGCCATTGAGCGGTCTCGGGGATTCTGACTTTGCCCCAGGTGGTGCACAGATAGCCCAGCAGGCGTGGATGGTTCTGCCGGCGGGCGAAGGCGCTGAAGGCCTGGGTGGCCTCCAGCGGTTGCCAGCCCGCGGGCCAGACGCGGAAGCCCTTCTGCAGGAGCAACGGCACGGAAGGATAGGCCGCCTGTTTGCCATAGTGCCAGTCGCAGACAATGATGTCGGTCGGGATGAGGTCGAGGGCCGGGTGCGTGCCGTTGCGGGCCGCTTCCCACTCCGAGTAACCCAGCGCCTGGGCGTCGAGCAGGCGGTCGCCCCACAGGAGCAGCTCCAGCTTGCGTTGGCCGACGATGTGGGTGCGCAGGTCGTTCACGGCTCTGGCAAACAGTTTGGCCGGATCGCCCCCGCGGCAGCGCGGACAATGCTCCGAAGCGATCAGGAAAACTTCATCCATGCCGACATGGAAGGCATCGGCTTCAAAGGCCTCGCAAAGTTCGTCGATGAGCGCGAAGACGACGGCGTTGACCGCGGGGTTTTGCGGGCACCAGCTTCGGCAATAGATGCCTTGGTTGTCGGGGAACTGGCCCGGGGTTTCGTCAAACTCGGGATGCTTTTCCAGCAAGCGGCCGGTGGTTTTGCCCCAGGATTGGTGGCCCAGGCAATTGAGTTGCGGGATGAGCCGGAGGCCCTGCTGGCGGGCGGCTTGGGCCAGGGCGCGGGCGCGGGCCTGGGAGAGGCCCTGGCTGGACGCCAGCTCGGGATAGGACCGAAATTGAAAGCTGTAGTCCACCTCGAGCACGATCACGTTCACGCCCAGGCCGGCCAGCTTGGGCAGTTCCGCCATCAACGCCCCCGCCTGCTCGTCGTTGTGCGCGGACAGATGCACGCCCCGCCAGACCGGATTGGCCGCCCGCCAGGATTTCAGCCAGGCAGCGCGGGGTCCGGAGGAATCCGACGGGCTGGCGGCCCGGCAGCCGAGGACCAAAACGAGCGCCAGGCAGAAGCCCCAACCCGCTGCTTGCGCGCAGCGGGAGCCGCCTTTTATAGGTGAGTTGTGCGAGGGGTTCATTTGTATTACAAAACCACTTCCGTGCCGATGCCCTCGTCGGTGAATATCTCGAGCAGCACGGCATGGGGCACGCGGCCATCGACGAACGAGACTTTTTCGACGCCGGCCTGGAGCGCGGCGACCGCGCTGTCGACTTTGGGAATCATGCCTTTCTCGATGACCCCGGCCTGTTTGAGCCGGGTGACTTCACCGACTTTGAGGTGGGGGATGATGCTGTCGGGGTTCTTGGGGTTTTGGAGGAGGCCGGGCACGTCGCTCAGGAAGACGAGGCGCCTGGCCTTGAGGGCGACGGCGACCTGGGCGGCGGCCACGTCGGCGTTGCAATTATACATTTGGCCATCCTCGCCGCGGGCGGTGGGGCTGATGACGGGGGTGACGCCCTGGCGGATGCACTCGCGCAACGGGGCGGTGTTCACGGCCACCACTTCGCCGACCTGGCCCAGGTCCAGCGGTTGCCCGTCGGGCCCGCTCACCCGGGCTTTGCGGCAGGTGAAGACTTCCGGGCCGGCGAAGCCTTTGGCGTGGCTGCCGAAGGAGCGGATCGCGGCAACCACCCCGGGATTGATTTCGCGCGACAGCACTGCGTCCACGATGCGAACAGTGGCTTCATCGGTCACCCGCTGGCCCTGGATGAAATGGGACTGGAGGCCGGCCTGCTCCAGGGCGCGGGTAATGGCCTTGCCGCCGCCGTGCACGACCACGGGGTTAATCCCGACGGCCTCCAGGAACACAATATCGCGCGCGACCCCGTGCCGGACAGCGAGGTCGGGCGAATCCATGAAACTGCCGCCGTATTTGATCACAAAGGTGGCGCCGCTGAACTTCTGGATGTACGGCAGCGCTTCCAGCAGCGTGGCGGCTTTAGTAATCAAGTCCTGCATGGGGGCAGCTTAGCTCACGCGCCGGGCCGATTCAAAGCTCCGAACTTTCGCTCATTCCATCAACTCCCGGCGGGCCCGGCCCAGGAGTTGGTCGATGAAGCTGGTGGAATAGACGCCGCGCCGGAAATTGGGGTCTTGCAGAATGGCTTGTTGGAAGGAGATGGTGGTCTTGATGCCAGTGATCATGTATTCGCTGAGCGCGCGGCTCATTTTGTCCATGGCTTCGCGCCGGTCCCGGCCATAGGTGATGAGTTTGCCGAGCAACGAATCGTAGGTGGGGGGAATGGTGTAGCCGGCATAGACATGGGTATCAACCCGCACCCCGCGGCCGCCGGGCTGATAGTACATCTCGACTCGCCCCGGGCTGGGCCGGAAGTCATCGAACGGGTCCTCGGCATTGATGCGGCATTCGATGGCGTGCCCCTTGATCTTGATGTCGCTGGTCGAAAGCCGGAGCGGCTCGCCCAAAGCCAGCAGGATCTGGTAGCGGACCAGGTCAATCCCGGTGACCTCTTCGGTGACCGGGTGCTCGACCTGTATCCGCTTGTTCATCTCCAGAAAATAGTAGTTGCCGTCGTTGTCCACCATAAACTCGACGGTGCCGGCGTTGGTGTAATTGGCCTCTTTGGCAATGCGGATGGCGGCTTTGCCCATTTTTTCCCGGAGTTTCTTGAACTTGGGGTTATCCAGCAGTGGCGAGGGGCTCTCTTCGACCACCTTCTGGTTGCGGCGCTGCACCGAGCAGTCCCGTTCCCCCAAATGGATGATGTTGCCTTTGTTGTCGCCCAGGATTTGAAACTCGATGTGGTGCGGGTTTTCGATATATTTCTCGATATAAACGCCTGAGTTTCCAAAAGCCTTCTCGGCCTCGGTTCGGGCAGTGTAAAATCCCTTGACCAGCGAGATGTCGTTGTGGGCCGCGCGCATCCCACGCCCTCCGCCGCCGGCCACCGCCTTGATCATGACCGGGTAGCCGATGCGTTTGGCCACCGCCAAGGCATCCTGCTCGGTGTCCACGGCGCCCTCGGACCCCGGCGGGATCGGCACATCGGCCTTCTTGGCCAGGGCCCGGCTTACCGCCTTGTCCCCCAGGGCACTCATAGCTCGCGAGTTAGGTCCGATGAAGCGGATGTTGCAACTCTCGCACACATCCGCGAAGTGCCCGTTCTCTGCCAGGAACCCGTAGCCGGGGTGGATGGCGTCAACGTCGGTTATCTCGGCGGCGCTGACGATGCGATCGATGCGCAAATAGCTCTCGCTGGCGGGCGCTTTACCGATACAGATGGCCTCGTCCGCCAATTGAACGTGCATCGAGCTGACATCCGCCTCCGAATAAATCGCCACGGTGCGGATGTTCAATTCCTTGCACGCGCGGATGATCCGAACCGCTATCTCACCGCGGTTGGCTACGAGAATCTTCTCAAACATGCAGCCTCACCCAGAATCGGCTATCCCCGCAGGGAAAACCAAGACCAGCACTGAAAACCGGTGAGTCTGAGGGCTCCCCTGGACATTTCAAGTCGGGCGCAGTTTGAAGAGGGCCTGTCCATACTCGACCGGCTTGGCGTTTTCGACCAACACCTGGGTAATGACGCCCTTGGCCTCGGCCTTGATCTCGTTCATGACCTTCATCGCCTCAATGATGCATACCACCGTTTCGGGGTTCACCTCGATGCCGGCCTCAACGTAGGGGGCGGAATCAGGCGAAGGCGCACGGTAGAAAGTGCCGATCATGGGCGACTTGATCTCCAGCTCCGCACTGGGTGGGGCCTGTAACGGTTGTGGCGCTGCAACCGGGGCCGGCATAGCCATGGGCGGCTGCACGTAAGTCAAGATGGGAGGCTCCTCGTAAGAAACAGCGCCTGGATTAGCCCCGTTCACTCCCCGTTTGAGCCGGACCTTGAAGTCTTGCTTCTCAAGCTCAAACTCCAAAACGGAGTTTTTCTTCATCAGTTCGATGATGGCTTTAATATCTTTTAAGTCCACGGCCTTTTATCGTTAGAGTTGTTATGAACATCGATTCCTAACCCAATTATTGCAAGAAATCAGCAGCCAAATCCTCATAATGCCAACTCACCCATCCAACGCCAACCAGAGATACCTTATTCTCTCAAGGAGCGTCAAGCAGCAAAAACGGCTGCGGTTTGCCCAAAGAAAGGCAGCGTGAGGCCAAAAACAGGTCACTGGCGGCGTGCTTTTCGGCCGTTAACGTTAATGGCCGCTTCTAAGGCCAGGATATAGGAATCCGCCCCAAACCCGGCAATCAAACCACAACAAACCGGCGCAATGAGTGACTTGTGCCTGAACTCTTCCCGCGCCTGCACGTTCGAGAGGTGGATTTCGATGGTCGGCAAGCCGACCGCCACAATCGCATCCCGCAAGGCAATGCTCGTGTGCGTGTAGGCCGCGGCGTTCAACACAATCACGTCGCATCGCCCTTTTGCCTGTTGAATCCAGCCTACCAGTTCGCCTTCCAGGTTGGACTGGCGAAAATCAACGTCCACGCCCAGTTTGCCCGCCCCCTCGCGCACCTTGGCCTCGATGTCGGCCAACGTCGCAGGTCCGTATATCTCCGGCTCGCGCTGGCCGAGCAGGTTCAAATTGGGGCCGTTTAGAAACAGGATTCTCATGCCGCGGCCCCATCCTATCAAAGTCATCGGGAGTTGTCGATGACTTTTGCGCATAGCCAACCCATAAAGGCGAAGGCGGGCCAAGCCAAGGCCGGGATGTAGAGCCCGAACTCGAAGAGGCCCTGCAGGCTCCAACCCAGCACACCCAGCCAGAGGGCAAAACGCTGCCAGTCCTGAGCCAGGCCCAGAGCTCCGCTCCCCTCGGTCTCCGTTTGCCTGGCGGCCGAGGCGCACACCCTCGAAAAGGCCGCCAGCGCCCCAGCCAAGGAGGTGACGGCCGCCCTTTCCTGCGCCCTGCCCGCCAAAGCGCCTCGCCCTTCCTGCCGACGGACGCTCGGCTTGAAATTCGGAGCACTCCAGACCAGGACGCCGAGGATAAACGCGCTGTAGGCCAGAAAACCGGCCAAGCCGGAATCGCAGGCCTGCTGCAAGTAATCATTGTGGGTCAACTTCGCCGGTTCGGATTCGGGCCGTTTGATTGCCTGGTAGGAGATGCCGAAAGTTCCAGGACCGGAGCCGAGCAAAGGGTGGTTCTTGGCAATCCGAGCGGCCGCTTGCCAGTAATCCATACGGGCGGAGACGCTGGTGGCGCCCTTCCGAAAAAAGCCTGCAAAATGCCAAAAGAAGCCCACCAAACCCAGGAGCAACACGCCGCCAACCAGGGCGGTTCTAAACTGCCTGCCCAAGGGCAGCGCCAGCAGGACAATAATCCCCAGCAACAGCATCAGGAGCCAGCCCGTCTTTGAACCGGACCAATAGAGGCAGGCGAGGGCGCCAACGGCGATGACGGCGGCGACGAAGCCCCTGGCCGGGATAGTCAGGCGCCTCACGCTGCCAGCCGCCGCCAGGACCGCCGGCAACAACAATATCAGTGCTCCCGCCAGGGTATTGGGATAGAACAACGTGGAGAAAACCCGGTCGCTGGCCAGCCTCTTGAAATACTCCGGCGGCACTGACTTCATCTTGGGATAGAGGTACAAAAAGAAGTAGCGGCGCGTATCGGCCAGGCCGCCAAAGTGCTGTTCCCAGCCGACCGCGACCAGGAACAGAAATCCCAAGGTCAGTCCCAACCAAAACGGCGCCAAGGACTTGGCTCGGCTGAGTGAAAACAGGCCCAGGTAGAAACAGACCAGGCAGGCGGCGAAGTGGACCACGATACCCCATGAGGTCCGGGCATCGAGACTATGGCTCGCAGCCAGGCACTGCCAAATCAACCAGGCCAGCGGCAGGGCCACCAGCCACAACGGGGCGCTGACCTGCCAGCGCGCACTCACCAGGCCGAGCACGGTGACGATCGCCAGAAACCCGTAAGCCCAGCCAATCGGCCAGGGCGACCCGAGCAGCAACTCATAAATATCGCGAGGCGCCGAAACCCAGGTTTCCATGATGGGCGGGTTGCCGAACTTGAGGAGAGTCAGGCCCAGGAAAGCGCCGAAGAGGGTGACAAAAAGGCGCAGCCGCGACTCGTCGCCTGGCGGAGGCTCGGGTCGTGGTGGAGGCTTCATGCCAGGCGCAGCTTGAGCAGGCCCACCTCCAGGGCGAGGGCTTCCTGGACGTTGGTGCCGAGCCAGCGCTGGAGTTGTTCGATGACGTCCAGGTTCTCCATCGCCTGGCGGGGTGAGAGCCTGCGGGCTACCTGCTCAGTGGCAGGCAATTGAGGAAAACTCAGGAGGGCATCGGCCGAAAACGCGGCGGCCGCGCGCCGGGCCTCGGGGGGTTGGTCCTCGGGGCTGGGCTTGAGGGTCAGGAGCCAGACATCGCGCAGCCACCACTGAATCACGGTCAGCAAATCCGCGCGCTGGCGCTTGTATTCGGCCTCAATCGCGGCCACAAGTTCGTTTTCCCACCTGTCGCGCCATTCCTCTTCGACCTCCTCGTATTGCTCGAGGGGTGAGCGGGCTTTGAGGGTCTGCTCGATGTTCTCCCTCAGTCCGTTGAGCTTGCGCAGGAGCACATCCATGAGCCGGTAGCGGCCGAGCAAGCTTTTCTGCGGCGCGGCGGCCAATTGACTGAAAGCGGACAACCAGGCCAATTGGGCCGGCTCCAGTGGCTGCGGCCCCTCGCCGGCGAAACTCAAGCGCAGGCAGCGGGAAAGGATAGTCTCCAGCAGCCGTTGCGGCTCGGTCGTCAGGAGGATGAGGATGGACTTGGGCGGCGGCTCCTCCAGGGTCTTGAGGAAGGCATTGGCGGCCTGCTCATTGAGGCGGTCTGCCCCGACCACCACGGCCACCTTGTACTCCGCCTCAGTGGGCTTGAGTTGGATGTCTTTGATCAGGTCGCGTATTTGCTCGATCTTGATCACGCGCATCCTGGATTCGGGCCGGACCCAGTGGACGTCGCCATGATTGCCGTGGTCGATCTTCCGGCAGCTTAGGCAGGCCTCACAGCAGTCAACCGCCACGCCGCCCTGGCCGCAGACCGGCTGACGGCAGTTGAGGGTCTTGGCCAGGGTGCGCGCCAGGACCTCCAGTTCCTCGAGCTGGTGGCCGGTGAACAGATAGGCATGGGCCAATCGCCCGCGTTCGAGTGAGCGCTGGAGCAATTGGACGCCCGCCTTCTGTTGCGGAAAGTCCTTAAAGGCCATCGCCCCCTAATTTAAGAGATTACAGCGCATGGACAACCAAATTCAGGGAGTTGTTACCCTACCGAGGCAGGGCCTCAGACCCTGGTCCAGACGGCCTCTAACCTCATCACGCAAAGGGCACAAAGGGCTTAGCGCGGCCGAACCGCGAGCGAAAAAGCAACCGCGGAATACGCTAAATACGCGGAAAGGCAGACGGTCCCGATTCGGAATCGGGAGATTCCGCGTATTCCGCGTATTCCGCGGTTTACCTCACTGCAAAGCCGCGGCCCGGCCAGTTTTTTGGCAAAAATGGCCAATGTGGCCAATGCAGCCAATGTAGCCAATGCAGTGCTCTGCCAGGCTGCGGCCCCGCCGCGGTGCTAGAGATGGCACCCCCCAAAATTGCTGAAAACATGCGCCAGTAGCGAAAGTCAGGCTAACCCGGCCTGACGGGAAGCGAGGTGGGATCGTGGGCAGAATTGTGCCTGTTTTGGCCACCATGTGGCCATTATTTCTTTTCATTTGACATTGGAGGCGCGCATTGGCAGAATCTCGCTCAAGAACCCGAAAAGGAACTCATGAAGTGGCTGTACGCGAATTCTGGCCGGCCGTTTTTCCTTGGCTTTTCCAGCCTCCTTTCCGCACTCCCGGCCAAGCGCAGGCAGGTTCTCGCGCTGGTGTCGCTTTGCGTTCTCGCGACTGGCCAGGGGGCGGAAACCGGCGGGACGAACCAACCCGCCGGCCCCATGAAGCTGAGTCTGGAGGACCTGGTGAAGGTGGAGGTGCCCAAGGTCTATGGCGCGTCCAAGCGGGAGGAGCCAAGCACCGAAGCTCCCGCCTCGGTCACAGTCATCCAAGCCGACGAGATTCAGAAATACGGGTGGCGCACGCTGGCGGACCTCCTGCGCAGCGTCCAGAGTTTCGACGTCACTTACGACCGGAACTACGACTTCCTGGGCGTGCGAGGCTTTAATCGGGGTGATTACAATAGCCGGGTGCTGTTGCTGGTGGATGGGCACCGGCTCAATAACGGCCTTTCCGATGGGGCTTACATCGACACGGCATTCCTGCTGGATGTTGATTTGATCCACCGGGTCGAGGTGATTCGTGGCCCGGGCTCGGTCCTTTATGGCAACAACGCCATGTTCGGGGTGATCAATGTGGTGACGCGCCGGGGCGCCGACATTCACGGCGTGGAGGTTTCCGGCTGGGGCGGCAGTCAGGACACTGGTCGCGGCCGGATCACGATCGGCAACAAATTTACCAACGACGTGGAGTTCCTGATTTCGGGCTCCCTTTACGAGAGCCAGGGCGAGGACCGCCTCTTCTTCAAACAATTCAATTCACCTGCCTTCAACCACGGCCTGGCCGTCAATGGTGACGACGACCAGTTCAAGAGCTTGTTTGGTTCGGTGGGCTACCACGACTTCACCTTGGAGGGCGGCTTCATCCGCCGCGAGAAGGGCAATCCCACCGCGCCGGACGCGGACACGGACCCGGCGGACCCCCGCTACCCGTACGCCGCGGCCTTCAATGACTCGCGCACACGCACGATTGACGAGCGCGGCTACGCCAGCCTGAAGTTCGTCCATCAATTGCCCAAGGAGGTCGATGTCACCGCGCAGGTCTATTACGATCGCTCGGACCTCGATCGCGCCAATGTCTATAAGGACCCGATCTATGTGCTGGATCCGATCCACACCGTGCAGAGCGCGGAGTGGTGGGGCGCCGAGCTGCAGGCCAACAAAAAGCTCTGGGATCGGCACATCCTCACGATTGGCGGCGAGTATCGCGACGATTTCAACCAGCGCGAGCACACCTTGGACGGCGCAACGGGCCGGGTGTCGCCGGACATTCAGCGCGACCGGCACAGCTATGGCATCTATTTCCAGGGTGACATTGCTCTCCTGGCCAACCTGCACTTCAACGCCGGGGTGCGTTATGACCAGTACGGAGCTTTCCACCCCACGGCCAATCCACGCCTGGCCTTGGTCTATCATCCGTGGCCGGAGACTACGCTCAAGGCGATCTACGGCACGGCCTTTCGGGCCCCCAACTTTTACGAGCTCATTGCCAAAAGTCCATCGCGGGGCCTGACGCCGGAAACAATCACGACTTACCAACTGGTGTGGGAGCAGACGATCGTCAGCCACCTCCGTTCCTCGGTGGCGGGATTTTACAATCAGATGGACGACTTAATCAGTTGGCAGCCCGACCCGGCGGGCGGGATGAGCTATCAAAACGTCCAAGGCGCGGATGCCCGGGGCGTCGAATTTGCCTTGCAGACCTTCGCCTGGGAAAGCGGCATCGAGGGTCGCGCCAGTTGCACCCTGCAAACGACGCGTGACCGCGTGACCGACCAAATCCTGACCGACTCGCCCGAACACCTCTTCAAGCTCAACCTGAGCGTGCCGGTATTCCAGGAAAAGCTCATCGCCAGCGCGGAGTTCCAGTACACCAGCCAGCGGGCCACGCTGCTCGGGACGGAGGCGGGCGGCTTTGGCGTGGTCAATGTGACCTTGCTGAGCCGGAACCTGGCCAAAGGCCTGGACCTGTCGGTAAGCGTCTATAATGTTCTGGACCGGCGCTACAGCGACCCTGCCACGCCGTTTCATGTGCAGGATGTCATCCCCCAGGACGGGCGCCTGGTGCTGGGCAAACTAACCTACCGATTCTGAACCATAAAATGAAAACATCCGTGGTACCGAACGGCGAATGGCGAACGGCGAACGGCGAATGGCGAACGGCGAACGGCGAGCGGCGAACGGCAAACGGCCCTTCCGCTCTCCCATGCGCTTCGGAGCGCAGGGGGGTGACCGGTTTTTCGGGTTTGTGCCGGGCCCCGGCGCCGAAGCTTCAGGCTGGGCTGGGGGTGGCGCTGGCGGTCTTGCTCGTGACGGCTCTTTGCCCTGTCGCTCTGGCGCAGAGGCCGCCGGTACTCATCACTCCGCCCCAGAGCCAGTTGGTGGCCGCTGGCACGAACGTGGGCTTCGCGGTCGTCGTCGCCGCGAGCAGCACTCCTTTGACTTATCAATGGTCCTACGGCAGCCAGGCCATCCCTGGCGCCACCGGCCCAACCCTGGCGCTGACCAACGTGGTCCCCGCCCAATGGGGAAGTTACAGCGTCACCGTGGATAACGGAGTGCCCCCGCCGATCATCGCGAACGCGACCTTGACGGTAGTCACTCCCGTGATTCAAAGCCCACGCTCGGTGAGCCTGGGCGCAACCCTCAGGCTTCTTGTTTCAATATACCCACCCACTGGGGCAGGCTTGCAGTGGGGGTTCAAGGGAACGAACATTTCGGGCGCCACCAACATGGTCCTGATCGTAACCAACGCGCAATTCGCCGATGCTGCCGCGTACTCCGTGGTGGTGACCAATGCCTCAGGGTCCCTGACACTTCCGGCAAACCTCGCCATCGATCCCACCTTCACCAAGATCACCACCGGCGACGTGGTGAGCGCTGGCCCGTCTTCCCAGGCAGTCTGGGGCGACCTGGACAACGACGGCTATTTGGATCTGGTGATCCTGATGACCAACTCCACGACCATAGTTTGCCGCAACAACCGCGACGGCACCTTCAGTAAATTGGCCGTTACGGGCCTCCCTCCTTTGGGGGCCCCGGGTCAAGGGCCGACTGCAGCCCTCGGGGACTTCGATAACGACGGCTACCTCGATCTGGTCATCGGGCGCTACGTGGGGAGCGCTTCGGCTAACGCGGCAGCGCTGCTCAGGAACAACGGGGATGGCACGTTTACGAACGTCACGAACGTATCAAGTTTCATTCATGGGCTAGCTAGTTTTCCTTGTGGCGCCGGCTGGGTGGACTACAACAACGATGGCTGGCTCGACCTGTTCGTCGGTGACACCCTTGGAAACCAGGGCTCCGTCTTGTTCCAGAATGACGGGAATGGCGCCTTTAGCCAGGCCCCCAACGCCGGCCTCACAAGCGCGGGTTTTGGCGTCAACGGCGCTGCGTGGGCCGACTATGACAATGACGGTTACCCCGACCTCTTTTTCACGGCTGACCCGGGCGGGAACCTGCTTTACCACAACAATGGCCATGGGACCTTCACCCGAGTGACCGGCAGTCCGTCCAGCGTGCCAACCGCCGACTCTTGGCCTTGCGCATGGGGCGACTACGACAACGACGGCTTCCCGGACCTGTTCGTTGCCAACGGGGCCGAGCTAACCGCTCGAAAGAACTTCCTCTACCATAACGAGGGGAACGGAACGTTCACTCAAGTGACCCAAGGGGCTCCGGTCATGGCGGCCGCGGTTTGGAGCGGGTGTTCCTGGGGCGATTACGACAACGACGGTTTCCTGGACTTGTTTGTCAGCAACTACGCGGGCACCAACGCGCTTTATCACAACAACGGGGACGGGACGTTCACGGCGGTCAGCCTCGGCAGTCTGACCAGTGACCTGGGCACGTTTTGTGCCTGTGGCTGGGCCGACTACGACAACGACGGCTTTTTGGACCTGTTTGTGGCGAACAAAAGCGGGCAGAACCTGCTCTATCGGAACAACGGCAACAGCAACGGTTGGGTCAAGGTGCGATGCGTGGGCAGCGCCTCCAACCGCTCGGGGATCGGGGCCAAGGTCCGAGTCAGGGCCTTTTATCGGGGCGCGAGCCGCTGGCAGTTGCGCGAGATTTTTGGCGGAGACGGCGTGGGGTCCTCGCAGCCGTTGCTGGCGCATTTTGGGCTGGGCGATGCGACGAACATTGACACCGTGCGCATCGAGTGGCCGTCAGGCATCGTGCAGGAGCTCCACAATGTGGCGGTCAAGCAGTTCCTGACGGTGACCGAGCCGGCCAGGCTCTCGATGTCACAGCCGGGTCAACTCCACATCCAGTGCTGGAAGGGGATGGCGTACCGCATTGAAGCCTCACCGGACCTCTCTGCCTGGACGCCGCTGGCCACCGTGACCAATCTGAATGTGACCGGTGGAGTTCGATGGACGGACCCGAGCGTGCCCGGCCCGAGCGCGCGGTTCTATCGCGTGGTCAAGCCATGAAGCGCGCTCATCAACCTCGGAAGAGCGAAGTGACGCGGAGGTTTTCGTTCGGTCAATCCCGCGGCACCGCGGGTCCTTGTGGCGAAAGGGCGGGTTGCTTCGGTTGCGGCAGTGCCCCTCCGCGCTCTTTTGCGGCCGCCTTTTCGGTGGTTTGCCGGTTCACGGTGGTTTTGCTGCTGGCCGTGTGGCCGCTGGGCCGGGACGCCGCCGGCGCGGAGACGCCGAAAATCCTGCCGCCGGAGGTCGTGAAAGCCAATTGGCTCAAGTATTTTGCCGATTTCACCGAGTGGCCCCAGGGCGCGTTCACCAATGCCGCCGCCCCGTTCGTGATCGGCATTCTCGGCGACGATCCGGTGATCAAAACCGCGCGGCAGTTTTTCCAGGACGAGAAAGCCAAAGACCGCAAAGTGGTCGTTCGCAAATGCGACACCGCCACCGACGCGGAGCGGTGCCATCTGGTATTTATCAGCGCCTCGGAGAAGAATGAACTGAACCAGATTCTTAACCAGCTCAAAGGCCTGAGTGTGTTAACGGTCGGCGACATGGAAAGCTTCACGCAGCGGGGAGGCATCATCAATTTCACCTTGGAAAAAAAACCTCGATTTGAGATAAGCAGGATGGCCGAGAGATTGGCGAAGCTGAAGATCAGTTCGCAGCTCCTGGATATTGGGAAAGTCGTAGCCGACAACAAATAAGATGATCCGCTTTCAAGACCTCCCGATCAAGCGCCAGTTGATGCTCATCATTCTGTTGACGTGCGGCCTCGTGCTGCTCCTGGCCAGCGCGGCCTTCGTCGCCTACGACCAGTACGTGTTCCGGCGGACGATGGCCAGTGATTTGAGCGCGGAGGCGGAAATGCTCGGCGGCAACAACCTCGCCGCGCTCCGCTTCGACGATACGGGCAAAGCCGCGGCGTCGTTGATGACCTTGAAGGCGCGCCCGAGCATCGTGGCGGCGTGCATTTACAAGCCGGACGGCCAGGTGCTGGCGCGGTATCCAACCAATGATGTCAGCGCCGCTCCGCCGCCAGCGGTGCCGGCAACGGTCGGACCGCCACGGTTTGAGCACGGGCGGTTGTTCCTGTTCCAGCCAATTCTCCTGGGCAGCGAGCGGCTCGGCACCATTTACATCGAGTCGTCCCTCTCGGAGATGTGGTCGCGCCTGCGAACCTTCACGGCCGCGGTTGGCACGATCATGCTGGGAGCGTTCGCGCTGGTGTTTCTCCTGTCGTCCAAATTTCAGCGCATGGTGTCGGAGCCGATCCTGGATTTGGCCAACACCGCCCGGGTGGTTTCGAGTGAACAGAATTATTCCCTCCGCGCGGCCAGACGCACCGCCGGCGAGGTGGGCTTCCTGGTGGACCAGTTCAACGGCATGCTCGGAATGATCGAGCTGCGCGAAAAGGAACTGCGCGGGGTGAACCAGCAATTAACCGAGTCGGAGCAACGGGCGCTGGCGGCGACGCAAGCGAAGAGCCAGTTTCTGGCAAACATGAGCCACGAGTTGCGTACGCCGCTCAATGCCATCATCGGCTTCTCGGAAATTTTGCACGACAAGACGTTTGGCGACCTTAACGAGCGGCAGATCAAATACACGAAAAACATTCTCACCAGCGGGCGGCATTTGCTGCAATTGATCAACGACATCCTTGATTTGGCGAAAATCGAGGCCGGACGGCTGGAACTGGAGCGGATGTCGTTCGAGGTGACGACGGCACTGGAGGACGTGCAGACGATTGTGAAGACGCTGGCGAACAAAAAAGACATCGCGCTGGTGGTCGAAGCGGAGCCGAACCTGCCGCCGCTGTATGCCGACCAGCCCAAATTCAAGCAGGTCATGTACAATCTGCTGAGCAACGCCATCAAGTTCACGCACGACGGCGGGCAGGTGACGGTGCGCGCGGGTCTGAGCGCCTGGGAGCGGGAGCGCGGCGGAGCGGGAGAGCCAAGAAGCGGCAAGTGTTTGCGCGTCTCGGTGGCGGACACGGGCATCGGCATCCAGCCGAAAGACCAGGAGCGGGTGTTTTTGGAATTTGAGCAGGCGGATTCCTCGTACGCGCGGCAGCAACATGGCACCGGCTTAGGCCTCTCACTCACCCGCAAGCTGGTGGAATTGCACGGCGGGTGGATTTGGGTGGAGAGCGAAGGCATCGAAGGCAAGGGCAGCAATTTTATCTTCCTGCTCCCGATCGACACGGAGGAAGTCGGACGCGCGGCCCCCAAGGAGTTGAAAGCAGAGGAAGCCAGCCGGGCGCGCGCAACGGCCGAGCGCAACCTGGCGGCGACTGGGCCGCTGGTTTTGATCGTCGAGGACGAACGGCAGGCGGGCGAGTTACTGGAGGAATATTTGACGAGCGACGGCTACGCGGTCGCGCACGCGTGGGACGGCGAGGAGGCCATCCGCCTGGCGCGCCAACTGCGGCCGCACGCTATCACGCTGGACATTCTGCTGCCGAAGAAAAGCGGCTGGGAAGTGCTGGCGGAGTTGAGGGCCATGCCGGAGACCAAAGACATCCCAGTGGTCGTTGTGTCGATTACAGACGATCTGCAACTGGGTTTCAGCCTGGGCGCGGTGGAATATTTCGTGAAGCCGGTGAGCAAGGACCGGCTGCTAGAAGCGGTCCACAAGGCTCGCAATGCCGCCGGGAAAGAGGTGCAGAAGGTGCTGGTCATCGACGATGAGCCGATCACGGTGGAGTTCCTGACGAGCACGATTCACAGCGCGGGCTTTAACGTGATTCCAGCCAACGGCGGCAGGGAGGGCGTGGAACTCGCGGTTTTGCACAAGCCGGACTTGATTATCCTGGATTTGATCATGCCCGAGGTGAACGGGTTTGAGGTGGTCCAGCGGTTGCGCGCGCGGCCGGACACGCGTGAGATTCCCATTTTGGTCTATACGGCTAAAGACCTGACCGAGTCGGAACGCCAGGGGCTGATCCAACACGTGCAGGCCATCGCCTCCAAATCCGGCAAAGAGGATTTGCTTCGTGAGCTAAACCGGTTGGCGCGGCTCAATCGGGAAAGCCGGCGCGCCGCATAGACCCAATGGAGGAGCGAACATGGCCGGCGGCAAAATTTTGATCATTGAAGACAATCCAATGAATTTGGATCTAGCGGCGGATTTGCTGCAAGCCAACGGATATGTCGTGCTCAAGGCCGAGAACGCGCTAAAAGGGATTGCCATGGCGAAAACGGATCACCCGGACCTCATTCTCATGGACATCAGCCTGCCGGACTTGGACGGCCTGGAGGCGACGCGAAGGCTGAAGCTCGACCCGGCGACCCGCCAGATACCGATCATCGCGTTGACGGCCCACGCGATGAAGGGCGACGAGGAGAAGGCTCTGGCGGCGGGCTGCCAGGGTTATCTCACCAAGCCGATCGACACGCGGAGCTTTCCGAAACAGGTGGGGCGGTTCATCGCGGCGGACGGCGGTGCCACATGAATCCCACCGGCGCAACTCCAGCCGCAACTTATTTCGGCCGCGTCCTGGTGGTGGACGACGAGGAGAAGAATCGCCAACTGCTGCGCGACACCTTGGAGGCGCGCGGGGATGAGGTGATCGAGGCGGAGAACGGCGAGCAGGCCCTGCAACTTGTCGTCACACACTCGCCGGACGTCCTTTTGCTGGACGTCATGATGCCGCGGATGGACGGTTTCACTGTGTGCCGCCGGTTGAAAGCAAATCCACGGACGGCACACATTCCTATTTTAATGGTGACCGCCTTGGCAGACCGGCGAGAGCGCCTGCTGGGGGTGGAGGCCGGCGCGAATGATTTTCTCACCAAGCCGATTGATTTGCAGGATGTGAGCATCCGCGTGCGCAACGCGATTTATACGAAACGGTTGTTTGATCAACTGGAGGACGCGAAACAAAAACTCCAATCGCAAAATGTGGAACTGCGGCAAGCCAGGGAGACCGCTGACGCGGCGAACAAGGCCAAGAGCAGTTTTCTGGCGAACATGAGCCATGAGTTGCGCACCCCGCTCAATGCCATTATCGGCTACAGCGAGATGCTCCAAGAGGAGGCCGCCGACCTGGGCCAGAAGGGATTCGTGCCCGACCTGGAGAAAATCCACGGCGCGGGCAAGCATCTGCTCACGCTCATCAACGATATCCTCGACCTCTCCAAGATCGAAGCCGGCAAGATGACGCTCTACCTGGAGAGCTTCGACGTGGCGCAGGTGATTCAGGACGTGGCCACGACCGTGCAGCCGCTCGTCGCCAGGAACGGCAACCGCCTGGAAGTGGATTGTCCGCCCGACATCGGCACGCTGCGGGCAGACCTGACCAAGGTGCGGCAGACGCTCTTCAACCTCCTGTCCAACGCCTGCAAGTTTACGGAAAAAGGAACGATCCGGCTGGCGGTGGGGCGAGGGTTCCGCCCAGCCCTGGAACCAGGAGAGCAGGGCTCGGCAGTCCCGGCTGGCCGGGAAACCCTCAGCTTCACCGTCACCGACACCGGCCTGGGGATGTCGCCCGAGCAACTGAGCCGGTTGTTTCAGGCCTTCGCGCAGGCGGACGCCTCCACCACGCGCAAATTCGGCGGCACCGGCCTGGGCCTGGCCATCAGCAAAAAGTTTTGTCTCCTCATGGGCGGCGACCTCGCCGTCGAGAGCAAGCTGGGCCGGGGCTCGACGTTCACCGTGGTGTTGCCCGCGGTGATTGAACCGGAAGAGATGCGCCAACCATGAGAACCGACGCCATGAGGCGGTGCCTGGTCCTTGCATTGGCCGGGTGGTGGGTTGGTCAACTCGCCAGCCTCAACGCCCAACCGGCCGCCACCAACCGCGTCCTGGACCTCGAGGCGCCCAAGGGCGGAGTGCCGGCCACGCCTCAGACGGACACCAATAGGCTTGACCGGTCCAGGCCTGGGCAGGCCGACTTTTGGGCGTTTTCCCGGCCCAAAGGGGGGCTGAGCTTATCCGGCCGGGCGGTGGCGCTGGATGACACCACCCCGCACGACTCCCTGGTGCTACAGTTGATCAATGCGGACGGAACCAACATCGCCGGCACGGCGTTGAGCGACAAGCAAGGGAACTTCCAGTTCGCCCATCTCAAAGCGGGCCGGTTCCGCCTGCGCGGCTACGCCGGCAGCCAGTGGGTCACCAACGGGACGTTGGTGGACTTGACGAACGGCTCGGCCAAGGTGGACTTCCGTCTCGCCCGCTTCAAACGGGGAACTGCGCGGGGCTACTCCGCGAGCGATGGCCTGGCGGGCAACAATGTTCTCGCGATCTATCCGGCGCCAGACGGATCGGTCTGGTTCGGGACGCTGGGCGGCGCTTCCCACTTTGACGGCAAGGACTTCCTGAACCTGACCACGGCCCAGGGCCTGCTCGACGACCGAGTGACGAGCATCGTGCAGGACAGGAACGGCGCTGTTTGGTTCGGCACATTCAAGGGCATTTCCCGATATGACCCCGCCACGGTTGGGGCGAAGTTCACTAACTTCACCCTCGGCATTACCAATCAGGACTGGGGTGTGCGCGGCATTCTCCAATTGCGTGACGGCCGCATCCTGGCGTCAACGGCCAATGGGATGTTCTGGTTTGACGGCAAGGATTTTCGGCAACTTGAGACGCCAGCGGAACTCAAAGACCCCTGGGAGATGGCTAGGGACGCCCAGGGAGTGGTCTGGCTGGCAACCTGGCGCAGCGGGCTGTGGCGATACGATGGCGCGCGCTTGACACGGGTCAGGCTCGAGGAGCTGGCGAGTCCGGCCGTTCAAACCAGGTTCCCGGCAGTGGCGCCCGATGGCTCGGTCTGGGTGAGTCTTCGGCCGCACGGCCTGGCCCATTACGTTCCCCCAGCCACCGGCTCCGGCCAGGCCGCCATGACGCTGCTGACGCCCGCCGACGGCCTGCCTGACGCCGCGGCCCAGGGAATCTGCGTCTCGGCGGACGGGATGCTGTGGGCTGGATTCCAGCCTAACATCCTGACTCGTTTCGACGGGAGGGGTGTCGTGCACTTCACCCCCAGCGATGGGCTGCGCGAAAACAGTTACGTTCTCTGCGTCGGCGGTTCTGCCGATGGCCTGGTGTGGCTGGGCGGGGGCAATGGAGTCTGCTGTTTGGACCCGGAGTCTTTGGCAGTCATCAATTCAATCGACGGCATGCCGGCCAAGGGGTTTGGGCGCATCAAAGTGGGTTCCGACGGCGCGCTTTGGCTGGCGTGGGGGCTTCCTGCGTATCCAGCGCTCACGGCGGGTCTTTGGCGTTTCGATGGCCATACCTTCGCGCCATACAGGGGGAAGCCGGAGGACAACAGTCAACGTGTGTTTGACTTCCTGGAGACGCCCGATGGTTCCTGGTGGAGTGGCACACTTACTGGCATCGCGCGCTGGGATGGAAAGGAGCTGAGGACGTTTACGACTGCCGATGGGTTGGCCGGCAACCGCGCCTTGAGCATCGCCGCCGGCCCGAGCAACACGCTCTGGTTTGCGTTTGAATACGGCGGCTTGAGCTGTTATGATGGTCAGCGATTCCGAACTTACACGACCACCAACGGACTTCCCGTCAACCATTTCCTAGGTGTGAAGGCGGACAGCTCGGGGGCGATCTGGGCCGGCACCGCTAACGCGGGGGTAGTCCGGTGGGACGGTCAGAAGTTTGAGCACCTGGCGGTGACCAACGGCGCGCCAGACGGCGAGGTGTATAACATTGAAAGCGGCCCGGATGGCTCAATGTGGTTCAACAACGGTTCGGGGGGAGTGAAACGCTATGACCGCGAGAAGAAGCAATTCGTCCTTTATACCCGGGCCCAGGGTCAGTTGCCGGACGATGGCGTCTGGTGCATTTGGCGGGATTCGAAGGGCCTGATTTGGGTCGGAACCGCCGTCGGCGTGACCCGGTTCGACGGGCAGACCTGGTCTCCACTTCCCGACGCCGGAACCGGAAATGTGTATGACATCGCCGAAGACCCGAGGCGGGGGGTGTATTGGTTCGCCACCGACCACGGCCTGGTGCGTTACCGGCCCATAAAGCTGGAAGCCCGCGGGCCGCGCGTCAGCTTTCAGATTGACCTGGGGCGCCCGGAGCTTGGGGCCCTGCCGCCCATTTCCGTTGGCCGGCTCGTCAATGTGAAGTTCAAAGTGATCGACTTGCGGACACGGCCCGAAGGCCGGAGATACCGGTATCAGATCACTGAGGGCCGGTTAAGCCCGGCAGAGTTGAAGGGCGATGCCTGGTCGCCGGCGTTGGGCCTGAGCGAGCTTTCCTGGAGCACCAACCGCACGGGCGCCTACACGCTGGCGGTGCAATACATTGACCGGGACCTGAACTACTCCCGGCCGACGCTGGCGACGCTGGAGGTCGTCGTCCCCTGGCACGCGAACCCGTGGGTGCTGGCGCCGGGCGGGGGCGGCATCGGCCTGCTGGCCCTGATTGCCCTGGTCGCCACTACGCGCGCCCGGCAGCGTCGCCGCGAGGCCGAGCAACTGCGCGAGCAAATGTATCAGCAGGAGCACCGAGCACGCCTCGAGTTGGAGCGGGAAAACGGCGAACGGCGCCGGGCGGAAGCGGAGGCGCGCCAGGCCAAGCAAGCGGCGGACGACGCCAACAAGGCCAAGAGCCAGTTTCTGGCGAACATGAGCCATGAGTTGCGCACCCCGCTCAACGCCATCATTGGTTATAGCGAGATGCTCCAGGAGGAGGCCGCCGACCTGGGCCAGAAGCAATTCGTGCCCGACCTGGAGAAAATCCACGGCGCGGGCAAGCATCTGCTCACGCTCATCAACGACATCCTAGACCTCTCCAAGATCGAAGCCGGCAAGATGACGCTCTACCTGGAGAGTTTCGACGTGGCGCAGGTGATTCAGGACGTGGCCACGACCGTGCAGCCGCTCGTCGCCAGGAACGGCAACCGCCTGGAAGTGGATTGTCCGCCCGACATCGGCACGCTGCGGGCCGACCTGACCAAGGTGCGCCAAACGCTCTTCAACCTCCTGTCCAACGCCTGCAAGTTTACGGAAAAAGGAACGATCCGGCTGGCGGTGGGGCGAGGGTTCCGCCAAGCCCTGGAACCAACAGAGCAGGGCTCGGCAGTCCCGGCGGGCCGGGAAACCCTCAGCTTCACCGTCACCGACACCGGCCTGGGCATGTCGCCCGAGCAACTGAGCCGGCTGTTTCAGGCCTTCGCGCAGGCGGACGCCTCGACCACGCGCAAATTCGGCGGCACCGGGCTGGGCCTGGCCATCAGCAAGCAGTTTTGTCTCCTCATGGGCGGCGACCTCGCCGTCGAGAGCGAGCTGGGCAAAGGCTCGACCTTCACGATGACGCTGCCCGTCGAGGTTCAGCCCGTGGCCCCGCCGGTCGAAACCAAAACGTCCCCGGTTCTGCCGACCGCGGCCACCGCGGGACCGCTGGTGCTGGTGATTGACGACGACCCCGCGGCCCTGGACCTCCTCCAGCGCGCCCTCGCCAAGGATGGTTTCGCCGTCCAGACGGCCGCTTCCGGCGCGAAGGGCCTCGAACTCGCCCGCTCCCTGAAGCCGGCCGCGATCACGCTCGATGTGATGATGCCGGGGCTGGACGGCTGGGCCGTGCTGAGCCGGCTGAAAGCCGACCCGGCCACCGCGGACATCCCCGTGGTGATGATGACCATCGTGGACGACAAGAACCTCGGCTTTGCCCTCGGCGCGGCGGAGTACCTGACCAAACCGATTGACTGGGAGCGGCTGGCCGCGGTGATGAACAAGTATCGCCCCCATGTCTCCACCGTGACCGTGCTGGTGGTGGAAGACGAATTGGCGGTCCGCGAGGTGCTGCGGCGCAACCTGGAGCGGCAGGGCTGGCAGGTGACGGAGGCGGAGAACGGTCGCGTGGGGCTGGAGCGCGTGGCCGCCCAGGTACCGGGCGTGATCCTGCTCGACCTCCTCATGCCGGAGATGGACGGCTTCGACTTCGTGCGGGCGTTGCGGCAGCGGCCCGATTGCCAGCGCCTGCCCGTGATCGTCATCACCGCCAAAGACCTCACCGAAGAGGACCGTCGCCGCCTGAACGGCCAGGTGACCCAAATCCTCCAAAAAGGCGCCTACTCCACTGCCGAACTCATTCGCGAAATCCGGCGGTTGCTGGCCAACACCCGCTCCCCGGCCAGCCCATGAAAGTTCAACCCGGGAATCCTCTATGCCTAAAATCCTCCTGGTCGAAGACAACGAAATGAACCGCGACATGCTCTCGCGCCGGTTGGAGCGGCGCGGCTACCAGGTCGTCTGCGCGATGGACGGCGAGCAGGCCGTGGCGATGGCGAAGTCCGAGGCGCCGGCGCTGATTCTCATGGACATGAGCTTGCCGGTGCTCGACGGCTGGCAAGCCACGCGTCTCTTGAAGGGTGACGCCGGGACCAAAGGCATCCCGATCATCGCGCTGACGGCCCACGCCATGGCCAGCGACGCCGAGAGGGCCTGCGCGTGCGGGTGCGATGATTTCGATACCAAACCCGTCGAGTTCGAACGGTTGTTGGCCAAAATCCAGGTCCAGTTGTCGAAGCCCGGCGGGTCATGAGCCAGCCAAAGAAAGCCGGTCCCCGCAAGGCCGGGAGCCCCCTGGGTCACTCTCCCCGCGCGCCGCGCTTTGATCTCTCGAAGGTGCGGCACCACCTCCGCACGCCCATCAACCACATCCTCGGCTACTGCGAGATGTTGCAGGAGGACGAGCACACGCCGGAGCCCTTCCAGGCCGACCTCCAGAAAATCCACGCCGGCGGCCGGCAGTTGCTGGCGCTGATGACGGAGTATTTCGACGAGGAAATCTTCGGGACCCAGCGCCTCGATCTGTTCCAGCTCTGCCACGCCCTGCGCACCCCTGTGAACCACATCATCGGCTACGGCGAGATGCTTCAGGAGCAGGCCGAAGATTTGGGCCGCAAGAAGCTCCTGGCCGACCTGGCCAAGATCACCGGCGCCGCGCGCACCTGGCTGGCCTTGATGGAGGAATACCTCATCACGCCCGCCGCCGGCGCCCCCGCGGCGGCCCCAGCCGCGACCGGCCTGCTCCCGCCCGGCCTGGGCTTTGCGCCGCCCGGGCCGATGCCACCGCAGGCCCCGGTCCAGGCGCCAGGCCACCTGTTGGTGGTGGACGACGACCAGGTCAATCGCGACATGCTCGCCCGGCGTCTGCGCCGGCAAGGCTTCGGGGTCGCGCTCGCCGCCAGCGGCCTGGAGGGCTTGCAGGCCCTGCGCACCGACAAGTTCGACCTCGTGCTGCTCGACCTGGTCATGCCTGGCCTCGACGGCTACCAGGTGCTGGCCAGGTTGAAATCTGACGCCGCGCTCGCGGGCGTGCCGGTCATTATGCTCTCGGCGCTCGACCAGGACCAGAGCATCGCCCGCTGCATCGAGGCCGGCGCGGAGGATTATATCGCCAAGCCCTTCAACCCGGCCTGCCTGCGCGCCCGCATCACCGCTTGCCTGGAGAAGCAGCGGCTGCGCGAGCAGGAGGCCTTGTTCCTCCGCCGCATTCAGCAGGAAAAGCAACGGGCCGACGAGCTGCTGCACATCATCCTGCCGCGCGACGTGGTGACCGAACTCAAAGCCACCGGCGCAGTCAAGGCGCGGCGTTTCGAGAACGTGGGCGTGTTGTTCTGCGACATCGTGGGCTTCGCAGCTTACTCGGACCGGCGTCCGCCGGAGGACATCGTGGCGCAGTTGCAGACCCTGGTCGAGGCCTTCGAAGGCATCGCCGACCGGCACCGCTTGGAGAAGATCAAAACGATCGGCGATTCTTTCATGGCGGTGGCCGGGCTGCTCCGGCCGGTGGCCGAGCCGGCCCTGGACTGCGTGCGCTGCGGCCTGGAGATGATTGCGGCCACGCGGGCACACGCGGCAAACTGGCAGGTGCGCGTGGGCGTCAGCGTCGGCCCCGTGGTCGCCGGCGTCGTCGGCCGCAAGAAGTACCAGTACGACGTCTGGGGGGACACGGTAAACACCGCGGCGCGCCTCGAGCAGGCGGGCGACCCGGGGGCGGTGTGCGTGAGCGCGGAAACGTGGAAGCTGCTCGCGGACCATTGCGAGGGACGGTCCAAAGGATCGGTTCCCATCAAAGGCAAGGGTGCGCTGGAGGTGTTCTGCGTCACGAGCCTGCGCCCCTGACTTTGCCCCCGTCCGCCGCACCCTTGGACAACCTCAATTCTCTTACGGCGGGCTGGAAAGTCCGCGCTGCGGCGAGATCGTGCAGGCGCTGTCGCGGCTGAAGTCGGGCACCGCCAGATGCAGCACCCCGTCCAGCAGCGGGACCTGCTGCTCCGCAACCAGGCCGCCCTGGCGCGTGTCGCTCCAGCGGATTCGATAAGTCCCGCCGGGAAGGTTCTTCAGTTCCAACCCGGCCTTGGTGATTGGGGCAGGGAGGCGCTTCTCGACCGCGACTTTGGCCCAGGAGGCCTCGGGGTCGAACAGCCAGAGCCAGGCCCGGTCACGGGCTTGCAGGCCGACGACGCGCAGGCGGGGGTCGGAACACATTGCGGCGACCGGTCGCAGTTCGCCGCCCGTCCAGGGCACCTCGGCCAGGAACCGGCTCAGCGGGCGGTAAGTGGCATAGGCCTCGCGCTGATCCAACCGTTCCCACCACCAGAACATGGCCGTGCCGGAGGCGCCGGACAGGGCCGAGGCCCAGAGCGCATTGTGAAAGTCAACCAGTTCCGGGCTCTGCTTCTGCTCCTCGCGCAAGCCCCATTTTTCGTCCGCCAGCCCAAACTCGCCCAGGTGGGCCGGTTTATGCGGGGCCTGAGCGCGCAGCCAGCGCGTCCGCTCCAGCACCGCCTCCACTTCATCGGCCAGCCGGCCCTGGTCGGAGGGGCGCAGATAGAAATGCGTATCGGCAAAATCCAGTTGCGGATGCCGGCAGTCTTTGGCGGACGGTCCCCAGGTGCTGGTGGTCCGCAAGTGGTGATAGACATCCGCTTGTTCCAGGTAATCGCCCAGCGCGCTGTAGAAACGCTCGGTGGGCAGGCCCGGGTCCATTTCGTTCCAATACTCCCAGGCGGCCACGCTGGTCGAGTAGCCCCACCGGGCCACGGCGTAACGGAAGAACTTCCTGGCATCCTGGATCGCGCGGTCATACGCCGCGCTCGCCGGGTCCTTTAGCGCACTCATGTAGAGGTCGCGCGTGAGCAGGCAGAGTTGAACGTAAATCCCCCGCTGCTCGGCCGCCGCGAGGATTTCGTCCACCAGGAAGCAATCCAGGGGATTGTAGAAGCCCCGGATGGGCCGGTTGACCTCCGCCTCCCACAGCAACTCGGGCCCCCCGGTCCTCTCCCTCAACGAAAGGTCGCTCACCCAGGCCGTGCCGGCGCCCTCGGCGCGCAGGCCTAACTCTCCCAGCCAGAAGTCACCCGGACCGGTATCGAACTCCCATTGGAAACTCCGCCAACCGCCCTCCGGCCCGGAGGCAAAAGCCGGCGCCGCCTTCAAGCGGCTCCCCTCCAGCTTGAGCGCCGCCCCGCCTTCGGTCCGGAGTTTGCCGGAGATGACATAGCGGACGCCGGGGCGCAACGCGACCGGGTGCGAAGGCTCGACCTTGAGCGCCGTCCCATTGCCAGGCACTTTGATACACTTGCGCCCCCGGCCTGGGCTGCCCGGCGCCGGCACGATCGGCGGGCGCCAGTCCCAGGAGCGCCCCCAGGCGCTCTTGCGCGCCTCCACGGCGATGGCCCAATCCTCGCAGCAGGTCCAGATGCGCACGTAATTGGCCCCGTTCTCCGCCAGCTTGCCGAAGATGGCCTCCGCCTTGGCCAGACTGACATATTGTTGATTGCCGATGAAGGCCAGGTTTTGGCCCAGGGCGAAAAACGGCTGGCCTTCGGCGAACTCGAGAAACCGAGGGTCTTGGCGGCTCACGCGCACGAATCCCCGGTTGGCGGACGGCCCGCAGGTGAAGCGCAAGGCCGGCGAGGAGCGCGTCCCGCCATGGTCCTTCACCACCCCGACGGCGGAGTACTCACCGGGTTGCAGGGGAGCAAACCGCGCCCTCCAGACCGGGTCCCCGCGCGGATAGACCCAATCCTGGGAGCGGTCGCCGGCGTTGGGCCGCCGCCGCTCATAGTCCTGGCAATAAAAGGCCGGCACGGTCAGGGATTGGCCGCCGGGCGCCGCCAAATGCACGCTCACCTCCACCTCGTCCGGATCATAAGGATTGGTGTAGTTGCCGGGGAATTGCAGGAGAAATTCGAGCTTCTCGTACTTGCCCACCCGGTTGGTGGCAGCCTGCAAGGTGACAAGCTGGCTTTGGCCAGTCGCCACGGCGCCCCAAAGCAACAAGCACAGCCACAGGGCGGGCCGCAGACAACCGGACGATCCCGGTGGAAATCCGGCCTTGCCCGGCGCGACTTGGCCCGGCAGGAGCCGGGGCATCGGGGCCAGGCCCAGGGCCATCCGCCCAAGGGCCTTTGCTCTCATTCGTCGAAGAAGGGGAACAACTTCTTGAGTTCTTCTTTGTCGGGGTGCCGGCCGTATTCGCAGATTTCAAAGGCCTCGGCGCACTTGGTGGCGTCGGCCTTTTCCTGGCCGTAAAACTCGGCCAGCTTGGCGCGGAAACGTTGGGCGAGCTCCTGCGACCGTCTTTCAAAGGCGGCGCGCACGTCCCGGTGGCGCGCCTGCTGTTTGGCCGGCTCGCTGGGAATGAGCTCGGCCGAGCCGTTGGCGCCCCCCTCGTAGAACTGAGATTCGAGGGCGTCCAGGGCATCGAGCTTCTTCTCCATGACCGAGTCGATGGCGATGGCAATGTCCGGCTGAAACGGATTGGGCTTTTGGAACGAATCAGGGTTGTAAAGGAAGACGGGATTGTGTTTCAGATAAGGCACGTCGGGGCAGAAGAACGGCACGGTGACCATGTAAGCGGAGTCCTGGACCAGCACCCCGGTGTAGCGGTGGTCGGGGTGGTAATCGTTCGGACGCGGGGCGATCACAATGTCCGCCTTCCACTCGCGAATCAGGCGCGTGATGAGCCGGCGGTTTTCCAGCGTGGGCAGCAGTTCGCCGTCGTGGATGTCCAGGACCTGGCAAGTAACGCCCAGGATTTTGTCCGCGGCCTCGGCCTCGGCCTTGCGGCGGTGGGCCAGGGGCCCGCCCGCCTCCCGCCAGTGGCCGATGTCGCCATTGGTGACCGAGACCAGCTTGACGTGGTGTCCCTTAGCGGCCCAGAGGGCGGCGACGCCCCCCACTTGAATCTCGCAATCATCCGGGTGCGCCCCGAAACAGATGATGCGCAGCTTGCCGTCCTCCGGCGGCGCCGGCGAGGCCGCGGTGAGCAGAAGCGTGGCAGCCGTTAAGAACGGGACGGGTAATCGTTTCATAAGATTAGTTGCTTTCGACGCCGAATATAGAACTGCCTGACGGCCAACGTAAAGACAAACCCAGCAGCGCGCGGCGCATTCCCCAGTCGTTGGTAATTCCAACGCGAATTGGAATCAGTGGAACCGGCAAGCCGGAGGCTGGCCGGGACTGACGCAAGCCGGAAAGCTCGCGCCGCTACGTTGCCGAGGGGCTCACCTTTCCGGTGCTGAGCCTGTTTCCAGCGCCCCGTTCGCCGTTCGCCGTTCGCCCTTCGCCGTTCGGGGTTCACCTTTCCGGTGCTGAGCCTGTTTCCAGCGCCGGCTTTTGGCTCGTGAGCCGGAGACCGCTCATGGTCCGCAGTTCCCACCGGCCGCGACGCAACTCCAGCGTCGTCGTTCCCGCCCAGCGGGTATAGACGACCGGCACCTTTCTTTGCGCCAGCCGTTCCTGGAGTTTCGGGCTGGCCCGCCCCGCGGCCGGGAATTCGGAGTCAGCCACAATGATCACGCGCGGTTGGACGGCCTCCAGCAGGTCCTCGCCCAGCGCCTCGGATGCCGTTGGCAGCCCCGTCACCACAATGTCCGCCCGCACATCCGCCTGGCGTTCCAGCAGGGCCTGCTGACCGGGCCGGCCCAAATCGGAAAGCAACAGGACCCGCGTGCCCTGCAAAGCACCCATCAGCACCAGGGCATTATCATCGGCCTGGGGGAAACGGTCGTTGGCCTCGGGATGCACAATGGTCCACGCTCCCAAGTGGTCGCCGCGGCTGAGGCTCTGGAGTCGGCCCGGCGTGCGGCTGAACTCCCCCAGCGCGTGACGGTAGGCCGGCGAGCGGAACCGGACCGGGCTGGCCCAGACCTTGCCGGCCGGGAAGAGCGTGGCCAGGGTTTCCGCGCCCCCAATGTGCCGGGAGTCGCCGTGGGTCAACACCAGGCCCGGCAGGCGGTTGACGCCCTGGCCGCGCAGGAACGGCTTGGTCAGGAATTGGACCTCATTGCTCGCCCCACAATCGATGAGCAAGTCATTGCGCGCGCCCGGCGCGTCGAAATAGATCGCCTGGCCGCCCCTGGCGGGCAGGATGGTAAGCCGGGTGACCGAGGCGGCCTGCCACGCTTGCCAGCACCAACAGCCGGCCGCCAGGCCCAGCGCCGGCATGGCCCAGGCCCGCACCCTGGGCCGGAACAGCCAACCGGTCGCGACTGCCAGGAGGATGGCGTAATACAAGGCGCTGGTGAACAGGCCCGGCGCGGCCACGTAATAATAGGCCCCCGGCCAACTGGCGAACCAATGGCTGCTCACCCGAATGCACTCCATCAAAAACCACCCCGCGTGGTTGAATAACTCCGCCGCCGCGGCAAACCAGCCCGCCAACGACAGGCTCGCCAGGTTGCTCACCAGGACCAGCCCGCACAGCGGCACGGCCACCAGGTTGGCCGGCGTGCTCACCGGTGTCAGGATATGAAAGTAATAGGCCGCCAGCGGCAGCGAGCCGACCCACGCGGCAAACGACACCAGCAGCAAGTCGCCCACGTAGCGGGCCGGCCCCCGCCACACCCGCCGCCAGCGGGGCCGCAATTCCGCCGGCAACAGCGGGTCCGGCGCCGTCAGACGCTCCACCCATCCCCACAACGGCGGCGTCAGCACGATGATGCAGAGCACCACCAGAAACGAGAGCTGAAAGCCCGCCTGGAAAATCTGTTGCGGTTCCCAGATCAGAATGATCAGCGCCGCCGCAAACAGCGAATTGAGCAGTTCAGCCGGGCGTTTCAAGACCCAGCCCACAATCACCACCGTCAACATCACCGTCGCCCGAATGGCCGAGGCCGGCCACCCGGTCAACGCGACGTAAAACCAAATCAGGGGAACCAGGACCAGCCCGCTCAGCGCGCGGGGCAAGCCCAGCGCGCGGAACAGGCCGAAGAAAATGCCGAAAACGATGGCCATGCGCAGCCCGTCCACGGCAAAAATGTGGTAGGTCGCCGCCCGCATGAAGGGTTCTGAAACTTCCTCCGTCAGGGCGGTTTTCCACCCCAGTATCAGCGCCCATTCCAGCCGCAGCGACTCATCCTCCCCCGGCAAGCCCCGCGCCAGGGCCCGCCGCGCCCAGCCCCGGAAGCGGTCGGCCAACGGCGGGGCCGGGGGCGAAGCCACGATGCGCCAGTCGTCCGCCGACGCCGCCTGCAACTGGTAATAGACGCCCAGCTCCTGCAAATAGGCCCGGTAATCAAAAGTCCCCTCCGCCGCCGCGACCCTGGGAAGCGCCATCACCCCGTCGACTTCGACCACCTGGCCCGCGAAAAGATTGGTGAGCGTTCCGGGAGTGGTTATGGCCAGCCGTCCCGCCGCCGGTTGCCAGGACTCGCGGTTGGTGCTCACCGCGCTCACCGCCAGTCGCGCCATCGTCCGCCACGAGGCCCGCTCCCCCTGCTCGTACACCCGCAGCGACGGCGTCTCCGATAAAGTCCCGCGCACCCGGGCCAGGGCGGGCTGGTCGCCAAAGACGCGGCGCAGGTCGTGCGGGGAAATGACGGCCGTGTGGAGCTTCAGGTTGGCCGCTCCAGCCAGGAACGCCAGCAGGCAGAGCAACCCCGGCCGCGCCCGTCCCCAGGCCAGCGCAACCGGGACCAAAGCAAGCGCGACCCCCAGCAGCACAAACGGAGAAGCCGGGGCCATGCGGGCCGCCAGGATGCCGCCGGCGTAGAGCAACGCTACCATGAAGAGTGGCCGCCGCACGGCCAAGCAAGAGAGCAGCATCGCGAAGCCAAATCAATCCGAAAGCAGGAGGCGGCCGCAAATGTTGGGCGTTCAAAGCGATAAATTCGTCTCCTGATTTGATCCTTGCGCCTCACCGGCAACGGCTTATCGTCGCTTACGGAATGAAAAAACCAGTAATATCTGAACCGCTGGTTGCATGATCACAGTTAGGCGGCCTTGAGAATATGAAATACATCGCTCCACTCGCACTCCTCACAATTCTGTTGGCGGGTTGTGGCAAGCAGGGTTCTGACCCGCTCGTGGCCGTGGGGGAGCAAGCCATCGTTGGGGTTTACAAACTAGACAACGTCCTGTTGGGTCGGGGAGGGTTGGTCCGGCTGCATCCTGTCCACCCAATGTTCGAAGGAATTGGGGATACGCTGGAACAGGCCGCGAAAAAGGGCCTTTTTACCTCGGCACAAGTCGCCACCTTGCAGCAGGAGGATTGCAACCTGCAAGTTCTGGCCGACCACACTTTCGCCATTTCTAACTTGCCGGCAGCCGACTTTTCGCGCAACGTCTTCATCAAGGGAAGCTGGTCACTAACCGTCTATCACGTCTTCGAAACGTACGGCTACCGGATTTCCATGAAGGGTGGCCCAAAAGCAGGGTTAGCCCTGGCGAAGTTCATCAACGCAGACAAGCCGAACCCGCCGGTTATTGAAATCTTTTACCAGGAGGGGCAGATCGGGCAGGTCGACTTTCGCTTCGCAAAGATCAGCAGACCATCGTTCTCGCAACCGCCACGATGATTGCGCCGCCTAACAAAGCAGCGGTTCTTCGCGGAGCGTCGAAAACCACGTTCTGATTAACAACCAGGACGATCATGCCTGTCTTCGAATACAGAGCCTTGCAAGCGGATGGCAAGATAGCCGAAGGCCAGCTCGAAGCGGATGGACGCCAAGAAGCGTTCCGGCAGATGGAAGCCAAGGGGTTGCGTCCGATTAGACTCGTCGAGCGGGGCGGCGCGAGCAACAGCAGGAAGCCCGGGCCCAAGGTCAGCTTGATTAGCGGTCTGCGAATGGAGGTGCCTCCTCAATCCACAAACAGACCTTATCGCCGTGCTCTGCTTTTTGCCTTTGTTCCGTGCTTCCTGTGGACACCCCTAACCGTACTCCTCCAGAAGCTCCTGGCCTTTTCTAACGATACTATTGGGATGCTCTCATTGGTCCCGCTCGCCACGGCCTCCGCGATTCTGTTTCTGTATCCCAGTCGCCTCCAAGAGAAGCGCCGCGCAGCCCGAGTATGCATGGTGTTCCTGACAAGCCTGGCATTGTTCATCAGTGCTACCTTTTTATGGGTTGGCATAATACTGTTCCTAATACGGGCGGGAGTAATGGGGGCGCCTCTTCCCATCTAAGCGCCCGTGCGAAAATAATTCCGATTTTCTCCAACCCGGAGGGTTGGTAGAAGGTAGCCGGTGGTCGTTCGGGGTGAAGGGGGAACGACCATTTTGTTGGTCTTGGGTGCGTTAGCCCATCCTTAGCCGTAACGATTCGAAGGAGAAACCGCTAATAGACGCTAATCGAGGCTAAGAAGCGGCGCGTGATCGATGTCCTGACCGGAAGGTTCCGCTCATCGTGCGGTGCACAAGCCTGGAAGTGCCAGACTCCTGCCTCAAGCCCGTCTTTATTAGCGTTTATTAGCGCAGATTAGCGGTTCAACTGAATCCTTCCGGCTTGGGCGCGGTTTTGGTATCAGGCGGCTGAGAAAGCCGGGCTGCTCCATGAACACACCGCCACCGCGTTCGAAGATTTTTGCCGCCGCCGCCATCCGGAAGCCGCCCGGTATTGGGAAGGCCGCCTGGAATTTGACTTTGTGCGCCTGGAAAAACCAGGGCGGCTGATCGTCACCGAGGTAAAGTGGCGGCGGCTATCCGCGGCGCAGAAGGCCCAGGTCGAGCAGCGCCTGAAAGAGAACTGGCAAAAATCGGTTCTGTCGCGCAAGTATCCAACCGCTGAGTTTGAAGTTCTGGATGCGGCGGTGCTGCCAACTGATCGTAAGTGTTGAGGTGCGCATCCATGCATTTGCCTGGGCGTCGCAGGCGCCTTTCGAATTGTCACCCGGTTTGAGGTCAGTTGTTGTCCCGGAGGGACATCCGACAATAGCCCGGCGCTTCAGCGCCGGGAAAAGCAGTCTGGTGTTGCCTCCGTCCCGAAGGGACGGCTGAATCAGTGACGCGTCATACATCAGCTCCTGGCTCCACTGCGCCTCCAGCATTAAAAACCCCGGCTCCCCGATCGTGCCTCCGCTGCGCTCAATCCCGATTCGCAATCCGGACTCCTGCGCGGCGCCGCCCGGGAGAACCGCGTGAATGCTATCCAAATTGGGTATGATTAACGCTTCTTGTTGGACTGAGCTTCAAGCGTCCCTTCGGGACGCCGCTTCTTTGGGCGTTGTACCCGGCGCTGAAGCGCCGGGCTATTCTCGGCATGTCCCTCCGGGACAAAGCGCGAAGTCGACCCGGCGCAAGCATTCATATCAAACCTAATCCAGCACCTGAACAGTTACAACCGATCGCCCGCAGACCGCGTCACGGTAGGGGAGTCGCACTGGAGCCAGCCAGTCCAGTGTGGACAACCTGTGCAGGGCGAATTGTAATTCGGGAGTCGTCTGCAAGTGCTCAACGAAATCCCCCGTCGCCTCCAACATGCAGACGCGCGCATTGCACGTGCCATGACCGCAATACAACCGCCGGCAGACCAAAAGGTGATACCGCACCTGTCGATTTGTCAATTGTTGAGATACGACCCCGCTGCTTATTCGTGCCATGACCGCAATACAACCGCCGGCAGACCAAAAAGTGAAGCCGCACTTGCCGATTTGTCAGTTGTTGAGCTGCGACCCCTCTGCTTTTGCAAGTCTGCCCGAGGAAGAAAGAATACGTCAATAGTCATCTCCGACCCCTTCACGACCCCTTCATGCACCTTCACGTCAATAGTCATCTCTGACCCCTTCACCTTCATGAACTGCCGCAACGGATTGGAGGGAGTCAGGGTCGCAGTCAGGAACAAAGCCGCGATTAGCACCCCAACCAGAATCAAGTACTGCCACCGCATGACCCAAAAGCACGCCGAACGTCGCACATCAGCCACCCCGCGCCACCCGCGTCCGGCATGAAACAAAGAGGTCATCGCGGGGTTGGTTGCATGTGCTTGTTAAGCGGAGAGTTCATAAGGTCGTTCAGCACCTGCGCTACCTCGAAACGAGGCGATAAAACATGCTTCCCGGCGGCTTGGGAATCGTCACCTGGTTCTGGGGTCCTACGAGCGCCGATTCGTTGGTGAGCGTTAACCAGTTGGCTGAATTAATGCCTGAATTCTGTTGGGCGACAAACGCGGAGGTCGGCGCGGGCCATGAAAGCAGGAGGTTGCTGGTGTTAGTGATCGTGATGCTCAGCTTGGGCGGTGAAGGGCTGCCAAGCGCATAAATGCGCACGCCATAGTCTCGAAGGCCAACATACAGGTAGTTGTGTGATAAAGCGATGCTGTACGCTTCGTAAGCCCACCCGCCTGGTCCGGAAAGGTCGTCAGTATGGCCAACCTGGAGTGGGTGGGCAGGATTGGAAACGTCGTAAATGGAGACGCTCTGGAATACAGAATCGACAAAGACGAAGTTGCCCGATAAAGCGAGGCTTCCGAGTGCCCAGCCGGTTATTTGGCCAACGAGCATAGGATGGCTAGGGTCGGACAGCCCGTAGATATTTACAGCACCTCTGGCAGTGAACACGTACGCAAGGCCTCCGGATATGGTGATGCTGTACGCCGGGTCGGCCACACGACCTACGTTCACAGGATGTGATGGATTTGAAACGTCGTAGACCCGCAGGCCGTCAAGCCAATTGGCAACAAAAGCGTAATTCCCGGACACGGCAACGCCCACGGCACTGCCTTCGTAGCCGAAAGCGTAGCTCGGCTGGTCCGTTGGGGCTCCAAGGTCGTTCGTGTGGCCGACCTGGATCAGGCGTGCGGGGATTGAGACATCGAATACGTACAGCCCGTCACAGCCATCGGCCAAGTATACGTAATTGCCCGACACTGCCACGTCGAGCGCAGTGGCAATTCCGATACTGTTGCTGGGGCCAATGTCGGAATGCCATGCACCCACCGTCAGAAGATTTGTCGGATTGGAGATATCGACCACACTCAGGTCGGAAGACGCCACGTATGCGTAGCGGCCTGCAACCGCAATTGGCAAGCAGCCATAGAGATAAGCCGCATTCCCTGCTTGACCGGGAATGCTGGTGTTGGCCAAATAGACAGGATTGGTGGGATTCGTGATATCGTAAACAAGAGTGTTCGGCGGCCCGTACGGCGCGTAATAAAGATAGTTGCTGATAACTGTGACTGTCACCTGGGGATAGGTCTGGTGCGTTATGTTGGCAACGGCATTGGGATTGGTTTGTGCGAAGACACGCGACTGCAGACTGACGAACACGACAAGGCTCACCAAAATCGCCGGGAGAATGCAGGAAGTGTTACGCATACCTAAATCAATTGTCTTGAACCGTGTCCGTGAAACCGTGGCCTCAATATGGCGCGGCACGTCTGCAAAGTCACGGCAGAAGTAAGACCCTCGGGCAGAGCCTCATCGTGCCGCGTATTGTGAGCTAAATTTAGCCTAGCCCATTGTGCCCCTGAACTATCATTCTGCGACCGCCAGTCGTCTATCCAGGATCGGGCCTTTCACGTTCCTCTCGGGTGTAAGTTGTTGATTACCAGCCTCATTCGCGTTGACCTTCAGCCGCCTGGCTCGTTTATGCCAGCCAGAGATTCCCAACTGCCCTCATGCGTAAGCTGTTCATTAGCAGCCATACTTGACTGAATATACGACGGCTGGTTCGTTTAGCGCAAGCCCTTAATTTGGCTCGGCGTCGGCTTTCCAGAAGCTTTTCCTGCCCACTGCTGCTGCCTGGTGGTGTTCTTGAGCAGCGGCAGGTTGGAGGCTAGGTCAGTGCGGCGGGGCAGGGCCAGCGGTGATTGGGAGGATGGAGGCAGCGGCGGGTCCCTGGTCTATTGGCTCGGTCCTGAAGCGTGGACCGGCTCAGGAGCGATTCCGGCGTCTGGGAGGCATGGACGGGAGACCTGCACGGGAGACCTGGAGGCTGGCCAGAGAAGGCAGGAGCAGCGGTGCGGGACCAGTGGCGGTCCTGAGGCTGTGAAGTGGAGCGCTGGGTCTGGGGAGGTCCTGAGAATCCTGGGGAAGCTCCTGGAAATCCTCAAAAAGTCCTGATTTCTTCAGGTCTGCTGAGCGTCCACATTTATCCAAATCACGGGAACCAAGACCAGCCCGCTCAGCGGGCGGGGCAAGCCCAGGGCGTGGAACAGGCCTGAGCGCTGCCAGCGTAGTTGAGGGAAAGCGCGGCGATTTTCCTCACGGTCCGTGAGGGACGGCCGCCGTGGTCCCTTAATTACCTGGAAAGTGTTTTCTGGCCTTGACCCTGCTCTCCAGACCCCCTTTTCCCGACGCGTCTAAAGCAAGAGAATCAGTAGCAAATAAAGCAGGCCAGAGAAGCACGGCGGCGTCCCGCCGCGGCGGGACCGCCACCTGGCGGAGCACTGCATTGGCCACATTGGCTGCATTGGCCACATTGGCCATTTTTGCCAAAAAACTGGCCGGGCCGCGGCTTAAAAGGAACGGCGCAGGTTGGCTGCCGCCCATTACTTGCTCTTCTTGAGCAAGCCGCCGATGCCCTTGGCAGCTTTCCCGACCGAGTCAACGGCGGACCGTTCCGCGTCCTTGCCCAGCTCGGCGGCTTGCTTACGGAGGTCAGCGACCGCACCGCTGGAAACCTCGATGGACCGGCTCAAAAGGGCCGACAGCACTTGGCGGGTCAGCTCAGCCGGCGTAATGCCCTCCGGTCCCGCGCCGAGGTCCTTGAGCCGGAGCTCGGGCAGGGCCAGGGTAGCCGAATTTCCGGCCAAACCGGCGAAGCTGACGTGGACCTTGCCGCCGGTGACAACGAACTCATCCACCTGCAGCTTCTTGCCGGCCTTTGCCGCCTTGGGCGTGGCCGCGGCCTTGTCCTCGCCGCCGGTGGAAGCTTTGAGGTTGTCGAGAATCTTGCTTAGGTTGCTCCCGTGCAAGCTGCCTTCAACGGTGATCTCAGGCGCTTCGACGGTGACCGAGCGGACGACCACCTTGTGCGAGAAGATCGAGCCGGGTTGGATGGCCAGGCCCGCGACGCCGACGCCGATCGCGGAGGGTGTCCTGAACCCCTCGGGATTGCCCACGACCAGTCCCTTAACCTTCCCCGATCCGGAGAGGAGCGACAGGCTGACGCTGTCCAGTTTGACCTCGACCTGCATCAGTTTCGCGCCTATGGTTTCGACCCCTCTCTTGATGGCCCCGTCCAGGAAGAAATGCACGGCCAGCATGACGATCACGACGAGGACTACGACGCCGATCAGAATTCTCACAATTAGCTTTTTCATATTGTTCTCTGTTTGCGGCTTTCGCTTACGCGGTTCTCAAGGTCTGCCGCCATCTCATGCCCGTTCACCAGACCAAGTATTTGGCCCTGATCTTGGGAAAGTCGTCAAGGTTTTCCCTCTGGATTTATTTTCGGGCTTCAGCGGCCCGCGATTCTCGGCTCGGCGGGGCCCCGGCGGTTCCCACCGGGACCGCGGCGGCGTTGCCGGCGCAAGCGCAGGGCGCCAATCCCGTAGAGCACGAGCAAGCCAAAAATGGCCCCGCAGGTATCGAGCAGAACGTCCCAAACCGAACCCTGGCGGGTGGGGACAAACGTCTGGTGGAATTCATCGCTGGCGGCGTAGAGCGCGGCCAGGACCACCGCCAGCCCGGCCTTGGACCATTGCCGGGGCCGGGGGTCATTCCGCGAGGGCCTGTCCAAGGCCCGCCAGAGCAGCATCGCCAAGACCGCGTATTCGCCCAGATGCCCGCATTTCCGGACGCCAAGTACGACCGTCTCGACGGCCTCGAGCGAAAGGTCGGGAAAAAGCCAGCGCACCAGCGGCCCGATGATGCGGGACGAATGTTGAGCTGAGGACGAATCGGCCGAGGCGCCGAAGATGAGACCCATCCAGCCCAGGACCGGCAACCAATACCTGACCAAGGACCACATTCTTGCCACGGGCCATTTGACCAAACTCCTGGCGGCGCGGGCAATGTTAATCGCGGAAAGCGGTTGCGCAGCGCCCGCGGGGTGAACCATAATTGCGCGGTATGTTGAAGCTGGGTGTAAACATCGATCACGTGGCGACGCTCCGGCAGGCGCGTTACCGGGGAGGCGGCGCCGGCGAACCCGACCCGGTGGCCGCGGCGCTCGCTTGCGAGGCGGCCGGGGCGCATGGCATCACCGCGCACCTGCGCGAGGACCGGCGCCATATCCAGGACCGCGATGTGTGGAAACTGCGCGAAGTGATTAGGACCCGCCTCAACCTGGAAATGGCCAACGTGCCCGAGATCGTGGGGATCGCGCTGAAACTCAGGCCGGACATTACCTGCCTGGTGCCGGAGCGGCGGCTGGAAGTCACCACCGAGGGCGGCCTGGACGTGGCGGGCAACCTGGGCGCGCTCACCGCGACCCGCCAGCAACTGAACGATGCCGGCATTGAAGTGAGCCTGTTCATCGCGCCCGACCCGGGGCAGATCGAAGCGGCAGCGCGGACAGGGAGTCAATTCATCGAGTTGCACACCGGCGCCTTGGCGGAGGCCTTTGGCCAGGAACCGCAACGGGAGGCGGAACTGTTGCGGCTGATTGGGGGCGCCCGGCAGGCGCGCGCCCTGGGCCTCAAGGTCAATGCCGGCCACGGATTGAACTACCAAAACCTCCCGGTGCTGCAGCGCGTCCCGCACCTGGTGGAACTGAACATCGGCCACAGCATTGTGAGCCGCGCCCTCACGGTCGGCCTGGCCGCCGCCGTCCAGGAAATGCTGCGTTTGATGCAGGATTACCGCCCATAAACTCATTCCAATTCGCGTTGGAATCAGCCGCCCCGGGCGCCCACAGCGGTTCTCAAGCGCGGGGGCAGGAGAGGGTCGAGGGACGAGGGTTGAGGGACTGAACCGCACGCGCGGGTGAAATCGGATATGAGCCTCGTAGAGGTGTGACTTTGGACTTTGGACTGAATGATCCTCGGCATCGGCATTGACATTATCGAAGTGGCACGGATTCAGGCCGCGCACGAGCGGTTCGGCGAGCGGTTGCTGAGGCGCATTCTCCTGTCCAACGAGATCGATTACTGCCTCTGCCGCCGGGCGCCCGGGCCGTTTCTGGCGGCCCGCTTCGCGGCCAAGGAGGCCATCTCGAAGGCCTTCGGCACCGGCATCGGGGCCCAGCTTGGCTGGCTGGACATGGAAATTGGGCGCCGCGACAGCGGCGAGCCGTTCGTCACCCTGCATGGGGCCGGCCAGAAGCTGTTGCAGGAGCGCGGCGCGCGGGCGGTGCTCATCAGCATGAGCCATACCCAGGTCCATGCCGTGGCGGTGGCCCTCCTGCAAGGGGCATGAGGGAAAACCGAGGGCCGAGGGCGGCAGCCCAAAAGAAGGCCCAAAGGCCAAGCCCAAGGCGCTGCGCTTCAAAGTAAGGAACCGCGGAATACGCGGAATACACGGAAAGAAGGCCGAAAGGTGAAGTAACCACTTGCGGACTGCGGCTGGAAAGGCTCCTCTCCCGAGATAGGCACTTAGTCGCCGCCTTCCTGGAGGAGTTCCCGCTGCCAGTCCATCAGTTCACGCTGGTGCTTGTCCCAGTCATGGGCCAGGTCCGAGAGCATCGCGCGGCTGGCGATGAGCGTAGGATCGATGCCCAGTTTGGCCGCCCGGGCGTCCCGGCGCCCTTGCAGGTCCAGGAACCGGCGCCGTTCCCCCGCGCTGGGGCGGCGGCTGAAAAGGCGCAGGATGTCCGGGTGTTGCTCCGGGGCAAGAGCCACGCCGCGGGCCACGGCCTTCATCAAGCCGCCCCGGCGGCGCTGGGAAAGGTGCCTGGGCAGGAACGGCCCGACGGGCCGGGCCGTGGCCGCGGCGGCGGCGATTTGGACCAGCGCCTGGTGGCTCAGGATGAAGAAAGGCGGCTTGTTGGCCGCCAGGGCCTCGCTCTCCCGCCATTGCCACAACTCCCGCAGGATGGCCAGCGCCGGCCGGCCAAGCAGATGGCTGCCCTTGAGCCGCCAGACGCAGTCCATGTCCGCCGGGCGTTGCCGGGTGGAATCGGCGATGAGCCGCGCGCAGGATTGCCGGTGCCAGCCCAGGCGCCCGCTCGCCTCCAGTTGCGCTCGGAGCCGGTCTGCCAGCGGCTTGAGATAGTGAGTATCGTTGCGCGCATAACGTGCCATGCGCTCGCTCAGCGGGCGCAAGGCCCAATTGGCCTTTTGCGGCCCCTTCTCGAGCTTGACGCCGAGGAACTGCTCGACCAGGTGGCTCAAGCCAAACTGGCGGTGGCCGAGCAGCCGCGCCGCCAGCATGGTGTCGAAAATGGAGGCGGGGACGAACTCCTGGTGCTTGCGCAGCAGCCGCAGGTCATAATCCGCGCCGTGCATGAGCAACTCCTGCCCGCTCAGGGCCTCGAGCAGCGGGTCCAGGTTGAGCCCCGCCAGCGGGTCGATGAGCCGGTCCCCGGAAACGGTGCTGACCTGAATCAGGCAGACCTTTTCCGGGTAGGCATGCAGGCTGTCCGCCTCAGTGTCCACCGCCACCCAGGCGGCCCCGCGCAGCGTCGGCAGAAAAACCGCCAGCTTCTCTTCGGTGTCAACCACAACGAGAATATATTGTCCCCCTTTGAAAGAGCCATAAGGAAAAATGCCGGGCCAGGGCATGCAGAGGGCGGAATGGGACTGCCAATTGGCAACGGCAATCCCCTTGCCTATACCCCTGTCCGATTCGTATCATGCCCACGAATGAACTTAGCCAGCGCCTTTGCGGACTCGGCGCACAAGCGCCCCCGTAAGACAGCGTTGTACTGGGGTGAGCGTGAGTACCCGTACGCGGAACTTTGGGACCAATCCCGCTCTGTCTCGGACGAATTGCGACGGCATTTCGGGGTCAAAGCCGGGGACCGGGTGGGATTGTGGCTCAAGAATTGCCCTGAGTTCATCCCGGCCTTGTTCGGCATCCTGCACGCCGGGGCGGTGGCCGTGCCGATCAACAACTTCCTCAAGACCGACGAGGTGAATTACATCCTGGGCGATGCCGGCATTGACGTGCTCATCACTGATGTTGAACTTGGTTCCCATTTCCGCGCCCTCGCCGCTGAGCGCCCTCGACTCCAACTGTTCAAGGTGCAGGAGACCGGACTCAGGGGTCAGGGGGCAGGCGGCAGGAGTCACCCTCGGCACGCGAACGACCTTGCGGTCCTGGTCTATACGTCGGGCACGACCGGGCGGCCCAAGGGGGCGATGCTTTCCCACGGCAACCTCCTGCACAACGTGGAGAGCTGCCGCATTGTGCTCCGGACCGTGGAAGCCGACCGTTTTGCGGTGCTGCTGCCGATGTTCCACAGCTACATGCTGACCGTTGGGCTGCTGCTGCCCTTGCTGGTGGGGGGCTCGGTCGTGCTGGTCAAGTCGCTCCACCCGGTGCGAAACATTTTGCAGGAGATCTTCCAGCGCCAAGCCACGGTCCTCCCGGCCATACCCCAATTTTACCGGAGCATGGTCAATGCGCCCATCCAAGGCCCTTTGCCTTTGCGGGCCTGCGTCAGCGGCGCCGCCCCGCTGCCCACGGAGGTCCTCCACCAGTTCGAGGCCAAGTTCCAAATCCCCCTCATCGAGGGCTACGGGCTGAGCGAAGCCAGCCCCGTGGTCACCAAGAATCCGCTCGACCGTACCCGCAAGCCCGGCTCCATTGGCCTGCCCATCCCCAATGTGGAGGTCAGCATTCAGGACGACGCCGGACGCGAGTTGGACGCCTATGAAATCGGCGAACTATGCGTGCGCGGCGGCAACGTCATGCTCGGCTACTGGAACCAACCCGAGGAAACCGCCAAGGCCATGCGCCAGGGCTGGCTGTTGACCGGTGATGTCGGCTACCGCGATGCCGAGGGCTACTATTTCATCACTGACCGCAAAAAGGACATGCTCCTGGTCAATGGCATTAACGTCTATCCCCGTGAAATCGAGGAGGTTCTCTACCAATTCCCCGGCGTTAAGGAGGCCGCCGTCATTGGCCAACTCGACTCCCGCCGGGGCGAACAGGCCGTGGCCTTCGTCGCGGCTGACGACGGGGCCGTCCTCGAAGAAAAGGCCCTCCGGCAGTTTGTGCGCAAGCGGTTGGCCGATTACAAAGTCCCTCGCAAAGTGATGTTTTTGCCCGCCCTTCCTCGGAACGCCACCGGCAAGATACTTAAGACCGCGTTGAGACAAATGCTTGTCGCCGAATAGGTTACGACAACAGGGGTGGAGCATGAAGCGTTGAAGCGAGGGCACTTGAAAAGCCGGGGCAGGCCGCCACACTCGATAGCCGTGTTGTCGAGGCATCCCGGCCACTTTGTCAATGGCCCTGGGGAACTGGCCGGACCCGGGAGGGGAGGTAGAGGCGGGCAAATATGTAAACTGCTTGTTTGCAGCAACTTGCGTGAGCGGCTTGCTCTCGTTGCGGGTGGCACTGGGTGTTCTTTGGCTCAGGAATCCACAATTCAGTTGGAATTTGGACCCGGAAGCTGAGTTTGGCCGGATTATTGCTCTGGAGGGGGAATGCCTCGCCTGGGGTCCTGCCTTTTCGCTGTTGACGCTGCTTAGAGGCCACCCATAAGCTATTGCCACTAACTGCTCCGGCGCATGAAGCGCCGGAGCGGCAAATGTTTGCTATGCCCGAAGGATACTGCGTCAAGTGCAAGGCCAAGAAGGAAATCGTCGGTGCTGTAGAAGAGACAATGAAGAACGGGCGCAAGGCCATCAAAGGCAAGTGCCCGACCTGCGGCACGGTGATGTTTAAGATTCTGGGCGGCAAGGCCACCGCCGCCCCCTCCGCCCCGGAGCCGGTCGCGCCGGAACCGGCCAAGCCCCAGTCGGCTCCGTGATTTGTTATGTCTGAACAGCTCGCTTATGTCATTATCAGTCCGTATTCGCTGCACAAGTCACGCACCGGCGGCATCCTGAGCCGGCTCATCACCCGGACCGGCCTTGACCTGGCCGGCGCCCGCATGTTTGGCCCGAGTGCGGAATTGGTGAAAAAATACTCGGAGGAAACGATTTCGGCCAATGACCCGCAAGACCGGCGCATCCAGGAGTTGATTTACGACTACATCCTGCGCAACCTCAGCCCGGACCCCAAGAGTGGCCGCCGCCGCCGGGTCATGATGCTGCTTTTCCGAGGCGAAGAGGCGGTGCGCAAGACCCGTTCCGTGATCGGCAATATCACCGCCGACCGCCGTACCGGCGAAACCATCCGCGATACCTACGGCGATCTGATCGTCGATGAAAACGACCAGGTGCGTTACTTCGAACCCGCCGTGCTGGCCGCTCCCACGCCGGAGGAAGCCAAATCCAAACTCAAGCTCTGGGCGCATTACTCGGACACCGACGGCGGCGTGTTGGAGAACGTGATTGCCTATCGGCCGGGCGAGAATCCCCAACGCACACTGGTCCTGATCAAGCCGGAGAACTTCCGCTTCCCCAGCGGGCGGCCGGGCAACATGATCGATTTCTTCTCCCGCACCGGCCTTTTCATCGTCGGCGTCAAGGTCCATCGCATGAGCGTGGCGGAGGCGGTGGAGTTCTATGGCCCCGTGCGGGAAACCCTCCACACCAGGCTCCGGGACGTCGTCGCCTCCAAGACCAGGGCGGCGATTGAAAAGGAGTTCGGTTTCAAGCTTGGGCCGGAGCAGGAGCAGCAACTCGGCGACATCCTGGGCCCCCTCTTCGGCGATAGCCAATTCGAGAGTATCGTCAGGTTCATGTCCGGGCGCGCGCCCTCGGAATGTTCGCCCGGCGAACAGAGCCAGCCCGGTTCCGAAAAGTGCATCGCCCTCGTCTATGAAGGCGTCGAGGCGGTCCGCAAGATTCGCGACATCCTCGGGCCCACCGACCCCTCCAAGGCGCCCCCGGGTTCGATCCGCCGCGAGTTCGGCCAGACCATCCTGGTCAACGCCGCCCACGCCAGCGACTCCGCAGAGAACGCCCGCCGGGAAATGAGCATTGTCAAGGTCGGCGAAAACAACTTCCGGCAAATCGTGGAGGAGTTTTACGGCGGCGTGTAGCCGGAACCAGGGTGCCCGGTGAGAACTCCCCGACTGGTCGGCCGCGCCGGTCCTCAGTCCGAGCCTTGGGGCTTGTCCCGCCACAGCCGCGAATTGGCGCGCAGCTTCTCCAGCAGTCTCGCGTCGGCGGCGGGGAAGGCATAATCCGCGAGCTCATTGGGGCCAACCCACCGGAAGTCCGGACAACCCCGGGCCTGGGGTTCATGTTGCGTCCACCGGCATCGATAAAAGCGCAGGTGGACGGTTTTCTCGGGGTAGGCCTGGGTCAGGCTTTCGACCAATTCTCCGACCTCGACCTCGATGCCCAATTCCTCACGCAATTCACGCGCCAGGCAGGCCTCGAAGGTCTCCTCCGCTTCGCGCTTGCCCCCCGGGAACTCCCAGAACCCGCCGAGGTGCGCTTCCGGATGGCGTTGGGTAATGAGCAGTTTGCCGCGGCGGAAAACCAGGCCGGCGGCGACATCGATGACTTGCATCCGGACTCTAGGGCAACGGGCCGAGCGCCCTCCGGGTTTCAAGTGCCGCGCCCGATGCTCTTATAGATAAATCCCAGCCGCTCCATCTCCGCCGGGTCGAAGAGATTGCGGCCGTCAAACATAATCGGATGTGTCAGCGCCTTGCGGGCGCGCTCCAGGTCGAGCTTTTTGAACTCTTCCCACTCGGTCGCGATCACCAGCGCGTCGCAGTCCTCCGCGACCTCGTTCATGTCCTGGACGAAGGTGACATCCCGGAGCACGGCTTTGGCCTTGTCCATCGCCTTGGGGTCATGGACGCGCAGGCGGGCGCCTTCCTTTTGCAGGCGCTGGCAAAGCTCGATGGCGGGCGACATCCGGACGTCGTCGGTGTTTTGCTTGAAGGCCAGGCCCAGAACGCCAATTTTCTTGTCCTTGAGCACCCAGAGCGTGTCGGCGATCTTCTTGAGGAAACGGTTCATCTGTTCCGCATTGATCTGCTGGACCGCTCGCAGCAGTCCGAAATCGTAGCCGACCTGCTCGGCGATCTTGATGAACGCGCTCAGGTCCTTGGGAAAGCAGCTTCCGCCGAAGCCCAAGGAGGCCTCCAGGAACCGCCGCCCGATGCGGTCGTCCATCCCCATGCCGTTGGCCACCTCGTGCACGTTCGCCCCGGTCGCCTCGCACAAGACCGACAGGGCGTTGATGTAGGAAATCTTCAACGCCAAGAAGCAGTTGGAGGCATGCTTGATCAGTTCCGCCGAGTTGATGTCCGTGACAATAATCGGCGCCTGGAACGGCGCATAAATCTCCTTCATCGCCGGCACCGGCCGCTGCGAACGCACCCCGATGACCACCCGGTCCGGCCGCTTCAGGTCCTCGACGGCAAAGCCCTCGCGCAGGAATTCCGGGTTGCTGACCACGTCGAACTCCACCCGCGCCTTGCAGTAGCGCTTAATCGTCTCCGCCACCTTGTCGCCGGTCCTGACCGGCACGGTGCTCTTGTCCACCACGATCTTGTAGCTGGTCATCGCCCCGGCGATTTCCCGGGCCACTTTCTCGATGAAACTCAAATCCACCGAGCCGTCCGGCAGCGGCGGGGTGGGCACCGCAATGAAGACCACATCCGATTTCGCCACCCCCTCGGCCGTGCTGGTCGTGAAACTCAACCCGCCGGCCGCCGTGTTCCGCTTTACCAGTTCTTCCAAGCCCGGCTCGTAAATCGGAATGCCCCCATCCTGTAGCACTTTGAGCTTCCCCGCGTCGTTATCCACACAAACAACCCGGTGCCCTGCCTCCGCGAAGCAGGCGCCAGTGACCAGACCTACGTAACCTGTGCCGATAATCGTCAGTTTCATAATCAACAGAACTCTCTCCCCAGGCAGAGGCTTGGCGTCAGGGGGAACCGGCCGTGCGAATACCGGACCCGCTTGGGGTTCTTGGGGGCGTGTAAGGAGCAGGTCAAGCCGGCGCACTCCATAGCTACTTTTTTTCGGACTTGGCGGGGGCGTTCGTCGGCGCGTTCGTCGGCGCGTTCGTCGGGGCGTTGGCCAGCGCGTTGGCCGGGGCGTTCGTCAGCGCGTTAGCCGGGGCGTTCGTCGGCGCGTTGGTCGGGGCGTTCGTCAGCGCGTTGGCCGGGGCGTTCGTCGGCGCGTTGGTCGGGGCGTTGGCCAGGATGTCGGCCGGGGCCGTGGCGGTCGGCGCCGGAGTGACCAGCGGCGGCGCCAGGGCGGCCGGCGCAAGGTTGGGGTGTGCTTGATAAAGTTCCTCCAACCGGATGCCGGCCTCGGAGCCCACCAAAGAATTGCGGCTGCGGGCCACATCCTCGAAGAGGTTGCGGGCCAACTCCGGCTTGTTCTGGGCTTCGTAGAGCTGCGCCAGGGCAAACTTGGCCTGCGGGGTGACGGGGTCGTTCGGATGTTGGCCAATCAAGCTGTTGTAGGCGGTCATCGCCTCGCTGGCCTTGTGCTGGGCATCCAGGCAGGCGGCGATGCCCAGCAGGGCCTGGCTCCGCAGGGGACTGCCGTGATATTCGCGCACGAACCTCTCGAACTCCGCCCTTGCCTGGTCGTAATTGCCCCCGGCAAACAGGCTGCCCGCGCCCAGGAGCATGGCCTGCGCCCCGGCCTCGAAACCGGGATACGTGGCGGCTACCTTCAAATAGCCCTGTGCCGTTTCCGGGCCTGTGGCGCCCCCGGCCAGCGCCTGCTTGACGAAGACCTCGGACAAGGCCTCGCCGGCCTTGACTTCCTTTTCCCCATGGTGCCACACAAGGAACCAAATCACCACGCCCAGGACGGCCAGGATGGCGACGCCCCAGATGACTTGTTTCTTGTTCGTTTCCAGCCAGGCCCACAACTTGAGCAGGCTGGCCAGTTGCCCAACTTCAGATTCCATATATAGGGCCGTCAATTTTCTGGTCCGACGGCAAAAACGCAAGCGAAATCAGGGACGCCCTTCGGCCAGGGTGCATTGGCGAGTCGTTGGTAAGACACCGCCTCGGTGCGGCAGCCGAGCGCAGAGCTCCGGCTCGGCGCGACCAGGCAAGGCTCACTGCGCAGTGCTGGAGCTCTGCCCTCCGGCCTCCCGGCGGCCACCCGCCAATGCGCCCCTGAGCCTCAGCGGCGCTGCCGGCGCTTGACCTTGAGCAGGGCCAGGGAATGGGTGAGGGCGGCGCTGACCATCGCGGCCTCCTCCTCGTCCAAGTGCTCGGCCAAGCGGGCCTCGGCGCGTTGGCGGGCCTCTTCCGCTTTGGCCTCGTCAATGTTCTCCGCCCGAATGGCCATGTCAGTCATGATGGCGACGCGTTCGCCGGTGATTTGGACGAAACCTTCGCCCACGGCGAGAAAAGAATCCCGCCCCTCTTTGTGCGCGATGATTTCGCCGGGGACGATTTGGGTCAGCAGCGGAACGTGTTGCGGATAAATCCCCAGCTCCCCTTCCACACCCGGCAGGGTGACCATCTCCACGTCTTCGGAGTAGGCCCTTCCGTCCGGGGTAACGATCTCCAATTTAAGTGTCGCGCCCATGGTCTGACCAAGCGTTGCCTGGTTGCAAAGTTACAACGTTACATCGTTGCCTGGTGGCAGCGGATCCGCGCGCCCAACGCCCCATGTAACCATGTAACCTGCGTAACTCATTTAACCCGTTTAACTGGTTTAACTGGTTTAACGCCCGCACTACTGTTTGATTTCTTCAATCCCGCCCTTCATGTAGAAATCGCCCTCGGGCACATCGTCGTGTTTGCCTTCGAGGATTTCCTTGAAGCCCCGGATAGTATCAGCCACGGGCACCTGCCTGCCCTCCTGGCCGGTGAAGACCTCCGCCACGCTGAAGGGCTGGCTCAGGAAGCGTTGAATCTTCCGGGCGCGGAACACGGTGAGTTTGTCCTCCGGTGAAAGCTCGTCCATGCCGAGGATGGCGATAATGTCCTGGAGGTCCTTGTAGCGTTGCAGGACGCGCTGCACCCCGCGGGCCACATCATAGTGTTCCTGGCCGACGATTTCGGGCGCCAGCGCCCGCGAGGTCGAGGCCAGCGGCTCGACGGCCGGGTAGATGCCCAACTCGGCGATCGAGCGCTCCAGCACGATGGTGGCATCCAGGTGTGCGAACGTCGTGGCCGGGGCGGGGTCCGTCAGGTCGTCCGCCGGCACATAGACCGCCTGGAACGAGGTGATCGAGCCTTTCTTGGTCGAAGTGATGCGTTCCTGCAGGTCGCCCATCTCGGCGGCCAAGGTCGGCTGGTAGCCGACGGCGCTGGGCGTGCGGCCGAGCAAGGCGGAGACTTCCGAACCGGCCTGCGAGAACCGGAAGATGTTATCGATGAACAGCAGCACGTCCTGGTGCTTTTCGTCCCGGAAATACTCCGTGACCGCCAGGCCGGAGAGGGCGACGCGCAAGCGGGCGCCGGGTGGTTCGTTCATCTGGCCATAAACGAGGGCGATTTTCGATGCGCCCAGGTTGTTCTGCTGGATGACATTGGCCTCGGACATTTCGGTGTAGAGGTCGTTGCCCTCGCGCGTGCGCTCGCCGACCCCGGCGAACACCGACACGCCGCCGTGGAGCTTGGCGATGTTGTTGATCAGTTCCATGATGACGACCGTCTTGCCCACCCCCGCGCCGCCGAAGGCGCCGACCTTGCCGCCTTTGAGGAAGGGGCAAATCAAATCGATGACCTTGATGCCGGTGGTGAGCACCTGGGGGAAAGTCTGCTGGTCCAGCAGCGGCGGGGCGGGCCGGTGAATGGGATAACGCTTCTCCGCCACCACCGGGCCGCGCTCATCCACCGGGTTGCCGGTCACGTCGAAAACCCGGCCCATGACCCCATCGCCCACGGGCATCGAGATGGGACCGCCGGCATCGACCACTTCGTAGCCGCGTTTGAGACCTTCGGTGCTGGACATGGCAACCGTGCGGACCCAGTGGTCGCCCAGGTGCTGCTGGACCTCCAGGGTCAGCTTGACCGGCTGGTCGTTGACTTTGAAATCCACCGTCAGCGCGTTGTAAATCGCCGGCAGCGCCTCGGGAAACTCCACGTCCACCACCGGACCGATGACTTGGACGATTCTGCCTCTATTCATGGCGTAAAAGAAGCCCTGGCCGGCAGCCCGTTAATTGCTTCGAGAGCCTGTTCTTTCGCGTTCATGCTCCAAGCATAAGTCATTGGCGCCGCCTCGCAAGCCTATCCCAGCGCCATGGCGGCGGTGGAGATCTCGAGCAATTCTTTGGTGATGTTGGCCTGGCGCAGCTTGTTGTATTCGAGGGTGAGGTCTCGGATAAGCTGCTCGGCGTTGTCGGTGGCGTTCTTCATGGCCACCATGCGGGCGCTCTGCTCGCTGGCTTTGGCCTCGAGCAGGAGCGCAAAGACCTGATAATTCAAGCTGTGCGGCAGCAGCGCGCCCAGGACCTGCTGGGCATTCGGCTCAAAAACAAACTCCGTCGTGCCGTGGGAGAGTTGCTCTTGGGCGCCCGGCGCCTGGATGCCGGCGGTGACGGGTTTGATCTCGCCGACCGGCAGGAACGGCCGCAACTCGGGCCGTTGGCTCAGCGTGGAGACGAAGTTCGTGAAGAGGATATCGACCCGGTCCACTTGGCCATTGAGGAAGAGGTCGCGGGCGAACTTGGAGATGGCCCGGGCCTCGTTGAAGAGCGGCGCGTCTTTGTAGGTGAACTCCGCCGCCAGGCGCCGTCGGGTGCGGGCGATGAACTGGGCCGCCTTGCGCCCGGCAGTGAGGAAAAGGGTTTCCCGGTCCAGCTTGGCCGCTTCCCGCATCAGGTTGCTGTTCAACGCCCCGCACAGGCCCTTGTCGGTGCTGACGAGAATGACCGCTTGTCTTCTGACTGGGCGGACCTCCATCAGCGGGTGTGTAAAGTCCCCCGCGTAGGAGATGACGCTGCCCAGCACCTCATTCATCAGCGAGGCATAAGGCCGGCTGGCCAGGGCCGCCTGCTGGGCCTTGCGCATCCTGGAGGCCGCGACCATCTGCATCGCCTTGGTTATCTGGGCGGTGTTCTTGACCGACTTGATGCGGCGGCGTATGTCGCGAGTGGTAGGCATCTGTCACCGATAAGTCTGCTTGAACTCCGTCACGGCCGCCCTCAAGTCGGCCATCAGCGGGTCGCTCAGCGCCTTGTCTTTGGCGATCCGGGCCATCAATTCGGGTTTCCGGTTGGTCAGGTCGTCCGTGAGTTTGGCCTGGAAATCCTTGATGCGACCCACGGCCAGATCGTCCAGGAAGCCGTTTTGGACCGTCCAGAGGACCGCGACCTGGACCTCCAGGGGCATCGGGTGGTATTGGGGTTGTTTGAAGACCTCGACGATGCGTTTGCCGCGCTCGATTTGCGCCTGGGTCTTGGCGTCGAGGTCCGACCCGAACTGGGCGAACGCCGCCAGTTCGCGGAACTGGGCCAGCTCCAGCTTGATGCGCCCGGCCACCTGCTTCATCGCCTTGACCTGCGCCGCCGAGCCGACGCGCGAGACCGAAATGCCGACCGAGATGGCCGGGCGGATGCCTTGGTAGAAAAGGTCGGTTTCCAGGAAGATTTGGCCGTCGGTGATGGAGATGACATTGGTCGGAATATAGGCGGCCACGTCCCCGGCCTGGGTTTCGATGATGGGCAGGGCCGTGAGCGAGCCATTGCCGTACTTCTCGTTGAGCCGGGCCGAGCGCTCCAGCAAACGGCTGTGCAGGTAAAAGACATCGCCCGGGTAGGCCTCCCGGCCGGAAGGACGTTTGAGGATGAGCGACACCTGGCGATAGGCGACGGCGTGCTTGGAGAGGTCGTCGTAAATGATCAGGGCGTCCAGCCCGTGGTCCATGAACCATTCCCCCATGGCCGCCCCGGCGAAGGGGGCCAGGTACTGGTTGGTGGCCGAATCGGAGGCGGGGGCGTCAACCACAATCGTGTAGGGCATGGCGCCGGCTTCCTGGAGCACGGCGATGACCCGGGCGACATTGGATTGCTTCTGGCCGACCGCCACGTAGATGCAGTAGAGCGGGCGGTAGTCCTTGTCCTGCGCCGCCTCGGCGGCCTGATTCAGGCGCGCCTGGCTGATAATCGTATCGATCCCCAGCGTCGTCTTGCCCGTGGACCGATCGCCAATGATCAACTCCCGCTGCCCCCGGCCAATCGGGATCATCGCGTCCACCGCCATGATGCCCGTCTGCACCGGCTGGCTCACCGAGCGGCGCTTGATGATGCCCGGGGCGATTTTCTCCACCGGGTAGGCTGCCTCGCTCTTGACCGGCCCTTTGCCGTCGAGCGGTTGGCCCAGGGCATTGACGACGCGGCCCAACAGCCCCTTGCCCACCGGCACCTGCAACAGTTTGCCGGTGGTCCGGACCTCGTCGCCCCCTTCGATCTGAGTATAGTCGCCCAGGATAATGGCGCCGACTTCGGTTTCCTCGAGGTTCAAGGCCAGCCCCACCACGCCTTTGCCGAAATCGAGCATCTCGTTCAACATGGCATCGGTCAGACCTTCAACCCGGGCCACCCCGTCGCCGATTTCGCGGACGACGCCGACGTTTTGCCGGGCGGTCGTCGTCTTGACTCCGGCAATTTGGGCTTCAATTTCCTGGAGTAAGTTGCTCATAAAATCGGGTTGAGGGTGCTAAGGGGTGAGGGCGGCCCAACCGGAAAGCTGCTCAAACCCTTGCTCCAGCGCCGCCAACCGGGCCTTGATACTGCCGTCATAAACGTCGCTCCCGACCTTGATGCGCAGCCCGCCGATGAGCGCTGCGTTTTCCCCGAAGGAGATGTACAAGCCGGGCCCGTAAGTGCGCCCCAGGCCGGTCTGGATGCCGGCCTCCAAATCGGGCGGCAGGGGGAGGGCGCTCTCCACTAGGGCGGTCCGCCGCCCCAGTTCCAGCCTCACCAGACGCTGAAAATGGGCCAGGATGGCCCAATAGCCCCGCGGTCTCGCCTCGAGCACCCGCCGCACCGCCGCCCGGACGCGTTCCTCGTCCATCAGCCCATTGACCCCGCAACTGCGGAACAGTCCCTTGGCTCCGCGTTTGGCTTGGTTGGAAATCCTCATTCCGCCTCCCAGGGGCCCACCGCCTCAGGCCGAGACTTGCCGGGCGGTTTCCTCGGCCAGGCGGCGCTGGTCTTCCGGGGTCAGGATGCGGCCGGCGACCACGCCAGTGGTCTGCACCACCAGGCGGCCAACCTCCCGCTTGAGCTCGGCCAGCATCCGGGCATGGTCCGCGGCGGCAGCTTCCCGCCCCCTTTCAATGATCTGCTCGGCGGCGGCGATGGCTTTCCGGGTCTCCTGTTCCTGCACCCGGGCAGCCGCGGCGCGCCCTTGTTCAATGAGCCGGCTCGCCTGCGCGCCGGCTTGCGCCAGCACCTCCTGGCGCTGGACTTCCGTGCGGGCCACTTCGGCCTTGATCTTCTCGGCATTGGCCAGCCCCTCCTCGATCCGCTTACGGCGCTCCTCCAGCATCAGGAGCACCGGTTTATAGGCGAACTTTTGCAGCACAAAGACCACGATCAGGAAACTCAAGCCCTGCGCGAAGAAATGGCGCCCATCGACGCCCATTTGCTCCAGGTCCCCGGCCAGGTTGGCAAATAAGATCAACTGGTTCATAAGCCTGAAGAAAACCGAGTGCGGCGCCGCTCCGCCCCGCGCTCGGTCTTGGTGTTAGTGGCCGAACTTCGTCAGGAATATGGCGTAGAACACGATCGCTTCCGCAAAGGCGATCGCCAGCAGCGCCTGGACCAGAATCTTGGTCGCAGCCCCAGGGTTGCGCCCCACCGCCTCCGCTGCCTTCATGCCAACGAGACCTACCCCTATGGCCGCCCCCAGCGCGGCCAGTCCCACGTGCAGGTCCCCGCCACCCGCTGCTTTCGCAGCGGCTTCTCCCGCTTCTGCCAATATCGGCGTCCACATAGTTTTCCTTTCTTTGCCTGCTCAGCGGCCCCCGCGATGCAACACGGTCAGACCGCTAAAAGCGTAAACCTCGACTCCCCCTCACTATTCTACTCTCCATCAAAATCGACGCGCTCCGCCACGATTTTTGCCCAATGCGCCTGAGGCCTTTCCTCATCACTTCCCCGCGGCGCGGAGCGCCGCCTTTGCGCGCCTGCCTGCCGGCAGCCAGGAGGCGGCGGAAGGCTCCCGTTGCCTCCCTCACGAGGGAATTCTCCCCGGACTTTGGTTGCGGCTCCGCCGCGCCAACAGGCGTCCCGTGTCCCTCTTCCTGCTCGCAAATGAGCATCGTGAATACGGCCGTCAGGAGCATGAAGACCAGGGCCTGAATGAACCCGACCAACAGTTCCAGGAAGTAGAACGGCACCGGAATGACAACGCTGGCTACCGCCCTGGCCCAAGCCGGGTGCTTGAGCAAGTCGGACATCGCTTCCAGCATGTTCTCACCGGCAAAAATGTTGCCGTAAAGACGGAAGCTCAGCGAAAGCGGCCGGAAGAGAATGGAAATGACCTCCAGCCAGCCAACCGCGAAAAAGACGACCACCATCAGCGGCTTCAGCCAGCCGGTCGTCTCACCTTTCGGAGCGAACAGATGCTGCAGAAAACCAATGGGCCCGTTGGACTTGACCGCCCAGCACAGCCAGCAGGCAAAAAAAATCATGGCCATGGCCCCGGTCATGTTCAAATCCGCATCGGCCCCGCGGAACAAAGGCCTGTCCACTACGAACCCCGCTGCCGTCCCGTGCCCCAACCCCACGGTCCCCACGCCCGGCAGCAGACCCGCCCAATTGCAGAACAGGATGAAGATAAAGATGCTCGCGAAGAACCAGAACGTCCGCTTGACCAGACCAGCCCCGATAATGCCCTCCAGGAACTCGTAGAGGCTCTCGACCATCCATTCCCAGAAGTTTTGCGCCCCCTCGGGCACGGCCTTCATCTTCCGCATGGCGACCCGGGCAAAGACGATCAGGCCCCCCGCCACCAGCCAGCTCACCAGCATCGAGTTGGTGATGGGCAACGGGCCCAAAGGCGTCTGGACCCGTGTAATCTCGACCGCCTGTGGCGTCAGCCTTTGCTCCCGCGGCCCGGCGGGGGCGGCGGGGGCCGATTCAGCTTCGCGCTTGGCCGCGGGCGCTTCGCCGCCCCAGCCCAGTAACGGCGCCCCTGCCAGAACGGCCCACAGGACTATAACTCTGAGTAATTGCATCTGCGCAAAAAAGGCTCTTCGAGGCAACACCCGCGCCGCCCGGGTCGAGACCGGCTCTGAGCCGGAAGCCGCGAGAAACTGCATCATGCTACATCTTTGCACAAGATCTTTTTTGCGCCAGATTTGGCCGCTGACAAAAGGCCCGGCGGTTATCCTCCGGCCATGAAAAGTCCGTTTCCAGGCATGGACCCTTACTTGGAGGGGCATTGGGGCGACGTTCACCACGGCCTCATCCAATACGCTCGTGATGCCCCTCCGGCAACGGCTGCCAGTCCTGCCCATCCCCCTGCGCCGCAACGAACCGCCAGTCACCTTGGATTTGCAGGCCCTGCTCGACCTCCTCTATGCCGCCGGACGCTACGACGACCTCAACTACCGCGTCGAACTCGAGCCGCCCCTGCCTCCCCAAGACGCCGCCTGGGCCGCAGAACTCCTCAAGGCGGCCGGCAAACGCTGAAGCCTGGGAGCGTTATGCGTGGGATTGAATGGGCGTGTGTTGGCGCGCGCTTTGTCCCGCCCTTGCAGGGCGGCGGGGTTTGTTCCGCCCATGACCTGGGGCTCGGCGCGGTGCGCCTCACCCCAGGCTGTCACATCGCGGGCTTTCAGCCCGCAGGCCGGCGCGTTTTACGTATGTGTCGCCGGTTTGAGGCCCGCGTGGCGCGCTCCTTCAATCCTCCGGCAGCGGCTGTCCTTTGGTCTCGGGCGCCCAGAGCAAGGCCACGACGCCCAGGAGGTAGATGGAGCACATCATCACGGCCACTGTGCGAAACGGCAGCAACGTGCTCAGCCAGCCCAGCAGGAACGGAAACGGCGCCGTCAGGTAGCGCACCGTGTTGTAACACAGCCCCACCCCTGTCCCCCGCAGCCGCGTCGGAAACAATTCCGGGAAGTAGATCGAGTAGCCGGCAAAGACCGACAGCGTCGCAAAGCCCATCAGCGGGAGCATCCAATAGATATCGGTGGCGGTCTTCAGCGAATAGAAGACGAAGGCCACTGCGCCCAGGCACAACAGAAAGGCCCCCAGGAAGGCGCGGCGCCGGTTGAAATACGACGCCGCAAACGTGAAGGTGAGCATCCCCAGCAATGCCCCCAGGTCCTGCAGCATGGTCCCCCGGCTCCGCATCTGGTCGATGGTCTTTTGCAGTTCCCGGATGGCGCCGGGGAAGAGCTGTTCCACCAGTTGGCGATTGAGCAGTACCTCATCCCCCCGTTCGCCGGTCTTCTCCGCCAGCTTGACCAGGTTGCGCGTCGCCTTCTTGAGCGCGACCGACTGGAAGGCCTGCGCATCATAAAGGTGGTCGCCCTGGATCACTCGATTCAACTCCCGCCGCAAGACCTCGACCGTGCGGGCGGGAACCTGTCCCGCGCCGCCCGCCGCTGCCAATTGCCCGGCTGCCGCCGGGGACAGCTTTGCCTTCAAGCGAGCAATGGCAGGGTTGGCCGGCGCGCTCAAGGCGGCGCAGAGTGCCGCCGGCTTCAGGAGTTCCTCCGTCTGCACCGGACGGTTTTTCAAAGCCGTCGTAATCAATTCCGGCGAGAAAAACGCGATGCCCCACAAACCCGCCATCCCCGCCACGCCCAGGCAAACGCCGACCAGCATTCCTCTTCGCCAGCGCGGGTGCCGGAACAGGTCGGCCATGGACCCGACCGCTTTGCTCCGCCCCTGGCTGGCGGCCTCCGCCTTGGCCTTCTGCCAGCGCTCGGGCTCTTTGAGAATCAGCGCCATCGGCGCCGCCAGGACGGCTGGGCACACCCCCGCGAAACACAACACCTGCCACCCGCTGAAATGGCCCCAGAAATTCTCCTGCCCGGGCACGATCTTCAGGCTCAGGGCCGAGCCCAGCATGGTGCCGCCCGCCGAGAGCGCCTGCATCAATCCCAGCGCCACGGTGCGGACCCGTTGCGGCACGCTCTCGGCCACCAGCGTCGTGGCCGCGCCAAACATTCCCCCCACCCCCAGGCCAAACAGAAGCCGATAGACCAGGAACTCCGTCCCGTTGCGCGCAAAGCCCGCCAGCCCCGAAAACACCGTGTAGGCCAGCAGCGTGCTAACCATCGCCTTGACCCGGCCCCAGCGATCACTCATCAGCCCGAAGAGAATCCCTCCGGTCGCCCAGCCTGCCATCATCAGCGCCGTCGCCAATCCCCCCCAGCGCCTGACCGTGTCATCCGAGACGGTGGCCCCCAGCAGTTCCCTCAGCGCCGGCTCGCGCGAAATCACGAATATCCGCTGCCCCATGCAGTCGAACAGCCAACCGCAGGTCGCCAGCATGACCACCAGCCAATGGTAAATCGTAATCGATTCCAAAGGACTCGGCTGAGGCGAAAAATGAGCGTGGCTCGACTCTGATTCCGGGCTGTCCGGCGACCCTTGCATTGCCTCCCATACTCCCCGACCAAGCCGGCCATTGTCAAGCCAGTGACCGGGGGTATCGCTGCGGCAGGGGCGCGCCAGGCGGGCCTCAAATTCTTCTGTCCGCTTTCCCCTCCAGTCGCGGCCGGCCCCCTCACAGCCGCAAGAAGATCTTCCGCCGGTAGAGGAAACGGACAAACCAAAACGCCAGCCACAACCCCAAAGCGGAAACCAGCAGGTCGCCCAACCCCTGGGCGAGGTGTTCGTCGAACCACGCGCGCACGTCACCGCCGGCGAATCGCACCGCGAGCGTGCTGAAGTCGCCCAGCACATTGCTGGCCAGATAGATCGTGATCGAGTTCATCCCCATCCAGACGAACGGCTGGCACCAGCCCCGCGCCTGCCACACTTCCACCACCAGGTAAAACAACCCCAACAGGATGGCGCTGTAACCGCCGGCCACCAGCACATAGGACGAGGTCCAAATCTTCTTGATGACCGGAAACTGGAGTCCCCATAACCAGCCCAGCGCCGCCGCCCCCACGCCGCCCCCCACCAGCCACAGCACCTTCCGCCCGTCCGGCACGGCCTGGTTCCGCAGCAGCAGCCCCGCAAAAACCCCCAACAGGCAGGTCACTACCGCCGGCAACGTGCTCAGATACCCTTCCGGGTCGAAAAACGTGTCATACTTCCGGCCAGGCAGATATTGAAAATCAAGGTGGTCCGCCAGGTTCAGTCCTTTGTCGAATTTGCCCGTCACCCGGTTGGTCGTGGCGTAGAACAGTCTCTCGGCCGCCGCCCATGCCCGGCTGTTCTTCACCGCCGAGGGATTTGGCGAATCTTCGTTCCGGTAGAAGGCGGCCGTTTCTTCATCGCCCGCCTGGGTGGCCAACTCGGCCATGTGGCCGCGGGTCAGTTGCATGTCGCGAATCGGCACGAAGGTCATTAAGGCCCAGTAACCGGCCAGGATGCTCACGCCGATCGCGGCCAGCGCGCGCGGTTTGAAAAAGCAAAAAAGCAGCCCGGTGAAAAAGTAGGCCAGCGCGATGCGATTGAGCACGCCCATCAGCCGGATGTCCGGCCAGCGGTTGGTGAGGCCGCCCGAGTAGAAAAGGCCCGCCAGGAACAGCAGCAGGCTGCGCCAAAAGACCCGTTTCAAGGCCTCGGTCCGGCCCGCCCGCTCGATTGCCTTCGTCAGCGAAAACACCAGCGCTACGCCGGCGATGAACACAAACAGCGGGAAGATCAGGTCATAGAAATGAAAACCTTGCCAGTCCGCGTGCTTAAGTTGCCCGGCCAGAAACTTCGTCGGCGCCGTTTGGCTCATCTGGTTGAGCGCATACACCAGCGAATCGGCGCCGATGATCCAGAACATGTCGAACCCCCGCAAGGCGTCCACGGACATGAGCCGTGGAGAGGCGGCAGCGCCCCCGCCAGGTTTGGTCTCGGCCAGTTTAGCTTCGGCTTGCGGCGTCATCGTGAGGCTCTCGGTTACCATACCGGATTTCACCCGCCTGTCCAGTTCGATCCCCCTCAGCCGCCTCGGCGCCTGGCGCCCTCCTTTCCATGAACCGCGAGGTAGTGGGGCAGGCGGGACGCCTGCCCCACTGCCGCTGCCGTCCGGTTCATGGCCCCTATGCGCGTCCGGTTTCGGAGGTGGGAGCTGCCCATGAACCCCTTGCCCCGTAGTCCCGATTCGGAATCGGGACCACGGCCCCAAACGGCGGTTCCTGCTCCCGGCGCGGAGTCCAAAGACCGTGGAAGCTGCCCAGGCACTTGAAGACCGCGCTAGCGCCACCAGAAAGAGAAGGCCAGGAACGCGGCCACCGCCAGCAAGCCCACCACCCACCAAAACCAATGCACGCCGCGCGGCGCCGGCCTCCGGCTGCCGAACTCCCGTGCGACATAATCCTCATAATTGAAATCCTCCTCCGGCAGGTCCAATCCGCCCCTCTGCGCCTCTTCCGACCACCCGGTTTGCTCGTCCGAACCGCATTCGGGACAGGCCCTGGCGTTGGCCGGCACTTCCGCGCCACAATTTGGACAAGTTTCAGCAGCCATGGGTCAGTCCCATTTTGGGCCGAGTCCGGCTAAAGTCAAGGGCCTCAGAGGAGCGCGGACGCCCCGTCCGCGCAAATTCTCCGGCAGGGACGCCCTTGCGGCTGCCTAAGGCGGCACCAAATGGGTGAACGGCGCGACGTAGGCCTGGAGCAAGACCAGCAGACCCATCAAGACCGCCAGGGCCAGGCTGTGGAAAAAGACATAGCGCAGAATGCTGCCCTCGTGTCCATACCAGTTGGTCGCGGTGCTGGCGACCACGATGCTTTGCGCGTCCACCATCTTGCCCATCACACCGCCGGAACTGTTGGCGGCCACCATCAGAATCGGGCTTAAATGCGCTTGTTCGGCGGTGATGCGCTGCAGACTGCCGAACAGGACGTTCGAGGCGGTGTCCGAACCTGTGAGGGCTACCCCCAGCCAGCCGAGCAGCGTGCCGAAAAACGGATAAAGCACGCCCGTGCGCGCCAGCGCCAGGCCCAACGTCGCGTCGGCGCCCGAGTATTTCGTGACGTTCCCCAGCGCAAGCATGGCGGCGATGGTCAGCAGCGAGAAGCGAATCCGCCAGACCGCTTCCAAATAGGTCTTCCCCAGTTCCCACGGGCCGAGGCCCATCGCCAAGCCGGCGACAATCGCCGCCAGCAAAATCCCGGTGCCCGTCGCAGAAAGCAGATTCAGCCTGAACTGGGCTGCTTCCGGTTTGGCCCCGGCCGGGGCCACGGGCGGCACGCGTTGCACGGCCTGGTGCAGATGGGGCACGTCCACGGTGGTCGAGGCCAGCTTGTCCAGCGCGCCTTTGAATTGAGGCAACCCCCAGAGCAGGATGAACCCGGTGAGAATCAGCCAGGGCAGCCAGGCCCGAAAGACCTCGCCGCCGCTCCAGGCAACCGAGCCTCCGGCAGCGGCGGCCGGCGCCTCCACTTCGCCAGGCGCCGCCACCGCGACCGTCCGCGCCTCAGGACCTTTCGTCCCTTCTGTCCCTGCCGCGCCGACGGTCTGCGCGGGCGTGGAACCTGGAGCGCCGGCCCTTTCCTGTGCGCTCGGAACGGCTGCCGGACCTGTGGCTGACGCCAGGCCTGGCCCGGCAGAACCCGCCGCCGCCCAGGCCCCGGCCCCACGGTCTCTCGGCCGCCAGAGGCGCAGCAGTCCTACGAGCGCGGCGATGGAACATGCGCCCGAGACGGGGGCGACCAGCCAGGGACCGTGGAAATTCGCGAGCAAGAACTGCGGCACCGCAAAAGCCAGCCCGGCCGTCAGCGCCGCCGGCCAGACGCCGAGCATCCCCCGCCAGCCGGCGAACGCCCCCACCACCCAAAACGGCACCAGCACCGAGAACAACGGCAGTTGGCGCCCGACCATCGCCGAGATTTTCAGCACGTCGAGCCCGGTCACCTGTTCCAGGGTCGTGATCGGAATGCCCAGCGAACCGAAGGCGACCGGCGCCGTGTTGGCGATCAGCGCCAGGGCCGACGCATGCAGCGGTCGGAAGCCCAGTTGAATCAGGATGGCGCTGGTAATGGCCACGGGCGTCCCAAAGCCGGCGATGCCCTCCAGGAAGGCGCCGAACGAAAAGGCGATCAGGAGCACTTGCACGCGCCGATCCGGCGCCACCGTCGCCAGGCTGTCGCGCAGCACCCGGAACAGGCCCCGCTTGACCGTCAGTTGGTAGAGAAAAATGATGTTCAGCACCAGCCAGCCAATCGGGAACAGCCCAAACGCGGCCCCATAGACCGTCGTCGCCCCGGCGGCGGTCACCGGCATCTGATACACCCATAAGGCGATGGCCAGCGCCACTCCCAGGCCCAAAAGGGCCGCCCGATGGATGCGCATCCGCAGCAGCGCAATCGAACCCAGTAACACCACAATCGGCAGCGCCGCCACCAGCGTCGACCAAAACCCATCGTGGAGCGGGTCGTAATTCTGGAGCCAGGGCTGTTGCATTGCAAGTTGGCGGCTTGATTCCATCCGGGCGCAGCCGCACAGTACCACCGCGTAGCAGCGCAAGCCCCCGGCTGGCGGCTGTCCCGGCAAGCCCCTGGCTGGCCGGAAGCCGACCTGCGGCGCGAGGGCTTCGCCAACCCGGAGGCTTGCCCTACTGCTCCCCGGCGCTGCGGCCAGGACGCACCGATTCGTTCCACCAGGCCAGGTAGCGTTCGTTCACGCGGGCCACGGGCAAGACCACGAACTCCGGCGTGTCGTACGGGTGCCGGCTCACGATCAACTGCTCCAGCGCCCCCAACTGGCCGGCGGTGGTCTTGAGCACCAGCAGCACCTCGGCCGCCTGCTCGATTTTTCCCTGCCACCAATAATGCGACTCGATTTTCGGGACGAGATTGGCGCAAGCGGCCAGCCGCGCCGCCAGGGCGGCCCGGGCCAGGCCCCGCGCCGTTCTCATATCCGGCACGCTCACCAACGCCAGGGCGACGTTCTTTCCAGCTTTCATTTTTCTCTGCCTTTCCCGTGCGCTCTCCGCTTGGGCATAATGTTACGCCAGAAAAATGGGGGCGCAAAGACGGGAAGGAAAGAAATCATTTCCTCCGGCCTGCGCCACCCAACTTTCGGCCCGGAGCACCAAGGCCCTGAGCGCGCCCTGGCTATGGCCATTTTGCCAGGTCTTTGGTTGCGGCTCCGCCGCGCTGAAATTTCATTGCGGTTCGATGACTTGGGATGTGAGTGGATTCCTGTTGACGTGCCGGAGGTGATCGTTTACGGATGGCGGGCATGAGCCGCCAGCATGCTTGTGGCCAGAGTGCCTTGCCGCGGCAAACCGGCCCGGCGACGCTGAATACAGAAACCAACCAAGCTATGAAACCATACCCAAACCTCATGCGACAGATTCAGCGCCTCGGCGCGTTCGCTGTTCTCTTAGGCCTGGCGGCAGGCTGCGCCTCGTCCAGAGTGGATATTAGCAGCCCGAGGGCGACGACGACGACGGCCGTGGCCCTTACCGGGAAGAACTACCGGCTCATCAAGCCCGCGGCCAGGGGCCGAAGCTACGGCTTCAAACTCCTGGGCATCATTCCCCTGGCCGGTCCCACCGCGGCCAGCGCCCGGCAGAGGCTCTATGCCTCCGTAACCGAGCCGCTGGCGGGCAAAGCCGTCGCCATCGCCAACCAGATGGAGGACCGCTCCAACTTGTACCTGATTCTGTTTTCCATCCCAAAGCTGACGATTACCGCCGATGTGATCGAGTTTGTGGACGAGGGGGAGAAGTAACCGTTTAGCCCGTAGTCGCGACTGGTCGGGACCCCAACTGTCCGCGGCAGGAGTGGCAGCCTGGAAGCCGCTTGTTTTTGGCGGCTTCAGGGGCAAAAACACCCAAAATCTGGCAATACAGCCAATACAGCCAATGGAGCATTTGGCGCCCCGGTCAGAACGGCACGATGTATTTTTCGATCGGGACCTGGATTTTATAATCGGTCTTCAACAGCGCGGCTATCCGGTTGCACTCCGCGGGGAGATTCTGGATGATGATCCGCTGGCAGTTTCTGGCCTGCTTCACGCGTTGAATGAGGTAGTTGCAGTCGGTCGGATCGAAAGAGTAGCCGATCACCCACACTTCCGAGGCCTCTTGAAGGACGTGCGCAGCATGCGCCCAGACCTTCTCAATGTAGCTGCGAAAGGGAAACTGATTGTTCCTACCAGAAACGATGAAGTCCTTTTCGTAAGGGAAAACGATCATCGGCTCCGGCTGGAACCGAGACGCCAGTTTATCCGGGAAAAAAAGCGCGTCAGTGACTTTCTGCTCTTTCCAATTTGCGACATCGCCAATATGCCGCACGTTCTGTCCGAACGGGTCCTCGGCGCACAGCGTGCCAACCGAGCCGTGTAGCTTGACGAAGCAAAACCTGTCCTTGGCGATTTCCGCGATTTCTCCAGACCAGTTCATGCCGGAGTTTAGCGCTTCGGCCTGGTATGGAGAGAACCGCTTCATGTACGCATCAGCGAACGTCGCGAAAAAGCAAAGCTCAAAGAGGCGGTCGTAGTTAAAGCTCAGAACACGGGCGCTTGACCTCTGCAGCCTCGTTTGGCAGGGCAAGATTACGCCCGTCTCATCCAGTACCTTCCGCTGAATGAAGTCCTGGTATTTGCCGACCTGGTGGTGGAGGGCCGCCCCTTCCCTTTCTAGGAAGCAGGCTGCCGTGGCAATCTTGGCCTTCCGCACCGCGTCGTACCTCAGCCCATCCGCGTCAGCGGTAGAATGCGGGTTTAGCGCCCGTAGCTGGTCGTCGCACCGATTGTTCCATATCAAGTTTATGAGCTGATCGATGGTTGAGGCGTGACAAGCGCCCGACTGGCATTGCGTGAGGAGCGTGGCCGTGTCTTGGACGGCGCTCTTAATCCGCTGACACTCCGGGACCCCGGCGATTTTCGCGGCATAGGCGTTTAGCGCTGAGACGAAATGTTCGGCTAGGGGGTACCCGTGCTGCTCACCGTAAGAGCACCCGGCCCCAAGCACATAGACTCGCGAGTCCGAGGAACCAGCCATAATTCAGGTACGTCCTGTCGAAGCCGCTCCCATTTGTCAAGGGCGAAAGAACCCGTCGTTGTGAATGGACGTATCGGGCACTGCCCCGAGCGCGGGCGGAGGCCCTCCCCCCTTCCCCCCTCCCATCCCGCGGGGCGGGATGGGAGGGGGGTGATCCGTTTTTCGTCTTTACCCAGGGCGGCGGCCCGCCTCCGCTGCGCTCCGGCGGGCCTTGCCCTGGGCTGGTATGTTTCGCCCCTACAGGGCGGAAGAATGCCGCGCTCCGCGCGGGTGAGGCGGAGTTGGTGGCGATGTCGCGATGCGCCCGTTGCGAAGTTATTTCCTGGCGGCGACCTAGCCCTCAAAGACCCTTTGGACAAACTCCCGGCTCCGGCGGTGGTTCTCGGCCACGGACCGGGTGATCTTGGTGTCATTTTCAAGGGCCAGCTCGACGGTGAAGAGGCGCGCCAGTTGGTGCTCTTTGGCGTATTGCGCCACGGCGCCGTAATCGACGTCGCCTGTGTCCAGGTCTTCCCACCATAGGCCATTGCGGCTTTGGCGCAGGTGCCAGGTGACGACGCGCTGGCCGTACTCCTTGAGCGCATCCAGCGGCATCAGGCCGCCTTTCCAGACCCAGTGCACGTCATAGCACCAGCCGACCACGCCGGGTTTGGTGTGGCGGAAGTTGTAGTGAAACTCCCGGCCCTGGCTGGCCATCTCCGGCAGGTGATGATGCACGCCCAGCTTGAGGCCCAGGGCGTTCAGGCCCGCGCCCAAGTCGGCCAGCGCCGCCGCTTGGGTCTTGAGTTCTTCGTCGGTCTTCTCACGTCCAATCGGATCGGCGTTGCAACTGACCACCCGGAAGCCCGCCTGCTGGCAGACCTTGGCCGCCGCCAGGAGCTTCGCGACCACTTCGCCGGCCGCCCCGGCTTCATGGAGCCGCGCCCCGGTGTAGAGGCTGACCGGTTGCAGGCCCTTGGCTTTGAGCTGGTCGGCAAACCTGGCGATTCCCTCGGGCTGGGCCACATCCATGAAATTTTCCAGGTAATCGTAGCCGGTGTCGCGGAGCGCGGAGATCACTTCCTCCACGTCCAGCTTTCGGTTCTCGCGCTGGGCATACTGGCCCCAGCCATAGATGTTGGAGCCGACCAGGGTTTTCTGGGGCGCGGGCAGCGCCGCCCCGACGGCCCCGAGCGCCGCTACGGCGCCGAGTTGGCGGAGAAACTCACGCCGGGACGGGGTCGCATCTGAGCTTGAACGAGCAGGGCTTTTGGTTGACATGCGGCTATTAAGCGCCGGGCGCGGCGCTGGCGCCAGCAAAAAGTTCCGCGGCGCGGCCGGTGCCGTGACCGAAGGGGCGCGGCGGGCGCATCCCGACACTGCCCCCGAGGGCGGGCGCAAGCCCTCCCCCCTTCCCCCCTCCCATCCCGCCAAGGCGCATACGCGTCAAGCTAAGCGCTACGGAGTTTCCTGGGTGTTTTCTTGGTTTTTCGTCTCAAGACCATGGTGTTTTTGTCCTCCACAAACCACTCCCATTCCTCGCCCTTGCCGACTTCG
>JBEKRX010000002.1:0-229140 GCA_049518415.1 Verrucomicrobiota bacterium
GAGGGGGTGGAGGAAACGTTCGGCATGGCCTGGCGGTTGTTTGCCACGATGCTCGAAAGAGCAGAAACAACGGAAGCCGTCGGCCTAAACTGGGCGCGCCTCCACTCCACTCGACCCCCGCCACACTGCGGGTCGTGTCGGCCCTTGGGCTCGCGGCGAGGCGAGTTCAGTCGAAAAGGCCGCTGGCCCCGGATAACGCCCCGCACGCTCCGTGGGAGCCCCGCGCGCGAGGCTTGGAGCCTCAACGCGCCTTGGTTTCCGCCGGCTGGTTGACCTTTTTCTCCAAATCGTCCAGGCGGTGGTCGATGCGATCGAGGCGGCGCAGGACTTCGCCGCTTGCGTCTTTATGTTCCACCTGGATCAGGGGTGGAACGGAGATGCACCCTGGGAGCAGCAACAGGCCGAGCGCCAACAGCGTGAGATTTATAGCTTTGGCTTTCATGGCAGTTGATAATGATTAGTTTTGGGCCCTTTCGCAGGCTTTGTGTGCTTCAACCGGGAATTGGACGGCGTATCCGCACTTTCATTCAACTCTCGCGCGGAGTTCCTTTTTTGCGGCCGGCCAGTCCAGAATCCGCGCCTCGCCAGCGGCAAGCCGCTGCTCGGTCTTGGCCAATTCCTCCGCGTGCCAGGCCGGCGACTCGAAGGCATCCTCGGGGTGGCTCAAGTCCTCCCAAAGCGCCTCCATGAGTTTGAGTTTTTCGCTGCGAGGCAGTTGCTGTACAGCCTGAATGGTCATACGAGAAAAGCTACTGGTGACAACAAAGGATGGCAATCTTTTCTGACAGTTACCCGGCGCCCCCCGAGGGTGGCGCAGCCGCGACCCAAGCGGTGCATGAGCTCGGTAGGCTAAAGGCTTTCCCCGGCCTTGCCCCGGGCCGCCGGGCCCTCATCTTTTTCCAACGCCAATGTTCCGTCGTGGGCGAGGACGCGCACGCGGTCGCCGGGTTTGAATTCGCCGAGGAGCAGTTTGGTGGCGAGGGGGTCGAGGAGGAGGTTCTGGAGGGTGCGTTTGAGGGGGCGGGCGCCGAACTGGGGGTCGTAGCCGGCTTTGGCAATGACCTGTTTGGCCTCGCGGTCGACCTCGAGGGTGAGTTGCTGCTGCGCCAGCCGCTTTTCCAGGCTACGGAGCTGGATTTCGACAATCTGGGCGAGTTGCTTTTCGTCGAGGCTGTGGAAGATGATGATGTCATCGACGCGGTTGAGGAACTCGGGGCGGAAATGGGCGCGGAGTTCGGAGCGGACGAGCCGTTCCATATCCGCATGGTCCTTGGCCGTCATTTTGGAGGCGCTGAAACACTCCTGGATGATGGGCGAGCCGAGGTTGCTGGTCATGATGACGATGGTGTTCTTGAAATCCACCGTGCGGCCCTGCCCGTCGGTGAGCCGGCCGTCATCCAGGATTTGCAGCAGGACATTGAAGACGTCGTGGTGGGCCTTTTCAATCTCATCGAAGAGCACGACGCTGTAGGGCCGGCGCCGGACGGCCTCGCTGAGCTGGCCGCCTTCCTCGTAACCGACGTAACCGGGCGGGGCGCCGAGGAGGCGGGCGACGGTGTGTTTCTCCATGTACTCGCTCATGTCGATGCGCACCAGGGCGTTCTCGTCGTCAAACAGGAACTCGGCCAGGGCGCGGGCGGTCTCAGTCTTGCCCACGCCGGTGGGGCCGAGGAAAATGAACGAGCCGATCGGGCGCTTGGGGTCCTGCAACCCGCTGCGGGAGCGGCGAACGGCGTTGGCCACGGCCGCGAGGGCCTCCTTCTGGCCGACCACCCGCTGTTCGAGCCGCGCTTCCATTTTGACCAGCTTTTGCCGCTCGCTCTCGAGCAGGCGGGAGACGGGAATGCCGGTCCAGGACGCGACCACGCGGGCGATGTCTTCCTCGGCCACTTCCTGGTGGAGCAACCTCTGGCCGGGCGGCTTTTCGCGCAGGGCCTTCTCCGCGGCGGCCAGCTTCTTCTGCAAGTCTGGCTGGCGCCCGTATTGGATTTGCGCGGCGAGGTTCAAATCGCCGCGCCGCTGGGCCTGCTCCAGTTCGAGCTTGGCCTGTTCGAACTGGCTGTTGATGATGCTGACGGCGTTGATGGCGGCCTTTTCGTTCTGCCACTGGGCCTTGAGCCGGGTGGATTTCTCCTTGAGATTGGCCAGGTCCTTTTCCAGCTTCTTCAACCGCTCGCGGGAGGCCTCGTCCTTCTCCTTCTTCAAGGCGTTCTGCTCGATTTCCAGTTGCACCAGTTGCCGCTCCAACTGGTCGATCTCGGTCGGCATGGAATCCAGCTCCATGCGCAGGCGCGAGGCCGCTTCGTCAATCAGGTCAATCGCCTTGTCCGGCAGGAAACGGTCGGTGATGTAACGGTGGGAGAGGGTGGCGGCGGCGACCAGGGCGCCGTCTTGGATGCGCACGCCGTGGTGGACCTCGTAGCGCTCCTTGAGGCCGCGCAGGATGGCGATGGTCGCCTCGACGCTCGGCTCGGCGACATAGACCGGCTGGAAGCGCCGCTCGAGGGCCGGGTCCTTTTCGATGTGCTTGCGGTACTCATCGAGGGTGGTGGCGCCGATGGCCCGCAACTCGCCGCGGGCCAACTGGGGCTTCATAATGTTCGCCGCGTCGGTCGCGCCTTCGGCCGCCCCGGCGCCCACCAGCGTGTGCAGCTCGTCGATAAACAGGACGATCTGCCCCTGGCTGGAGACGATTTCCTTCAGGAAGGCCTTGAGCCGGTCTTCGAACTCGCCGCGGTATTTGGCCCCGGCAATCATCGCGCTCAAGTCCATGGCCACCAGGCGCTTGTTCTTCAGCGTCTCGGGCACATCGCCGCTGACAATCCGCCGGGCCAGGCCCTCGGCGATGGCCGTCTTGCCGACGCCCGGCTCGCCGATGAGGACCGGGTTGTTTTTCGTGCGCCGGGTCAGCACCTGCATGACCCGCCGGATTTCTTCGTCGCGCCCGATGACGGGGTCGATCTTGCCCTGGCGCGCCAGGGCGGTGAGGTCGCGCGCGTATTTGTCGAGCGCCTGGAATTTGTCCTCGGGGTTGGGATCGGTGACGCGCTGGTTGCCGCGCAGGTCGGCCAAGGCGCGCAGCACCAGGTCGCGCTTGAGGCCGTGGGTCTGAAAGAGCTTCTTGAGCCAGGTCCCGCCCTCGTCCAGCAAACCCAGCAGCAGGTGCTCGGTGCTGACAAAATCGTCCTTGAGTCTGCCGGCTTCCTCCTGCGCCGCGTCCAGGGCCTTCTTCAGGCTCGCGCTCAGGAACAAATCCGTGGAGCTGATGCCCTGGACCTTGTGGCGGCGGCCCAGTTCGCGCTCGAGGTCGGGCCTGAGTTTGGCAGGTGGCAGGCCGATCTTTTGCAGCAGGTCCGGGATGAGACTGTCCTGCTGGCCAATCATGGCCAGGAGCAGGTGCTCGCCATCCACTTCCTGGTGCGAAAAACCCTGCGCGATGCGCTGCGCCTCCTGCAAGGCCTCCTGCGACTTGATGGTCAAGCGATCCATTTGCATATCCTGGTCCTCATCTTTGTACTGATAGCCCTCCGGCGGAGTTCGTCAAGAGAGTAAAGGGGACGGAGGGGCCTTCGGGCGCAGGACTAAATAGTAACCGGGAAACCGACTGGCCAGGACAAACAGAAAGGCGCAACCCGGCGCCGGCTGGAGCCGGCAGCTCTCCTCCCCAGCCTCATTTCGCAATCAACGGATACTTCTCAGGATGGGCAATTCGGTCCAAATCCAGGTCCACGTCCAGCTCCGGCCAATAAAGATGCGCCCCGTGGTGGAGTTCCACCACAAACAACTGAGAAAGCGTCGCCTTGCGAAACCAGGGGAACTGCTCAAAGCTCAGGAAGTGTTCCCGCCCTGCCACCCAAAGCCAGAAGCCATGGGGCGAGACGTTGAGCACCTCAACTGCCGAAGTGCCGCTGCCAATGATCTCTGATTTCATTCTGCCTTTCCTCGACAATTCGTTTCAAGTCCGTTAGCTCGACGCGCGGACGCGGTAGAAGCGCCTGGCGGGCGGGAGCGTCGTGGTGAAGCGATACGAAGTGCCGGGGACGTTGGTGGTCAGGGCGGCGGTCGTGTTGGTAGTCCAGGCGGCCCCGAGTTGATCGGCTTGCAGCAGGGTGAAGCGGGGGGCCCAACCGGAGAGCACGGTGAAATTCAGCCAGAGCTGGCTGTTGGTCAGCACCGGGCGGGTGAGCACGATAACGGGCGTCGTGTTGGAAACGGCGGTGACTTCGTCCACGGGGCCCCAGCCGATGGGGAATTCGCCGAAGATCACGGCCTGCGCTTCGAGATTGTAATTGCCGGCCTGGTGAGGAATGAAAGCAAAGGTGTTGGTGGCGGTGGCGTTGGTCACCAGGTTCACCAATTGTTCGGTATTGGTGAGGAGGATGTCATCAAAAGACCAGCCGGCCAGGCCCGGCTCGGCGTCGTTATAATAGAAGCCGTAGGTGAAATCATAGTTGAAGCGCAAGAGGGTGGCCTGGCCGGCGTAGTTGGACAAGGAGGCGGTGCGGAGGCTGAAGGTGATTTCGCCCGGTACATTGGTGCCGGCGCCGGGCTGCGCGAAGATGTCCTGCCAGGTGTTGCCGCCGTTGAGGGAGACCTGCACCCGGGCGACCTCGGAGGTTGAGGCATAAGTGAGCCGGCTCTGGAAGCTCACCACGGTATTGGAGGCTGGGAACAACAGCTCGTTGAACTGGAGCAGTTGGTTTGTGGGACTCGGATGCGCCAGGTAAAACGAGTGGCTCCCCGAGGCCACCGGGGTGTTGGTGATGACCGCATAGCCCGGCGAAGTGACGGCGGTGAAATTCACCAACCCGCCTTCGGCGCCATCAGCGAGGCTGCCCGGCACGCGCTGAGAGACACGCCATTGATAACTGGTTACCTGCGAGTTGTTGACCGGCACGCAGGAGTAGGCATTGGTCCCATTGATGAACGGCTGGGCCGGCCCGCTGATCGCCGGGGCCACATAGTCTGCCCCGGGCACCGCGGGGTCGAAGAGCGTGACGGTGTAATTGCAGTCGAGGGTGGCGGCGCCGGCTTGGATGTTGCTGACCGTGATGCTGTACACCGTATCCGCGCCATTGAAGGGAAAGAGGGTGTCCTGACTCGTGAAATCCAGGCCCATCGGTACCCAGACCAGGGTGTTCTCCCCGTAACCGACCCGATTGGTCTGGAGGGTCACGGCCACGCTGAGGCCGTTGCTCTGCATGCTGACGGTCGCCAGGCTGAGGTCTGCGTTCGACAAGGCGAAAGACCACTGTGGAAACACGACCTGGTAAGGAACATACCCCGACGGCGGCCATGAGACATAAAGCTGGCGGGTCGCGGGCCGCGGCCCGCGCAGGTTGGCGTCGAACACCCAGACGGCACTGGCGGCGGCGTTGGTGTCCTGCGGCGGCACGTCGCCACTGGCCATCACTCGCGTCTGCGGGTAGAGCATCCAGCGCCGGTGGCCGACTTCGGAATTGTTGCTGCCATAGTCCCATAGGTAGCCGGTGATGGCCTCGGCGCCCGTGCTGCCCAGGGCCAGGTTCGAGTTCGAGGCCGCGTTGGCGGCCGCAGCGGTGTAGCAACTCCAGGTGGGCGGCGGGAAATGGTTGAGCATATTGTTGGCCGACATCATGACTGCCGCCTGCTGGTCTTGGGCGCTTTCGCCCGCATCGAAGGTGACGGACGCCGGCAGGCCGGCCAGGGCGCGGAACCAGTTGATGCGCCGCAAAACCGCCTCCTGGAACGGGAGGGCGTTGGTCCCGGGCGTGCAGGTGGACACGTCGGCGGTGGACCCCATCGGCAGGCCTTCGGAGCTGGCATAGACGGCATTATAAAAGGCGCGGACTTCCTCGCGCGAATTCGGGTTCACCGAAAATTCACCGGTAACGGTCTGCTCGGAGGGACCCCCCGGCAGACCCGAGACATCTTTGGGGGCCTGCGGCGCCTGGCCCAGCGTCGGTTGCGCCAGGCAAGCCGAGGCCGCCGCCAGCAAAGCCGCCAGACCTGCCCAACAGCAGAGTTGTTTTGTCATTTGCATAAGACTTGGCATCCATTCTGGCTTAAGCCATCCTTCCGGGCAAGAAAACGGCACGCGGACGCCGCGCGCAAGAAGAATCTGGCAAACCACGGGCGGGTCGTGGTAAAGTGGCGCCCGGTTCTGGAAGATCATGGCCGAAACAGATGTTTTTTTGCCTCGCCGGGATAGCCAAGCTCAAACCGGGCAGGGCGCGGGTGTCGCGGCGGCCGTAGCGCCGACGCCGGCTGCCACTGCGGCCTCTTTACCGAGTGCTGAGCCAGGCTCCCGGCCGGAGTGGCTGGAGGGCGGCCTGGCGTTATTGGACTCGTCCCGGCGCCTGACTCAGGTCAGCGAGGCCTTGGCGCGGTGGCTGGGGGCAGCGGGCGAACAACTGCTGGGCCTGCCGTTCGAGGAGGCGCTCGCCCGCCGGTGCCCTGAGGCCAGGGCGCTGCTGGCGCCCACCTGGGCCAAGGCGGCGCCGTGGGCGGAATCTCATTTCCCGCTCGTCCACGGCTCGGAGCGAGGCTGGTTGCAGCTTGAGGTTGCGTCCAACGCCGCCGGCTGGTTCGTGCGCCTCAACTCCGCCCTGCCCCCGCTGCGCGATTTCATCGAGGCGGGCGCCGAGGCAGGCCCCGGGCAGGACGCCGAGAAGGTGCAGTTGCGCCTGCGGGTGCTGCGGGCGGAATCGCAACTGGACAAGCTCCTCCAATGCTGGCCGGGCGTCCTGTTCAGCCAGCGGGCCGATTTTTCCTTCCAGCACCTGAGCGGGAAGATCGAGGAACTGACGGGCGTGCCCGCGGAGGCCTGGCGGCAGCAGCCGCGCCTGTTCTGGGAAGTGATTCACGAGGCGGACGTGGACGAACTCAAGCGGCAGTGCCGGCAGGCGGCCCGAACGCCGGCCGGGGTCACCACCACCTACCGTCTCCGTCACGTGCTGACCGGCCGGGTCTCCTACATCCTGGAGTACCGCCAGGCCGCCGTCAGCAAATCGGGGCTGGTGCTGGGCTATGAAGGTTTCTGGCTGGACATCACCCGGCAGACCTTGGCCGAACAGCGGCTTTCGACGGCGGCCTGGAAGGAGACGCTGGCCCTGGTGACGATGGGACTGGCCCATGATTTCAGCAACCAGTTGTCCGGGATTATCTCCCTGGCCGAGTTGATTCTCTCGCAGACGGGCCGGGAACACGGGAGCGTGCCCACGCTGGAGATGATCAAGCACAGCGCCCTCCAGGCCAGCCAACTGGTGCAGCGCATCGTCAATCTCCACCGCAGCAAGACCGGCAGCCGGCAATACCTGGACTTCAACCAGGCCGTGTCGGAATTGGTCGAACTGGTCTGCAAAGTCCTGCCGCGGCGCATCGTGGTGGAGACCCAACTGGGCGAGGGCCGCTTGCCGGTGTATATGGACGCGGTGGAATTCCGCCAGGTGGTGCTGAACCTGGCACTCAACGCCGCCGACGCGATGCCCAAACACGGCCTGATCCGCTTCCGCGTCAGCGAGCCTAAGGTCGAGCAAAAGCTCGAGCATTACCAGGGCAAATTCCCCCGGCAGCCCTGCGTTTGCCTGTCCGTGCAGGACAACGGCACCGGCATTGCCGCGCGGCACCTGCCCCACCTGTTCGACCCGTTCTTCACGACCAAACCGCTGACCAAAGGGTCCGGCCTCGGGCTCTACAACGCCCGGGTGTTTGTGGAAGAACACGGGGGGGCCATCTCCGTGGACTCGACCCAAGGGGCGGGCTCGACCTTCCAACTCTGGCTGCCGCAGGCCGATTTCACTGAGGCCGAACGCATGGCGGCGCAAAATGCCGAGCGCCGCCGCAGCGTGCTCCTGGTCGGCCAGCCGGGCCTGGCGGCCGAGAGCATCACCGAGTTCTTGCGCACGAACAATTTCTACGTGGTCGCCACGCAGACCCCGGCCCGGGCCCTCGAACTGCTCGCCAGCGAAGAACGCGACCTCCATGGCGTGCTGGTCCTGGCCGACCCCGGCGACCAGGCGATGCTGGGTTTGGTGGGGGACTTGCGGGAGCGGGGGCTGGCCCGGCGCATCGTCCTGCAAATCATCGGCGGGACCGCCGACCAGCTCGACCAGCGGCTGCTCGAGCAGGCCGACCTGGTGCTGGCCAGCGACGCCGAGGCCAGCGCCATTCTGCAGAAACTTGACGGCCTCTTCGCGGCCGAGCCCGCCCCATGAGCGTTCCCTCGCCAGCACCGTTGCCCGAGTCAAGGCGTATCCTGGTCGTGGATGACGAGAAGGTGGTGCTGGCCGCCCTGCGCGAGACACTGCGGCTGGAAGGCTACGAGGTCTTTGCCTTCGAAGACCCGCTCGAGGCCCTGCGCTTGCTGCGCGTCACCCCGTGCTCGGTCATTCTCACCGACCAACAGATGCCGGTCTTGAGCGGCCTGGAGTTTCTCGCCCAGGTAAAGGAGCTCCAGCCCAACGCCACCCGCATCCTGATTACCGCCGTGCTCAGCCTGGGGACGGTGATTGACGCCATCAACAAGGGCGAAGTCTATCGCTTCATCGTCAAGCCCTGGCTGCGGGAAGAGCTGCTGGTTACCATCAGAAACGCGGCGCAACGTTATGAACTGATCTGCCGCAACGCCGCCCTGCACGCCGAGGCCGTGGCCTTGAACGAGCGCCTGGCCGCCCAACTCCGCCAACTCGATGCCCAGAACCGCCAACTCGAGCACCTCAACCAAACCCTCCACAAAAACCTCGACCGCTCGATTTTGCTTTGCCTCAAGACGATGGAGACCTTCTGCCCCCTGCTGGGCCAGCAGGCCCGCCGCGTCTTCGCCCTTTGCCAGGCCATGGGCCACGACCTGGGCCTGCCCCTAGACCAGCGCCGCATCCTGGAGATCAGCTCCCGGCTCTATGACATCGGCCTGGTCGGCGTCCCCCGCGACTTGATCCGCAAATGGCAGCAAACGCCCGAAAAACTCTCTGCGGAGGAGCACGCCATCATTGAGCTTCATCCGGCCCTGGCTCAGGACCTGGCTTCTTTTGGGGCCGACCTCGAGGCGGTCGGCACTACCATTCGCGCCCACCACGAGCGCTACGACGGCCAAGGCTACCCGGACCAGGTGAGCGGCGAGCAGATTCCCTGGCTGGCGCGCCTGTTGGCCGTGGCCGTGGCTTATGCCGACTGGCCCGCCGGCGAAGATGGCGCCCTGGAGTTCATCAAGGTCAACAGCGGCGCCGCCTTCGACCCCGAGGCGGTCCGCGCGCTCGTGCGCAGCCTCCCGCAGACGGTCATGCCGGGCAACCAACGCGAAGTCCTGCTCGCCGAGTTGCAGCCCGGCATGGTGGTGGCCCAGGGCATCTATACGGCTTATGGCTTGCTCCTGGTGCCCGAGGGCCAAACCCTCACCGAACCCCACATCAAACTGCTCCACAACCACAACCTCATCGCCCCCATCACGCAATCACTGCTGGTATATTGCTGAACTAAACTGGCTTGGCTATGAATGGACTGAGAGCGCAGGTTTGGCCGGGCATGGCCGTGGCCCTGGCCCTGAGTGGTCTCACGGTTGGCCTGGCTGCCCCAGAGGCACAGGTCTGGAACTACGCCTTGCTGGAGGGGGGCATGCTTCAGGACGAGTGCCTGATCTGCGGGCGGCCGCCGATCCGCGTGCCGTTGCGCGGCACGTTCCAACTGCGCTTGGTGGACCAGAACCCGCTGTGGCGCACGTACGCGCTGGACAACATCTCGTTCGCCGGCGGCGCGCCGCCCGGCGCACAATACAAAGTCGCCGGTCAAGGCACCTACACGGTCAGCGGCGAAGTCGCCCTGATGCAGCAGATGTTCCTCGAGGTGTGGATCGACGACGGTCGGACCAACCAACTCTGTTACTTCACCAACGACGTGCCGTCGGTGGACCGCCCCTGGCCGATGCTGAACGCGACTTTGAACCAAACCAACGGCCCGCTGATCCAGACCTTTACGCTCTGGCTGCCGGCGGCGCCGTTGCGGGAAATCTGGTTCTCGACCGGCGTGGGCATCCTGGCCGGCATCTGGCAGCCGCCGACCAACTTCGTGAGCCCGGGTGATTTGCTGGGGGCGTTCATCGGCCTGGCGCCCACGGGGCGCGTGGTCAGGATGAACGGGGAGCTGACGGGCCACCTGGGCATCATGCCCGTCGCGCCGGATTTGGGCCTGGCCGCGGTGGACGTGCTGCCGGGCGGCGAAATCGCCTTCGCGAGCGGGCAGGATGTTTTCAGCGAATCGCTCGGCGAGCTTTGGCACGGCGACCTTCTTTCGGACCGCGGCCGCATCGTGAAACGCAACCAGGACTTGACCCAGGCTTTTCTCATCCTGCCGCCGGTGCCCGACGTGGGGCTGGACGGGGTGCAAGTGCTGGACAGCGGCGAGATTTACTTCTCGATTCAAACCGACATCACCACCGGCACCGGCGCTGTCCTGCACCATGGCGACTTGCTTTCCGACGCGGGCCGGGTGGTCAAGAGCAACCAGGAGTTGCTGGCCCGCTTCCATCCCGCCAAGACGAATTACGACTACGGGCTGGACGCGTTTTACGTCTGGCCCAGCGGCGAAGTCTGGTTCTCGACCAAGGAAGGATTCAGCGACCAACTGCTGGTCTTCGTCCAGGACGGCGATTTGCTCAGCGACCAAGGTTACGTCGTCTATCGGAGCGTGGAGTTGGTCTCCGGCTTTGAGCCGCAGGCGTTCCTGGCCAACTACGGGCTGGACGCGCTGTTCGTCGTCAGCGACGCGGTCCCGCTGCCGTCGCTGGCGGCGGCCTCGCCGACTCGCTTTGTGGAGATCAGCCCGCACCGCGACACCGGCAACGTGACGCTGCAATGGCAGGGCTACGGCCGCGTGTTTCAAGTGGAGCGGGCGGCCAATCCCGCCGGGCCGTACTTCCCCCTCAGCCCGCTCCTGCCGGACGTGCAGTTTGAAGATGCCGGCGCGCTGAACCTCCTGCCCCAAGCCTGCTATCGGCTGCGGCAGTGGTGATGGGTTCTACCGGGGCGGCTCGGAACTGACAGGATAAACGGGATAGGACAGGATGAACATGCGGCAGTGGTAGTGGAAAGGCACGATGCAGAATGCCCACTCCATCTTTCCATGAGCCGGCAGGTCGTGGGGCAGGCGTCCCGCCTGCCAGTGGGGTCCCGATTCGGAATCGGGAGCCTGCCACCCGGAGGTCTCGCCCGGCTTATTTATTCGCTCCGCGACCAGCGTGTTATCCTGGATAGTGACTTGGCCAGAATTTACGGAGTTGAAACGCGCGCCCTCAACCAGGCGGTCAGGCGCAACCAGGATCGCTTCCCGGCAGAGTTCCTGTTCCAGCTCACAGCCGACGAAGCGTCGGTCTTGCACGATGGCGCGCTCCGCGACATTTACCAGAAACTCCGCCCTCTGCCTGAACCGCCGGGAGTGCCGCCCAAACCCCAAATCGGCTTCCACGTCAAAGAGGATGCCGTCCCCTACCACGTCAAAAGAAAAACCGCCCGCCCGTGAACCCGCCCAAAACGCCAGGCCACCCGCATCCTCGTCCCATTAACACCGTGCTTCCACAGGGTGACAAAACCCGCCGCTCGCCGTTAACCGCTTCACCGCCTTCTGCTCACTGCCGCCACCGGCTCCGCCCCTGGGGCGGGCCAGGCCCCGAATTCTTAAGTGGAAATAAGTGGAAATAACTGAAAAAGTCTGTTTCGGTTGCGGCGCTCCGTTTTTCAAGCTCGCTGTCCAGCAGCGCGTTTTCCGCCCAACCCGCCAGTTGCGCCAGGGTGATGCGGCGCTGATGACTTGCACCGGCAGCGAGCCAAAGGGTACTTGCGCGGCCGGACCTGCCCCGCCTGGTCGCTTGGATCAACGAGGGCTTCCACGCTGGCATCTATGAAGACGCTTACTCACTCTTCCACCTCATCGCCGGCAACAGCGGCGCAGACAGGTTTGCTCAACCCGGCATGCTTCTTGTGTCCATAGGGAGTCTTGACCGCCGGCTGCCCGAAGAAGGTCCGTGGTCAGGTCATCTTCGTCCGAATACTTGCCAGCTCTCGCCATGCCACCGCGGTGAACCGCTCCGCCTCGTCGAGGGGGAAGCTGTCAAGCCCGGGATAAAGAACAAAGACGCGCTTGAGCTTGAGATCGTCAGCGGCCGCCCGCATGGATTTGGTGATGGCGGGAACAGCAGCGTGTTTGAATTCAAATCCGAACGCCGTGCCGCCGAGACTCAGGACCAGGTCCATTGCGGCGCCGCTCTGAACGGAATAGTGGAAGCAGTCTTCGCTCTCCAAACGGGCCTCATGGATAAGGTGCTCCAGACAGAAGCTCTCCCACGAGAATCCCATCCGCCCCGAGGTCTGAACCTGTTCCTCCGTCTCGAGCCCAAGGAGCGCATGCAGAATGCCGGTATCCCGGAAGTAAAGCTTGGGGGCCTTTCGCACGCGTTTGGCCACGTTGGCGAAAAAAGGGCAAATCGCTCTGATGATATAGGCTCCCTCCAACACGTCGATATACCTTTGCACGGTCTTGAAATCCACCCCGATGTCACGGCCCACCGCCGAAGCGTTAATCGCTTGCGCGTTTGCGTTCGCAAGCACCAGCAGTAAACGTCGGAGTTGCTGCGGTGACAGGCGGCTTTCTGCCAAGACCGCCAGATCCCGTTGGAGGAAGTCGCTGATAAAATCGTGCCGCCATTTCATCGAGTCGGCATCGCTCCCCGCCAGAAATGAATCGGGAAATCCGCCACGCAGCCACAGAATCGACTGGTGGTGACAGCCAACCTCGCTGCCGATAAAACCGGACATCTCGATGCGGAAAATGCGCCCTGCCAGAGTCTCGGAGGCCTGGCGGTTCAGCCGCGGCGAAGCGCTGCCCAGGAGCAGAAACCTGGCGGGCATTTCGGGCCTGTCCGCCAGCACGCGGAGCAGCGGAAATAAGCCGGGAAGGCGTTGAATTTCGTCCAATACCACGCGCCCACGCAACGGGGCGAGGGTCCCCATTGGGTTGTCTTCCAACCGGCTGAGATGAACATAATTCTCAAGGTCGAACCAGTGCGTGTCGGGTCTGTTTTCGTAATAGCGGGCCAGGGTTGTTTTGCCGCATTGACGAGGCCCGAGCAACAAGGTGATGGGTTGTGTGAGAAGGCCTTTTTCGAGGAGGCGCAGGAGCTGGGGGCGTTCGTATTGCATGTGTGCAATATAGGAGTTGCATTCCCAAATTGCAAGCGTAGATTCCTGCTGGCAAACAAATGCAACCAAGTCGTCCAACGGGCTCGGTGCCAACCAACCTCCCTTTTGAGGAATTGGATGACGCGCAGTTTGAGGAATACTGCACGGCCTTCCTCAATCTCAACCCCGTTATCCATTGCGAGCGCGGCGGGAAGGTGGTTGAAGTGAAGATTCTCTCCGCTCTCCGGCAACTGGCTGGCCAGCCGCAATACGGGGCTGATATCCTTGCCAAGGCGGAAAACGGCGAACAATGGCTGTTCCAGTGCAAGCGCGTCCAGCGTTTCGGACCGGCCAAAGTGAAGAAAGCGGTCGGACTGGCGGAGGCCGGCCTTCCGATGAAGGACCAGTACGTGTTGGTAGTCACCTGCGGGTTGCGCACTGAGGCGCAAAAGGAACTCGACGGCCACCCGAAATGGATGACCTGGGACGCCTCCGGGCTGACGACCGAAACCCATCGGCTCAGACCACGAGACGGAATGCCCCTCGTACAACGTTTTTTTGGGAAGGATTGGGTGAAGCGGCTTTTCCCCTGGGGTGATCAGCCGCTTCAGACCTGGCAGGAGTTTTTCGAGCGGGACTTGTCGGCAGACCGCGTTCATTTTCACCACCATGCCAAGTACGTGCCGATGGGACGCTTACTGGAGGAATTGGAAGACTTCGCGCGTACCGGCGCGGGAAGGGCCTTGGTCCTGAGCGCCGCTGGTGGACAGGGCAAGAGCCGTCTGATGCTGGAACTGGCGCAGCGGTTGGAAACCTCATCGCCGCGGGTGGATGTTAAATTTCTGAACCTAGGCCTTCACAGCCTCGGTGAGGATCAGGTTGATCTCCTGGGCCGTGAGGAGAATCTGCTCCTGATCGTGGATGACGCCCACCGTCTCGATGCGGCGCTGGCGGACGTCGCGCGGGCAGCCGCCAAAGCCAGGACCGTCCGATTGCTCGTAGCGACTCGTCCCCACGCCTTGGAAGCGGTCAGGAACGTCCTGTATCGGAATGGCTACGAGGGACGCCTGGAAAAACCGCTGAGCATGAGGGGCTGGAGGGCGGAGGATATCCATAAGCTGGCTGAGCACGTTCTTGCTCAGGGCCGGCAGCGGCAGGCGGCTCATCTGGCTGCCTTGGCGGACAAGTGTCCGTTGCTCGTGGTGATTGGAGGGAGCCTGATCAATACGGGCGCCCTGCCTGAGGCAATGACCGACCACGAGACCTTCCGGCAGCGGGTCTTCAGAGGGTTCAAAGCAGATTTCCTGGACAGGCAGCCCGCGGCCGACCGCAAGAGAATGGACCGCTTGATCCGGTTTCTTTCTCTCGTCTCGCCGGCGCCAGGAAACGAGCTTCTCTTCAGCAAAGCGGCGGAGATCGTCGACTGCTCGCCGACGGACGCCGCGGAAGATTTGGAGGCGCTGAAAGTGGCGGGTCTTGTGGTGGAAAACCAGGAAGGCGCGCGGCTTTACCCGGACCTGTTTGCCGATGCGGTCCTTCTCGACGCATGTCTGGACTCGAGCGGCGAGGCTTCGTTTCTAATCCGGACCGCCTTGGCCAAACTCTCATTTACGGATTTTCCGGCGGTCATGCGCAATGTCGCCCAGGCTGATTGGGAAACCCGCTCGAAAAGGGGGACCAAAGGCTCGTTATTCGAGCCAATATGGAAAGAATTTGTCCGCCGTTTCGAACAATCGCGTTGGCGCGGTCTGAATGAAAACCTCAACCGCTTTGTGGAAAGCATGTTGGATGAGAGTCCGGCTGCGAGGCCGCCTGATCGGGACGGTCTGCTCAGCGAATGGGCCTCCTTTGCCATCTATTTGCCCGAGAGGACGTTGGAAGTGGCGGAGATGGCAATCAGGAGTGCCGGGACCTCCGGCAGCGTTCCGACCCCTGCGTCGGAAGCCAAACCCGCCATTCGGACACAACTTTCTGCTTCGCTTACGCCACTCTTGTTGCCCATAGCAACCTGGCATCCCGATCACGCCGGCAAGGCCCTGGACGTGCTTTGGTCGCTCGATGCGGATCAACCAGGCGCCAATCAGCTTCCGGCCTCGAATCCGATTTCGGCCATCGCGGACGCAGCAGGCTTCGCGATCGGTAAATGGCTGAGTTCGTCCGAATCGGTGATTGGCTGGCTGGAAGGCAAGCTCCAGGATTCTGAGGCGATCGAGCGGCTCCGCCGGCAACCCTGGCTCCTGAGCGCACTGCTGAAGCCGTTTTTCGCCCGGCTTATCGAGTCCAGGTGGACCACTGAAAGAGCAGTCACATTCAGTATGTTACCCGTCCCTGCTGAGGCAACGCGGCCCATTCGTGTGCGAGCACTTGCACTGGCGGAACGATTCCTTTGTTCCGGCGAGGAAGTGCTGGCCAATGCGGCGGTGCCGGTTCTTCGCGAGGCTATTCGTGGGATTGAAAGCAGATTTCGATTTGAACCCACCGCGGCGGATTATGAACTCTGGCGACCGGATCGCCTGGAGGCGCTTTCTGTTCTGGGGCGCGCCATAGCGGCGCAGAGCAAATCGCCGCTATTGCTTTTTCAGATCCGTCGTCTGCTGCTCGGCCGTGTGGAGTACGATCGGGATCGGGATAACGCGGTTGTCGAGAGATGCAGGCAGCTCTTAGCTGAGGTGCCCGATAGCTTTCAACTGGGAGTTGCCCGGGCCCTGGCTTCGTGGGCCCATGACGAAATCCAGGTGCCGCCTGGGCCTGACTCAAGGGCTGAGGCCGAAGACGCCCAGAGACGGTGGCGTGAGTTCTGCCGCGCGGTTGCGTTGGAGGCCTCCGACCGCCACAGTGACGCGAAGGCGTTTTGCGGGTTCTTGGCAGAGTGGGTCAAGGCGTTGGCGACGGCGGGATATGCAGCCCAGGCACAGGTGCTGATAGAGCCGGTCGCGGCGCTGTCCAAGACCTGGTCTGGGACTCTGTTGGATGAGTTGGTTAATTCCAGCGACCCCACATTGGACAACTTTCTTTGGGCCGCCCTCCGACGGTCGAAAAGCGATGCGCCAGAGCATTACTTCAAGGCCCTTGAGGACCTGGCCGCTCGTGGGCGCCCCGAGCAGGTTTGCTCACTGGTCGTCTTTCTGCAAGCCCAGCCGATGCACGGCGGCGGGCTTGACCACGTCGAGCGTGCCACTTTGCTGGCACTCAGTCGGCGGACGGATGAGGATGTGGTTTGCGCAATCGCCACTGCGTCCGGGGTGGAATGGAGCAAGGAACCCGCCTGGGCCTTGGAGTTGCTCTGCGGGCTCAAGCCGCAGGGGGAGAGAGGCCGGGCCGCGATTCTCGAAGCCCTGGCCCGTCTGGCGGAAGAGCACGCCGCTGAGCTGGAGGGAGGGCTGGTTGCCAAATGCCTCGACAATCTCGGGGATTACCCAGCCAAGGATATCAACGAACATCGTGATTTGCAGGTTCTCGCTGGGAAGTTTCCGAGGCAATTGTACGAGTGTCTGCGCGATCTTCTCGACGCGGCCGATGGAGGGTCTCCCGCTCTTGCAGTGGCACGACTTTTCAGTGGATGTATCCCCTTCGCCCGCATCGAGGACGAGAGCTACGTCGCGCGCGAAGTTCAGAAACAATGGGCCAAGGCGCTGGCGGGTGGTCCGGGCGCGCCCGAGCGCTTGTTTCTGGCACGTTCGCTCATTTGGTCCGCGCCGGATGCCGCCCCCGGCTTCCTCGCGCGGTTCATAAAGGAGAGCGCGACTCCGGAGGAGTTGAAACTCGCAGCCAGGTTGGCTGCGCCTCAAGGTTCTGATTTCATTTTCCGTTTTCCCGAGCTCGTGCGCGAATTACTGACGCGCAGCCAGGTTCTCCGCGTCAGTAACGAGGTTCGAAGCACACTAAGGTTCGCGGCTTGGGGCGGACCGCCTGGCTGCACTGAGGGCCGTCTGGATCCGGAGTCTCTCCATATCTCCGAGCGGGCCGAAGACCTCGCAAACCGCTATGCTGGTGACCCTGTTTTGGCCAGCTTCTATCGCGACATTTCGGAATCGGAGCGTCTCAGCCACAGGGAGTGCCAAAGGCGGTCGCAGGAAAGAGAAGAAGAATTCTAACATCTCCCCAAGAAGGGGCCAAACCATGACTGTTCCCATTGACGGGGGGTGCTGCGTGCTGGCAGGCTGACACCCATGGAGCGGCAACCCCGAGTTGAATATCCGGAAGCCATTTACCACTTGATGAGCACGGGAGACTGCAAGGAGGACATCTGCCAGGATGACGCTGGCCGGCAGGATGACCCCTTTGATTGATGCAGGAAGGCTTTTCCGGGGCGCGACAACCACCCTTTCGTCCCTGGCTCAAAAGGGCACGTTGCGGCGGGCGGCGCTGCCAGCTTGGCAGTCACCGGGTGCTGGTTATGGCGCGTTTCGGGCGGGACGCCAATGCTCCATTGGTTGCATTGGCTGCATTGGCTGTATTGGGAGTTTTGGCGGTTTTCTTGGTCTTAAAGTCGCAAGGAACAAGCGCCCCTCGCGGGGAAAAAAGTCAAGCCGTCGTGCAGGCGGCGCGGCTGCCGGGAGACTTTTGTGGGGCGCGACGGCCAGCCTTTGGTCCCGGGCTCAAAAGGGCACGTTGCGGCGGGCGGCGCGGCCGGCGGAGGGGCGCCTGGTTTTCGGGTAAGTCAGCGGCCTGGCCGCCTCGGCCTTGGGGGTTGGGAGCGGGGCCGCGCCGGCCAGTGCGCGCTTCAACTCGCGGAGCTGGTCGCGCAGGAGGGCCGCTTTCTCGAATTCGAGGTTGTTGGCGGCGGCGAGCATTTCCTCTTCGAGTTCGCCGATGGTCTGGTTGAGGTCGAGGTCGACGCCCGACTCGGCCAGGAAGGCGTGGGCCTGGCGGGCGTTGGCCTTGTGGGAGGAGAGGCTCTCCTCGACGGCGCGGCTCACGCTGCGGGGGGTGATGTGGTGCTCCTGGTTATAGGCCAGTTGCTTGCGGCGGCGATATTCGGAGACGGCGAGGAATTTTTGGATGCTCTGGGTCATCACGTTGGCGTAGAGCACGACTTCGCCGTGCAAATGGCGGGCCGCGCGGCCGGCGGTTTGAGTGAGGCTGGTGGCGCTGCGCAGGTAACCTTCCTTGTCGGCGTCGAGGATGGCCACCAGCGAGACCTCGGGCAGGTCCAGTCCTTCGCGGAGGAGGTTGATGCCGACCAAGACGTCGAACTCGCCCTGGCGGAGGGCGCGGAGAATCTCGACGCGTTCGAGGGCGCCAATCTCGCTGTGGAGGTACTGGACGTTGATGCCGATGTCGCGGAGGTAATCGGTCAATTCCTCGGCGGTGCGTTTGGTGAGGGTGGTGACCAGGACGCGCTCTTTGGCATCGGTCCGTTGGCGGCAGCGGTCAATGAGATCGTCGATCTGCCCGTCGAGGGGTTTGACGGTGACCTTGGGGTCGACCAGGCCGGTGGGCCGGACGATCTGCTCGATGACCAGGCCTTGGGACCATTCGAGTTCGCGGGGTCCGGGCGTGGCGCTGACATAAATGGTCTGGTTTTGCCGGGCTTGAAACTCCTGGAAACAGAGGGGGCGATTGTCCAGGGCGCTGGGGAGGCGGAAACCGTAGTCGACCAGGACGGTTTTACGGGAACGGTCGCCTTCGTACATGCCGCCGAGTTGGGGGAGGGTGGCGTGCGACTCGTCGATGACCAGCAGGTAATCCTGGGGGAAGAAGTCAAAGAGGGTGCAGGGGCGGGAGCCTGGCGGGCGGCCGGCGAGGTGGCGGGAGTAGTTTTCGATGCCGGAGCAGAAGCCCATTTCCTGCATCATCTCGAGGTCGTATTCGGTGCGCATTTTGAGGCGCTGGGCCTCGAGAAGTTTGCCGTGTTTTTCGAACCAGGCAATGCGCTCGCCCAGTTCCTGGCGAATGGCCAGGAGGGCCGGGCGGAGCTTGTCGGCCGGCGTGACGAATTGTTTGGCCGGGTAGATGGTCACGGCGGGGAGGGTCTCCGGCCTGTGGCCGGTCAAGGGGTCGAACCGGGTGATGCGTTCGAGGTCTTCGCCAAAGAACTCGACGCGCAAGGCGTCCTCGCGGCCGGCAGGGCAGAGTTCGATAGTGTCGCCGCGGACGCGGAACTGGCCGCGGGTGAGGTCGAGGTCGTTGCGGGTGTATTGGAGGTCGACCAGGCGGCGCAGGAAGAGCTCGCGGGTCATGGCCATGCCGGCGCGGATGGGGATGACGCTGGCCTCATAGTCCTCCTTGCTGCCGATGCCGTAGATGCAGGAGACACTGGCGACGACGATGACGTCGCGGCGGGCGAACAGGGCGCTCATGGTGGAGAGGCGCAACCGCTCGATTTCGTCGTTGATGCTGGAGTCCTTCTCGATGTAGGTGTCGGTGCGGGGCAGGTAGGCCTCCGGCTGGTAGTAATCGAAGTAGCTGACGAAGTATTCGACGGCGCTGTGCGGGAAGAAGCCCTTGAATTCGGCGTAGAGTTGGGCGGCGAGGGTTTTATTGTGGGAAATGACCAGCGTGGGCTTGTTGACGTTTTTGATCACGTTGGCCACGGTGAAGGTTTTGCCCGAGCCGGTGACGCCGAGCAGTGCCAGGTGTTTGAGGCCGGACAAGACGCCTTCCGTCAGCCTGGCAATGGCTTGGGGCTGATCGCCGGCGGGGGCGTAGGGTGCAACCAGGTCAAACATGGGCGGCTTTGACGAGGAGCGCTCTAGCTTCGCGCAAGCCGGCGCGCAAATGCTGCGCTCATCGTCCACTCCTGTCCGGGCGGGAATGCGAGCCGGAGCCGGAGGAAGGGGAAGAGGGGGCGGAAGGCGCAGCAGGGGCGGCGGGCGCAGAGGGAGCCGGGGGGGAATAGGTGCGAGGCGGGTTGTAACTCGGGGCGGAATCGTAGCGTGGGCGTTCAGCGGGCGCCGAGCCATAGCGGGGCACTTCAGCGGGCGGGCGGTAGGTTGGAACTCTGTATTCTCGCTGGGCGGGAGGCTGATAGCTCGGTCGCCCGTTCTCTCGCCGGTCAGGCGCAGGCAGGCGGCGGGTTTCCTGCCAGGGCGCGTAAGCTGGGCGCTGGGGGCCGGTGGCCGGCTGGGCCGTGCGGGAAGTGAGCCACGGTGACTGGGTTTGGGGAGGCTGGGCGGTGGCAGTCGGGGATTGCCGCCTCTGGTCGGCGTTCGCGTGAGGGGAAGCGATGGGGTAAGTGGAAGTCCGCTGGGCGGTGCTGGAAGTGACCGGGGCGGGTCGAGCCTGCGGGGCCTGGGCCGTGGAGGGAGTTGGCCGGCCGAAGGTGGGCGGTGCGAGGCGCGCCTGTCCGGAAGTGTGCGCGGGCTGGGTCGAGAAGTTCCGCGTGGCGGCCAGTTCAGAGGGGTTGGGACGGAAGACGCTCAGGGTTTTGCCATTGGCAGCCAGGCGCTCAGCCCGAAGGCCGGCGGCGGAAGCTTTCAGGTCACGGAGAGCGATGGGACGGACTTGGGTGTGGGTGAGCGAGGCGACGTGTTCCGGCGAAAGTCCTTGGTTTGAAACGATATGGCTGTCGCCGAGGAAACGGTTGGCGACGGTGCTCTGACGATAGATGCGCTCGCGGCGATCGTGGGGCACGCCGTGCGAACGGAGATGATGGTCGTAGAAATGCCCCCAGGGAACAAAAGCGAAGCAGTCGAAGCCCAGGCCGAAGGAGAAGCTCGGGTCAACGTAGCGGCCCTGGAAGGTCAGCCCGATGCCGGGCCTGAAGCGGGCGCCCGGCGGGAGCGGGGCCCAGCCGCAATAGCCGTCGGTGTACCGCCAGGACACCCAGGACGGCGCCCAGAGGGGGTCCGGCCTCCAGCACCAGCCCCAATGCTGGTGGTGGAACCAGCGGCCATAGTGAAAGGGCGCCCAGCCCCAGGAATAATCCGACAGCCAGTACCATCCGCAGTCGGTATAGACCCAGTGGCCGCCGTCGAAGTAAGGCTGCCAGGAGGGGTTGACGAGGACGGCTGAAGGTTGCCAGCAGGGCCCGTAGCCTTCGACCTGGAGCCACGAGCCATAAGGGGCAAGGGAGTCGTAGAACATGGAATCGGTCACTTCCTCCGATGGCGGGGCGTAAGTCTCGGTCGGGGGATTGGCTGGAGGCGGTGGTTGGGGCGCCTGGGCAGAGGCGGCGGCGGCGGGAGCGACGGGCTGAGGGGCCAACTGCTCGGCGGCCGCGGGCAGGGGCGGATTGGCGGGAAGCTCTTTCAAGGCCAGGTCATGCTGGAGGATGGCGGTGACGACATTGCTCGGAAGGCCAAGGTCGTTGAGGTAAATGATTTCCTCGGCATTCAAATTGAAGGGGCCGGTGGAGTTGGTGATGAAGGCGAGCAGCACGGCCTGGTCCACCCCCGAATGGGCGAGCTTGATAATGTCAGCGAGGGGGCCGGTCGTTCTGACATTGGGGGGCAGGGGTTGATCGGCAGAGAGCGGGACGGCGGGAGCCTCGAGGATATTTGTGGCGGGAGCAGCCACGGGGTTGGTGGCGGGACTGGGCGTGGGAGCGGGTTCCGGGGCTGCGGCCTCGGCGGGCGGCGTCGGCGCGAGGGCATACTCGGCAGCGGGCGCCGGGGTGATGAAGGTCGTGGGAGGAGGGGGTTCCTGGCGCGCACAACCATTGGCCAATGGCAGGATAATCAGGGCCAACCTCAGGCTCAGCTTCCATAATGTCTGGTTTTTCATAGGATGCTGCCGACAGGATAAGCATTATCGCGTTGCCTGTCACAATAAATTGACTCGATTGCGGCGGCGAGTATTCAATTGGGGATTTCAGGCAGGGAAGGCTGGACATTATTGACGGGCACTGTATCATGGCGCCGTTGCTTTTGGAGACTACTATGAATAGAAAGAGAGTGGTGCTGGCGCTGGCACTGGCGGTGGCGTTGGGTCCCGTGGCGGCGCCTTCGGCGGAAGGCCCGGCGGATCCTTATGCCAATGAAACTCCCGCGCAACGCGATGCCCGGATGAAATGGTGGCGGGAGGCGCGGTTCGGCATGTTCATCCATTGGGGGGTCTATTCGGTGCCCGCGGGCACCTACCATGGCAAGAAGATCGACGGTATCGGGGAGTGGATCATGTATAACGCCAAGATTCCCTGCGCCGAATACCAGGCCTTCGCCACGGAATTCAACCCGGTGAAGTACGACGCTGAAGAATGGGTGAAAACCGCCAAGGAGGCAGGCATGAAGTATATTGTCATCACCTCCAAACACCACGACGGCTTTGCCATGTTCGACTCCAAGGCGAGCGATTGGAACATCGTCAAGGCGTCGCCTTTTGGCCGGGACCCGCTCAAGGAACTGTCGGCCGCCTGCCGGAAGCATGGTCTCAAGCTGGGTTTTTACTATTCGCAAGCCCAGGACTGGAACAACGTGGGCGGCGGGGTGTGCGGGCAGCACTGGGACCCGGCGCACGCCGGGAGCATGGACGAGTACATCCGGAAAGTGGCCGTGGCGCAAGTGCGGGAAATCCTGAGCAATTACGGCCCCATCGCGGTGCTGTGGTGGGACACTCCGTGCGAGATGAATGAAGAACGGGCGCGCCAGCTCGTGCCGCTGCTCGGCCTCCAGCCCGGCATCATTCACAACAACCGCCTGGGCGGCGGCTTCAACGGCGATACCGAGACGCCGGAGCAGTTCATTCCCGCCACCGGCTACCCGGGCCGCGACTGGGAAACGTGCATGACCATGAACGAGACCTGGGGCTACAAGAGCTACGATAACAATTGGAAGAGCGCCGAAGGCCTCATCCGCAACCTGGTGGACATCGCCAGCAAAGGCGGCAATTACTTGCTCAACGTGGGCCCGACTTCCGAGGGGCTCATTCCCGCACCCTCGGTGGAGCGACTGCAGGAAATCGGCAAGTGGATGAAGGTGAATGGGGAGGCGATTTATGCCACGACGGCCAGTCCGTTCAAGGTGCTGCCGTGGGGCCGGTGCACGAAGAAGCTCACGCCCGAGGGGGCGACGCTCTATCTGCACGTTTTCAACTGGCCGAGCGACGGCAAGCTGCTGGTGCCGGGGCTGAAGAATACCATCCGCTCGGCCGCATTGCTGGCCAACGGGCGAAGGCTTGAGACGGCCTCCGGGGCGGAGGGCGTGACGGTGGAGGTGCCGGCGGAGGCGCCGGACAAAGTTTCCTCGACGGTCGTCCTGAACATCGCCGGCCCACCGGAGGTGGAAAACCCGGAACTGACACAAAGCGCGGACGGGACGCTCACGCTGGCGGCGAGCGAAGCGATCACGCACGGGGACACGATCAAGTACGAGGGGGGCGAGAACCGCGACTGCATTGGCTTCTGGGTGAATCCTGAGGAGTGGGTGGAGTGGCAGTTCAAGGTGACCAGGCCCGGCAAAGTCAAGGTGACGGCGGAGATTGCCGCGCAGGGCAGCGGCAATTTCACGCTCAGCCTGGGCGCCCAGACACTGGAAGGCCAGGCGCCGAACACGGGCGACTACGGAAGATTCCAGGGCCTGGAACTGGGGGCCCTCGAATTGCCGGGGCCCGGCAAGGTTTCCCTCGCCGTGCGCGCCAGGAAAGAGGGCTGGCAGCCGTTGAACCTGCGGAAATTGAGGCTGGCGCCGGTGAGCAATTAGCCGCATCGGCCCAGCAGGAGCGCAGCGGAGGAAGAATCAGTTTGTTTTCCCTGCGCGCGTTGCGTCTTTGCGCGACTCGGTCAGGTGGCGACGAACTGCGGGATCTTCATGAGTTCACCGTCCTTGAGCGCGGACTGGTGGGCGACGATGCCGGCGACGGTGAGGTTGAGGGCCCAGGCGATGTTGACCAGGGGTTTGCGATCCTGAAGAATGGCGGTGATGAACTCGTTCATCAGGTAGCCGTGCGAGCCGCCATGGCCGCCGGGGGCGACGCCGGGGGGCAGGGGCGGGCGGCCGGTGTTGGGCAGGGTGGCCTCCAGGCCCTCGTATTTGCCGTAAAAGGAGCCTTTCTGCCCGCGGATGCGGCCCATTTCGCCGCCGTAGCCGGGGGTGTCCCAACTGACCGCCATCCGGGAGATGCCGCCCTCGCTGGTGCGGAAGAGGGCGATTTCGGTGCCGAAAGGATTCTGGTAGCGGTTGTTGGCGGGCAGGAGGTGCTGGATTCGGCTGGGCATGCCCAGGCAACTGACTTCGGTAAAACTGCCGCCGGTCACGCCCACATAATAGGCATTGGAGTGGGTGGGGTACCACTGTGGGGGCAGGCCGACGCGCCAGTCCTTGTAAGAGGGGAGGGGTTGCTCCATGTAATGGAAGTACTCGCCCTCGGAATAGACGAGCTTGCCCAGGCCGCCCGCCTGATAGATCTGCCGCATGGCGTGGAGGTCTTCGTGGAAACAGGAGGTTTCGAACATCATGTATTGGTGGTCGGCGGCCTTGACCGCTTGAAAGAGTTGGTCGGCCTCTTCGAGGGAGCCAAAGACGGCCGGCACGGCGGAGGCGACGTGCTTGCCGTGCTTCAAGACCTCGATGCAGTGCCGGGCATGGCTCGGGGCATCGGTGGCAACGAAAACCGCCTCGATGGCGTCGTCTTTGACGAGTTCCTCGAGCGAAGGATAGGTCTTGGGGCAACGGCAGACCCGAGCCAACTCCGCGCAGCGGTCGGGAAAAAGGTCGCTCACAGCCACCACCTGGACACTGGGATGATGCTGGAAGCCAAACTCCGCGCCGAACTTGCAGAACCCGTAGCCGACAATGCCCAGGCGCACTTTGCGCTCCGAAACGGGCCGCCAGCCTTTGGAGGCGTTGGGGTCCTCAGGCGCCTGCTCGAAACCCTGGATCGGTTTTTCCTGGCAGCGGGCGGCCGGCTGGAATCCCAGGGCCGCGGCGCCGAGGCCCAGGGTTTGCAGGAACCAGCGCCGGGTGAGAGACGGGTGGGCGTCCTGATGGTTTGCAGCAGGGCCAGGTGAGAGGGAGCAGTGCTCTTGGGCTGAATTCATGGCGCGAGCATGGCGCGCGACGAGGCGGTGTCAAGCAGGAAGGAGGGTCAGTGGGTGGGGTGGCCGCTCACCTTTGTCGGGCGTGGTTGGGATTTTGTTCAGGTGGCCGGTGGCGGGTTGAGTTTGACCAGGAGGGGGATGCTGGCCTGGGGCTGGTCGTCGAGCGAAATGTCGATCGCGTAAAGCCCTGGGTCGGCGAACTTCAACTGCTGGATATTCACAATGAAAGTGCGGGTGCTAAAGTGCAAGTCATCAGGCAGGGCCACTTCGATGGGGATGGGCGGAAAGCCGGGCATGATCGGGTGGCCGTCGGCATCGACGAAGTTGATGCGGAGATGGTGCTGGCCTTCGTCGCCGCTGAAGAAGGTGAGGCGCAAGGCGATGGAGCATTGGGGGTGGACGGCCGGGAGTTGGCGGGTGTAGATGGTGTCGAAGGCGCCGAGCAGATTGAGCTTGCCGTGGTCATCGGTGGCGGCGTCGCACAGGACTGCGACTTGGATGTTCATGGTTAGTGGCGGGCTTGCAGGAAGGCTTTCAATTGGGCGGCGGTCTTGCCGCCCAAGCCGGGCACTTGGGCAATCTGCTCGACGCTGGCCAGGCGCAGGCGCTGGACGGAGCCGAATTTCTTGAGCAAGGCGGCCTTGCGGCGCTGGCCGATGTTGGGGAATTCATCGAGGATGCTTTCGGAGATTTTCCGCAAACGCAACCTGGCATTATAGGTGTTGGCCAGGCGATGGGACTCGTCGCGCACGCGCTGGAGCAGCTTGAGGGCGCCGCTCTCGGGCGGCAGGCGCAAAGGCTCCTGCTCACCGGGCCGATGAATTTCCTCGAATTCCTTGGCCAGCCCGATAACGGGGATATGACGCAAACCCAGTTGCGCCAGTTCAGCGCAGGCGGCGGCAAGCTGTCCTTTGCCGCCATCGATGAGGATCAAGTCTGGCAGTGGGAGCGCAGTCGGCGGAGCGGGGAGTGAATCGAGAGTCGAGGGTCGAGGGTGGAGGGTGGAGGCCTGTGGCTGGCCTTGGGACTGCTGCAACAACCGGGTGTAGCGCCGCCGCACGACTTCGGCGATCGAGGCAAAATCGTTCTGGCCCTCGACGGTCTTGATCTTGAACCGCCGATAATTGGCGCGGTCGGGCCGGCCGTGGCGGAAGCTGACGAGGGAGGCGACTTTGAAGGTGCCGCTGATGTTGGAAATATCGAAGCCTTCGATACGGTCCGGGGGCGCGGGCAGGCCCAGGACCTGGCCGAGTTGGGCCAAATCTCTGGCCGGGTCAATCGCCAGCGGGAGGCTGTAGGGCAGGCGTTCGAACCGATTGACCTTATCGGTGGTGGAGCGCAAGTCGGCCAGGAGGTCGCGGAGTTCTGCCGCGCGCTCGTAGGCCTGCGCCGCGGCGGCCTTTTTCATCTCCCCGGCGAGTTGCTCCTGGAGCTCCTGGCAGTGGCCGGCGAGGAAATCGCAGGCGGGCTTGAGTTGGTCGAGGTATTGCTCGCGGGAGACGTTGCCGATGCACGGGGCGGTGCAATATTGCAGGTGCGCGTAGAGGCAATGCTGGTAATCGCGGTGGTTGGGGGTGAGCGGGCGGCAGCCGCGCAGATGGAATTGGCGGCGGACCAGCGCCAGGGTGCGGCGCAAGGCACTGGAGTTCGGAAAGGGGCCGAAGTAGCGGGCGCCGTCGTCCTGTTTGAGCCGGGTCAGGGTGAAACGGGGGATGGGGTCGTTGAGGTTGACCTTGAGCATCAGGAACCGTTTGTCGTCGCGGAAACTGACGTTGTAGCGCGGGTGGAATTCCTTGATGAGCTTGCCTTCGAGGAGCAGCGCCTCCGGCTCGCTGCGGACGACATGGAAATCAAAATCGTGAATCGCCCCGGTGAGCGCCTGGAACTTCAAATCCCAGCCCAGCCGGCGCGAGGGCTGGAAGTACTGGCTGACGCGCTTGCGCAAGTCGCGCGCTTTGCCGACATAAATCACCGTCCCGAAGCGGTCGCGCATCAGGTAGATGCCCGGCTTATGGGGCAGGGTAGCGAGCTTTTTCCGAATGTTTTCGGCCAGGGACATGCCAGCCGCAATTTACAGGCAACCGGCGCCAGGTGGCAAGCGGCGTGCTAACGGCCGAATCCACGCGTCAGCAGGGAAGGCCGGTCCGGGGCGTCGGTTCTGGCTTGAATGAGAGGCTGCTGAGGGCCTATAACAGCGCCGATGAATGTTACCAAATGCGCTCGTTAACGCAGCACTAACCTGACTATGGCACCCTGATATGAAGGCACTTCGCATTGCTCTATTCTCGACGCTGGCCCTGACCGGCACGGCAGCGCTGGCACAACTGGCTCCGGGCAACCCGCTGGATGGCCTGGAAAAGCTCAAGCACTTCCAGACCATGCGGGCCTCTTCGTCGGACCCGAACTGGAAAAACGGCAACGCCGATGCGCGGCCGATCGCCCCCGGCGGGACGCTGACCCTGGCGGAAGTGGAGGGTCCGGGCCAAATCGTCCACATCTGGTGCACGATCGCGCACAGCGACCCCTATTACTCCCGGATGCTGACGTTGCGGATGTATTGGGATGGCGAGGAGCATCCCAGCGTCGAGTGTCCCATCGGCGACTTTTTCGGCATGGGCCACGGCATCGATCGGCCGTTTACTTCGCTGCCGATACGGGTGACTTCCGAGGGCCGGGGACGGAACTGTTATTGGCCGATGCCCTTCCGGAAGTCCGCGCGGGTCGTGGTCACCAACGAGAGCGACAAGCGTTGCGACGCCTTCTATTACTACCTCGATTGGCAGAAACACCCGTCGCTGGGGGAGGAGGCCGCTTACTTCCACGCGATGTACCGGCAGGAATTTCCGTGCGTCATGGGGCGCAACTACCTGCTGGCGGACCTAGAGGGCCGCGGCCATTACGTCGGCACCATTCAAAGCGTGAATCTGGTGTCTCCGGGCTGGTATGGCGAGGGGGACGATTTCTTCTTCATCGACGGCGAGCCAGAGCCGCGCCTGCGGGGGACGGGCACGGAGGATTATTTCTGCGACGGCTGGGGTTTCCGCGAGCAGGCCGGGCCGTTCTATGGCACGCCGCTTTGGGAAGGCTACAACACGGGCGACCGCGGCACAGCTTACCGGTTCCACATCGCCGACCCGGTGGTGTTCGAGAAGTCGCTCCGGGTCGAGATCGAGCACAAAGGCTCGCAGACCTTTCCGGACGGCCAGAGCGACGGCTTTATCGAGCGCGATGACCTGATGTCGAGCGTGGCGTTTTGGTATCAAGTCGAGCCGCACAAACCGTGGCCGGCGCTGCCGCCCGGGCCGGAGCGTTTGCCCTTCAGAGACCACGTCCTGCTCAAAGGCCATGCGGCCGTGGCCAAGGCGGAGCATGCCGACCACCCCATCGAGGTGCAGTCCATCGGCGGTGCGACGGATGGCAAACAGCTCTGGTTCAGACCCACCGACGAGAAGGGCTGGGTGGAAGTGTCGTTCCAGACCGACAAGGATGAGGGGCTGCAGTTGCTGGGCAAGATGGTCCACTCCTGGGACTACGGCATCTACCGGGTGAAGCTGGACGGCCAGCAGATCGCCCAGCTTGATCTCTACGAGCCGAACGTCACGCTGGCCGAGCACAAGTGGGGCGTGCATCAGCTTGCCGCGGGGAGCCATACCCTCCGCTTTGAATGCGCGGGCAAGTCGCCCAAATCGGCCGGCTACTACCTCGGCTTCGATGCCCTGGTGGTGCGGACGCCGGTTTATAGCCGCGCTCCCGGCGTCGACCTGCGCAGCTTGCAGAAAACCAATTGATGGCGTCGGCGCCTTGAATGGGCCGGTTCAAACCCTTGACACCACGCGCAATGGGGCCGTAGTCTCGGCGCGATGAAACGCAACCTTGGCACCGCCGCGCTTGTTGTCATGACCACTACCGCACTTTTGGCGCCTCGGGCCGGCGCCGCCAGTTTCGGCGACGACGCCGCCTTTCTGAAAAGGCACACGGACCTGATCATGCTCAGCGATAAGCAAGGCCTCGCCGAAGTGGCCGTCGCGCCGGCCTGGCAGGGCCGCGTCATGACGAGCACCGCGGGCGGCGAGGCGGGCCCCAGTTTCGGCTGGATTAATCGTGAGTTGATCGCGTCCGGCAAGTTACAACCCCACATCAACGTCTTCGGCGGCGAAGATCGCTTTTGGCTGGGGCCGGAGGGCGGGCAGTTTTCGATCTTCTTCGCCCAAGGGGCAAAGTTCGAACTGGCTGACTGGTTCACCCCGGCGCCCATCGACACCCTGCCGTACAAGGTCCTCAGCCAGTCCAGGAACCAGGCCGTGTTTGGGGCCGAGTTTGCGCTGACCAATTACTCGGGCGCACGCTTCGAGGTGGCGGTCAACCGCCAGGTGCGCCTGCTGGAGCGGGCGGCGGCCTGGAAAAAGCTCGGGGCGAAGCCGTTGGCGGAGGTGAGTCTGGTGGCTTACGAAACGGACAACCGAATCACCAACCGGGGCAAGCGCGCCTGGAAGAAGGAAACCGGACTGCTCTCGGTTTGGATTCTCGGCATGTTCACCCCCTCGCCTTCGGCTACCATCGTGGTCCCCATCAAGCCGGGGCCGGAATCCGAGCTGGGGGTGAAGGTGACCTCGGATTACTTCGGCAGCGTTCCGCCCGACCGGCTCGTGGTCAAGGACCAGGTGGTTTACTTCAGTGCCGATGGCAAGTTCCGCAGCAAGATCGGCATCAACCCCAGGCGCAGCAAGGCCGTGCTCGGCAGTTACGACGCGGACAACAAGGTGCTGACCCTCGTGCAGTTCAGCCAACCCGCTGGCGTCACCGACTATGTGAATTCGCTCTGGAAGCTCCAGGACAATCCCTACGGCGGCGACGCGGCCAACTGCTACAACGACGGCCCGCCGGCGCCCGGGGCGAAGCCACTGGGCCCGTTCTGCGAGCTCGAATCCTCCTCCCCCGCCGCCGCCCTGGCCCCCGGCCAGAGCCTCTCGCATGTCCATCGCACGGTCCATTTGAGCGGGGCGGAATCCGCCTTGGATGGGGTGGCCCAGGCAGTCCTTGGCGTGTCCCTGGCGGACATCAAAGCCGGGCTCAAGACACAATGAGCCGGCGCACCCGACAGAGCCCGGGAGTCGTGGCTTGCCAAGGCGCGGGAAGGCCGAGCGCTCCAAGCGCCGGGCTAAAGCCCGGTGCTAATGAAAGGCTTCCACCCTCAGACCGGCGCCCGGCCCATTCAATGCCATCCTTTTGCCATGAGCACAGACAAGAGTAATCTCCAAACTGGGCACCAGGAGGCGCCCGGCGACCTGGAAGCTCCCTCCGCCAAGCGCGGCATGTTCATTTTGCCCGACGGACGGAACGTTGCCTTCACGTTTACCATCGTCAGTTCCCTGTTCCTCCTATGGGGCTTTTGCAATGGGATGATCGACACGATGGACAAGCACTTCCAAAGAGTGCTGCACCTGAGTCTGTCCCAATCGGCCTGGGTGCAGTTCGCCCACTGGATGGGCTATTTTCTGATGTCCCTGCCGGCTGGGTGGCTGACGCTCAAGCTCGGTTATAAGCGAGGCATCATCGGGGGCTTGCTGCTGGTTAGTATCGGGGGATTCTGGTTCATCGGGGCGACCCGCATCACGGAGTTCTGGGCCTTTCTGCTCGGCGTCTGCGTCGTGGCCTCCGGGCTGACGTTTCTGGAGACGGTGGCAAACCCCTACACGACCGTCCTCGGGCCGCGGCGCTACGCGGCGACCCGCATCAACCTCGCCCAGTCCTGCAATGGCGTGGGATGGGTTCTGGGTCCGATCGCCGGCGGCCTGTTTTTCTACGCCAAGGACAAGGCAGGGCGGGAAACGGGCAGCGAGACGCTCTGGATACCTTACGCGGGGGTCGCCGTCGTGGTCGCCCTGCTGGCCGTGGTCTTTGTCTTTGCCAGCGTGCCGGACATCAAGGCGGCGGACGACTATCACCTGGATGACGTGGACACCGACACGCCCTCAACCGCCCCGGCCCGGGCGATAAACCATCGGCCGGTCCATTTGCTGCTCTTGGCAAACGTCGCGGCGCTGGTGGGCATCTTTGGCATGACCCTTTGGCTGGTTCTGAGCAACCTCGGGATCGGCCCGCAGGTGATCAGCCTTGCTTCGAGCTTGCCACATCCGGGGGTCACGGCGCTCACCGCCGACACGGCGCTGGTTGTGGTGCTTTTCTGGACTGGGGTGCTGGCTGTGGCCCTCGCCGGTGCCGGGCTGGTCCCCGTCGTTAAGCGAATCTCGCATCACAGCATCTGGTCGCACGAGCACTTTTCCGGCGCCGTGCTCGCCCAGTTCTTCTACGTCGCCGCTCAGTGCTGCATCTTCGGCTTCTTCATCAACTACATGACTGCCGAGCCGCCAGCCCTCCCCGCGTCCTGGAGCAACGTGCTGCCGCACTGGTTCCTCGAGACGGGCAAAGATGGCCTGCTCCACGTCAGCAATCAGGGCGCCTCCACCCTGCAGTCCCTGGGCTTTGTCTGTTTCCTCATCGGGCGGGTGAGCGGCGCGGCGCTCCTGAGAAGATTCTCAGCCCACAAGGTCGTCGGCCTCTACGGTGTCCTCAACATCTTCGTCACGTTCCTGGTCTTCCTCAAGCTGGGCTGGCTCTCGGTCGGCTGCGTGTTCCTGAGCCACTTCTTCATGTCGATCATGTTCCCCACTATTTTCGCCCTGGGCATCTTCGGCCTTGGGGCCCGGGCCAAGAAGGCCTCCGCCTACATCGTGATGGCGATCGTGGGCGGCGCCATCCTGCCCAAGCTGATGGGTGCCGTGGCCGACAAGTACGACGTGTCCCGGGGCTACATCGTGCCGATGGCCTGCTTCGTTCTCATCGCCCTCTACGGCTTCTACTGGCCCAAGCTCAGCAAGGCGGAGTCGTTGCATGGACTGGCGGCGCCCGGCAGCCATTAGCCCATCGGATCGGGTCTCCGCTTGAAGCCGGACCTAGTGCGACGATGCTGAATTGCGCCGGAGGTACGGCTAATTCCAATTCGCGTTCAAGATTTGTTTGGTCACGGAAGCATCTGAGACCTATGGCTGCTAATAAAAAACGAGCCAGGCAACGGAACCGGCCGCCGCAAAAACGCCCGCCGTGGCTCCGGGAGGAGGTCACGCTTTTCCGCCTGCTCTACCGGCAGACGCCGAACCTGGTGCTCGCGCGGCGCCTGCAACGGACCCTCCAGGCCATCACTTCCAAGGCGCACAAGCTGAGGCTGAGAAAGGCGCCCGAGCGGCTGGTGCGCATGGGCCGGGAGAACATTGCCCACCGCTGGGGCAAGCAAGGGCGAAGGCGGCGGCCGGCCTGAGCGACTTGCATCTTTGCAAAGTGGTGTGAGATTGACTGTGGTGGCGGCGCGCAGGCGATTGGAGTTGGCGAAACGGGGCGCGCGGCCTGAGTGGAAGCGAAGCGATTGAATGCGATGCTATGGGCGTGCTGGATTTGATCAAAGCAACCATCATTTGCGGGCTGATAGCCTTCCTGTGCTACAGCTTCCCGGTGCTCGGCCAGGCCGTGATCATCGGCTTGCTCACGCTGGTGTGGCTTGGCTATGCGCGCAGCACAATTATGAGGCTGCGGCGCAGGTGATTTTTGCCGCTCAAGCGCGGCTGGGCGCAGCCGGGCCAGCCGGCGCTGGCCGCCGGCCGGGCGGCGGGAGGCTGGTCACTTGGTGATGCCGCGTTCGCTGGCGCGGATGAAGCGGAAGAGGTGTTGCAGTTCGGGCAGGGGGGGCAAATCTTTCTCGAGGCGGGCCAGGGCGTTGGGCAGCGACAGTCGTTCGCGGAAAAGGATCTTGTAGGCCTGGCGCAGGGCGGTTTGGGCGGCGGGGGCAACCCCATGGCGTTCGAGGCCGACTTTGTTGATGGAGCGGGTCTCGGCCGGGTTGCCATCGACCAGCATAAAGGGGACGACATCCTGGACGATTTTTGAGCAACCGCCGATGATGGAGAGCTTGCCGATGCGGCAGAACTGGTGGATGGCCGCCAGGCCGCCCACCACGGCGCAATCCTCGACCTGGACGTGGCCGGCGAGGGTGGCGACGTTGGACAAGATGATGTGATTGCCCAGCGTCACATTGTGGGCGATGTGAGCATAGGCGAGGATATGGTTGTGGGAGCCGAGCGTGGTGACTTCACCCTCGCCGGTGGCGCTGTGAATGGTGACGTACTCACGGATCGTGTTGCCGTCGCCGATTTCGACGCGGGTGAGGCCGCCTTTCCATTTCAAGTCCTGGGTTCGGAGACCGATGGAGGCGAAGGGGAAGAGCTCGTTGCCGCGGCCCAGCCGGGTATGGCCGTCAATCACGACGTGGGCATGGAGGCGGCAGCCGTTGCCCAGCTCGACGTGCTCGCCGACAATGCAGTAGGGGCCGAGCTGGCAATCATCGCCGAGGCGGGCCTTGGGATGGACGACCGCTGTGGGGTGGATCATGGCATTCTCCCGTATCAGGCGGCCGCGTCCACTAAGATGAAAGTAACCTCCGCCTCGCTGACGATGTCCCCCTGCACTTTGCAGACCCCGATGGCCCTGCCGATCTTGCCCCGGATCTTACGCAGTTCGACCTCGATCACCAGGACATCGCCGGGATGGACCGGTTTGCGCCACTTCACCTGTTGGGCGGACATGAAGTAAGCGATCTTGCCGGCGTTCTCGACGCGTTTGTACATGAGAATGCCGGCGACTTGCGCGATGGCTTCAAGCTGAAGCACGCCCGGCATGATGGGATGGCCTGGGAAATGACCCTGGAAATAGGGCTCGTTGATGGTGAGGTTTTTCAGTCCGGTGATGTGGTTGCCGTCAATCTTGACGATTCGGTCGACCATCAAAAAGGGGTAGCGATGGGGCAACAGCCGCATGATGCCAGGGGTGTCGAGGGCGCCGGCCTGCGCCGGGATGGCCCCGGCTGGGGCCTCCCTTGGGGGGCCGACCCGCACCGCGGGGCAGGGGGGAGCGCCCATGAACGGCTTGCGCATTTGCGCCACGATGCGGCGGACCAATTCACAGTTGGCCGCATGGCCCGGCTTGACCGCGATGAGGTGGCCCTGCACGGGCCGGCCCAGGAGCGAGAGGTCGCCCAGGAGGTCGAGCATCTTGTGGCGCACAAACTCCTCGGGATAGCGGAGCGGCTCGTTCGTCAGCACCGCGTCGTCGCGAATGACGACCGCGTTCTCGAGGCTGCCGCCTTTGATCAGCCCGTTGCGGATGAGGAACTCGATCTCCTCGAAGAAGCAAAAGGTCCGGGCGTTAGCCAACTCCCGCTCCCAGGTCTGGGGCGTGACCTCGACGCTGTAGTACTGCGTAAAACGCCCTTGCTTGTCGGCGCTGGTGCACGTGATTCTGAGGCCCTCGTCGGGAAACAGGGTCATCACCGTGTCGCCCATTTCCAATTCGAGGGGGGCGGTGAGCCTGTAGGGATCGCGGCGTTCGTCCTGCGGCACAAGGCCCGCCGTCTGGACCATCCGGCAGAACTCGCGCGCGCTCCCGTCGGCAATCGGGGGTTCGTTGGCATCGAGTTCGATCACGGCATTATCGATGCCGTAGCCGACAAAGGTGGCCAGGACATGCTCGACGGTATGGATGCGGGTGTTGCCCTTGGCGAGCGTGGTCGAGCGGTCGGTCTCGAGGACGTTCTCCACCCGGGCCTCGATCTCCGGGGAGCCCTCGAGGTCGGCGCGCCGGAAGCGGAGGCCAGTGTTGGGCGGGGCCGGCACAAAGGTCATGGTCACCCGGCTGCCGCTGTGCAGGCCAAAGCCGGAGCAACTCACAGGTCGATTGAGTGTTTGCTGTTGCAGCACGGGGGGATTAAACAAGCCAGCCCTGCAGTTGGCAAGTGGGAGATTGATGCAGATGGTGCGCCGGAGCATTTCACTTTTCTGGCCGGTCCCTCCTAATCTTAATCCTAATCTTAATCCTAATCCTGATTAAGATTAGGAGCAACGATTAAGATAAACAGCCGAAGAGGCCACCAAAAAAGGTGAAATGCCCCCTCGCTCGCCATCCCCTGTTATATCAGCCGGAAATTGACGGCGCCAGGGGTGCGGGGTTAAGGTTTTGGCGTGAGCAATTTGACAGAAGCGCAGGCGCCGGGAGTGGCTCGCTTCCCGGCGCGCCAGCGCATGCCGCCAGAGCAATTCGAGGCCTTGTCGCGCGAAATCCTGGTTCTCAAGCAGCAGCTTAAGGCGGTCATCCTGGCCCATAACTACCAGGTGCCGGAAATCCAGGACGTGGCTGATTTCGTCGGGGATTCGCTCGGGCTCTCGCAGCAGGCCGCCCGGACGGAGGCGGAGGTGATCGTGTTCAGCGGCGTGCATTTCATGGCGGAGACGGCCAAGATCTTGAATCCGAACAGGCTGGTAGTGCTGCCAGACAAGGAGGCGGGCTGCTCGCTGGAGGAGAGTTGCCCGGCGGCCAAACTGGCCGAGTTTCAGCAGACCAATCCGCGTTTCTACACCATCACCTACATCAACTGCAGCGCCGAGGTGAAGGCGCTGAGCGACGTGATTTGCACCAGCGGCAACGCCGTCAGGGTCGTCGAGGCCGCGCCCAGGGACCGGGATTTGCTCTTCGTGCCCGACGAGAACCTGGGCGCCTGGGTGATGGAGCAGACCGGCCGGGCGATGACTTTGTGGCGGGGCAACTGCTACGCGCACGTGGAGTTCCGCCGGGAAGGGCTCCTGCGCCTGCGCCGGTCGTTTCCGGATGCGAAAGTGGTCGCCCACCCGGAATGCCTGCGCGAGGTGCGGGAACTGGCGGATGAGGTCTGCTCGACCGAAAAGATGCTCGCCTATTGCAAATCGAGCCCGGCCAGGCAGTTTATCGTCGTGACCGAGTCGGGGATTCTCCACCGGCTGAACAAGGAATGCCCGGGCAAGCAATTCATCTGCGCGCCGACCTTTGATGCCCTGCGGGCGCCGGCGGACGCCTGCCGCTGCAGCGAGTGCAAGTTCATGAAACTGAACACCCTGGAGAAACTGCGGGATTGCATGCAGCGGCTCGCCCCCCGCATCGAGTTGAGCGGGGACATTATCCGCCGCGCCCGCCGGCCCATCGAGCGGATGCTGGAGATTTCGGCGTCGAAGACTCAGCCGGCGTAGTGTCCCGATTGGGCATCCGGAGGCCTCCTTTGTCGTTGGCAGGGATTCCTGAAGGTCTTATGGTTTTTTGGCAAGAAAGGATATGAGGCTGCGATTGGCATATTGGGTCGCTACGGCGCTGGCGCTGTTGGTTGCTTTGCCGCCGGCGCTGGCGGCGCCGGGAAGCGTCTATGTGGTGCTCGGGTCGGATACGGCGGTTTGGAACTACTATAACGGCATCGATGCGAGCAAGTACCACAATCACTTCAGCTCCGCGCTCTACACCCAGCCGCAAAACAACGCCTACCGGGTGATGGACCCGGCGTTTCGGCAGCAGTTTGCCGATTCCTACGGCCATCCGCTCAAGCTCACCTGGTGGATGCTGGTCGGGACCGCCTATGGCCAGGCGGACAACACCGATGTGCCCATAGCGAACCTGATGCCGCTTTACCTGATGCGCAAGTATCATGGCGATGCCCTCCGGGAATTCGGGGACGAGTTGACTCTGCATTATCACACTTTTTACTGGAGCGATTACAATGGCGACGGGGTGTACTGGTGGAATGAGGCGCAGAACTTCCATGTCTGCCGCGGGGACTTCGACCTGGCCCTGGCGCAGAGCCTGCTGGAGGAGGGGGTTTTCCCGGTCTCCTTCCGCAGCGGCTGGCATTACATGGATAATGAGTGGCAGCAGTACCTCAACCAACTCCTGCCCTACAGCATGGACGATGACTGGCCAAGCTATCAGCCCTGGCACACTTACGAGCCGATTTACAACGTGCTCAATTGGTCTCAGGCACCGTCGGACTTTGTCCCGTTCAACCCTTCGCCGACCAATTACCAGGTCCCCGGCGAGAGCCTCGGCTGGAACGTGCGCTCGGTCAGGCTGCAAAACGTCAGCCAGGCGCTGATGAACCAGGTCTTCGCCGCCGCCGCCGCCGGGACCAACCAGGTGGCGTCCCTCTGGGGGCATTTGCCCGAGAGTGATTTTCTCTCTTATCTGGAGGTGATCGATGCGATGGCGCACATAGCGGCCACCAATTACCCGACGGTTCCGTTTGTGTATTGCACGGCGGTGGAGGCGATGCAGCGGTGGCGGGGCACGACCGACCAGACCCCGCCGCAGTTGGACGTTTCCGAGCAGGTCCAGGGAGCAACGGTGACGCTGCTGCTGCACACGGACGAAGCGATCTTCCAGCCCCAGCCGTTTGTCGCGCTCAAAGACATCTATGCGCAATACAGTATTGTCCCCTGCCAAGCGGCGGGCACGAACTCCTGGGCCGCCGTCTTGCCGGCGCCGCGCGGCCAAATCGCCAAATACGGCGTGGCCGTCACGGACCTGGCCGGGAATCTTACGACGCGGATTGTGCGCTATCTGCCCGACGACCTATTCATCGACAATCTGGATGCCGGCTACCAGGAGCTGAGCGGGCAGTGGGTGTCAACCACCAATGCGGCGTGGGGGATTGATGCGCGGCTGGCGTCCCTGGCCTCCAACACGATAGCGGAGGCCAGATGGCGATTGCCCATCACGTGGGCAGGTTCCTATAACACGTTTGTCCAAGTGCCGGCGGTGGACAATGCGGCTGGCCAGGTCGAGTTCAATTTGCTGGCCGGCGGCTCGAACGTGCTCTCGGTGTTTTTTGCCAACCCCTTGCCGGCCAACCAGTGGGTGTACCTGGGCACGCCGCTGCTGGACCCCAGCGTGACGAATGTCCTGGCGATGCTGGTGAGCGCCCAGGACCAGACCAACCGATATGCCGTGGCGGACGTGGTGAAACTGTCTCCGCTGATTCTGCCCTTGCCCGGGTTCATCCGGGATGTGCAGGTCGAGCCTTATGACACGACGGCCAACCTGACCTGGCGGACGCCCGCCCCGGCCACCACGCTGGTCGAGTATGGTCTGGACCCCAGTTACGGCAGTTTTTCCGCCACCAACTCGCAGCCGCTGCTCGACCATGTCACAACCCTGACCGGGCTGAAACCGGGCACGCCCTACTATTTCCGGGCCAAATCCACCAGCGGCGAACTGGAATACAATTACCAAGGCAGTTTCACGACCACCAATTTTGCGTCCAACGTATTGCTCTTCGAGGTCACCGGCAGTTGGAAGTATAGCTACGACAACTTGGATGGCACCGACTGGCAGGCGCCTGGTTACGATGACTCGGGCTGGCCCGGGGGTCCGGGGTTGCTTTGGGTCCATACCGGGACCAACGGTCCCAATCCCGCCGTTGGGCCCAGGAACACGCAGATGCCGGCCAACCCCGCCACGGGCTACCCGTTCATCACCTATTACTTCCGCAAACACTTCACCCTCCCCCCCAGCGCGGCGGTGGTGAGTTTGACCTTCTCGAATTACATCGATGATGGGGCGGTGTTCTATCTCAACGGCCACGAGGTCCACCGGAACAATATGGCCCCGCCGCCGACCGTCATCTCGAACCAGACCCTGGCGGTAGCCTTCAACTGCAAGGGCGACGCGACCTGCCCGGTCCTGTTCAGTCTGACGGGCAATGCCCTGACCAATTTGGTCCAAGGCGACAACCTGCTGGCGGTCCAGGTGCACAACTATAGCGCGGACAGCCCGGATGTCACTTTCGGCTCGGCGTTGTACTACGCCCAGCCCTATACGCCGCTGCCCGAGCTGCGTTATCTGTTCTCGGGCGGACTGCTGACGCTCTACTGGAATGGCGACGGCTTCATCTTGCAGCAGGCCGGCAGCCTTGCCCCGGGCGCGGCACAGTGGACCGACGTGCCGGGACCGATCACCGCCAGTCCTTGCGCCCTCACGCTCACCAACACGACCTTCTTCCGACTCAAAAAATAGGGTCCTTGCGTTACTCGGTGTTGGCGCTCACTTGTCCAAGCCGTGTTTCTTGAGCAGCGCCGCGTAGCGCGGGTCCGCCGTCACGTCGTCCCACAGCGGCTCATATTTGAGTCTTTGCACCCGTTCGTGACCGCTTTCTGCCGCCCGCTCCAGCCAGGCAAACACCTGCTCCTTGTCGCCCAGGCCCTGATAGACGAAGGCGATGCCCGTTGAGACTGAAAGGCCCTTCGCAGCGTTGGCCTTCAACCGCTCGATCTCTTGGCGCGCTTCGTTGGTCCGGCCCGTGGCCCCATAACAATAAGCCAGCAGCGTGGACAGCGGCCTGCCGCCCAGCGCGCGGGCTTTCTCCAAATCGGCGATGGCTTCGGAGAACCTCTTCTGCCTGATCTTCACCAGGCCGCGCCATATGTACGCCCAATGGGAATCCGGCGAAAGCTGGAGCGCTTTGTCCTCCTCCAGCAGTGCCTCGTCATACCTCCGGTTGTAATAAAGCGCCATGCCCACACTGCTCTGGATGGCGGGTGAGAGTGGATCAAGCGCCTGCGCCAGGCGAATTTCCGCCAAGCCCCGCTCGGGTCTTCCCGAGCGGTCCAAAAGTCTCGCGTACCAATGATGCGCGGTGGCGTAATTGGGATTCAATGCCAAGGCCTGGCTGAAGGCCTTCTCGGCTCCAGCAAAGTCTCCTTCATGATCCAAACAAATGGCCAGCACGGCCTGCGCCTCCGCCAGCCGGGGCTCCAGCTCCAGCGCGCGGTGAGCGGCCGCGCGGGCCTTGGGCACGACCTCCTGGACCGCCACTTCCGCGTAATCCGGCAGGACGGCATAACAGGAACCCAAGCCCGCATACGCCAGCGCGAGCTTCGGGTCCTTCTCGGCGGCCTGCTGAAAATAACCAATCGCCCGCTCGAGGTCTGCTTCCGTTCGCTTGTTCCAGAAATACCGCCCGCGCAGAAACAAATCATAGGCTTCCAGGTTGTCCGTTCCGCCGCGCAGGGCGGCCGGCCCACTCTCGGCCAGCAATTTCAATTTCAGCACCTCCTGGACCCGTTGCGCCACCTCGCTCTGGACCGCGAACACATCCTCGGCCTTGCGATCATACGTGTCCGACCACAGATGATAGCCGTCCGCCACGCTGATGAGCTGGGCCGCGATCCGCAGCCGCTGTCCCGCCCGCCGCACGCTGCCTTCCAGAACGGCGCCCACTTTAAGCGCCTCACCGATCTTTTGCACCGGCTCATTCTTGCCTTTGAAGGAAAAGGCGGAGGTGCGCGCCGCCACGCGCAACCCCGGCGTGCGCGCCAGCGCGTTCAATATCTCCTCCGTCACGCCGTCGCTGAAATACTCGTTGTCGGGATCGCCGCTCATGTTGACGAACGGCAGCACGGCCACGGATTTCTGGTCGAGGAGATTGGTCGCTCCGCTGGCCGTGAAAGCAGGCGCGGCATTCGTCTGCCTGCCCGCCAGCGGCCGGCTTTCCCCGCCCCGGCGTTGAACCAGCCACCAACCCAGGACCGCCCCAACCACCACCACCGCCCCGGCCAGCGCCAGCACCGGTCGCTTGTTCGCGGCCCGCCTTGCGCCGCCCTCGGCTCTCGGCCCCGTCTCCCACGGCAGCACGATGCGGAACAACTCCATCGGCGCCTTGATGTTCTTCAACTCCGCCGGGCCCAGCTTCTCGAACCGCGCCTCCAGTGCATTGCGAATCTGCCGCTCCACGTCCATCGAAACGCAAATCCCCCCCGCCCCCGCCAGCGCCTCGATCCGTGAGGCGATGTTCACCCCGTCCCCATACAAGTCGCCCTCCCGATGCACCACGTCGCCGATGTGGATGCCGATCCGCAGTTCGATCCGCCGCTCGGCCGTCACGTCAGGATTGCGCTTGGCCAGCGCGCGTTGAATCTCGATGGCGCACTGGGCCGCCTCCAGCGCGCTGCCGAATTCCACCAGGAAGGCGTCGCCGATGGTCTTGATTTCCACGCCGTGGAACCGGGGAAAGACTTCGCGCAGCAAGCGGCGGTGTTCCTCGAGCAACTCCAGCGCGAGCCTGTCGTCTCGCTGCGCCAGGGCGCTGTAGCCCACCATGTCCGTGAACATGATTGCCGCCAATCTGCGTTGCTCGGTGTTGGCGCTCATGAGGAACGGGCCCCAGCCTAAGGCGATGCCCTCAGGATTTCAACCTTTCTTTTCCCGCGCAGCCGAATCGGCTGCATCCCGACACCGCCCTAATTCCACTTCACCCGCGCGGGGTGCGGCATTCTCCCGCCCTGTAGGGGCGAAACATACCAGCCCAGGGCAAGGCCCGTCCCGCCGTGGCGGGACGGGCCGCCGCCCTGGGTAAAGTGGAGAAAGGGATCACCCCCCTCCCATGCGCTCCGAGCGCATGGGAGGGGGGAAGGGGGGAGGGCTTCTGCCCGCGCTCGGGCGCAGCGTCAGCCTCCGCCCGGTCGGTTCGTCGCCGGGTCGTCGGGCTTGCTAAACCTGAATCACTTCTGGAATAATCGTCGCCCGCATGAATGCTGCACCTCAAGCTCCCATCAGAGCCATTGCGTGGAAGGAAAACCATTTGGAGCTCTTGGATCAAACGCGACTGCCTGAGGCGGTTTGCTATCTGGAGTTGGAGCAGATGGAGGAGGCCTTTGAGGCCATCCAGAAGTTGCGGGTCCGCGGCGCGCCGTTACTCGGCATCACGGCCGCGTACGGCCTGTATCTGGGCATGCGCGGGCTGACCTTTGGTTCGCCCAAGGAGTTTTTTCAAACCCTGGACGAAAAGATTGCCTACCTGGCTTCGGCGCGTCCGACGGCGGTGAACTTGAGCTGGGCGCTCCAGGCGGTCAGGGCAAAGCTGCAGGGGCAGCCGAATGCGGAGAGCGAAACGCTCAAGCGCCAGTTGCTGGATTTGGCCATTGCGCTCCAGGAAGACGATCGCCGCCGCTGTGAGGGCATCGCCGAGCAGGGTCAACTGGTGGTGCCGCACGGGGCGCGCATCCTGACCCACTGCAACACCGGGGCCCTGGCGACCGGCGGCATCGGCACGGCCCTGGGGGTGATTTATCGGGCGCATCTCCTGGGCAAGAACGTCAAGGTCTTTGCGGACGAAACGCGCCCGATATTGCAGGGGGCGCGATTGACCATGTGGGAGTTGGCCCGGGCAGGGATTCCCGCGCAATTGATCTGCGACAGCATGGCTGCCGCCCTGATGCAGCAAGGCCAGGTAGAACTGGTCCTTGTGGGCGCCGATCGCATCGCCGCCGACGGCTCGACGGCCAACAAGATCGGCACCTACGGCCTGGCTATCGCCGCCCATTACCACCGGCTGCCCTTTTATGTGGCGGCGCCGATTTCGACGTTCGATCTCACGGTCCGCAAAGGAAAGGAAATCCCCATCGAACTGCGCGGCGAGGAAGAAGTCCGGCGGGTTTTCAACCAAACGCTCATCACTTTGCCCGAGGCCAGGTGCTGGAACCCGGCGTTCGACGTGACGCCGCCCGAGCTCATTAGCGGAATAATCACCGAACGTGGCATTATTCGTCCGCCCTACGAGCAAAATATCAAGGCCGCCGCATCAATGCCTCCGGCCGCCGTTCTGCCGCGCTGAGCTATTGGCGCCTCGGGCGGTTAAGTGGAAATAACTGGAAATAACTGCAAAAACCGCTGGCGCGCGCGTGGAAACGGCCAGGAACCCGCTCCTGGCCGAGCGCGAAGCGAGGCGGCGCTGTCAGTTTGTCATTCACTGGGTGATAGCTTTAGCAGGTTTTGGGCGGGATGCCCAATGCTCCATTGGCTGTATTGGCTGTATTGGGAAATTTTGGCGGTGTTTTTGCTCCCGAAGCCGCCGCGGAGAGCTAAGTGCCCGTGCAAGAACAACTTCGGTGCTTTGGGCGTAATTCTAACAAACTGCCTTCGCCTGCCGTCCGGAGCGTGGAGTCCCGATTCCGAATCGGGATAGAGCGTGAGGGCATTCCCGATTCGGAATCGGGACCAGGCTCCACGCTCTCACGCTTCACGCTCCACCCAAGCAGCCGGATCTGGGAATTTATTTTTGCAGGAGCCCTAAGCAATGGACGGGGGTTTGAGCCCGCAGCGGCGCTGGCGGCGGGAGGTGGTGCGGCGCTGGGCCGCGCTGGTATGGCGGGGGCTTTCAGCCGCCCAGCCGATGCGCGCCTCGGCTGGGCTGGCCTGCCTTGGGGTTCGATGGTTCGGTTCACGGGCCGCTTTGGCGACAAATTGGATTTGCCATTGCACCACTTCCTGGCGCCCCTGGAAACTGACCGAGAACAGGTTGCCGGTCTGTTGATGGCGCACGGGGACTTCGCCCCCTTGTTTGGCCGTGGCTCGCACCTTCGACATCGTGGCCGCTTCCGGGACATAAACGAAGAGGGTGTACTCCTCGCCTGGCACGGTCTCCGAGGAACCCTTGAGCGCGCTGTGCGGTCCGTCCCAAGCCAGGTCCTGGATGGAATAGGCGCCGGAGATATGCCGTGAAGTGCCAATCAATTGCGGGTGGTTCAACAAGGGAAGGACCAGTATCACCCGAGTATCGTGCCCTTCAATCTCGACTGAAATCCGGTCTTGAAACACGCCCAGGAGCTTCTGGTTCCAGAAGTCGAAGGCGATAAAACCTGGGTCGGGATTCAGCCCCAGTTGATGAACAAAGGAGACCCTCTTGGTTACGGGGGCGCTCCGCCAGTTGGGCAGCGCCACCACGTCATAAAGGCCGGATTTGGCATTAACCTTTAAATCGAGGAGCTCCGGGTAGTTGTGAATGTAATCATCGGCGCGGATGTGCTTGAAAGTATCCCAATCCACGTCGGTGCCGCGGCTGAACAGGTCGATCGGCAGGATGGGCATGGTGGGCAAGGTTCGCTGGAGGAGCGAGAGCCTCTCGGCAGGCAACTCGGGCATCACCCCGGCCAGAGGATAAGCCACTCCACTGAGAGCCACCAGGCTGACTAGCGTCCGCGCCTCGGCCGTCGTCACCCCGAAGCCGATCATGGGGTCCTCCCGCGTGCGCGCCGTGTCCACGACTTCAGCCGGCCGTTTGCGCTTAGCCTCATCCACGGTCATCCGCTCTCCGAGTTCCAGGCCTTCGCCGGGCATGACATAGACGACCATCCGGTTCAGGAAGGCGTTGGCGTTGATGGAACTGAACAGCGGGTACATGCCGTGCCAATTGTTGTAGAGGTCGTGCCCGTTGAAATAGGAATTGAAAAAGCCGATGCCGTTAAGCGGGGTGCCGGCGGGGCAACCCTCGACGAAAGTCTTCGCGCCGATGACCTGGCGAACCACCTCAAGCCGGTGGCGATAAGCGACAATTGGGTCCACAGCTTTGTCATAGAGTCTCTGCCGGTCCACGGCCGGGACGTATTTGGGGAGGGCGTGTTCACCGTCGAACTTGTAATATTCGAAACCCCACTCGCCCAACGTGGTGAAGAGCTTTTTCAGGAAATCAAGGACTTCGGGACAGGTTGAATCCAGCGCCGGAGTTCCGTAGTCGAGGATGATCTTGCCCTGCATGTCACGCAAATACCAGTCGGGATGGGCCTCGACCGCCCCGGCGTAGGCATTGGGGACGAGCCATAAACCCGGGTGGAGGCCCTTTGACTTTATGTAGTCGGCCAGCCATTTCGGGCCGTGCGGGAATTTTTTCAAGTCCCAGTTCTCAATCCAGTAGTGGCCCTCCTTCAAGCCCCGGTCGTAGCCATCGTCGATCTGCACATACTGGAAGCCGTAAGGTTTCAGGTGCTGGGCAAGCCATTCCACGTTCTTCACGACCTCCTGTTCGTTGACATCCCCGTAATAACTCGTCCAACTGCACCACACCATGGGCGGCCTCGGGAAAGGCCCCTCATCAAACGGGAGGTAGAAGGGCACACCCAGGGTCTTGGTGTAATACTCCGGCGTTAACTGGATTTGCGCGCTCCCGGAAAGCGGCAGGGTCAGTCCCAGCAGGTCCTGGCCTCCGTTAGTGTTCAGGAGTTGCGCCTGGTCCGGGAAGCGGATCGCGGTGTCGGTCGCGCGGTCGAAAAGGCAGTGAAAGATCGAACCGGAGACCCTGCCCAGGGCAAAGTACATACATTCCGTGTTCTGCCGGGGAAGATGAGAGGGGTTTCGAGTGATGCTTCCCCCGTAACTGCCCGCGACTTCGCCGGTACCCTTCCACTCGACGGGCATTCCCTCGGGATCGAGCAACCGGGCTGTCACGCGATCTTTAGAGACGGGAATTTGGGCGGTCAGAACCGGATACGGCGCGGCACAGGAGATCTTGAGAGCCGAATCGCCCATTTCAAAAAGCCAGGCGTTCTGCGGCTCGGCGGTCTTGATAAGCAGCCGATTGGAATGATCTTTGCCGATGGTCCAAGCTTTGGAAGGCCGTATCCCGTGGGGAGTCTGAACGTTGAGCTGCACATTGGTCAGCAAGACTCCCAAGGTAGCATGCCCGATCGCCAGCGTACCCGCGGTCGGGTCTGCATCCAGCTTCCAGCCCGCGTGAGAGACGCTCGGCTCCTGATTCGCGCCTGGGCCGGCCATCGGCTCCACAATGGCCAGGACGGCGTCGGGACGAGTCCAGGCTTCGATGGTAGCGCCGTGCGAGAAATCGAACTTCTGCCCGGCCACGACCGGCAGGCTCGGAGGCAACCATTCGCCGACGATCCCCGGCATTTTGCCTGGTGCCACCGGCTGTGCCTGAGCCAGCGCCTTGATTTCAGCGGCCGCAAGCGCGCGATCGTACAACCGGACTGCGGCCATCTCGCCTCGAAAGACGTTCCCGGTGGCCTGGTCCGCGCCGATGCGGAGCGGAAGCTGGTTGGCCGGTATTTGGCCAGGCAACGGCAACGACTTGAGCAACAACCAGGCGGCAAGTGAGAGGGTTATGTTCTTCATATCAACGTCTCTGTGACTTCACGGTCTTGAGTTCACCGGTTTATTCTGTTCCGTCAATCGCATAGTTAAATTTGCCCTTGCGTTCCCGTTCCGGCTGCGTATCGTGGCAGCCCAAACCTGGCAGCGGCCTGATCCGGCAGCTCGCCTGGCATACTGACTAAGCTCGAGCGACAATTATGTTTGAATGGAGAAAAAGTAACGATGCCCTCGGGCGCGTAGACAATCTGGTTCCATCGTCAGTTCTCATCGTCTGATCGTGATGGGCCTTGCTTTCGGCGCGGTGGCAGGCTAAAGTGGCTCGCTATGATTCCATCGGTGGACGCAACACCTTGCACGGCCTGTCTGGGCGTCCTCCATTCACCCTGCCGTTTCAGCCAAATCCTACGATGAATGCCTATATCGCCGAAGTCCTGGAGGTTGTATCCCGCCGCAATGCGGGCGAGCCGGAGTTTCTTCAAGCCGCACGGGAAGTGCTCGAGAGTCTCGGGCCGGTCATCGAGCGGCATCGCAAGTACCGCGAGGCGCGTATCCTCGATCGGATCGTGGAGCCTGAGCGGCAGATCCTTTTCCGTGTGGCCTGGCAGGACGACGCCGGCCGCATGCAGGTCAACCGCGGCTTCCGCGTGCAATTCAACAGCGCCCTCGGCCCGTTCAAAGGCGGGCTGCGCTTTCACCCCAGCGTCAACCTCGGGATCCTCAAGTTCCTTGGCTTTGAGCAGATTTTCAAAAACTCGCTTACCACGCTGTCCATGGGCGGCGGCAAGGGCGGCTCGGACTTCGACCCCAAGGGCAAGTCGTCCAACGAGGTCATGCGCTTTTGCCAGAGCTTCATGACCGAACTCTTCCGGCACATTGGCCCTGACGGTGACGTGCCGGCGGGGGACATCGGTGTGGGCGGGCGCGAAATCGGCTACCTGTTCGGTCAATACAAGCGGCTCAAGAGCGAGTTCTCAGGCGTGCTGACCGGCAAGGGCCTGAACTGGGGCGGTTCGCTCATCCGGCCGGAGGCCACCGGCTACGGCGCGGTCTATTTCGCCGAGGAAATGCTCAAGACCCGGGGCGATTCGCTCGCGGGCAAGGTCTGCACGGTTTCCGGTTCCGGCAACGTCGCGCAATACACCGTCGAGAAACTCCTGCAGTGCGGTGCCAAGCCGGTGACTCTGTCCGACTCCGACGGCATGATCCACGACGCCGCCGGCATCACCGCAGAGAAACTGGCTTGGGTGCTGGACCTCAAGAACGTGCGCCGCGGGCGCATCAAGGAGTATGCCGACAAGTTCGGCGCCGCCTACATCCCAGGCGAGCGGCCGTGGGCGGTGCCCTGCGATTGCGCCTTCCCGAGCGCCACGCAGAACGAGATCAACGGCCAGGATGCCAAAACGCTGCTCAAGAACGGCTGCAAACTGGTTTCCGAGGGGGCGAACATGCCGTCGGCGCCCGAGGCGGTTGATGCCTACCTGCAAGCCGGCATCCTCTACGGACCCGGCAAGGCGGCCAACGCCGGCGGCGTGGCCACCTCCGGTCTTGAAATGACGCAGAACTCGATGCGACTGAGTTGGTACCGCGAGGAGGTCGATCAACGGCTGCACCGGATCATGGTGGACATCCACCGCAACTGCCGGGACACGGCTCAGGACTACGGCGTGCCCGGGAACTACGTCGTCGGAGCCAACATCGCCGGTTTCGTCAAGGTGGCCGATGCGATGATCGACCAGGGCCTCGTCTGAAGCGCGGCGCCCAATTTCTCGGGATCGTGTCGTGAGCACGCAACGCCAGCCTTCCAGCACTACTGGCCTCCCCGGGCTGGATGCGGTGCTGAGCGGCATCGAGCCGGGCGACAACATCGTCTGGGAGGCCGATGCGATCGCAGACTACCAAGAGTTGGTAGCGCCGTACGCCGCCGCCGCGCAAGCAGCGCAGCGGCGCTTGGTTTATTTTCGGTTTGCCGATCATCCGCCGTTGCTGCCGCCAGGCATCAGCGCCGAGCAACACGACCTGGATCCCGCCCGCGGCTTCGAGGCCTTCGCGCGGAGCGTGCATGCGGTAATCGAAGAAGCCGGTCGCGGCACCATCTACGTCTTCGACTGCCTTTCGCACCTCGCCGTGACCTGGGGCTCCGACCAGAGCCTGGGCAACTTCTTTCTGCTTACGTGCCCGCGCCTGTGGGACCTGGGCACGGTGACCTACTTTGGCCTTTACCGCGACCGTCACTCGGCCTTCGCGCTCGATCCGATCCGGGCCATGACACAGTTCATGCTGGATGTGTTCCGGCTGGACGGGCGGCTCTACATCCGGCCGGTGAAGGTCCAGCACCGCTCCCGCGACGTGATGAACACGCTGTACCTGCGCAGCGGCGAGGTTTTCCTCCCGGTGAAGGACAGTGCCGTGCTCGCCCCTATCCTCTCGCACACCCAATGGCCGCGACTGCAGAGCGACCGCCGCGTGGGCTACTGGCGCCGGCTGTTCCGCGACGCGGAGAAGGTCGCTGAGGAATGCCGCGAGAACCGATGTCCGCCCGAGAAACGCGACGACATGCTGCGCCGGGTGCAGTGGGCGCTGCGCGTGCATCGCTCCGGGATCGCGCCGCTCGTCGAGCGGTTCCTCACGCTGGAGGACTTCCTCGCTATCCGCGACCGCATGATCGGCATCGGCTCCGTGGGCGGGAAAACGCTCGGCATGCTCGTGGCGCGGGCGATTCTGCGTGAGCGCAACCCCGAACTTGCCTCCCGCCTCGAGGTGCATGACTCCTTTTTCGTCGGCGCCGAGGTGTTCATCACGTTCCTCGTCGAGAACAAGGTGTGGTGGTTGCGCGAACAGCAGAAGAAGCCCGAGTCCTTCCTTCAAGGTCTGGAGGAGGGCCGCAAACGTATCCTGGAAGGGCGTTTCCCGGAGGGCATTCTCGAGCAGTTCCAGGGCATGCTGGACTACTTTGGCGAATCGCCCTACATCGTGCGCTCCAGTTCCATCCTTGAGGACGCGCGCGGCAACGCGTTCTCCGGCAAGTACGAAAGCGTGTTCGTCGCCAATCGCGGCTCGCGCGAGAAGCGTAAGGAAGCCCTGCTGGACGCGGTCCGGCGGGTTTACGCGGGCGTGCTGGACGAGGAGGCGCTGCTCTATCGCAAGCGCCGCGGCTTGCTCGAAAGCGAGGAGCGCATGGCGCTGCTCATCATGCGCGTGTCCGGTGCGCCGCACGGGCATTACTACTATCCGCAGGCGGCCGGCGTGGGCCTGTCGTTCAACCCTTTCGTCTGGCACAAGGATATCGATCCCCAGGCCGGCGTCCTGCGGCTGGTTTTCGGCCTCGGCACCCGGGCGGTGGACCGCAGCGACGACGACTACACGCGGCTGGTCGCCCTCAACGCAGCCGGCCGCCGGCCCGAGGCAGATTTGGACGACGTGTGTGAACACTCCCAGCGGCGCATGGACTGCCTGGACCTACAGGAAGGCAAATTCGTCTCGCTGCCTTTCCAGGAGGTGATCCAGCAAGGGCCTGAACTCCCGCTCGACCTCTATCTCACCCGCACCGCCGAAGGCTTTCCGCTGATCACCTTTGACCGGCTCCTCACCGAGACGCCGGTGGCCCAAGATCTACGTGCCATGCTCGAAATCCTTGAGTCGGCGTATGAGCATCCGGTCGATATCGAGTTCACGCTCAACTTTCTGGCCGACGGATCGTACCGCATCCACCTGCTGCAATGCCGGACTTTCCAGATCCGTCGCGAGATCGGCGGGATGTCCCCGGCGGTGCAGACCACGCGCGCCACGCTCCTCGACGCCCACGGCGCCGTCATTGGTGTGTCCCGCGAACAGCCACTCACCAGTATCGTCTATATCGTCACGGAGAAATATGCCCGGCTGCCGGAGCAGGACCGTTATGCCGTGGCCCGGCTTATCGGCCAGATCAACCGACGGCATCCGGCCGACGACCGCGGCCTCATGCTCATTGGCCCCGGGCGCTGGTGCACGCGCAGTCCGTCGCTCGGTATTCCCGTGTCGTTCACCGAGATCAGCCGCGCCTCTGTGGTGTGCGAGGTCGTGGCCATGCACGAGTCCCTCGTCCCGGACGTCTCGCTGGGCACGCACTTCTTCAACGACTTGGTCGAGCACGACATGCTCTACGTGGCCTACTTCCCCAAGAAGGCCGGCAACAGCATTGACGACGCCTGGTTCCGCAACGCCCCCAGCCGCCTGCTCGAATTGGAACCGGCGGCGAGCGCTCTGGCGGAGGTCGTGCGCGTCATTGACTGCGGCGACGCCAGCCAGCCGGTCTGGCTCCGCGCCGACACGACCGAGCAGCAAGCACTGGTCTTCACCCGGGGCGCAGAGGTGCATCAAGCGTCTCGTTGAGGCGTGTCGCAGTGGACCAAGGGAGCGAGCTGGATGCACCACCGTCGTGCTGGCGGCAACCGCATCGGACACGGACGGCAGCGTGACGAACGTCGAGTTCTTCCAAGGCGCGGCTTCGTTGGGAAGCGTGACAATCAGCTCCTATTCGGTGCCCGTGAGCAACCTCGCGACCGGGAGCTACACCTCCTCGGCGGTGGCGAGCGATAACGGCGGACTGAAGGCCACGAATGCCGCGGGGAGGTGCACGGTCACCGGGACGAGTTGCCCTCCACGGTCACCTGCTTTGGCGAAAGACCCGAGCAAATCTTCATGGCTTGGGAAACCGTCGCTCAAAAGGTGGGCGGCGCCGAGATGAAGAGGGTCCCATTTGGCGCGATCACCCTGTATGCCTACGCCGACAAGATCGGCTGCGGGCTGCAGCAGTTCATGGCCGGCGCCCGAAAGTCCAATCTTTCGACTTTGTCGCGCTCCGACCTGATGGCAGCCAATCGCGAAACGGCCGCCGAAACCGGCCTGCCGTACCTCACGGAAGCCGAGCATGACAAGGCCATGGCCATTCTTAAAGCCTAATCTCCTTGCCCCTATTCCCCGGGCGGCGGCGCCTGGCCGCCCGGGACAGTTCCCAGACACCTCCTGCCGCGCGCGGGGTCCTGCCCGGATTGCTCCGCCCTGGAGTAGTCCCTCACCCGGCCCGCGCTACCCTGGAAATAACGCGCGCACTTGGCGTCGATTTCTCGCTCTCCTGCCTCTTCCAACCAGCCAAGCAGCAGGCGCTGTGTATCATCTTCAGCGATGAGTCGAACACGATTGGCCGGCAGCGCGGGGCGGCGCGCAGGCGCCGGGGGGCTTTGACTTTTTGCCAGTGACATTCCTGCGGTTTGGGGGCACATTCGCCGGGAGCAGACGATATGAAAAGCAGCACACCTGTCTTGCGCGGCGGACGCTTTGCTGGCGGTCCGGCGGCGGCTGTGGTCCAGTTCACCGAGTCGGTCTCGTACGACTGGCGGCTGTGGCGGCAGGACATCCGGGGTTCGCTGGCCCATGCGGCGATGCTGGAAAAGGCGGGCTTGCTGACCCGGGCGGAAGGCAGGGGCATCCGCAAAGGGCTGAAGGAGATTGCGCGGGAAATCGAGAGCGGGAAATTCCGGTGGCAGGCGGAGCTGGAGGACGTGCACATGAACCTCGAGGCGGCGTTGACGCGGCGGGCGCGGGCGGGGGCGAAGCTGCACACGGGCCGTTCGCGCAACGACCAGGTGGCGCTGGATGTGCGGCTGTGGCTGCGGGAGGAGACGGTGGCGTTGGGGGAGGAACTGCGGGCGCTGCAGGGCGCGCTGGTGAGGTTGGGCCGGCGGGAGAGCGGGGTGATCATGCCCGGCTACACGCATTTGCAGCGGGCCCAGCCGGTCTATCTGGCGCACCATTTGCTGGCCTACGTGGAGATGCTCGAGCGCGACCGGCAACGGTTCGAGCAGGGGCTGGCGCGGCTGAACGTGTGCCCGCTGGGCAGCGGCGCGCTGGCCGGCTCGACGCTCCCGCTGGACCGCGAGTTGGTGGCGCGGCTGCTGGGGTTCGTGGACGCGCAGGGCCGGCCGCAGGTGACGCAGAACTCGATGGACGCGGTGAGCGACCGGGATTTTGCCGTTGAGTTTTGCAGCAGCGCGGCGCTGCTGGCGGTGCACCTGTCGCGCCTGGCGGAGGACTTGATTCTCTGGGCTAGCAGCGAATTCAATTTCGTCCGGTTGGCCGAGGCCTACACGACGGGGTCGTCGCTGATGCCGCAAAAGCAGAATCCCGACGTGGCGGAGTTGACGCGCGGCAAGACCGGGCGTGTGATCGGCAACCTGGTCGCGCTGCTGACGGTGCTCAAGGGTTTGCCGCTGACTTACAACCGCGATTTGCAGGAGGACAAAGAGCGGCTATTCGACACGGTGGACACGGTGCGCGCGACGGTGCGGTTGAGCGCGGCGCTGCTGGAGCACGCGTCGGTCAATCGGGAGGCCTGCCGGGCCGCCGCCAAAGACCCGGCGCTGCTGGCGACGGACCTGGCGGATTACCTCGTGCAGAAGGGCCTGGCCTTCCGCCAGGCCCATCATGCGGTGGGCAAGCTGGTGGCGTTGGCGGAGGGGGTTGGCAAACCATTGGACCAGCTCACGCTGGCGGAACTGCAATCCGTGGAGCGGCGGTTTGGCGCCGACGCGCTGGAGACTTTCAACCTGGACCAGGCCCTGGCTCGGCGAGAGCTGACGGGCGCGCCGGGAACGAGGGAGGTGAAAAAACAGTTGGCGAAGTGGGAGAAGGAACTGGCAAGGAAGCGGTAGAAGGCCGCGGAATACGGGGAATACGCGGAGCGCCGGCGGCAGTTGAATTTCGAGCCTTTTGAGGCAAGCTAGTGAAAAGACTCTGGGTCAAGCCCCTGGCGGGCAGCCGTTACCCGCTGGCCATGCTGGCGGGACTCTTGCTCGCGGCCGCCTTTCCGAAGTGCGGCATCGCCGGCTTGGCCTGGCTCGGCCCGGGCTTAATGCTGGCCGCGGCACTGGGCAAACGCGGCGGCGAGGCCTTCCGCATCGGCTATGTGGCCGGCTTGACGCATTATCTGGCCTCGCTCTATTGGCTGGTGTTGATCCCGTATCGCTGGCACGGGGTCCCGCTCGGCCCGGCGGCAGGATGGCTCGCCTTGAGCGGGGTCCTGGCCCTGTTTCCCGCCACCTGGGTGTGGGTTTTGACGACAGTCCAGAGCGCACGGACGTTAGCGCCGCGTGGTCGCTGCCGAGTTGGCGAGGAGGCGTTCCACGGCGTCCCATTTTTTGGGCCGAACAAACCCAAGGACGCGGTCCAGATAGGCAGGCGGGACGCCTGCCCCACTACATTTTCAGGCGTCCCTAGCGGAGAATGGCCGGAGGCAGCGAGCAGCGGCGAAGGGCTGCGGGCGGAGGAAGGACTTGGGACTGGGAACCTCCTGCCGCGGAGGTGGACGGGGCGTACGGTTTGGGCGCTTTGCGGGGCGGCGGTTTGGGTGGCGCTGGAGATGCTGATGGCCAGGTTTTTGGGCGGCTTTCCGTGGGACCTGCTGGGCGACTCGCAGTATCAATTGGTGCCGTTGATCCAGGTGGCCTCGGTGACGGGAGTTTACGGGGTTTCATTCCTGATGGTCTGGTGTTCGCTGTCGCTCCTGTCAGCGGGCATCACGGTGATCAGGCGGCCAGCGCCCAGGTCGTTGTGGGTGGCCGAGATTTGGTTGCCGACCATGGTGGTCGCGCTGGGGTTCAGCTTTGGTTTTCGGCAAATCCGGCAGAGTCCGCCGCCGGGGCGAACGCTCAAGGTCACCCTGGTCCAGCCGAGCATTCCGCAGACGCTGATATGGGACTCAAAGAAAAACGCGGAGCGGTTCGGGGACATGCTCCGGCTCTGCGAACAGGCCTTGACCAACCGGACGGATTTGCTGATATGGCCCGAATCGGCCATACCCGAGCTGCTCCGCTACGACGAGGCGACCGCCCTGGCGGTGCTGGGCCTGGCGCGGCGGCATCGGGTGTGGATGATCGTCGGCGCCGATGACTTCGAAGCGCATCCGAAAGCGACCAGGCCGGGGGAAGGGGATTTCTACAATTGCAGTTTCCTGATCAGCCCCGCGGGCAAGCTGGTGCAGCCCTGGTATCGGAAGCGGAGCCTGGTGATCTTTGGGGAGTACATCCCCTGCACGCGCTGGCTTCCCTTCGTGAAATGGTTCACGCCGATCCAGGGCGGCTTCACGCCCGGCAGCCAGGCCGTGCAGTTCGAGCTCAACGACCTGGGCGCCAGGGCCTCGCCGCTGATTTGCTTCGAGGACGTCTTCCCGCAACTGGGCCGCGGTGCGGTCGCCGCCGGGACCGATTTCCTGGTGAACCTGACGAACGACGGGTGGTTCGGCCAGAGCGCGGCCCAGTGGCAGCACGCCACCACGGCCCTGTTCCGCGCGGTGGAAAATGGGGTGCCGCTGATCCGCTGCACCAACAACGGCCTCACCTGCTGGATCGATGCCCAGGGACGCCTGCGCCAAATCTTTCGCGACCCGACCGGCAGCGTTTATGGCCCCGGCTTCAGCACCCTGGAAATCCCCCTGCCCGCTGCGGGACAAGAACATCGGCCGACGTTCTATAACCGGCACGGAGACTGGTTTGGCTGGGCCTGCAGCGGAGTTGGCGGGCTGGTGCTCGCCTGGGCGATCTATGTTTCCAGAAGGCGTAAGCCGCTCAGCGCGTAGTGGGGCAAGCATGGGAGCGCGGAGGCCTCGTCCGTTCAAGCACCGACTCCCTCCTGCTGCTCACCAATACCCAAGCCTCGCAGGTTTATTTCGACACGTCCGCGATCGGCCAGCGCACAGAGGCTCTACCGGGTTGTTCCGATTCCCTGGCCCAAGCGTGCGCGGAAGTCCGGTCAAATCCGGTTATCGGCATGCGCGGCCCGGCCACTCACGATCAACCGACGGGCTAAGAGCCGCGAACCTGGGCGGCGACAACGACACAAGCGGGTGCGTTCGAGGCGCACTGGCAGGCATGGCCTGTGGGGTTCTCTATTTTCTGTTCTTGATGTCGTCTTCGTAGGGGACATTCCTGGCTTCCGACCAGGCGATGACAAACCGCTTCATGGCATCGTCCCGGTACTGGAACCACTGCTGCAATAAGCCCAGGCGGTTGGCCGTGCCCTTAAAGTAACGAAAGGCGCCTCTGCCTTTGATGGCCTCCCAGAGTTGCTCGGCCGCAGCAGGGTCTTCCACCGTCCCGATGAACCGCTCCATGTGGCGGTATTCGTGAAAATCGAACTTGTTGGGCGGCTCCACGAACCGTTTGCCCGGGTCCGCCACCAGAGCCCGTGCGATTTCTACCTCTGGTTTCTGCCACTCCGGCGGATCGCGCAGCGCCTCTTCATCGCCCTCTTCCACGGCCCTAAAGACCGCATCTTCCACCGAAACGACGCAACCGTTCTGTAGGTCGACGCGGGTCACGCACTCCGTGGAATCAGATTCGAGCGCCTCTATGAGTCTGGAGAGTTTGATTGGTTTCATACTCAGATTCGTCCATGGTCGTCAGCGAGCAGCCGATTTCTACCCCGAAACGAGCGGCGAAGAAAAGACAAATCCGCCAGTCTTCATTCGATGAGGCATCCGGACCGAGTGGCTGGTCGGCATTGGGAAGCGGCCCCGCTCATGGGCATTCATCGGGCAAGCTGCCCACCGTTTGGCTGAACAAAAACATTTTTCGCTTGGGTTCTGCCGCTGAAAGCCGCAGGCTCGCTAACAGTTAACGGGAACGACCTGAATAGTTACCAAAATTCCCATGACATCGAAACAGCGAGGATTCCTGAAACGGCATTCTGCCTGCGTGCTGCTGGTAGCGGCCACGCTCGGCGCTCCGGCCAAAGACTTTCCCTTGGAATTCAAGACCTTGAAACCTGAGGAGGTCCAAACTTTTCCGGGGGCGTTCTTTACCTATGGTCGGCTGCGAAATGTCAAGCCCAATGGGCTGAAAAACGAGCCCCGAACCACTTGCCGCCAGCCTTTCTACGGCGTGCTGAATGAAGGCTCCAGCAACTCCTTTGTCTTTCGCATCGAGGAAAGCAAAGAGGGCACGGGCTACGACCGCTTGCTGATCGACTTGAACCAAAACGGGGATTTGACCGACGACCCAGTGCTGCTGGGCGAATTCAAATCCATCACTAACCGAGCCCTGCCCAAATCGCAATACACAACCTTCTGGCCGATTCCAGTGGCGGCTGAAAAGATGATCGGCGCCTGGCGCCCGGTGTACTTGGGCGAGTTGCGGGTGGACACCCGCGACGCCAGGAAGGGCGAGGATGTCTATATCGGCCTCCTGAGGGTCTATGCCGGCTGGTATCTGGAAACCACCGTCGAACTCGACGGGTTCAAACGCAAGGTGGCGGTCTATGATACGGCCGCCCAAATGCGCCTCGGAACGGAGTGGAAGGTCAACGCCCGCGCGGGCTGGTACTTCGAACCGGGCGACAGCTTCCTGCAAGACCTCGAGGGCGCAGGCCGTTTTGAGCGGCGCACCGAGGGGGGCGGCGTCTCTGCCTTCGGCCCGCTGCAGTACTTTGGCACCCAGCCTTACAAGGTCAGCCTGGCCCCCGACTGCAAATCGCTCCGCGTCGAGCGGTGGACGGAGCGGTTGGCGGAGGTGACCGTGCGGCCGCATGGCGACCAGGTCCGCAACCTGTCGCTGGCCTGGGAAAAGGGCAGGGGCCAATGGCAGTTGCTGGGCCCACCGGTGCGGAACGGCAAATTCAAAGTGCCGCCGGGCAATTACCGGTTATACGGCTGCAGCCTGGTAGCCACCCCCGCCGAAGGGGAGCCCATCCTAGCCGGCGCCTTCCAGCAAAACGCCCGCAAATCCGTCCGGTTCGCCGCCGGCAGCGCCAACACCTTCCGCTGCGGCCCGCCGTTGCAGGTGGACATCTCTGCTGAAAAGCGAAAACCCCAGGACTGGGAGTTGGAACGAAAACTCGTAACCGCGGCGGACCCAAGCGTGGATTCAGAATTTGTCCTGGCCATTCACACCCAAATCCAGGGCGGCGACAAGGAGACCTATACGGCATTCCGCAGGGGCAAAGACATTAACAAGGAGCCCCAGAAAGCCGCCTTCGCCATTCTCGACGCCAAGGGCAAACTCGTGGGCAGCGGCAACCTGGAATATGGCTGAGGCGGCACCTGCTCGTACTCATGGCGAGTACCCAAGAACCTGCTGGGCGCCAAAATCAGCGTCCGCATTGACCTCCACCTCGACCCCCTCGAGGTGCTCGCTAAGCCCTTGCAGGTCCAACTCTGACGATGCGTTCAATTGCCCCCTTGGTTGGCAGCGTGGTGACGGTGGTCCTGTTGGCCATTTCTAACATGAGCAGCCAAGCGGCCGAGGAAGCGAGCAGTTGGTCAGCAGTCGCCCCTGAAGCAAAGGCCGATGGAAGCAGCGACAGCACCGCCGTGATTCAGAAGTCGCTCGACGAAGCTGCCAAGTCAGGAGGCTCCGTCCATCTGCCACCCGGGCGCAATCTGGTCAAAGGCAGCCTGCGCATTCCGCCAGGGGTCATGCTCCAGGGCGTCATGGAATCACCGGTCTGGAGTGAGCCGCTCAAAGGCACCATGATCCTGGCCACGGGTGGACGGGGCCAGGAGGAGGGGCCGGCGCTTTTTGAGATGAGTCATTCCTCCGCCGTGCTCCGCCTTGCTTGGCTTTTGCGTTTGGCTTTGCCTTCGGCCGGAATTTCCGGCAGGCTCGGAGCATGGCGCCAGCGCCGATAGCAGCCGTGGTGGTGGTGGTGGTATTTGCCGGGGCCAGTTTTTTCTTTGCCCTGGCGGAGACCTCGCTGTTTTCGTTGAGCAAATGGCAGGCGCGGCAGTTGGCGGCGGGGGTGCCGCGGCTTGGGGGCCTGGTGCTGCGCTTGCTGTCCGAGCCGCAGGATGTCCTGGCTACGATGGTGCTGGGCAACACGGTGGCGAGCGCGGCGATGCTGGCCACGGCCCTGTGGATGGCCCTGGCCGGGCGCTGGCCGTTGGCTGGGACGCTGATTGGTTTGCTGGCGCTGACGCTGATCGGCTGCGAAGTGTTGCCCAAGACGATGGCGGTGCGGGAGCCCGAGCAATGGGCCTTGCGGGTGGCCTGGCCGCTGCAGTGGGTGCTGACCTTGAGCCGGCCGCTCTGCCGGGTGGGCCAGCAACTCGATGCCGCCATTCTCAAGGCGGTCGTGCCCAAGACGGTTCAGCCGCAGAGCGGGTTGACCGACGCGGATTACCAGGAATTGCTGGAACTGGCGTATCTGCAAGGGGCGCTGGCGCAATCGGAGAAGGAAATCATCCTACAGATCATCAGCCTGGACCGGCGGACGGCCAAGGAAGTCATGAAGCCGCGCGCGCAGATGGCCGCCATTTCGGACGACCTGTCCATCGCGGAGATGATTGCCGCCGCCCGGAAATACAAGCACCGGCGCCTGCCCATTTACGATGAAACGCCCGATAACATCGTCGGCATCCTCAACACGCAGGCGTTGCTGCTGGAGCCGCAAATTGACCTGGCGGATGCCATCGAGTTGCCGTCGTTCGTACCCGCGACGATGAACCTGCTGCAATTGCTCAAGAGCCTGCAGCGGCAGCAGCGGGGGCTGGCGATTGTGCTCGATGAATTCGGCGGCACCGCGGGCCTGGTGACCATGGAGGACATCCTGGAGGAACTAATCGGCCAGATCCGCAGCGAGGGGGAAACCGAAAGATTGGTCATGGAAGAACTCGGCCCTGGGCGCTGGCGCGTGGCGGGCACGCTCCGGGTGGACGACTTTCGCCGGGAATACCCGCCGCTCGGGGACGTGCCGGAAGTCGAGACGATGGGCGGCCTGTTGCTGTGGCTGCTGGGCGTGGTGCCCAACCCTGGCGAATGCGCCAGCTTTCGCGGGCTGAAACTGACCGCCCAAATCACGGATGAGAGGCGAGTGCGGGAACTGCTGGTGGAAGTGGTTAAATGAGTTACAGAGCTGACCGAGAGTCTTTAGACAAATCGAACTTGTGGGGCCAAGAGTGATGGGTGACTGGCGCCTGGTGATTGGTGTCTGAATCCGTGGTCCGGATAACCAATCACCAGTGGCGAATCAGCCGTGACTTGCGAGCTGGAAGCGGGAAGAATTTTGCATAGCGCAAACAATGAATAAGTAATAGGGACGCTGAGATGGGCCATACGGCACTCATCTGGACTATTTTCGTGGCATGCCTGGCGGTGTCGTTTCTGCTGTCGGGCATGGAGGCGGGGGTGTTTGCGCTGAGCCGACTGCGGATTCGCCAGGAGAGGCGGGCCGGGCTGGCGTCGGCCAAGGCGCTGCACGATTACCTGGAAAACCCGGAGAATTTCCTGTGGACCATCCTGGTGGGCAACACGCTGGCGAACTTTCTGATCCTGGGCTGGCTGGTGGCCATCCTGCACCAGGCACTGGCCCGCGAGCGCCTCCTTTTTGTGATCGTCTATACGGGGATCGTGTTGCTGTTCTACGCGTTTTTCGACCTGCTGCCGAAGATGCTCTTTCGGCGGTATCCGAACCGGCTGTGCGTGTTGCTGGCGCGGCCATTTGGCGTGATGCACGTGGGGTTGCGGCCGCTGGTGGCGGCGGTGGAATGGGTGTCCGGCGTGCTGCTGCGCTGGCGAGGGGGGAAGGCCTTCACAGGCCATCTTTTTGGCAACCGCGAAGAACTGCGCCTGGTGATGCAGGAATCGGGGCAAACCTTCACCTCCGAGGAGCGCGTCATGATCAATCGGGTGCTGGACCTGCAGGCGTTGACGGTGCGCCAGGCGATGAAACCGCTGGCCGAGGCGGTAACGGTAACCACGCGGACGCCCCTGGGCGAAGCCCTCGGGCTTTGCCGCGAAAGCAAGTTCAGCCGGCTGCCGGTCCGCGAAGACCGGGACGGCCAGCAACGGATCGTCGGCTTGCTGGCCTGCCGCACCCTGCTTTACCAGGCAGACCTGGACCTGGCGAAGACGGCCGGGGATTATGTGAAGCCGGCGCTCCACCTGGAGGAAGATTTGCGGCTGGAAATCGCGCTGCGCCGGATGCAACGCAGCGGGCAGCGGCTGGCGATTGTGCTCGGACGCGACCGGCGGGAAAGCGGGCTCATCGCTTTGTACGATGTGCTGAAAGTTATGTTTGGCGAAGTCAGTTTGTGAGTGTGGGGGGCAAAGGAGTTAAACCGGCATGGAATCGGGAGTAATCATCAGCGTCGGTCTCAAGGGGCTGCTCGTGGCGGGGCTGATTGCGGTGAACGGGTTTTTCGTGGCGGCGGAATTTGCGCTGGTCAAAATCCGGGAGACGCAGCTTGAGGAACTGGAGCTGCGGGGCAACCGGCGGGCGAAGATCGCCCGGGCGATTATCGGCAATCTGAATGCGTTCCTGAGCGCCACGCAGCTCGGCATCACCATGGCGAGCCTGGGATTGGGCTGGATCGGCCAGCCGCTTTTCAGCTCGTTGCTCTCGCCGGCGCTGGTCTCGCTGGGCGTCGCGTCGGAGACGCTGCGGCAATCCATTTCCTTTGCGGTGGGGTTCTTCGTCTTGACGTTCCTGCAAATCTGCGCCGGGGAACTGGCGCCGAAGTGGATGGCCCTTGAGAACCCGCTGCCGATTTCGCTCTGGGTGGCGCCACCGCTGAAATGGTTTTTCCGCGCCTCCTATCCGTTGAATTGGCTGCTCAACCGCGCCGCGCAATGGCTGCTCAAGCAAGCGGGGCTTGAAACGGCGGGCGCAGCCAAGCGCGGGCATTCCACGGAGGAGTTGCGGCTGCTGCTGGCCACGGCGCAGAAGTACGGCGGCGGCACGGCGCTGGGCCGGGACCTCGTGCTCAACGCGCTGGACCTGCGGCGCCGGCTCGCCCGCGAGGTCATGCGGCCGCGGCAGGAAATTGTCTCGCTGGATACCGCCGCCAGCATCGCCGAATGCCTGGACGTGGCGGAAAAAACCCGTTACTCGCGTTTCCCGCTCTGCGAAGGCGGCGACGTGGACAAGTCGCTCGGCGTCCTGCACATCAAAGACCTCTACGCCATGCGGTTCAAAGCGCGCAACGGGGCCGACCTGTTGCCGGTCGCGCGCAAATTGATCTATGTGCCGGAGACCGCGCATCTGGAAAAGCTGCTCCAGTTGTTCCTCGAGCGGAAGCTGCACCTGGCCATGGTCGTGGACGAATACGGCGGGACCGTGGGCATGCTGACGCTGGAAAACGTCCTCGAAGAACTGGTCGGCCAAATCCAGGACGAGTTCGACCAGGAGAAACCGCTGCTGGTGCGGACGGGCGAAACGACCTGGCAAATCGCCGGCGCGCTCCCACTCCACGAACTGGAAGAACTCATCGGCCAACCGCTGCGCCAGGAAGGCATCACCACTGTGAGCGGCTGGGTGACGCATCGCCTCGGGGGCTTCCCCAAGCCGGGCGACGTGCTGGCCGCCGGCGCCTATGAATTGCGCGTCGAAGCGATGGACCGGATGCGGGTGGCGCGGCTGGAGCTGGCTAAACGGGCGGAACCGGAAAGGGCGCATTGAGCAGGATTTCCCGGCCATCTTGTTTTGCCGGGCGCGCGGCTCTTCTGCGCGCTCAAAAAGCGCGTAGCGCTCATCCGAGCGGGGCGGGGGAAGGCTCCCGCGGCTCGCCCGACAAAGGAGCTCGCCCCTGATCCGGGTTGGGGCTAGGCGGCGCTGAGTCCGAGCACGCGGGCGACTTCGGCCTGGTTGGTCAAGGCGGCTTGGACGAGGGCACGAGCGGCATTAGCCAGGGAAGGGTGGGCGGCGAGGCGGTCGAGGTCGTGGGCGGCGAGGCGGCGGCGCAGACGGTCGTTGGTGCGCAGCCATTCGACGAGCGGGAGGCGACCCCGGTAACCCGTGTTCAGGCAGTGGGAGCAGCCTTGGCCGGAGCAAGCGGGGCAAAGGCGGCGGACCAAGCGCTGGTTGAGGACCAGTTCGACCGAGGAAGCGACGGCCGAATGGTCGGCGCACAGGACGAGGAGGCGCTCGAAGACGCCCTGGCAGGAGCCGGCGTGCAGGGTGGAGATGACCAGATGCCCGGTGAGGGCGGCCCGGACGGCGAGGTTGGCGGTTTCCTGGTCGCGGATCTCACCGATGACCAGGACCTGGGGGTCCTGGCGGAGCAGATGGCGGGCAGCCTTGGCGAAGTCCAGCCCGCGAGCTTCGTTGACCTCAGTCTGCATGATGCCGGGGAGAATCTGCTCGGCGGGGTCTTCGACGGTAATGACGTGTCGTCCGCCAAGCGCGGCCAAGTGGCGGAGGCAGGCGTAGATGGTGGTGGTCTTGCCGCTGCCGGCCGGACCGGTAAGCAGGAGCAGCCCGGCGGTCTGGGCCAGGAAACGTTCGAGTTCGCGGAGGGCGGCCTCGGGAAATTCCAATTGCGGCAGGGTCTTGAGCGTGGGGGTGTGGAAGAGGCGAAGAACGATTTTTTCGCCGGTGACGGTGGGATAGGTCGCAACGCGAATGTCGCTGCGAGCGTTGAGGGCGGCCTTATCGATGCGGCCATCCTGCGGGAGGGATTCCTGGTAGGTCTTGAGGCGGGCGAGAAACTTGATGCGGCCAAAGACCCGCTCGGCGACTTCCGGGGGCAAGGTCGCGGCGGGAGCCATGACGCCGTCGAGCCGGAAGGCGACCGTGGCGGCGCCGCTCTGGATGTGCAGGTGAATATCGCTGGCGTCGGCGCGCTCGGCCTGTTGGACCAGGCGCTCGAGGATTTCGGGTGCGGCGGGCTCCGGTTGGGCGGCGCCAGGCGGAGGCTGGTTTTTGGGCATATATTCGGGTCTTCGAGAGCGGGCTGGCGTATGGACCCTGGCTCCGCCTCAGCCTGGGCCTCTGCCCAAGGAGAGGGAACAACCGGGCTGGGTCTGGGGAAGTTCCGATGACCTCCGATTCGGCGGCGGGCGGGCGAGGGGTGTGCCCTTCCCGGAGAGAGAAGGCCGGGCTGAGGGGGAGGAGTTCAGCAGTTGCGGACTGCCGCCAGAAACAGACTTGCGCCCCAGGACGAGGTCTCGCTCCGGTCTGCTGAGCTTCCGCCAGGCGCCGGGCGGCAGCGCGCCCAGGGGGAATCGGCCGATGCGGACGCGGACCAGGCGGAGCGTGGGATGGCCGAGGGCGGCGGTGAGGCGGCGGACCTGGCGGTTCTTGCCTTCCACCAGTTCGAGGCCCAGCCAGCAGGTGGGCACGGTCTTGCGCAAGCGGACCGGCGGGGTGCGGGGCGGGATTTCCGGCTGCGGCTGGAGCATCCACGCGCGGCAGGGCAAGGTTTTTCGACCCTGAACGACGACTCCTTGTCCGAGGAGGCGGAAGGCGTCGGCGGCAGGGATGCGCTCGACCTGGGCCCAATACTCGCGTTGGTGGGCGTGGCGCGGATGGAGCAAGCGCTCGTTCAATCCGCGCTCATCGCTGAGCAAGAGCAGGCCCTCGGAGTCGGCGTCGAGCCGCCCGATGGGATAGACCCTTTTCGGGAAACCGAATTCCGCCAGCGTGCGGCCGTGCGAACGATCGGCAGTGAACCGGGAGAGGACGCCGTATGGTTTGTTGAAGGCAATTAGCACCACCAGAGCGTAGGACGGGGCGGGCCAGGTGTCCAGACCGGGCGAGTGCGGCGTTGGCGCGGCAGGCTGCCGCGCGCTGACTGGCAGGCACGGAAGGCTGCGGCTACGAGGGCGGCCCCGGCCTGGATTCTGGCAGGCAGCGGCGGCTGGGCCGGGCGCACGGCTTGGCGCCTGGCCGGCCTCAGAACTCCCAGTGGAGTGTGGCCCCAATCACAGACCGACGCTTATCGGCCGGTGATGACACGGCAGGCTGTTTGGAACGATTCCGGCAGACCATAGAGGTCCATGGCGGTGATCAATAGTGCGCTGGCCCAGCCCAGGATGAGGAGGAACCAGCCGTTGACCCACTGGCCCATGCGCCGGCGGGAGGAGGTGAAGTGCAGGAGGGGGAACATGGCAAAGGGCAGTTCCAAACAGAGCAGGACCTGGCTGAGGTTGACCAAATCGGTCACGCTGCCGTTGCCGCGAATGCCGATGATCCAGATGGCGGGCACGACGGCCAGGGTGCGGGAGATCATCCGGCGAATCCAGGGGCGGAGGCGCCAGTGCAGGAAACCTTCCATCACGACCTGGCCGGCGAGGGTGCCGGTGATGGTGCTGCTTTGGCCGCTGGCCAGCAGGGCCACGGCAAAGAGGGTGCTGGCAGCGGCGGTGCCCACCAAGGGTGCCAGGGTCAGGTAGGCGATGCGGATCCAGTCGCTCTCCGGGCTGAAGGTTACGACTTGGCCATGGGCCACGGTGACGCTGGTCTTGCCGTAGAAGACCATGGCGGCCAGGACGAGGATGGCGGCATTAACCAGGAAGGCAATGCTCAGCGCGACGGTGGAGTCGAGCGCGTTGAAACGGATGGCGTTGCGGATGCCTTCCTGGTCACGCGTGAGTTTGCGCGTCTGCACGAGGGCGGAGTGGAGGTAGAGGTTGTGCGGCATGACGGTGGCGCCGATGATGCCAATGGCCACAACCGTCATGCCCGTTTGGCGGAGGTTGGGTTGCAGCAGGGCCTGGCCCAGCTCAAGGAAATTGGGATGGACCTGCGGCAGGACGAAAATCTCGATGCCGTAGCACAGGCCGATGGTGGCCACAAAGAGGGCGACCACCGCCTCGATCGTCCGCATGCCCAACCCCTGCAAGGCGAGCAGCAGGAGCACGTCGAAGGCCGTAATGATAATCGCCCACGGCATCGGGATATGAAACAACAGGTTCAGCGCCACCGCGCTGCCGAGCGATTCGGCGAGGTCGGTGGCGCCGATGGCCAGTTCCATGGAAATCCAGTTGGGCCAGCGGGTCCATTTGGGGTACCAGTCGCGACAACACTGGGCCAGGTCTTTGCCGGTGGCCACGCCCAACCGGGCGGCGATGACCTGGAGAATGAGGGCCATGCAACTGGCGAGGGCGACCACCCACAGCAGGCCGTACTTGAACTGGGCGCCGCCCGCCAGGTCGGTGCCCCAGTTGCCCGGGTCCATGTAGCCGACGCTGACCAGCACGGCCGGCCCCGCAAAGGCCCGCCAATGGCGCAAAAAGCCAGCCCCCTTGCGCGGCACGGCCACGGTGCCGTGCACGCCTTCGAGCGACACGGCGCCAGGGGGCGAGGCAGCGGCCTCCGCACGGTCGAGGCCGCGGGCCGGAAGGTCCGCGCCTGGGCCTGGCAACGGTTTATTCATCAGTTTGGCGCGGGGCGCCTGGGGTTGAGAAAGTTTTTCTCTTTGCCCTTGCCCTGTTTTCTACAATGGAATATGTATTATGTCAAATAGAGTGTTTTATGAGGAATACATTCGTTGGCTCGCCGGCGGCGGGCGGACGCCCGAGGCCGGCGCGCCTGGCGCCGGCCGTTGGGAAGAGGCCACGGCAAGCAAGACGCAAGCCCGGGGCGGCGGTCCAGCACCGGTCTGAGTCCACGGAAGACCACTTGGAGCGAATCCAGGAACTAGTGGACCAAAAGGGCTTTGCGCGCGTGAGCGATATTGCCGCGGCCCTCGCTCTAAGCCGGTCGGCCGTTTCCAACATGGTCCGCCGGCTGGCGCGGCGGGGCTTTCTCAATTACGAAAAGTACCGCGGCCTGACCCTGACACGGGAGGGGCGGGCGGTGGCCAATCATATCAAGGTCCGGCATGAGACGCTGGCGGCGCTGCTCCAGCTCCTGGGGTTGAGTGCAGGGACGGTGGACCAGGAAGTCGAAGCCATCGAGCACGCTCTGCGGCCCGATACGCTGCGGGTGTTCACGAAGCTGGTTGGCTTCTGGCAGACGCATCCCGAGGAGCTTCAGGCCTTGTTGGATTACAGCCCAGAGAAGTGAAAGGCGGTTGCGGGGTGCGTTGCCCCCGGGGGCAAAATCACTCCAGGTTTTTTAACTTGTGGAATTGCCGGGGCTAAATTTCAATTGCCGCGCATGGGAAGGCCAGCAGAATCGGGAGTTCGGGTGGGCAGGGGAGGCGAAGGGCTTCAAGCGGGGGCTGCGGCGGGCGGTTGGCGGGGCGTGCTGCCGTTGCGGGTCCGTGACGTGCAGCTTTACTACCTCTGCGAGAGCCTGACGGAAGTGCTGATTTACGTGATGGTGATTTTCAGCCCCTGGGCTTTCGGCACGACGGAAGAGTGGTCGATGCGCACGATGAACGCCGGGGGCTATACTCTGGGGGGACTGTTGGCGGTGAAGCTTGGCATCCGGTGGCTCAAGGGGTATCGGCCGCTGCGGTGGGACTGGGAGCGGAGGGACGCGGCCCATGGACATTCAGGAGAGAGCGGTTCGTCCTGGCTGAATCCGATTACGGTGTTGGCCGCCTTGAGCGTGGCGATTGTGGCTTATTGCTGGCTGAGCGCCTGGAACGCGCGGGCCAGCATCGAGCCCGAGACGCTGGGGTTTGCCTACCGGGCCAATTATATTGCCTGGCTGCCGCACAGCATGGACAGCAGCCGAAGTTGGCCCGCGTTTTGGAAATACCTGGCCCTGGCCTGTTCGTTTTGGACAATCCTGGATTGGCTGCCAGGCAAAACCGCCAGCGAGCAACTGGGGGAAGGCCAAAGTTCGGGCCGGCACCGGTCCGGTTCCGGGTCGGGCCCTTTGTTCCCGGCGCGTTTGCGCCGTTTGTTGTGGGTGCTGGCAATTAACGGGGGTTTGCTGGGGCTGGAAGGCATTGTGCAGCGGCTGGAGGGCTCGGGCTTGTTGCTCTTCATGGTCAGACCGCGTGAGCACATGACGGCTCAAGCGCAGTTTGGTCCGTATGCCTACCGATCGAATGCGGCACAGTACTTCAATCTGCTTTGGCCGGTTTGCGTCGGGTTCTGGTGGACGCTGAACAGGGGCAGTGGATTTCGGCGAGCGGGGCATCACTGGGTCTTGGTCTGCGCCCTGATTATGGCGGCCTGTCCCATAATCTCGACGAGTCGGGCCGGCGCCATGGTGGCCGTGGGCCTGGTGGTGCTCGCCCTGCTGGGCCTGCTGACGATTGAGTGGCTGGATGGCCGGCGCAAGGGCAAAAGGCACGGCCAGCGGGCAACGCTCGCGCTGCTCTCGTTTGCCGTCGTGGCACTGGGCCTGGGTTTTGCCCTAGGCTGGAAGGCCCTGAAACCGCGGTTGGCCCAGATGCGCGAGGACTACGGACTTCGCGAGGAGATGTATGAAAGCGCGCGACCCATGGCGGCGGATTACCCGGTTTTTGGGACCGGCCCCGGGACTTTTGGAACGGTGTATTGGTTCTACCGCAGGTCGCCGGACGAGGTGTATTACGAGCAACTCCACAATGACTGGCTGGAGACGCGGATTACGTTCGGTTGGGTTGGCAGTATTCTGATTGGCCTGGCGTTGTTGACGGTGGTGCGGCGCTGGTTTGGGCGGGGGGGAATCCATGGCGGGCGGCGGTTCATGCTCTTGATGTGGCTGTCGCTGGCGGGCTGCCTGGTGCAGGCGCGGTGGGATTTCCCCTTCCAGATTTACTCGATTGTGTTCCTGGTGCTGGTCCTGTGCGCCATCATGGCGAACCTGACAAGAAGGGCATAGGGGGTTGCCCAGGCAGGGAGTTTTCGCTGCCAACAGAGGGCCGGCGATGGGGAAGAACGGCGGCCTCTCTGGCAGGCAACGGGCACAAAAAAACGGCAGGCTTTTCGCCTGCCGCGGCAAGTGCACCGGGCGTTTTTACGGCACCGCGCGGTGCTTTTTTATGCGGACTTGGAGGTGACTGGGAACTTTCGCCCGCTCAGAGCCGCGGGGCCGTCGAAGGCCTACCCGGCCGCCAGGCCCGTCCAGGCGTCGTTGCCGTTGGTCGCCACTAAGAGGTTAGCGGCCCGGAGGGGCCAGGCCATGAAGAGGATGGGCAGGAACATTAGCAGGCAGCGCAGGCCAGAGTGCGCCAGCAGCGAGAAGACTCCCGAGTTTTGATGAGTCAAGCGAGTCATCAGGCACGCTGGGCGGCGCTCTGGACAATCTCGGCGAAGATGTCGTCCAGGCTCTTGGTAATGCCCCAACTCGGATAGTGTGCTTTGATCTTGCGCAAGTCGCTGATGTAACAGATGTGGTCGCCCGCGCGGTTTTTGTCTATGTATTCGTAGTTCATCTTCTTTCCGCTCAGCGCGGCGGCCCGGGCAAAGGCCTCGAGAACCGAAACACTATTGGCCCGGCCCCCGCCGATATTATAGACCTCGCCGGGGCGCGGATTCTCCGCGAAGGCCTGGATGAAGCGCGCGACGTCGTAGGCGTGAATGTTGTCGCGAACCTGCTTGCCCTTGTATCCGTACACCTTGTACGGGCGCCCCTCGACGTTACATTTCACGAGGTAGCTTAAGAAACCGTGCAACTCCACCCCGCTGTGGTTGGGTCCCGTCAGACAACCGCCGCGCAAGCAGCAGGTCTTCATGCCAAAATAGCGGCCGTACTCCTGCACCAGGACATCAGCGGCCAACTTCGAGGCGCCAAAGAGGCTGTGCAGGCTTCGGTCAATCGGGAACTCCTCCCCGATGCCATGCTCGAACGCCGGGTCGTCGTAATCCCACCGCGTCGCCAATTCTCTGAGTTTGACGCTGTTGGGCCGGTCGCCGTAGACCTTGTTCGTGCTCAGATGGACGAATACGGCTTCCGGGGCGTGGCGGCGGGTGGCCTCGAGCAGGTTGAGCGTGCCGCCCGCGTTGACATCGAAGTCGTCAAAGGGCCGCCAGCCAGCCAGGTCGTGGCTGGGCTGGGCGGCCGCATGGACCACCATTGCAGGGGCCAGGCTGGCGAGGAGTGCGGTCACCGCGGCACGGTCCCGAATGTCGGCCTCGTGGTGGCGGAAATTCCTGTGGATGGCCAGCAGCCGCCGCTGGTTCCAGCGAGTGTCCCCCTGCGGGCCGAAGAAATCAGCCCGCATGTTGTTGTCAATGCCATCGACCTCCCAGCCAAGCCGGCAAAAGTAGTCCACCACTTCGGAACCAATCAGGCCGGAAGACCCGGTTACCACAAGTCGTTTCAGCACAAAAAGAATAGAGGAAAAGGAGACCTCATTGGCTGCCGCTGGGCGGGTTCGCCACGTTTGGCTTGCCGCCATCGGGCGGAGGCGCAGCGACCGTCCGGCTTCCGAGGAGGATGCGCAAATAGTTACGAGATTATGTATAAAACACGAAAGGCCGCCTTGGGACGCCCTTCCTTTTTTCCGTTTCAACCAGTCTGCTGGACACCGCCTTAGCGAGAATCCTTAATGATCCTTACGATTCGTCCAGCGGCGCAACCGTCCCAGAGCGGAGGCGCTTCCGACGAAGACCTGGGGCGGGTCTGCAATCGCCGGTAGGCTTCAAGGATGTTTCCGGGCTCAACGCCGACCAGTTGGTTGGTGCCCATTTCCACGGTAACGGGGCGCTCCGTATTCTCACGCAGAGTGAGGCAGGGTACTCCCAGGATAGTCGTTTCTTCCTGAACCCCGCCTGAGTCGGTGAGCACAACGCTCGCAGAGGACGTAAGCTTCAGGAAGTCAAGATAGCCGAGAGGATCGATTAGACGGATGAGGGTGCCGTTGGTTTGGATTCCGGAAGCCACCAAGCGCTCCCGTGTCCGGGGATGGATAGGGAACACGATAGGTAGATCCCGACTGACCCGCAACAAGGCGGTGAAAATCCCCTGAAGAACTGCGTGATTGTCAACATTGGAGGGCCGATGCAGCGTAACCACTCCGTATTGCTTGTCTGCCAGACCAAGGTCGCGCAGCACGCGAGATTGTTCCGCCCGCTCCCGATGTCGGAGCAGCGTGTCTATCATTACATTGCCGACAAGGTGAATTTTTTCCTCAGGTATTCCCTCTTTACGGAGGTTATCCACCCCGCTTTTTTCGGAGCAGAATAACAGGTCACTAATGGCGTCAGTCAAGATGCGGTTGATTTCTTCCGGCATGGTCCGATCGAAACTCCTCAGCCCGGCTTCCACATGGAACAATTTGATCCCGAGCTTTACGGCCACCAGGCCGCAGGCAATGGCACTGTTGACGTCGCCAACGACCAGGACGGCGTCAGGGCTGTGCTGCTGGAGGACCGGCTCAAAGGCCTGCATGATGGAGGCCGTCTGGACGGCGTGCGAACCGCTACCCACCCCCAGATTGACGTCGGGTTCCGGAATCCCGAGCTGGCGAAAGAAGAGGTCGCTCATCTTTTCGTCATAATGCTGGCCAGTGTGGACCAGCAGGGGTTCGATTTCGGGCTCGGCCCGGAATGCATCCATGAGCGGAGCAATCTTGATGAAGTTCGGGCGCGCTCCGACTACGCTGACTACTCTCATAGGAACACATTCGATATTGCGATCCAAAGCGCCGGTGTGCGAACCAGCGGAAGCGTCCGATGCACCAGGACTGCCAGTAAAATCATACCGACTGCCGCCGGTGACGAGGATTTCATTCCGGGCGCTGACTGAGCAGGAGGTGCTGGTACTGGGCGAGGATGCGGGGGCGTGAGTATTTGTCCTCGGCAACCTTTCGAGCGCGCCGGCCCATTTCGGCCAAGCGATCGGGTGCCGACCTGGCCTCGATGATGGCCCTGGCCATTTCAGCGGGTTCCTCAGGGGCGACCACCCAGCCGATGTCCTGCTCGCGCACAACCAGGGCCGTCTCGGAGTCGTGATCCACTGAGGCGATGACAGGTTTTCCGGCGGCCATGACATTATACAACCGGCTGGGCACACCCGCGCCCCCCATGCCGCGCACCAAAGGCACGACGGCGATGTCACAACTGTTCAGGAAATCGGACTGCTCGGAGCGAGGGCGTTGTCCGACGAGCGTGATGTTCTTCAACTGCGCGCCGGCAATGGCCTGCTTGAGCCAAGCGGTTTTTTGCCCGGACCCGACGAACAGGAATTGAACATCATCGAGTTCCTTCATCCTAAGCGCTGTCGCGAATAGAGCCTCCACGCCCTGCACGCGTCCAATGTTGCCGGCGTAGCCGACGACGAACTTGCGTTCGAGACCCAATTCGCGAAGGAGTCTGTTCTCGCAACGCTCGCACGGCACGACGGAGTCCACATCTGCCCAGTTCGGGATTAGCAGGATCGGCCCATTGCGACCGCCAAGCTTCTTTTCCACCAGGCGCTTCATGTCTCGGCCGATCACGATGATTTTCTCGGTGCGCCTATAGAGAGTGCGATTCATCCAATCGATGAACCGAGCCGCTATGCCTCCGGGGCGAAGGATTCCCGCATGTATCATGGCCTCCGGGTAAACGTCATCAATGCGCAAGATCCATTTGGCGCCACGAAGACAGCAGGCGACGGCTACCACAAAAGGCAGCAGCGGAGGGCTTGTGACCACTAGAACCTTATCGCCTTTCCGCACCATGCGCAGGATAGCGAAGAATATGGAGAAAGAGGCGGTATAGACATTTGCAATGCGGCCACCCAAGTGATTTTTGTCAAATGTTGTGGCCCAGCACCTGTGAATCTGCACACCATTGTGGTTTTCTTTCGTGGGAAGACCCTCCCATCGCCGGTCGTATTTGGGCTTGGCGCAAATAACCCGAACAGCGGCGCCCTTCGCCAGCCCGTCGGCGATGCCGGTCATATAGTGCGCCGTCCCTGCCTCTTCGGGATAATAGACTTCAGAGACGATAAACAACATCCTGAGTTCCGCTTGGGGTGCTACTTCTTGGCTACGATCCCGCGCGCGGCGGCGGACATCCCCGGCGGAAACTGGGCGTCCCGACGGATTTCTTCCCAATGCACGCGAAACCATTCCACCGTCGCCCTAAGTCCATCGTCGAAGCTCATTTTGGGCTGGTAGCCTAGCAGCTCCTTAGCCCGCTCGATGCTGGCCAGGAGCCTCTTTTTGGTGTCCCAGGCCCTGCGCTCAGCGCGAACAATGCCGGCCTTATTGCCGGTCAACTCATTGATCCGTTCGGCCATTTCCAGGATTTTCACCTCCATGCCTGAAGCGATATTCATCTCCTGGCCCACGGCTCCATCGAAGTAGCTCGCCCGCAACAACGCGTCCGCGATATCCATTACGAACGTGAAATCACGCGTCTCCTCTCCGCTTCCGGTCAATGGCAGAGGCAGGCCCGACATAGCCCTGAAAATGAAATTCGGTATCACGTTCCGATATTGCCCGGGGACCTCCCCCGGACCATAGGAATTGAAGAACCGGGTTTTGACAACCGGCAACCCGTAGTGGTGGTGAAAGAAGTTCGCGTACAACTCACCCAGCATCTTGGTAATTTGGTAAGGTGTCGTCAGATGCATGGACATGAAATCCTCTTTCAGCGGCAGAGGCGCGGCATGCCCGTAAATGCCACTGGACGAGGCGTATATAATCCGGCCGGTCCGGCACATTTGGGCGTACTGGTACACCAGCAAGGTCCCCAACCCGTTGGTCATCAAGTCGCATTGCGGGGAGTCCACTGAGTTCTGATTTGCAAAGAAGGCCGCCAGGTGGAACACGATGTCGGGCTTCAGGGCGAAAACTCGCTTCAAGGCCACATCGTCGGTGACCGATCCTTTGGCCACCAAAACGTTGGGCAGAGAAGGAATGTTCCACTCGTAGGCTGCCGACATGTCGTCAAATATGATGACCGTCCGGGCGTCCAGTTCAGCGAGCGCGCGGGTAAGATTCGAGCCGATGGCTCCGGCGCCGCCGGTGATGAGAACAACTTTGTCTTTGATGTGAGTTTTGTATGCGTCCATAACTTTGAATTGCTTTTCTTGGGAACGCCTCTGCCTGGCCGGAAACTCTTTCCAGGCTACACCTTGTAAACCTCCCGGGCCCAAGTCACATACCGGGGGACGCCCTCGTGGATGTCAATCCTGGGATCGTGCTTCAAATCGCGGCGGCTCTTCGAAAAATCAACGACCTTCACGCGGGTAGTGAAACCTTCCTCTCCTTTGTACTCAGCAAGGCTGCGGCTCGCGCCCGTGGCCTTCAATACAACCTCAGCCAGTTCCTCGATGCTCACAACCCAGTCTTCCCGACCGCCGATATTATAGACCTCACCAGCAATGAAGTTGTCCACGATATTGGCGAAGGTCCGGCAGCTATCTTCAACGTAGTCGAAGATCCGCTTGTGGCCGCGATGCACGGTAAATTTCCTGCCGTGGAGCGCGCTATAGACCAAGATCGGGATCACCCCACGATAGCGGCTGTAGTATTCATGGGGACCGTAGCATCCGGTCGGTCGCACGCGCACCACCTCGACTCCAAACATCGCCGCATGGTTAAGGCACTGCAACTCGCCAGCCCATTTCGATATGGCGTAGTCATTCATTTGCTTCAGCGGCACTTTCTCCATCACGTCTTCGCTCATCAGTCCGTCGTAGTCGCCGTAAACCTCGGAACTCGAGAAAAAGATCATTTTGAACCGGTGCTGTTCCTGCAGCCGCAGCATGTTCTTCGTCCCGATGACATTCGTGCGCCAAAGGTTCTCGTAATGATCTTCGCCATTCCAGCGCCCGTATTCGGCCGCCAAATGGTAAACAAAATCGACTTTCAGCCTGCGGAAAATGGCCTCGACCTGCTGATACACTCCGGTATCAGCTTTGATGTGCTGGGGGTCATCGCCCTGCAGTACGTCACACGTCCAAACCTCGTGGCCTCGCGAGCGTAATTCGTTGGTCAGGTTGGTGCCGATAAAACCTCTGCCCCCGGTGATAAGAATCTTTGTCATAAATAATCTCTAGTTCTGGGATGGTGCGAGTTGATTGATTCGCTGTCAAGTGCCTAAAAGGATATCCACGATCCGTTCCGCCGCGTGGCCGTCGCCGTAAGGGTTTGGCACCGCAGCCATCGCCGCTCTTTCCTTCGGTTTCGTCAGGAGGTTCAACAGATGTTCGACGATCCTGTCCTTGTTTGTCCCTACCAGCCGAGCGTTGCCGGGAGCGATGCCCTCCGGGCGCTCGGTCGTTTCTCGCATCACGAGCACCGGCTTGCCCAGAGACGGAGCTTCCTCCTGAACTCCTCCGGAATCGGTCAGCACGACGGTGGCGCGATCCATCAGCCACACAAAGGGGACGTAGGGCAGCGGCTCGATCAGGAGAATGCGCTTATGGCCTCCCAAAATCCGTCTGACTGGCTCTTGGACGTTGGAATTGAGATGGACCGGATAAACGAACAGGACGTCCGGCGAACAGTCGGCAACCTGCCGAATGGCCTTGCAGATGTTCTCGAAGCCTTCCCCGAAACTCTCCCGCCGGTGGCCGGTCACCAGCACCATCTTGCCGCCCTCCACTGCCTCGGCGAGGCCCTCTGGCAGGACCGGACGCTCTCGGCTCACGCGTTCTCTCACCCGGATGAGGGCATCGATTACCGTGTTACCCGTGACAAAGATGCTCGAAGCAGGCACCCCCTCCGCCAACAGCGCCGCCTTCGCGCCCTCTGTGGGCGCAAAACGGTAGTCCGTCAGCGGACAAACCAAACGCCGGTTGATTTCTTCCGGATACGGGGCGAATTTGTCGCCAGTTCGCAGCCCCGCCTCGACATGGCCCACTTTTCTCTTTTGGTAATAGGCCGCCAAAGCGCCGCAGAAAGCGCTGGTTGTGTCCCCCTGCACCAGGACCACATCGGGCCGGTCCTGCGCAATGACCTGGTTTAGCCCCTCGATCGCCAGGGCAGTGATCCGTGCCAGAGTCTGGCCCGGCGACATCAGATCCAGATCGTACTCGGGCGCGATCCCAAACACGGGGAGAACCTGATCCAGCATCTCCCGGTGCTGGCCGGTCGCACACACGCGTGCCGAGCAACTCGTGGCGCGGCGCTTGAGATCGAGAATGACCGGGGCCAGTTTGATCGCCTCGGGTCTTGTTCCCACAATCGTTAATACCTTAAGTTGGTTCACGGCACCGGGAATTCAAAAGTTTCCTGGTCACTTGTCACACCCAGGGTATGGTTTCACGCTCTTGCCGGCGACTGCATAAAGGATACCGTGCAAAACCACCCGCCCGAACCACGACTCGTATCCCAGCCAAGTAATGAAACGGCTCTTGAATCCGCTCAAAGCAATATAGTTGCGCAGGGTGCGCTTCAGTTGAAACGTGTGCCTCCGAGCCTCGCTTGGCGCGATATTAGAATGGATGTCTTCCAATCTCTGAGGCATGTCGCCCAAGGCAGCGGCCCGCCGCAAGTGGGGCACCTTCTTCCAGGAATATCCCATTAGTTCCGACACGTAGCGATCGAACGCCCCGGCGCTGGTCGCCGCGATGATCAGGTCCATCTGTACCGGGGTGCCGTCCAGCGGGCCGTTCTCGTCTAGAAAGTAAGTTCCGTCTGCGACCACCACCGGTTTCAGGGCCTGGTTGATGGCGACAATCGCGTCATTGAAAATGTAATGACGCCGCAGGCGCATGATGTCAGGGATACAGCCCCACTGGTTCTTGTACGCGAGCGTCAGCCCCGTCATGCAGTGAATCTTCGGAACAGGCATCGTGATCAAAAGATCGGTTTCATGGAGCAGCCTCCTGGGTAGTGGAAGTTCGTAGTTTCGTCCCCGGGACCGGAATTGGATTGTCTCCCTTGGCTCCTCGCACAAATTAATGGCCCGCACCCCGAAGTCGCGAACCAGTTCATTAATGCCGTGTCCCGCGAAGGCCTCGCTTACCTTCCAGGCCCCATACCCGCCATCGGTTTCGACAACCGCAATACCGGCCGTGAAGTCCCGCAGGACCTTGACCAGTGCGCGAATCACCTCCGGACTCGTCGTAACTCCTCGCTTATAAAATGGATATGTGAAGTTCGGCTTGATCGCCACCCGCTGACAGGCCTTCAACATCTCCAGTATCCCTGCTCCAGCCAGGGCGCAATGGACCGCCTCGTCCAAATCTCCGCTCACTCGCTCGACCGCTACACGGTATTTGCACATATCATTTCTCCGACCCACTATCGGCTGCCCTCTTCTTCACGGACGCCGCCCCGACCGCCATTCTGAGCCGCTCGATGGTCCGGGCTCCCGGTAATGCCCCAGCTCGGATAGTGTGCTTTGATCTTGCACACGTCGCCGGTGCAACAGATGTGGTCGCCGGCGCGGTTTTCGCCTATCTGTTCGCAGTTCACCTGCTTTCCGCTTAGCGCGGCGCCCCGGGCGAAGGCCTCGAGCACGGAAACGCTATTCCCTGTGCGGCGACCCACCGCTCCACCCTCCAGGGTATGCGCACGAAGCCAGCGCGCTGGACCCACGGACACCGCGAACAGAAGTACATCCAGGTCCGTCCCCGATTTGCCAAGGCGCGCAGGGCTTACGCCGCCCTCGAGCGCCCGGGGCGGAGATTTGTTTCCAGGGCTTCCATAATGGCGGAACGTGAAGCGTCAGAGCTCAGTGCAGCGGCGGCCATTCAGCCGCAATCTGCTGCCACAGCTTCCGCTCCGAATAGCGTGTTTCTGCCAGTCCGCGTGAAACTCGGCCCGCCTCAGGCAACCTGGCCGCCGCGAGCATTCGGCGCGCAAACTCAGCAGGGTCTCGAGATTTGACAACATATCCGTTCTGTCCCTCGATGATCATCTCGTCGGCGCCGCTTACCGGGGTGCTCACGATCGGCCGCCCGCAGGCGAGCTCCTCGACCATGGCAACCGAAAAGCCCTCCTGGAACGAACCGACCACACATGCGTTGGCGCTGCCGATTGCCAGCGCTACGCGCGAGGGCGGGCACCGCCCCAGAAACCGCACTCGCTCCCCCAAGCCCTTATCGCCTGCGAGCCGCTGCAACTCTTCGCATTGCTCACCGTCCCCAACGAGCACCAGGAGCGCGCTCGCCTCCTGGTCATGGACACACCTCAAAGCTTCCAGCAACAGCGGAATCCCTTTCACCGCCGCCAGCCGGCCGACAAAGGTGAAAACCAGTGCGTTTGCAGGCAAGCCCAACTGGCTCCGGCACTGGTCCATGGGCCGCGGACAGAACGTCTCCAGGTCCACGGCGGTCGGGAGGTAGCGCACCTGTTTGTTCACGCCAAGGCGCCTCAGCCTGCCATTGTATTGTTCCACGATGGCGCGTGAAGCGGGCGCAAAGGCGATGGTGGCCCGGCCGATCGCACGCGCGTGTATCCGGTCGTAGAGCCCCTCCAGCAGCCTGCCCAAACGCGGGTACCTGCCCACAACCAGCGGGTTCGCCAGTCCAGGATAGTAGAAGCAGATATCCCAGCCCCGGCTGAAGTAGGTGAGCAGCCACAGCACGGTGTACGCTTGGGTCAGAACCGCCCGCACCTCTGCTTCTCTGAGCGCGGGCAAGTGCTTCGCGAAGGCGATAGTGAACTCGACCGTGGACGATAGGAATCGAGGCGCGGCAACGCGCTCAGCATGGATCACGGGAAGAAAATCGAACTCCAACCCATCCCGCATGAGCTTCGTCCAACGCCCAATTCCCCCATCGGACGTGACGCCCACCAGCTTGAGGTTTGTGCCCAGGTTCCGGATCGCGGAGTCGGCGATGGCGGAACATCCGGCGCCGTAGAGCGGCTTGCTGAAGTCCGATGGTTCAATGAGTAGGCACGCCATAACATATGTGTTGTACTGCCGGCGACCCACCGCTCCACACTGCCAGGCATGCGCACGAAGCCAGCGCGCTAGACCCACGGACACCGCGAACAGAAGTACATCCAGGTCCGCCCCCGATTTGCCAAGGCCCCGGGCCATACGCCGCCCTCGAGCGCCCGGGGCGGAGATTTGTTTCCACGGCTTCCATAATAGCGGAGGCTGAGGCGTCAAAGCTCACTGCAGCGGCGGCCATTCAGCCGCGATTTGCTGCCACAGCTTCCGCTCCGAATAGCGTGTTTCTGCCAGCCCGCGTGAAACTCGGCCCGCCTCAGGCAACCTGGCCGCCGCGAGCATTCGGCCCGCAAACTCAGCAGGGTCTCGAGATTTGACAACATATCCGTTCTGTCCCTCGATGATCATCTCGTCGGCGCCGCTTACCGAAGTGCTCACGATCGGCCGCCCGCAGGCGAGCTCCTCGACCATGGCAACCGAAAAGCCCTCCTGGAAGGAACCGACCACACAGGCGTTCGCGCTGCCGATGGCCAGCGCCACGCGCGAGGGCGGGCACCGCCCCAGAAACCGCACTCGCTCCCCCAAGCCCTTATCGCCTGCGAGCCGCTGCAACTCTTCGTATTGCTCACCGTCCCCAACGAGCACCAGGAGCGCGCTCGGCTCCTGGTCATGGACGCACCTCAAAGCTCCCAGCAACAGCGGAATCCCTTTCACCGCCGCCAGCCGGCCGACAAAGGTGAAAACCAGTGCGTTTCCAGGCAAGCCCAACTGGCTCCGGCACTGGTCCATGGGCCGCGGACAGAACGTCTCCAGGTCCACGGCGGTCGGGAGGTAGCGCACCTGTTTGTTCACGCCAAGGCGCCTGAGCCTGCCATTGTATTGTTCCACGATGGCGCGTGAAGCGGGCGCAAAGGCTATCGTGGCCCGGCCGATCGCACGCGCGTGTATCCGGTCGTAGAGCCCCGCCAGCAGCCTGCCCAAACGCGGGTGCTTGCTCACAACCAGCGGGTTCGCCAGTCCAGGGAAATAGAAGCAGACATCCCAGCCCCGGCTGAAGCAGGTGAGCAGCCACAGCACGCTGTATGTTCGAGTCAGAACTGCCCGCACCTCTGCTTCTCTGACCGCAGGCAATTGCTTCGCCAGGGCGATCGTGAACTCGACACTAGACGATAGCAATCGAGGCCTGGCAACCCGCTCAGCATGGGTCACGGGCAGAAAATCGAACTCCAACCCATCCCGCATGAGCTTCGTCCAACGCCCAATTCCCCCATCGGACGTGGTGCCCACCAGCTTTAGCCTGGTACCCAGGTTCCGAATCGCCGAATCGGCGATGACGGAACATCCAGCGCCGTAGAGCGGCTTGCTGAAGTCCCATGGTCCAATCAGAAGTGACGCCATTCAGGTTATTGCTCGGAATCGAGATTTGTAAAGCGTCGGGAAATATTACACCTGTGGAACAGGGGCCATCAGTCAACCGGGAAGCTGACGTAACCTACTCCTTAGCAGGTACTTAGGCGACAGACCTAATTCAAAAACCCCATTCGTCGGCCGGAATCCGTCGGAATCATTAACAGTTTTTCGCTTTTTGGATGAGTCATATGCGTTTTCCTTAGTTCTTGGTAATCAGCAACTTACAGACACCAGCCCGGCCTGGCACACGGTTTGCTGCCTCGTCGGGCAGCGAAACAAGGTGCCTGTCGCCCCATAACATAGAAATGAAAAGAAATCGAAAACTCACGGTTATGCTCCTAGCCCTCGGCGCGATGGCCTGGGCCTATGCACCGCTAAACGCGGCAACGATCTATTTCAGTGACAACTTCGGATCGGGCCTGAGCCAGTGGTATCCCGTGCACGCGGTCGGCTCAGCAGTCCTGGTTCCACAAGCCGGACACGGCCAGGTCTTGACCTTCGACAACCCCACGTTTGGTGGTGACATTTGGAGCCACGCCTGTGTGCCTGCCGGGTCGTATCTTAGCTTCGACTACATGGGTTTCGGCGGTTTCATTGCGGTCGACGGGGTCTGGCTGGCCGGCCAGAGCGGCTATCCCGGTCTTGAACAAGCCCTCATCTACGACGGTACATGGCGTCATTATGAGGTGCCTGTGCCGCGTTGCGGCAGCATTGATGCCGAGATCTATAGTGGGACTTCGGGCTCCGCGCGGTCGGCATTTTTCGACAATGTTGTAGTTGCGGATCAACCCGGAGTTGTGGTTGAGGATCCACCGGGTGATCCACCCGGTGATCCACCCGCAGTGCCCGAAGGCGGGGTTGGGTTGCTGGGCATCCTGGCCCTCCTGGGTCTCTGTGGTGTGAATCATCGGCTACGGCATTAAGCCCAAGCCTCTCACCTGAAGCGTCTGCGCCCGGCCGGATTTCCCTCGCTGGGCGCGTTTTTTTGTCGTCAAGCTCAAGGTGAACCTTGTCGCTGTGATAAAGGGGGGCCTATTAGGGTCGTTGGAGGTGAAGGGGCGAGACTTTCAGAATTGCCCCTGAAACCAGCCACCGTGCGGGATTCCTTTCTCAATCGCCCAATCGAGGGCAGCACGGTCGGCACCGGTCCACCCCAGCCCCGTCGTGAACGGAAGCGCAGATATGCATAAGGGTGTCCAGTGCCTTCTCCATCGAAAATCGTTCTCGAATTCGGTGCTGGCCGCGCAACCCCATCGCCTTGGCCGCCCCCGGGTCAGCAAGCAGGCAAGCAATCTTTTGCGCCACCGCCTGGGGGTCGCGAGGCCGGATAATAAAACCGGTGAATCCGTCGTCCACGAGTTCTCCCACGGCCCCCCTTGCCGCCACGATTGCGGGCACTCCTGAGGCCATGTACTCCATTACCGCGTTCGGCGTGCCTTCTTCCGCGTTGGCGCAGAGCACGCCGATATCGAAGGCGCCAATCAAGCTCTCGACATCCTTGCGGCAGCCCGTGAAGCGCAGATGCTCCTGCGTCCCGAAGCGCCCTCTGTAGGCCTGGAGGTGCTCGCCCCCGCCAGCGCACACGAAGCACACGTCGGGGTCGGTCCGGTGTAAAATCTGGGCCGCCATGAGGAAGGAATCCCAGTCCTTGGTGTCGGAAAACGAGCCCACCATGCCGACTACGCGCGAAGCTCTAATCCCCAGTTGTTGCTTAACCGCTCCCGGGCTGGAAAGGTCTTTGAGCCTGTTGAAGTCGAATCCGTTGTAGAGCACAGCGCTCTTAGCCGGCGGGGCATTTTTCGCGCGCAGCCCGGCTTTGGAATTGGCGACCACCAGGTCCGCCGCCCTGAAGTTAAACCAGTTGAGAGCGCGCTCTTTCAGGCCGCGCACTGGAAAGGCATTCCGGATACTCCCGTCAATCACCCGCACACCGCGTCGCTTGGGCGTGACCAGGGCGTAGAAGCTCGCCATCTCGCTGATGCTGAAGACCACGTCTGGTTGGAGCTCCTTCAAAACCTTGCGCGCGCGTACTGGCAGAAACGGGTCCCAACGGCACTTGCGCAAGACCCTGACGATGCGTACGCCCGCCTCCTGGATCGCTTCGTCAAAATGTCCAGCATGGTCCATCGAGATCACGGCCAGGTTTTCCTTCTCCGCGCGCCCGGTCCGGACGAGTCCGCTCACGAGCTCGCTGAACTGGCGCTCCCTGCCGCCGCAGCGCAGCGTATCAGTCCAGAACACTATGTTTATCCTGTTCGTGTCCGGCTTCACAACCGAGGGAAGGAGAGGCCGCTACATCACTGCCAACGCACCAGACCAGCTAACTGGCCTCCATTTTCAGGCAAAAACGGCCGAACAAGAAGAAAGCTGCTATTCTGTTGCCCAGCAACACCCTCCCGGTTTTTCCAAAACGATTGACGCTGCTCCAACGGACTCGATGGTTCCTAAACCCGCAATCCAGCAGCAGCCCCGCCCACAAGGCGGGTGATTGGTGCTTCTGCCATTCGATCTGAGGGGCAAAAGGATTCCTTATCCCCAGCGCCGGGAAGAAGTTGTGGCGCGAGCAATCAACCGCTATGAGCGTGCCCTTGGGCGTCGTGAGCTCCGCCAGCTTCCGAAAAAGCCTTCGGTAAACCTCTCGCGCCTCCGGATCGTGGCGGAGCCTCGTGCAGGCTTGCTCGTCAAGGTGGTTAATCGAATCATGCAGCACAAGGACTTCGTAGGCGCCCGGCTCACACTCAAGCTGCTGCAAGGTAATAGGCAGCAATTCGACCGTGCCGGCGAAGTCCAACAGCGCGGCCAACTCGCGGAACGCGGAATTCATCTCGCCCCTTTGCGACCCAGCCGCCTCCGGCTCCAGGCAAGTTACCGCCCTGGCCCCGCAGGCAGCGGCGTAAAAGCTGCACAGACCAGAGCCTCCGCCAATATCGAGCACTCGCTTGCCGTGCAGAGAAACGCCGGCAAAGACCTCCTCCATGTGGAACAGAAGTCTGGCGCCCGTGCTGTACAATTTTGCCCTCTCAACGGCCGCCGCCAAAGCCCGGAGATGTGGTTCGTTCCTCATGGTGCTATTAACGCGCCTGCAAAACCCGGTTCCGGCCCCGCTCGACTCCACCCACATATCAAAGGCACGAAACCCGCGCGAACCGATGCGCCGCGGCCCGGGCAGAGGGCTGAACGAGCCATGCCCAAGGAGCGCCCATGCACCGGCAAGCGCCCTGGGAGTCACGGCCCGGCGCGGACAATCTCACGTAAAATAGGCGCAAACTTTGATGAAAACCTATAATGCTGCTGATAACTGTCCAAAGCCCCTCTCTGAAAGTCCGGGTACCTCGCCAGGACCTCCCTGAGCGCCGGCCCGATGTCGCGTGGTTTTTCCACGCAGATACCGGAGCCAAACCGCCTGAGCACCCTTTCGATGCTGGGGAAATTGCTGCCAACCACCGGCAACCCGGCGCGGGCATACTGCGCCAGCTTATTCGACGAGGAGCCAATTTCTGTAAAGTTTTCGTCCAGCGGCGCGTAAAAAGCCAGCCCCACGTGCGCTGAACTCAACAGCCCCGGCAGTTCCTCCGGCGACACCGGCTGCGTCGAGAAAAACACGCGCGCTGGGTCCGCCGCCGCCTTGATGCCTCGGAAGCAAGCCTCCGCCGGCCCGTCAACGCACCAACTGTGCATCACCAGCACGCACCCCTCAGGCCAGTGTCTGACCGATTCCACAATTTCCTCTGCCAACGCCCATGGGCGGTAGATGTTCCCGGCATACAAAACCACCACCGTCTGGGGGGGCAGACGAAACTGCTCGTGAAAGCGTGTTCCCCTCTTCGCTATCGGATCGCCCTCCGTAGAAACCGGGAGATACCTGAGCCTCGATTCCGGAATGCCATTGGCCCGGCTAAAGACCCGCCCACGATGCTCATCGGCAATGACTGTGAAAATACACCTGCGCACGCAGATGATTTCAAAGTGCTTTCGAATGTGCATGCCGGGCCGCATGCCCCGGGCATGTTGCATGAGTTCCATGTTATAATAGATCAGCGGGGTTCGAGGCTGCCACTCGTCCACCGCGAGCGTGGCCGCGATTAATCCGGTTACCTCTACGGCGATTACCGCCTGGTAGCGGCGGTTCTTGAAGGAATCGCCCATCCCCTGCACGAATGGCCACCACGTTTTCCCGTAAACGTCGGCAAACTCGCCAAGGCTCCCGTGCAATCCCAGCCCGGGCAGCAACCAGTGTTGCAGCGCGAACCCCAGGAGTTTTAGCTTCCCCGGCAGGCCCGCGAGCCGATTCCGGGCGGGAGGGGCCTGGCCCTCGGGCACCACCAGGACGTGGATTCTCTCGGAGTCGAACTGCGCAGGCGACGCGGCGTACGCCCTTTCCCCGATAAATAGATCCACCTCATAGCCTTCCTTCGCCAGCGCCCGAATGGTTTCCACGACCGCAACCGATATGCCGAGGTAATATGTATTCATTACCACGGCTATTCGGCGGCCCTCGCCTGCCTCCTGATCCGCTAGACCCTGGGAGTCACGGGATTTAGCTTCAGCATCGTTGCTCATTTGGGTTCACCGGGCGTCTGAGTTGGCTTGCTGCGCCTGCGCCCTTTGACGATCCGCCCTAAGTTTAGCAGCAGTCCGTAGCATTTGAATCCCAGGTAGCGCCTCAGCAACAAGCAGGCATCAGCGTACAAGGCGCTCCTGTTCATTGCCCAGCGCAGCGAGTACCGAGGCTGGCATGGGGAATCGGCTTTCGCGGCCCCCGCAGAGACGACGGACCCGTCCTGGAGCAGGGCAGGGATCTCGTCCCTGCGTCCTTCGAGGAGCGCCCTCCATATCAGCGCGTGACCCCGGGCGTAGTTATCCCAGGTCAATCGTGCGACACTGTCCGCCCGCGCGCGCCGTTCGCCCAGGATTTTCTGGAAGACGTCTCGCAACTCGGCAGCGTTGCCAAAGGGAAAAGTGATCCCGCCCTTGACATCCAAATGGTAGCCTATTGGGGTCACAATGGTCGGCACCCCGGCCGCCAGCGCGTCAAAGAACCCCATCGAGCCGTCGTCAAAGGCCAGGTAAAGATAATAGTCGAAGTGGGGCACACGCTCGATGTTGATCCTGTAATCCGCCTGGCCATCGTCGGTCCCGGGGAAATAGGTTACCGTGGCCCCGGCTGCCTCGAGTTGCGGGATAACCTTTTCCCAGCCTCGCCCGATGATTTCAAAATGGAACTCCTCCAGCCTCATCATCCTCGCCACGTCCAGCAGGATGTCTTCACGCTTGGCCCCATCGGGCCGCACGCGGCTTGTGATGCCCAACTTGATGCGCCGCGGCTTGATCGCCCCGTCGTGGCCGGCCGTGATAAAGCACAGCTTGCGCCGGTCCAGGCCGCGCGCCACCAGGTCCTCGACGGTCATGCGTGACATGCAGATGCCCATCTCCGCCTGCTCCAATCGTCGCTTGAGGACTGCCAGCTTCGCAGGCCTGTCCACATGTGTGACGAACATGGTGCTGCGGAGCGATAGATCCTCATCTGAGCGGGTAAGTGTGTCCAGGTACACCATCCAGTGGTTAAAGTCGGCCGCGGCGCTCGCTTTCTCGGAGATGTCTGCATTCACATTCCAGTGGCTCAGGTTCTCCGCCAACCGCACGGCGAATTTCTCAAATATCCATCCCTTGTCGCCTAGCACGAGGCAAACGCGCAAGGGTTGTTCTTCGCTCACGATCGTCATGCTTCAGGTGCGTGCAAGCCGCTCGGGACTCTCCTGGCAAAACCGCGCGCCAAAGCGCTGTTCCGGCTGGCCGGGCCCCGCACGAGTTCCTCGGCATCGCTCTCCCCCGCTTTCAAGCAGCAGATGATTATGCTCCATATAGGTATGCTCGTCTGTGATTCCGCCACGATCGCCCAGGAGGAATTTGCGGTGATGACCACCGTCACGACGAGGATGAAGCATATAACGGCGTACCTCCTGCCGTAGTCAGAGCCAGGGGCAAGGCATCGCCGCCCGCTCCGGTATAATATGTACGACAGTACCAACAAGATCGACACGATGCCAACCACACCAACGCCATTCGCGACATAGACAAAATAGTTTGCTTCATCTGTTTGGTCTGTGTGCCACAGGGTGGAAAAGCCTATGCCGAAGAAGTGCTCTCGCAATCCACGGTAACTATCCGCGATTAAGCTCCTCCTATAGGAAAAACCGTACTCACCCATGCCATCCCTTGTCGCGCTGACCAGCTTTTCCATTGCCTGGTGGCTAATATTAAGGCTCCCAGCGGCCACGAAGGCACCCATCACGCAGAGTGGTATCAACACACGATACGCCTTTGTGCCTTTTAGCAGCAGTTTGCTTGATATTAGCGCAGTTACGATGGACCAGCTCCAGCCAAGAATCCCCGCCCTGGTGGCAGCAAGCTTCAAAGCAATCGCACTCACCACCGCCGTCAGGCCATAGATTGCGGAGAATCTTTCGCCGGTGAGGATTTTGATCAGTGGCGCTGGCAACATCACGGCCGCGAGCGCGCCGTACCAAGTGGCCCAGATGATGTAATTCATTGAATCGCGCTCAAACACCGTTGTTAACTGGCCGGGGCTCTCCTGCACCTCGTCTGAAAAGCCGAGTAGATTTGAGGCATAGTGGAAGAGGAAGAATGCGGCCAGTCCGATGTTGGCGAACAGGACGCAACGGTCGATCTGGGGTTTGGTTCTGACATACGTGTTGATTAGCGCCGCCACCAACAGGGGCACCACAGTCGCTCTAAACGCCTCAGTTACCCACCCCTTAGGCGCGGCTAGGATATTTCTGGTCAGATACTGGGCTGCCACGCCGTTTATCGCAAAGATAAGTAAAAGGCAGATGACGATCTTCATGCTCGCCGAGGCCCCCTTGAAACCCGAGAGTATCCGGCCTCCGGTTAAAAGGGCCAAGCAGAGGAGCACGTGCTCCGATGGAAACGGCACCAGTTGGCCAGCAGGGTACTGCAGCGCGTAGCCAAAAAACGCAAATGTCACGCAACCCAGGCAGACTTTTAGCGCAAAGTTTCCCTTGTCTGCGGCCATCGTGTAAGCATAAAGGAGAGCGACACCCAGCCCCAGAGCTACCAACATTGGGATGATCCTGAGGGAGTCCTGCGGGTGCATAGTGCTCTTGTTTTGGGTCCGCGGCGACCTAAAGCGAGGAGCCGCCCAAGCTCTGACGCTTAAGCTGCGCCGCCCTCCGGCAAAAGCTTAGTTCGATCTGGGTTCGCTTCACGCTGCGTTCGCGGCCATCGGTCAATCGCGAGGGGTTTACGCGCATACGAAAGCTCAGATCTCGGCCCTCAACAGCGCCTCGAAATGGCTCTCCCGACCAACATTCGCCCACACGACTGCGTCGAGGGCCCATTTCACTTTAAGATGACTAACCGCCGCAGCAAGCCCAAGGTCAGAATAGGATACCGTCCTTGAAGCGCCGGGAGAGGCAGGCCGGCGCCCATCTGGGATGCGTCCTTGGGTAGGAAATCCTGCGTCCATGGGGAATTGTCATCAATTGGGCAAACATCAGGTTCGTGTTCGCATGAGGCCAGCCGATTGCGGGATAAACCTCGGCGTTCAAACCCACCCACCAGACTGCGCCACCCATGAATCCGAAAACACCAATCACCGGACCCTGTCCGTCCCGTTGGTCGCCGAATTCCGCGCGCGAGGTTTTCGGAAGATCGGTTATTTCAATGTCCCTACGAAGAGGTTGGGAGGCGCCCTCTGCTGCCTTGCTATGGGGATCACCAATTCGCCTACGACTCGTTGCACGTCATGGCTCCAGCCGTAATCATGAAAAGCAACAATTCCCCCCGGCTTAAGTTTTGGCAACCAAAGCTCGGCGTCGGCCTTGCACCCCTTGTAGGAATGGTCCCCGTCAATGAATAAGAGATCGAGTTTGCGATCGAAGGCGACGGCGACTTCCTGTGATCGTCCCCGGTGTGGAATGAGCCACGCACGGTACTGTTGCGTGTTGCTGAGAAACTCAGAAAAGGCGTCACGTGGCGCTTCGGACATCGCCTCATTTGTCCACGTATCGACGCAGTGAACCACCCCACGGTTATGTTCCGAAGCCGCCGCGGCAAGGAAACATGCGCTAGCGCCGATGAAACTTCCTACCTCCAGGATCTCGGCCGGCTGCGGAAGGCTGAGCGCGAGCCGATAGAGCAACAGACGCTCCGATGCGGTCAGATGAGTAAAAATGCTCCACGATGGAGCGTGTCCGTGCGCTCGGAATCGTATGCGCCACGGTAGGTCACAGAGAAGGCCTTGGGCCTGGCGCACTACGCGAACAGCCCGCCAAACAACAGCTTTGATCATAACAAAGCCGGGTCAATGATTTCCTCGGTTACGTCTCGCCAAGGAACAGCGCCCAAGCTCACACTTATCATCACGAAGGCCTGAGGGCCTTGGCTAGCAAGCTAATGGTGCGCATAACGAAGTCCTCGTCCATCATCCACAGTGCCAGCGTGCAACTGAACATGCCGACGCAAATCCCCGCGTGGGCCTGCCACCGCATGGGCAAGGGGGAAGTGCCACGGGCGGCTGCTGGCAAACGGCGCGGCTCTTTGCGGGATAGCCGCCCGGGGGAGGCGCTCCCTTGCCGCCAACTGACATGGCCCCTTTCAACATTGGAACTGTCTATAGGCCTCGCAGCTCGTCGTCCCCGACAAACGAAGCGGCGCGCGTGACCAATCGTTTGGTCTGCAAGACGAAGGGGCGGTCAAGGAGCCAGATCATCGCCCCGTATGAGAGCACGCCGACGGGAACAAGAGCGAGGAGCGGGACCCAGGGCTGCACACGGAACAGTCCAAGCGCTTGCTTGGCCGCCGTGACCGCCAGCAGCATGGTGAGGCCGGCCAGAAAGAGCGGCTTCCCTTGTTCCCAAAGGTAAAATGGGGAAACCCGCAACATGCGGACACAGACGAAGATGTGGATCGGGGTCGACACCAGCGCCACGAAAAATCGGGTCCACGTAAAGGCCGTCAGCCCGTAGTGCGAGGCCAGGAAGAAAGCCGGCAGATAATAGAGAACGATCACGCACAACAGTTTCGTGTTGACATCCGGCCGCCCCATCGCCCGGTAAAGCTCGCCATTGAGTGCTACCAGCCACCCAGCCCCCTCCTTTAAACCCATCACGGCCACCACGAGTCCCAAACCGTTCCATTTCTGGCCGAACAGGGCATCGGTCATCTGCGTTCCCACCAAAAGCAATCCTATTCCCATGGGTAGGGTCAAAGCGATGATCATCCGGTTGACCTTGTGAAAGGTGGCCGCCAGCGCAAGCCGATCATCCTGAAGGCGGGAGAAGGTGGGGAAGAGAATCGGGAGCACCGGACTGAGCGCCAGCCCAAAGAGGATGGTGACCAGGAGGCTGCCGGTGCGGTAGAGGCCCAAGTCATGCATGCCCAGGAACCGCCCCACAATCAGGTTGTCGCCCCAGGTAATGAGCCACGCCCCCACACTCTCCAAAACCACCCAGAAGCCGAAGCGAAAGAGGCGCCTGGCGAGGTCCCGGTTGTAGCGCAGGCGCGGGCGCCAGGGACTCTTGCGCCAGAGCAAGACGAGGTTGATGGTCTGCCCCACCAGGGACCCCGCCACCAAGGCCCACACCCCGCGCCCGAAAAAGGCCAGCGGAATGGAGACCAGGCCCGGGGCAAAGGCGGTGGCCAAGCGGATCCAGAAGAGACTGCGGAAATTGAGGTCGCGGACAAAAATGGCCTGCTGGACTGAAGTAAACGAGCCGATCAAAACCTGGAGTGCCAGCACTCGCAACACCGGCGCGGAGGCGGGCGATTTGAAAAACTCGGCAATCCACGAGGCGCCGGCAAAGAGGGCCAAATAGAGCGCTACCCCAAGCGCCACATTGGTCCAGAAAACCACGTCGGCAGCCTCCACCACGGCTTCCTTGGTTTGGATCAGGGCTTTGCTCAGCCCGGCATCCCAGAACATCTGCGAAAAGGTAATGGCGATGGAGGCAGTGGCGACCACCCCATAATCGTCCGGACTCAGGAGGCGCGCGAGGATGACGAAGATGATCGGTTGCGCCGTGCGCGACACCACTTCCGTCAGCGCCGACCATTTTACCGAACTGGCGGCCCTGGTCACAATGGACGAGGCAGTTGCGTTGCTCATTGCCCGCTCGGTGGTTTCCAGAACCGGAGGCCCGGGCAGTTGAGGAACTGCCAGGGCAGGGCAGGCCGGTCGGCGGTCGCAAGCGCCTGGTCGAGATAGGCCAGGCTGAGCGTGCGGAACCAAGTCGGGAACATGGCGCTTTCCTCTTTCTCCGAGCGCATGAGTTGATGCCCATACTCAAAGGCCTGGCGTCGATGGAAAACCCAGCCGCCATCGGCATTCTGGTTGAACAATACCCAGCGCCGGGCGCGGATTAGCGACTTTCTGACTTCCTCCCGGCGGTAATCAACGGCCAGCGACAGGCGTACCAGGGGGTCAATCGAATCTATATCCTCGCAGGCGGTGGAGTTCAAAGCCGCGCCAAAGCCGCCCAGTTTGTTTTGCGTGCACAAGCAGGAGTCAATGATGGGCTGCGCGTAGCGGATCGGTAGCTGGTCGTAGAAATACAGCAGCCAAAGATGATAGCCGGTCTGAACGCCGTGGGAGAGCAATTGGGGAGTGTGGAACTGTTCACCCCACAGTCCCGTGGCCGGGTCCTGATGAGCGTTGAGCCAGCGGAACATTTCTGCCAGCGCGTCACCGCACCAACGCGCCCCGTGGAAGTCCCTCGCGTATTGCAGGAATGAGCCGCAATTCTGGACCCCGTTGCTGGCCGACGCCGGGTCTTGCTTCCAGTCACGAGCCTCCAGCCATTGGCTGATGCAACCTTTGCGCTGAAACGGCGCGATCGCGGAGAAGGGCTTGTCGGCGACTTCGCCAAGGGCCGCCAGAGCCATGAGGGCGTGCAGCGTGAGGTGGCGCCAGCCCCACCAGTCGATCCGCGCCGCCAGCGGGTTGTCAATCAGCGGGTCGCGGAATAAGCCATCGTCGCCCTGATAATTGCGGATGAAAGCCGCCCACTCTTTTCTGGCCGGCGGAACCAGCCGCTGGAGTTGCCCGCAAAGGTGCAACGTGAGCGCGGCATAGCAGGAGGCATAGCAAAGGGGGGGGCCCCCTGGTTTGTACGAATAGGCCCCGATGCCTCTCAGTGACTGGTGATTCCTGGCGACATAAGCAAGAGTGCGTGAAAGGACCTCACGCGTGTCGGTCTCCAGACCACCGTTTCTGCACCTTCGCTCGAATTCCCGCGGCAGTCGAATCTCCACGTTCCACTGGCGGCTGGCTTGGCGAGGCGCCGTCCGCACCCTATACTTGGCACTTTTCCAAACCAAGGAAGCAGTCCCGGCCACTCCGCCCGAGCGGAGTTGACGCAGCAGCTTATCTCGCAAGCTTGACATGGCGAACTAAAGGCGGAATGCCCCTGGTCCAGTGCCGGGGAACCATTAGTGGGGCGGCCACGGGGTGGCGTTCTCGTCCAGGTAATCCGGCCGCAACACCCATTCCAGCAGAGACGCATCGTTGCGGACTTCTCTCTGGTGGTAGTCATATCCTTTGACGTGCCCCTGCCGGTAGGCATGTCTTGCGTAAGCCGCGGAGGCCTCCTCGGCCAAGGTCTCGCGAGCCCAGCGCCCCAGCCGCCAGGCGCGGCGTTTAATCCGGCGCAGCCATTCAAGGGGTTTGGGCGCCGCTAAGCCCGCCGCTTCCCGAATGGCGGTATAGGAGTCGGAAATGCCCTGCATAAACCCACGGCGCCACAGGTAGCCGTAACTCATGCGGCCCCGCGGCACCCAGTGATAGACAGAGGCCTCGGGGTGGAAGAGCGAGCGGTAGCCCAGGCCCACCACGGCCTTGGCAATGGCCGTCTCGCCGTCGCCGCGATAGCGGAGCAGTTCCTCGGGCAGGCCGTCGGGGTGAAAGCCGCCGGCCTTGCGCCAGAGTTGCTTGCGAATGCCGAAGTTGCACCCAAAAACATACTGCGGCGGTATTTCTTTCACGCGATCCCCGAAGTCGACCAGGCTCAAGGCCCCATGGACCCGGCCTTGTGGGTGCTGCGACCAAAGCGCTTCGAGCCCGGCCGGCGGGGTCGCTTCGAAATCCGGCAGATCGTTGCCGCCCGCCAGGCCCACCTCAGGCGCAACAAAGGCCTTGGCCATGCCGCTGAGCCACGTCGGGAAGGGCCGAATATCATCATCCGCGAGGACAACAATCTCGCCGCGCGCCACCGCGGCGCCACGGTTCCGCCCAATATGGAGCCCCGGACGATCGCACCATTCATACCGGAAGTGCCGAAATAGTCTCGGCCCCAGCTCCCGGCCCATCGCCCCCGTGTCGTCGGTGGAGGCCGTGTCCACGACGATGACCTCGTACCGGTCAGACGGGCACGTCACGCGCGCAACCCCTTCCAGCGTGCGCCGCAGCAGGTTAACGCGATTGCGCGTGGAGATGACGACGGACAGCAACACTCGCTTAGCGAATTTTCAAACGACTGCCCCGGCTAGTCGGAGTGAGATTGTGGTCTCGCGGTGAAGGATCGCGGCGCCGGGGTGTACACCGTGACGGGAAGTTCGCTCATATTGCCCAAGCCAATCTAAAGTGCCTCGGCAATGTCCATCCGCAGCATAGCAGCGCGGTTCCGGGTCGGGATAACGATTGAAAACAACATCCGACAGCACGAGGCGAATCAGGAGGGTCCGCAGGCCCCAAACTGCAGGGGAGTTACACCCTAACCCAATTCAGGTCCTTGATAGTCGGCCATCTTATGGCCCGTGTCTCCATGCTGTACGGGTCCTGCAAACATTGTGCCGGCGTGACGGCCGGAAGAATGTCCCGGGCAATTTCATTGCGGACAAAAAATGCATTGAAGCCGTAGCGATGGGTGCCCACCAGGCGATAGCCTTTTTCGGCCGCAAGCTTGCTCATCGCCGCGAGCGATGCCCCCAGATAATCAGGGATCTTCATTCTGAAACCGGGATCGTAGGGAACGGTCAGCGCGTCGTCCGGTCCAATCGCATTGTTCGTCTCGCAGACCACAACCCTCGGCTTGATGCAGTCAATGGCCTTCCAAATCCAATAATCCATCCCGTCAATATCGAGGGAGAGCAGGTCAATTTCGCCTTCCGCACCGGCGCCGCGGATCAGCTCATTGACATTCTCGGCAGTGATCCAGGCGCAGGTAAATCTCGGTGGGCAGAGCGTGGTATCCCGGTGGGTGCGATAGAATTCCTTCCCCGCAGCAGCATTGGTCTCATTTCCATCGAACAAATAGCCCCAGTACCCGTGGTTGATGATCAGATTTGCCGTGTTACAGACCATCCCGTCTCCGGCACATACTTCGACAGCAACCTTGTTTGTCACTCCAACGAGCGCGAAGATATACAACAGAATGCCGTCCTCTTCGAACTGCGAGTGGCAGCGAAAACCAACTTCGGCAAAAGACGGTAGAGGAGACACGCCCCGCCGGACTAGGTCCTTGTACATATGATAGAGGATGATCTGTGACTCCTTCGAACGGCTGCCTGGGTGCTCAGCCGTCAGATACCGGTAGGTCTTGATCATCTTCTGTCGTAAACGCATATTCTGTGGCTGGTTTGTCTCTTGGATCAAACAGCAGCGGGATAAGTCCTGCGCCCGGATAAGCTCAGTTGAACCTCCTCGGCGACTCTTTCAATTTCGCCTGTGTTCAGCCCCAGCCCGCTGGGCACATAGAAACCCCGTCTGGCCAGCCGCTCGGCCACCGGGCAGCGCACGCCCTCGAACAAGCCCATTTTGCGGAAGACCGGCTGTTCGTGGATCGGCCAGAAAAACGGGCGCGTGCCGATCTTGCGCTCGGCCAGCCGGCGCATGGCCTCCTCGGCATCGAATGGATACGAGTCGCCCAGCACCAGGCCGTACACCCAGTAGATGTTCTCGGCGTAAGGAGTCCTGGGCAGCGGGAGCTGCACGTCCGGCAGCCCGCTGAGCAATTGCGTGTAGCGCCGGCCCATGTCGCGCTTGCGCCGCACATGCGCGTCGAGCATCTCAAGTTGCGCCAGGCCCAAGGCGGCTTGCAGATTGGTGAAGCGGAAATTCCAGCCCAGTTCGTTATGCACAAAGCGTTTGTTCGGCTGGTGGCAGAGGTTTCTTAGCGAACGACACTTGTCGGCGAGGGCAGGATCATCGGTTACGATCATTCCCCCTTCGCCGGTGGTGATGTGCTTGTTGGGATAGAAACTAAAGGTCGAGAGGTCGCCAAAGCTCCCGCACGGACGCTCTGTCCTCTGCCCCCCGGCCTCCGCCTTCCGGCTTCTGTAGGTCTGCCCATGCATCTCCGCCGCATCCTCGATGATCTTCAAGCCATGCTTTTGAGCCATCGCCAGGAGGGGCTCCATATCTACGGGCAGGCCGTAAATGTGAACCACCATGATGGCCTTGGTGCGCGCCGTGATTTTCGCCTCGACCTGGTTGACGTCCATGTTCCAGGTAAGCGGATCGGAATCCACCACCACGGGAACAGCCCCGGCCCGCACGATGGCGGCCGCACAGGAGATGATGGTGAAAGTAGGAAGGATAACTTGGTCACGGTCGCCGAGGCCCAGAGCCACCACGGCGGCCTCCAGGGCCACGGAACCATTGCAGACGGCGATGCCGTGCTTGCGGCCAACGCGGGCGGCAAACTGCTCCTCGAACAGCGATACGAAAGGCCCTTCGGACGAAATCCAGCCCGACTCAATGCACTGGAGCAGGTATTTCTTCTCGTTGCCGTCCAACAGCGGCGTATTGACAGGTATGGCGTGGGCCATGATTGCTCGTTGCTGATTCGTGCGGAGGGTCGGTTCAGTTGGTCTTCCGGAGGATATAGGCGACGCCCCAAGTGGCTTCTGAGGGGGCGCGGGCGGACAAGAATTCCTCGGCATGTTCGACTTGGAAGCCGGCGTGTCCGGCGAGCAAGGCGACCTCCTGTGGGAAGAAATACCTCTCGAGCACGGTGCGCGCGGCAGGGGCGACAGCGCGCAGTGTTCGCGCAACATACTCCGCTTCCGCGGCGTAGTTCTTGTCGCGATAGAGGAGATCGTAATAGCCGCTATAGCGTTGAAAGACCTCGTCGCTCATTTTATGTGAGGATTAGGGCCAAAGTTCAGTTGCGCCGGCAGCGTTCCGGTGAAGCGGGTCTTGTCATTGCCCCCGGCATAAGGCCCCTGTTTTACTTCGATCATCTCGATCTCCTCCAGGGCCTCGAATCCGTGCCCGCCGGTGGCGAGGAGGATCGCGTCGCCGGCCTGCATCACGCGGCTTTCGAGGTATTTCTGGGCTTCATCATAAAAGTCAACGCGGAGCCTGCCGCGCCTGAGGAAGAGCACCTCGAGGGTGTACTGCACGGTCCGGGGCACCGGCTTGTGGACATGCGGGGCAATCAGATGGCCGGCCGGGTGGCGCATAAAAGCGAGCTGCTGCGACCAGTCGTCCGGCGTGAGGAAGTGGATGCCCGGCCGGCTGAAGTCGCGCGACAGGATGATGGCCAGGAGTTGGTGGCCGTTTCTGATCTCGGTAATCACCGGGTAAGCGCCTCCTTGGCAAATTGTCTCTCCCGCGCCTCGACTTGAGCCAACCGCAGGTCGTGGTCCACCATGAGCCGCGCCAGCTCCGCCATGCGCGTCGCCGGCTGCCAGCCCAGGATGTTCTTGGCCTTGCTGTAGTCCCCAATCAGCAAATCGACTTCCGACGGGCGGTCAAATTGCGGGTCGTGGGCGACGAACTCCTGCCAGTCCAGGCCGAGGTGGCCAAAAGCGGCCGCGAGAAATTCCCGCACGCTGTGCGTTTCGTTGGTGGCGATGACGTAGTCATCGGCCCGGTCCCGCTGGAGCATCAGCCACATGGCCTCAATGTACTCCGGCGCGTAACCCCAATCGCGTTTGGCCTCGAGGTTCCCCAGGGCCAGCCTGGTCTGCAACCCGCACTTGACCCGGCCCACCGCGCGGGTGATCTTGCGGGTCACGAAGTTCTCGCCGCGGCGGGGCGATTCGTGGTTGAAAAGAATCCCGTTGCAGGCAAAGAGGTTGTAAGCCTCCCGGTAGTTCACCGTCAGCCAGTACGACATCACCTTGGCGCAGGCGTAAGGGGAACGGGGCCAGAAAGGCGTCCGCTCCGTCTGTGGTATCTCCTGAACCTTGCCGTACATTTCCGAGGAGGAGGCTTGATAAAAGCGCACTTTCCTGGCTAAGCCCGCCTCGCGAATGGAGTCCAGGATGCGAACCGTTCCGCCGCCTGTGACATCAATGGTGTACTCCGGAATAGTGAAGCTGATGCCGACATGGCTTTGGGCCGCAAGGTTATAGACTTCGTCCGGCTGGAGCTCATAAAGCAGCTTCACCAGCGACACCGAGTCCGAGAGATCGCCGTAATGCAGGTATAAGTTGGGGTTTTCCCCTTTCTCGTAGGGCCACAGATGGTCGATCCGTTCCCGGTTGACCGTCGAGGCCCGCCTCACAATCCCGTGGACCTCATACCCCTTCCGAAGGAGAAGCTCCGCCAAATAAGAACCATCCTGCCCTGTTATCCCGGTAATTAGAGCTCTTTTCATCTTGATAGCAACCATGGACTGTTAACTCAAACTAACTTTCGACTTCAACGAAAGCCGGACGTCCCCAAGGAACCCTGGACTTGCCCCGTTCGGAAAAATGTTCCCTCTGGAAGCCAACTCCGATTTCTCGCTCGTGCTGCTTGAGGGGCGTGCTTTGGGGGCGAGGGCCCGGCCTCCCGTCGGCTCTATTGCCTCTATTGGCTCTATTGGCGCTTTTGGCGCTTTTCTATCCAAAGTCCGCCCCGGGCGAAGGTCAGAATTGGCCGAGGTTCACGACTCGCTCTTCGGTTACCATGCCAGGAATCTATGCCGCCGGATGCGCTTGGCAAGTCACACAGGACGTAAATTCATCCGGCAACCAACCTTGCATTTCTGGTTTCTGCTCGCGCCCGTTCGCACGCGCGCGCCAGTGCTTTTTTCAGTTATTTCCACTTATTTCCACTTAACGGCCCGTTGCCTCCCCGCGCCCCGGCTGGGGCCTGGAGCTCAAAATGGCCGCCTTCACCGCCGCGACGACGCGGTCCTGGTCCGCCTGGCCCAGGAAAGCGTGCATGGGGAGGCTGAGGACTTCGCGGGAAGCTTGCTCCGCCGCGGGGAAGTCGCCTGGCTTGTAGCCGCAGGCGGAAAACACCGGTTGCTCGTGGAGACATTTCGGGTAATAGACGGCCGCCGGAATGCCCTGCGCTTGGAGTTGCTCGGCCAGGCCGTCGCGATTGGGAGTCCGGATGGTGTATTGGGCATAGACATGGGTGTTGCCGGGCATGACCTCCGGGACGGTGCAGACGCCGCGCAGCAATTCAGTGTAGCGCGCGCCAAGGCGCGACCGCTCCTGCACTTCCCAATCGAAGTGGGGCAGCTTGGCCAGCAACACCGCCGCCTGGAGGGTGTCGCACCGGCCATTGGTGCCCAGGAGAAAATGGTGGTGGCCCTGGAGGGCGCCGTGGGTGCGGATGGCGCGCATTTTCCCGGCCAGGGCGTCGTCGTCCGTGAACAGCGCCCCGCCCTCGCCATAGCAGCCCAGGGGCTTGGCCGGGTAGAAGCTGGTGCTGCCGATGAGGGTCACGCCGCAACTGCGCCGCCCGCGCTGCGTGGCCCCAAAACTCTGCGCGCCGTCTTCGATGACGGGAAGGCCGCGCCGGGCGGCGAGGCGGTTGATGCGGTCGTAATCGGGCATTTGCCCAAAGAGGCTCACCGGCATAATGGCCCGGGTGCGCGGGGTGACGGCCTGCTCGAGCAACTCGCTATTGAGATTGTAACTGCCCGCTTCGATGTCCACGAACACGGGTTTGGCGCCGACCAGGCCGATGACCTCGGCCGAGCTGATCCAAGTGAAGGGGACCGTGATGACCTCGTGGCCCGGGCCGACGCCCAGGGCGCGCAGGGCTATCTCCAGGCCGGCCGTGCCGCTGGCCACCGTGAGGCAGTGTTTCACCCCGACATAACGGGCCAGGACCGACTCGAGTTCGGCGATTTCCGGCCCGAGGATGAACTGGCCGTGGTTGAGGACGGCCCGCATCCGAGCATCGATCTCCGCCTGGTACCTCCGGTACTGTGTTTGGAGGTCAATGAATTGCATGAGGCGGCGGTTGAGGGTGGAGGGAAGGAAAAACCAAAAGGCGACCACGCTGCGGCGCCAGCGCTTCAATCATCGAATCCGCACCCAGGGGTGCCGCGCTCCGTTTTCCGGAGTTCGCAGGCGTCCTGGGTTTGAGCCATAGAGGCGCAGGGTGGAGGGTGGGCGTGGCGACGCGGCCTTTTGGCCGCTCCCGGTCGGTCGGTCTTTTTCTTGTCCGCGCTGTTCGCCAACGGCCCGCCCAGGACCAGGAGCCCGGTGCGGGGCGCCAAAGCAGGCTTCGCCCCCGTCAGTTCGCGCCGCGATTTGCAGCGCGCTAACCAACCCTTCGATGTTGCCAACTGGCGGGCAGCCATTACGACTAGCCCCGCATCGGCAGCGCCTAATGCTTATTCCAGGCATCGCCTGCCTGTTATCAACCGGGCGAGAGGCTGAGCGCCAGGGAGCGGGAAGCAGAGGCAAGGTTGACAGTTCCTGACCCGGCTCTTGGCACGCTTTTTTTCGCCTTCAACGCCCCAAAATCTTCACTACCAGCGGCAGGAAACGGCGCACGTTCTTCTCCCAACTCTGCAGCAGCTTGACCCGGCCACTCACATGCGCGCGCTCGTCCGCCGGCAACTGCTTCACCAGGCCGGCCATGCGCGCCAGCCGCTCCTGGCCGCTGTCCAGGTGCGGCAAGACCTGCTCCCGCACAAACCGAATCACCAGGTTGCGCAATTCCGCGACCGCTTCGTAGTGCAGGCGCCGGTCCCCGGCCACATAGACCACTTCGATCGCACCCACGCTCCGCAGGAATCTCAAGCCCTGGCAGGCCGAGCCCCGGCTCAGGTTGAGCCCGGCGATGCAATCGTCCATCGTCAGCGGCCGGGCGGCAATGAAGAGCAGCCCGTAAATCTCGGCCACCGAGCCGCGCAGCCCCAACAGCCGCGCCAGTTGCACAAAGGAGTCGATGACTTCCGTTTCCAGCGGATTCAGGCGCGCCGGGGGGATTGGTTCCAGCCGGTCTCTGGCGGTCTCTTTCTGGGCAATAGCCAACAGCATGTCAGTTGGTATAGCAAGCAGTCTAAGATATTCAAGAAAAAAAGAACGAAAAAGCGCACCCCGTCCCGCCTCACTTCGCCAGCATCCGCGCCAAGCGCGGGAGGAAGCGCCGCACGTTGTTCTCCCAGCTCTGCAAGGTCTTAACCCGCCCGGTCAAGCGCGCGCGTTCGTCGGGCGGCAATTGCTTCACCAGGCCGGCGATGCGTTCCAGCCGCGCCCGGCTGGTGTCCAGGTGCGCGATGAGCTTCTCGTGCAAAAAACGGATGACCAGATTGCGCAATTCCGCCACGGCTTGGTAGTGCGTGCGCCGGTCCCCGGTCGCATAGACAATTTTCACTGCCCCCACGCTGCGCAGGAAGTTCAAATCCTGGTAGGCCGCGCCGCGGCTCAGTCCGAGTCGTTCGACAAAATCCTCCACGGCCAGCGACCGCGAGGAAACAAAGAGCAGGCCGTAAGTTTCGGCCAGCGATGTCGGGCGCCCCCATGACCGCGCCAGTTGAACAAAGAGGCCAATGACTTCCATTTCCAGCGGGCTGAGTCGCGCCGCCGGTTTGTGCGCGGAACTGTTTTTAGCCGTCTCTTTCTGCGCAGCAGCCAACATCGTGGAGGAGGCTTATAGCACTTTGTGAGCTTGGTTCAAGAAGAATTGAAGAGAATCCTGTCAGCAAACCCTGCCTGCTTGAAGACCTGCGGCTCGCCGTCCAGCGGGTCAGGTCGCAGTTCAGCCTTCGCGCGGCCGGTCGGAAGACTCTGGCGTGGCGCGGTGACGCCCTTGGGCGCGGGGCCTCTGGCGCAGGTTGTCCGGTTTCAGGCGCGCCGGGCTGAGGGGCTATCCCTCCATGGAGTTGGTCTCATAGGCGCGGGCCTGGGCGTCGTTGAAGCTGTGCAGGAAGAGGGTGTTTTCGGCCACGGCCTTCTCGATCAGTTGCGGCAACAGGAACAGTTCCGAGGTGTTGATCACGGCGTGGACGCTTTGCTGGAAGGCTTGCATGGGTGTAAACGTCTGGAAGGAGTCGCCGAGCAGAATGACCGTGGCATGGCGGCGCTGGCCCATCGGCATATTGTGCAGGGCCTGCAAGGTCAGATTCTCGCTCATGTCGTTGGCGGCGAACCGCTCCTCCAGAATGACCACCTGGTAGCGCACCTGGCTGAAGCGGACGAGAAAGTCGCTGTGGGTGGCGGCCGTATGGACCTTGTAACCCAGTTCGTTGAGGGCGTTCCTGGCCACGTCCAGCCAGGGCGGCGTCGAGAAAGCCACCAGGGCCGGCTTGTCGGTCGCGCTGATAAATTCGAATTTCTCCGCCATGGCACTTCAGGGTCGCGTTAGAGGATCATTTGAGCTTGACCTTGACCGGGGTGGGGGGACCGCTCAGCCGGGCAGAGTCGCGGCCGGCTTGCATGCGCAGCGTTTCCATGGTGGTGGTGGATTCGCCGTGGGCTTTTTTGATGTTGTCAATGCCGCGCGCGACCGGGCCGCGTTTGGTGCAGTAGAGCAGGGCGGTGTCCTCGGTGATTGTTCCCTGCTCATAAGCTTCCAGGCTCGAGAAATCAAAGGTGCGCCAGCCGAAGGGCTGGCTGGCTTCGATGATTTCGTAGAAGCTTTTGCCTTCAGATTCACCGAGGCGGATAGTTTCCTGGATGCGCAGGTTGGAGCCCATGATTTCGAGCAGGGCAAAGCGCCCGCCGCCGGTCTTGGGCACGAGGCGCTGGCCGATGATCCAGCGCAAGGCATCGGCCAGGCGGGGGCGAAGTTGTTCCTGCTCTTCGGTCTCGAACATGCCCAGGATGCGATTGATGGTCTGGCCGGCATCGATCGTATGGAGGGTGCTGAGCACCAGGTGGCCGGTCTCGGCCGCGCTCAAGGCGATCTTCACTGTTTCGCGGTCGCGCATTTCGCCCACCAGGATGACCTTGGGGGCCTGGCGCAAGGCGGCCCGCAGCCCGCGGGCAAAGGTGTCAAAATCGGTTCCCAGTTCCCGCTGATTGAAAGTGGCTCGGTCCTGGGTGTGGATGAATTCAATGGGGTCTTCCAGAGTGACAATATGGACTGGCTTGGTGCGATTGATCTCCTCCAGGATGGCGGCGAGGGTGGTGGACTTGCCCGAACCGGTGGCGCCGGTGACCAGGACGAGGCCGGTCTTTTCTCGGGGAATGCCCTTGATGATCTCGGGAAACTTCAGCTTATCAAGGGTGGGGACGGTGGTATTGAGCTGGCGCAGGACGACGGAGTAACTGGCGCGTTGGGAGAAGATGTTGATGCGGAAGCGGGCCTTGCCGGCGAGGGTGTAGGCAGTGTCGCACGAGCCGCGCCGCAGCAGGTCGCTGATATGCCAGGGGTTGTCCCCGATGAGGTTGAGGGCGATCGTCTCGGTCTGGAACGGGGTGAGCTTTTCGATCGGCGGGTCGCAGGCGACCGGTTTGAGTTCGCCGAACGATTCGACCTGCAACGGGCGCTCGACCGTGAAGAGCAAGTCCGAAACCTCGGGCTGGGCTTCGAGCATGGTGGTCAGGAGGTAGTCGAGTTCGGGACGGCGCATGGCTTAAGCTGGGTGAGGCAGGTTCGGTGGCGGAGCGGGGGCGTGCGACGCGGCTGCCGCGCGCGGAAACCAGGCGCCGGGGTGAGACCTCCCCGAGGGTTGCAATCGCGCTGGGCAGCGCTGAAGCTCACCAGGCGGGCCTGGAGGGCAGACTGGCTCCCGATTCCGAATCGGGACAGCGCCGGTTTTCAAGTGGGCGGGCTTCCGAACGGGGTTGGCCGTGGAAGGAGCCGGGCGGCGGCGGTTTGGAAAGCCCGCCAGACGGCAGGTGGGCGGACCTCCGCGACGGAGCCGAGGTTTAGGGGCAGGGCGAAGAAGTGAACGGTTGCGGACCGGCGCCAGAAGCTGACTTGCGCCCCGCCGCACGCCGCACTTGTTTGGACGATCAGACGTCATCATCCTCCGGGGGATGGGCCAGGAAAGCGCGGAACTTCTTTTTGTCCAGGGCTTTGTCGTAGGCCTCTTCGGGCGCAATGCGTTTCATGCGCAGGTGATCCATGATGGCGTCATCCAGCGGCTGGTTGCCGAGCCTTTTACCCACCTGAATCATGCCCGGGATTTGGTGGGTCTTGCACTCGCGGACGAGGTTGGCGATGGCGGTGGTAAAGACAAGGATCTCGAAGGCGGCCACACGGCCCTTCTTGTCAATCCGCCGGAAGAGGGTTTGGGCCACCACCCCTTTGAGGGCCTCGGAGAGGGTGGCGCGCACCTTGTTCTGTTGTTCGGCCGGGAAGACGTCGATGATGCGGTCCACGGTCCTGGCGGCGCTGGGGGTGTGGAGGGTGCCCAAGACCAGGTGGCCCGTGCTGGCGGCGACCAGGGCCAGTTCGATGGTCTCCAGGTCGCGCAGTTCGCCCACCAGGATGATGTCCGGGTCTTCGCGCAGCCCCCCGCGCAACGCCGCCGCGAACGACTTGGTGTGGACCCCGACCTCACGGTGGGCCACCAGGCAGTGCTTGCTCTCGTGCACAAACTCAATCGGGTCTTCGATGGTAATGATATGGTCCCGCCGGTTCTTGTTCGCATAGTCCACCATGGCGGCCAGGGTCGTGGATTTGCCGCACCCGGTCGGGCCGGTGACCACGACCAGCCCGCGGTTGAGCATCGCGAATTTCTTCAACACCGCCGGCAGCGGGGCGTCAAACTTCTCAAAGTCCTCGAAGGACAGCACCTTGCTGGGGATCTGCCGGAAGACGGCCGCCACGCCGAATTTCTCGTTGAAGAAGTTCACCCGGAAGCGCGACACGTTGGGAATCTCGTAGCCGAAATCGACGTCCCCGGTCTCCTCGAAGACCTTGGTTTTGAACTCGGGGGCGATCTCATAAAGCATCTTCTTGAGTTCATCGTTTTCCAGCGGGGGATGGTCCACGCGGTGGAGTTCGCCATTGATGCGGAGCATGGGGTGGTTGCCCGAGCAAAGGTGCAGGTCCGAGGCCTTTTGCTCGAACATCAGGTTGAAGAATGCATCGATCTTCGCCATAAATTCCCGTACAGTCGGGTCCAACCGCTGCCGGAAGCACAGCATTCCTCAGGCCGTGAACGAAGTTGCCGAAAAGATCGCGGGGGAAATCGGGGCCAACGGGGTCATCTCGTTCGCCCGCTTCATGGAACTGGCCCTCTATTGTCCTGTTTATGGATATTATGAAAAGGAACCAGACACCTTGGGCCGGGCTGGGGATTACTACACCAGCGTGAGTGTGGGCAGCTTGTTTGGCCAGTTGCTCGCCCTCCAGTTTGCGGAATGGCTGGCGGCGGGTCCAAAGTGCGGGGGCGCGCAGATTGTGGAGGCGGGGGCGCATGAGGGGCGATTGGCCGGGGATATTCTGGGTTGGCTACGGCAATGGCGGCCCGGGCTCTTTGCCCGGCTCCAATACTGCATCGTCGAGCCCTCGGAACGGCGACGGAACTGGCAGGAGCGGCGCCTGGGTGAGTTCGGCCGCGCGGTCCGCTGGGTAAGGCAGTTGTCCGAATTGGCGAGCGCCGACCCGTCGCCCGTCGCGGGCGGGGGTGGCGGCGTTCGGGGAATCGTTTTCGCGAACGAGTTGCTGGATGCCATGCCGGTGCATCGTATCGGCTGGGATGCCAAAGAGCGGACGTGGTTCGAGTGGGGGGTGACCTTGCAGGAGGGGCGGTTGGCATGGGCCGCAGTCCGCAGTCCACAATCCACAGTCCAGGCGCGGGGTGAGCAAGGAAGCGGGTTGGAATGGGGTTACAGGGTCAGAGGGTTAGATGGTTACATGGGGGGCGCGGGGGGCGTTGAACGCGCAAGCAACTCCTGGGAGGAGCTGCTGGCGGTGTTGCCGGATGGATTTACCCTCGAAGTCGGACTGGCGGCCGAGGGGTGGTGGCGGCAAGCCGCCAACGTGCTCGCGCAGGGGAGGCTGCTGACGATTGACTATGGCTTGACGGCGGAGCAGTTCTTGGCGCCGGAACGCCGGGAGGGCACGTTGCGAGCCTACTCCCGGCATCGGCAGAGCCGCGCTGTGCTGGCCCACCCCGGCAACCAGGACATCACCGCCCATGTGAATTTCTCTGCCCTCCGAGCGGCCGGAGAATCGGCGGGCCTGGAAACCGAAGCCTTCCTGAGCCAGGAAGATTTTCTGACGCGGATTGCGGCTCGGATTTGGCAAGGGGAGGTTGGCTTTGGGGAATGGACGCCGGCGCGGACGCGCCAGTTTCGTACGCTCACGCACCCGCAGCATTTAGGGCGGCCGTTTCGGGTCCTGGTTCAGCGGCGCGGCAAGCTCGTAATGGAGGATTGAGAGGCAATAGGTCGCCGCCGTCGCAGTGCGCAGCACCAGGGGGCCGAGGGTGAGCGGCAAGCCGCCGGCGGCCTTGATGGCGTCTGTTTCCGCGGGGGTGAAATCGCCTTCCGGACCCACCCAAACACAAGCGGTTTGGGGCGGGCGACCGTGCCTGGCGCCGAAGGCGCCCAAGTACTCGCGGAGCGGCCGGCTCTCAGGCCCGAGGCAGGCAAGCAGGGGCAGGTCGAATTGCTCCCGGCGGGCCAGGAATGCCTGCGGGGTCAAGGCCGCCTCGACCTTCGGCAGCCAGGCCGACCCGCATTGCTTGATGGCCTCGATGGCGACCCATCGCCATTTGCCGGCTTTGCGGACGGCCTCTCGCTCGCCGAGGCGCGTGACCACGCGTTCCGAGAGCAGGGGCACGATACGAAAAGCGCCCAGTTCGGTTGCCTTTTGGATGATGGATTCAATGATTTTTCCCTTGGGCAGGGCCTGGAGCAACGTGATCTGACAGGGCGGGGCTGCCACGGCCCGCCTTTCGACGACCGCCAATTTGACTTTGTCTGGCTCCGATTCCTGGACCTCGCACCGAAGCTCCAGGCCGGCGCCGTTCAGCACCTTGACCCGCTCGCCGCGGCGCACGCGGAGGACCTCCAGGGCATGGTGCGCCTCCCGGCCAGTCAGGAAAAGAGCCTCCTGCTGGCACTGTTCCGGTGGCAGGTAAAAGCGGTGCATCGAAAGAGACGGGGTGACGGGGTCAGGGCCGGAGCGGAGAGCTGCGGCTCTGCGGGAAACGACCGGCGGCCACACGCTCTGATTGCGCGGATGAAGTTTTGTTCTGCGCGGCTGCCTCACTCCATCGCTTGATGTCTTTGCCGCTCACTGGAAGAGCTTCCTGGCCTTTTCGAAGAAGCTTTGGGTGATGGGGCTTTCCTTGGCGGTGCACAGTTCGGAGAATTCGAGGAGCTTGGCCTTTTGCGCCGCGTTGAGGTGGGTGGGCACCTCGATGTGGAAGCGAACATGCAGGTCGCCGTAGCCGTAGCCCTGGAGGTTCTTGACGCCTTTGCCTTTAAGGCGAAACAGGGCACCGGGCTGTGTGCCGGGCGGGACCTTGACGGGAGTCGTTCCGTGGAGGGTCGGCACCTCGATTTCGGCGCCCAGGGCGGCTTGCACGAAGGTAATCGGGACTTCACACAGCAGGTCGTCGCCGTCCCGCTGGAAGATTTCGTGCGGGCGGACATGGAGCACCACGTACAAGTCGCCCGGCGGGCCGCCACGGTAGCCGGCCTCGCCATTGCCCAAGGAGCGCAGGCGGGAGCCGGTGTCCACCCCGGCCGGAATGCGCAAGGTGATCTTGGAAGCGGCCTCGCGGCGGCCGGTGCCGCGACAGGCCTTGCATGGCCGCTCGATGACGCGCCCGGCGCCCTGGCAATGCGGACAGGCCTGCCGGACGCTGAAGATGCCGCGCGAGGTGATCACCTGGCCGCGTCCGCCGCAGGTCGAGCAGGTCCGCACCCGGGAGCCGGCCTCGGCGCCGCTGGCCTGGCAAGCCTCGCAACGCTCCGCCTTGGCGAGGGCAATCTCTCGCTCGCACCCCTGGGCGGCCTCCTCGAAAGCCAGCTCCATGTCGTAGCGGAGATCGTCGCCACGGTGCGGCTGGGTCGGGTCGGCCCTGCCCCCGCCGAACAGGTCTTCGAAGATGCTCCCCCCGCCGAAGACTTCGCGGAAGATCTCGAAAGGGTCGTGGAAACCGCCGGTCCGGGCATAGGCGCCGGCGCGCCGGTCGAACGCGGCGTGGCCATACTGATCGTAAGCCGCCCGCTCTTGCGGGTCGCTGAGCACTTCATAGGCTTCGCCCAGTTCCTTGAACTTTTCTTCGGCGGTCTTGTCGCCCGGGTTTTTGTCCGGATGATACTCCACCGCCAGCTTCCGGTAGGCCTTCTTGATTTCGTCTGCCGCCGCGTCTCTTGCCACCCCGAGGACTTCGTAATAGTCGCGTTTGGGCATGGGCTAGGCGGCGGGTTGTTTGGCCACGATCACACTGGCCGGTCGGAGGAGACGCTCGCGCAGGCGATAGCCTTTGCGCAGTTGCTGCACCACCTGGCCCTCGGGCGCGTCCGTGGTTTCCTGCTGGGACACCGCCTCATGCAGTTTCGGGTCGAACCGCTGGCCCAGTGCCTCGACTTCTTCCAACCCGGCTTCCAGCAGGGCGTGGCGGAGTTGTCCGTAAATCATGGCGATGCCCGTTTGCAGCGACTGGGCGGCCTGATCCTGGGTAGTCTGCGCCGCCGCCAGCGCCATGTCAAAGTTATCCAGCACCAGGATCAACTTGTGGACCAGCGCTTCATTGGCGAAGCGGGTCGCCTCCTGCTTTTCCCGCGCGGCGCGCTTCCTGTAATTGTCGAAGTCAGCCGTGGTGCGCAGCAAGCGTTCCCAGTGTTCGTCGGCCTTGGCGGCGCGCTCTTTTAAGTCCTGCAGTTGCTCCGCAGTTACGGTCGCCGGTTCGACCGCCACCAGCGGTTCAGCCCCCTCGGGCGAGCCTGCCGCCGCCGGTCTTGCGTTTTCCACATCCGTCGCTTTCATGGAACAGAGCTTCCTCAAGTAATACGTTGGGGAAAAATAAACGATTGTTCACGCCCCGGCAAGGGAAAGCGCGTCCCGTCCCTCAAGCGCCCCGGCTTGCCCTCGGGCGCCGAAGCAGTCCGGCAGTTTGGTGGCGGCGGCGGCGCGCTGAGCGGCTACAAAGCCGGCGCCAAATTATAGGTGCAAAGGCGGCGGCGCTCGCCTATGAATGGGGGTGAACCGATGAAACGCCATTCCGAACGAGACCCTGGCGGGAGCAGGGCAGGGGGCGGTGAAGAGGGACGGGAGCCTCTGTGGAGGGAGCCAAGACGGGCGCATTCACCAGTGGTTGACGCTCGGCCGGAGGGCAGAGGTCGAGGTCTGCGCGGTGAGCATTGCCTGCTCGCGCAGAGCTGGAGGTCTGCGCTCCGCCACTCCGCCGGGCCGGGGTGTCGCCAAGGACTGGCGAATGCCCCCAGGCAAGAGGCGAAGGTCGTTTTGTGCTTGCAGAGCAGCCTGGCCGACTGTTTAATTACACCGATGAACTGAGCGAGGCCTATGGACATCGTCATCTACTCAATCTGTTTCGGAGTCGGGCTCCTGTTTGCGGTTATCAGCGCGTTCCTGGGCCACCTGTTCGGGGGGCACGGTGTGGACGGGGGTCACGTTGACCTGGGCACGGGGGGGCATGCGGAAGCGGGATTCCAGGAGACCGGCATGCCCGGGCTGTCGCCGTTCAGTCCCACCACCATCACTTCGTTTATCACCGCCTTCGGCGGCTTCGGTTTGATCTTTACCCGCCTCCCAGCGACGCGCAGCCCCTGGATCAGCGCGCCCCTGGCTACGCTGGGCGCCCTCCTCACGGCGGCCGGCGTGGTCCTGCTCTTTGGGTGGGTCTTTCACAAAACCCAAAGTTCCAGTGAATCGCACATCGCCACCCTCGTCGGCATGACCGCCACCATTATCACGCCCATTCCCCCCGGTGGCGTCGGCGAAATCGCCTACGTCCAGGCCGGCACCCGTTACAGCGCCCCCGCGCGCGATGAGCGCGGCGCCCCGGTTGCCAATGGCCAAACCGTAAAAATCGTCCGCATCGTCGGCTCGCAGTTCTACGTCGTCCCCGTTTAATGACTCAACGAACCTGTCCCTGAAGCCTCCGAAAAACATTACCCGCTATGAACCTTCCTGTCCTCCTCGCTCAAGCCATCCCCAACCCGGGCGTCATCGCCCTCGTGGTCGCCGGCATTGTGGTCGTCGTCATCCTGTTGTTGGCCATTTGGGCCAGCCGTTACACCAAGGTCGGCCCGAACCAGGTGCTGGTGGTTGCCGGTCGCAAACACCGCTACGTCGACCCGGATGGCACCGTCCAGAGCCGCGGCTTTCGCGTCGTCAAAGGCGGCGGCACCTTCATTATCCCGGTCCTCGAAAAAATGGACCTGCTGTCCCTGGAATTGCTGACCATCGATGTCAACACGCCGGAAGTCTATACCAGCAAGGGCGTGCCAGTACAGGTGGATGGGGTCGCCCAGATCAAGGTCAAAGGCGACGACGTCTCGATCTCCACGGCCGCCGAGCAGTTCCTGAGCAAGGGCACCGATGACATTAAGAACATCGCCACCCAAACTCTCGAAGGCCATTTGCGCGCCATCCTCGGCACCATGACGGTCGAAGATATTTATCAGAACCGCGACGCCTTCGCCTCGAAAGTGCAGGAAGTGGCCGCCGGGGACATGGCCAACATGGGCCTGGGCATCGTCAGCTTTACCATCCGTGACATCCGGGACAAACAGGGTTACCTGGACGCCCTGGGCAAGCCGCGCATCGCCCAGGTCAAACGCGACGCCCAAATCGCCCAGGCCGAGGCCGACCGCGACGCCGTCATCCGCACCGCCCAGGCCCAACAGGCCGGCCAGGAAGCCAAGTTCGCCGCCGACACGAAGATCGCCGAAGCCAACCGGGATTACTCGATGAACGTGGCCAATTACACGGCCTCGGTGAACGAACAGAAGGCCCAGGCCGACCTGGCCTACGACCTGCAAAAATACAAGACCGGCCAACTGGTCAAAGCGGAGGAGGTGCAGGTCAACATCATCGAAAAACAGAAGCAGATCGAGCTCCAGGAACAGGAAATCCGCCGCCGACAGAAGGAACTTGAGGCCAACGTGCAGAAGCCGGCCGACGCCGAACGCTACCGGGTCGAGACCCTGGCCAATGCCCGCAAGTTCCAGTTGGAGACCGAGGCCGGCGGCACCGCCGCCGCCACCAAGGCCACCGGCTTCGCCAATGCCGACGTCACCAAGGCCACCGGCTTTGCTGAGGCCGAAGCCCAGAAAGCCAAAGGCCTGGCCCAGGCCGAGATCATCGAAGCCCAAGGCAAAGCCACCGCCGAGGCCATGCGCATGAAGGCCGAGTCCTTCAAGCAATACAACGAGGCGGCCGTCGTCGAAATGATTATCCGCGTGCTCCCCGAGGTGGCGGGCAAGATCAGCGAACCGCTGGCCAAGACCGAGCGGATAGTCATTATCAACTCCGGCAGCGGCCCCGGCGGCGGGGCCAGCAAGCTCACCGGCGACGTCACCCAAATCGTCGCCCAACTGCCGCCCGTCATCGAGAGCCTCACCGGCATCAAGCTCGAGCAATTGCTCGAACAGGTGCCCGGCCTCAAAAAATCAGTGAGTGCCCCCGCCGGCGATGGCCAGAAGAAATGAAGTAAACCCAAGCGCCTATGTTCGCGATCTTTCACCTCTTCGGCATTTTCGGATGGCTGTCCGCGCTGTTCTTGGCGCCCTTGGTCTTGCTGGTGTTCGCGTTCTGGATTTGGATGCTCATCCATGCCCTCACGAATCGGGGCCTGGGCGATGGGGAGAAAGTCGCCTGGGTGCTGGTCATCCTGTGCCTGCATTTCCTGGGCGCCCTGATTTACTTTTTTGTCGCGCGACCCAGGCAGGTCAGTGCCAGCCTGTGAGCGCGCGCCGGGTCGAATCGGGTATGCAGAAGGGAGTGCCCGCGCGCAGGTCGGACGCTATCCCACCATCGCAGCACTGGCCCGCCTGAAGGAGTGAATTGCCATGCGTTTGCTCGAAGCCATCATTGACGCCAATCACCGGGCGCTGGCCGGTGACGCCTCGGCGGGACTGCATCCGGCGGACTTTGCCGACGAACTGCCCGTCGTGGCGCTCACCTGTATTGACCTGCGGCTCAACCGGCTCTTGCCGCAGGTGCTGGGCGTGCCGGAAGACCAATTCATCTGGCTGCGCAACGCGGGCAACATCATTACCGGTCCGCTCAGCAGCACGATCCGCTCGCTGGCCCTGGCGTGCGCCCTCAAGGGCGGCCAGGCCATCGTCATTATCGGCCATACCGACTGCCTGGTCGGCAAGGTCACCACCATGCAATTGATCGACCGCTTTCGCGCCCTCGGCATCAACCGGGAGCAGTTGCCGGAAAACCTCAACGAGTATTTCGGCACCTTCGCCAGCGAACAGGCCAACATTATCAAGGCCGCCGACCTTGCCCGGCACAGCCCCCTGATCAGCCCCAGGATAGCTGTGCACGGCCTGCTGGTGGACATCGAGAGCGGCAGGCTCGATTGGCTGGTCAACGGCTATGAAGCGCTCGAGCTCCTGACCGCTCAATTGCCTGGGCCGGCCGCACACCCCGGCCCCGTCCAGTCGCTCGGCGCCTCCAATCTCAGCGCCTTGAACTTACCCCAAGCCAAGATCGGCGAGACGGTTGGGAAGATGGAGAATTGGCCAACCCAGGCAACCCAGCCAACCCAGCCAACCGAAACCAAACCGCCGGCCGCCCCGCCGGCGCCGCCGCCCCCAGTGCCCCCGAGAATTCCCATACCACCGCCGATTAAACCCAAGTTGCACTTCCGCAAGGGACCGGGATAATCATGACCGGCCACCTCGCGAAACAGCGCCGCGGCTGCCTTTATTATGGGTGTCTCGCTGGCTCGGCCCTGCTGATGGTGGTCCTGGTGGCCGCCCTCCTGGGCTTGCTCTACTTCAAGAAGGCGCTCAACGAATTCACCGACACCCGGCCGGCGCCGGTGCCGCCCGCTCGAGTCTCGCCCGCCCAGCTTGACCAGCTCCAACGACGGATCGAGGCCTTCGAGCAGACCGTCCGCGCCCATCGGCCCGCCGCCCCGCTGGCCTTGAGCGCCGATGACCTCAACGCCCTCATCGCTACGGACCCCGACCTCCAGGCCCTGAAAGGCAAACTCTACGTCACCATCGAAACCAACCAGTTGAAAGGCCAAGTGTGCGTGCCGCTCGCAGAAGCGGGCTTGCAGTTCTTCCCGGGCCGCTACCTCAATGGCATCGCCACCTTTGGCCTCGCCCTCAGCAACGGGGCCCTCCGGCTCAACGCCCGCAGCGTCCGCGTCAGGGGCAAGGCCCTGCCCGGCCTTTTCCTGAAGCGAATCCGCAAACAGAACCTCGCCCAGCGACTCAACGCCGACCCTCGCGTGGCCAATGCCCTGGACCGGCTTCAAGACCTCCAGGTCAAGGACGACCAGCTCCTCTTCGTGCCCAAGCCGGATTAGCACACCGTTTCATTCCGCGCGTCCGCGCCAACTCGGTTGCGGGCCCGCCGCGCTGGGGCGCTCAGCCGGCCAGCAGTTGCTGCACCGCAATGCCGCGCAGCTCGAATAACCGCCGAATGGCGTCCTCGATCAGGTTGTTCGGACACGAAGCGCCGGCGGTGATGCCGACGGTGACCTTGCCCGGCGGCAGCCAGTGGTGCGTCTCGACCTCGGCGTGCTTGTGCTGGTCGTAATGAACGATGAGGTCGTCCGCTTTCATCTTGGCGGCATTCTTGATGAAGTAGGTGGGCAGCTTGGCCTCGCCCATTTCCGCCAGGTGCGAGGTGTTCGAGGAATTGTAGCCGCCGATGACCAGCAGCAGGTCGGGCGGTTCGCGCAGGAGCTTTTCCAGGGCGTCCTGCCGGTCCTGCGTGGCGCCGCAAATCGTGTCGAAGAAACGAAAATGCTCCGGGAGGGCCGCCTGGCCGTACTTCCTGGCCATCGCCGCCTTCAAGCGCCGCTGCACTTCCTCGGTCTCCCCGCGCAACATGGTGGTTTGGTTGGCCACCCCGATCGCCTGCAAGTGCAGGTCCGGATCAAACCCTTCGGAATACGCCCCTTTGAACTTCTCCAGGAAATCTTCCTTGCTTCCGCCATGGACGATGTAATGGCAGAGGTAATCGGTTTCCAGGAGCGTGAAGACGACCAGGTAATGGCCGGCGCCGCTGGCCCGCGCTTGGGAGGTGGTGGCCATCGTCTCCTCGTGCCGCGCCTTGCCATGAATGATGCTCGTGACCGAGTCCTTGGAATACTGGCGCACCCGTTTCCAGACGCTCATCACGTCCCCGCACGTCGTGTCCACAAACAGGCAGCCCTTCTCCTCGAGCTTCCGCCGCGTGGACACCTCCGTGCCGAAAGCGGGCACGATCACAATGTCCTCCGGCCGCAAGCGGTCGATCTCCTCCGCGCGCGGGCGGCCGGCAATAGTGACAATCCCCATCCGGCGAAGCTGGTCGTTGACTTCCGGGTTATGAATAATCTCCCCCAGCAGAAAAATCCGCCGCTCCGGGTAGGCCCGGCAGGCCGCGTAGGCCAGGTCAATCGCCCGCTCGACCCCATAACAAAAGCCAAACTCCTTCGCCAGTTTGATGGTCAGGTCCCCGGCCGAGAGGATATGGCCGCTGGCGCGAATGCGCTCCACCAGGTCGCTCCGGTAATGCGAGAGCACCTGGGCCTGCACTGCCGCCATGATGTCCGGGCGGCGCAGATTGACCTTCTGCGGCACTGTCGCGGCTTCCGTTGACATACTCCAAAGACTCTAACACAGGCCCCCGACCCGTCCAGCACAAAGCTGGTAAACACACTCCCCAACCTGCTCCACCAACCGTCCTGGATAGCGCTTCCTATAACCCGACGGCTGGCCGGATGGTGAAAGTCGTTTCAAATCCTGTCGCTCCGACCATGATGCCGCTTCGGAAATGGCGAGTGCTAATGAACACTCGCCCGATTGCCAAGCCGCCCCCTTCGTTTTACGGCCCCTTCGTTTTAGCCGGTTTTACTTGCGCAGAGGACGGGGGGGCGCGTCCTGACACTGCCGCCAATTCCACTCTGCCCGCGCGCAGCGCGGCATTCTTCCGCCCTGTAGGGGCGGATACATACCAGCCCAGGGCAAGGCCCGTCCCGCTCCGAGCGGGACAGGCCGCCGCCCTGGGTAAAGCGGAAAAATGGATCACCCCCCTCCCATGCGCTCCGAGCGCATGGGAGGGGGGAAGGGGGGAGGGCTTCCGCCCGCGCTCGGTGGCAGTGTCAGGATGCGCAGGACGGGGCCTTTTCGCCAAAAGAAGTTGACTTCCTTCTTCAAATCTCGCAGCGTGGGGGATGGACTGCGAAGCGTTGTCGCCGTTGTTTCGTCGTCAGGCCCAGTCAACCAGTTCCACCGGACGGACGAATTTGCGCCGAGGCTTCCGACCCACTGTCAATCACCAACCCAGGAACAATATGAAACCAAACCGCATCATCGTCGGATGGTTGACGCTGCTGGCGCTCTCAGCCCTCAACCTTCAGCTCTCCACCGCCTTCGCCTATACGAACCGTGTCGGCGTGATCACGGCAAGCTATACCATGACCGCCAGCGGCACGGGCCAGTGGGACTGGGGCAACCCAACTGGGCTTGGATATAGCGGCAACGATCAGCTCCAGATTTCGATTAGCGGTAATGTAAAATACGTAGTACTAGGGACCGAAACCAATTTGATCATCGGAAATCTGCTCAGTTCAACTGGCCAGGAGTCCGCTTCGGGAAGCTGTGTGTATGACTCTTGGGATTACACCCCTCCACCGGACGTGCCGTTTCACTATGAGGGCGCCTGGCTCGCCGATCCGAATTTCGATCCGACAAATGTTTGTTTGATCAAGTCCTCGGACGCTTTCGGCCAGGCCATGGGAACGGGCCAATTCCTCGGAACCTGCGAGAGGGCTGCGTGGGGCGGCGTCTGGGCAGGCCAATTTGCTTTGAACGACGACGGTTGGGCGAACCACGATCAATATCCTCCGTATGACTGTTATGGCGGGTGGGATTGCACCGTGCATGGCGAGTATGAGGTTCGAGATTTCCAGTTTGCCATCACAAATGCCGCGGTGCATTGGACCCAATCCTTGACGACCAATGTCGCGCTGAATTATCCCCTTGCTGAATCCGACGGCTCCGCGTCCGCCAGCGGCACCGCCAACAACACCATCACGCTCGAATATGTTCCCGACCAACTGACCGTCGCGTTCACCGCCGACCCGACCAACGGCCTGGTCCCGCTGACGGTTCACTTCAGTTCGGCCGGCGTGGACAGCGGGGCCAACACCATCGCCAGTTGGCAGTGGAATTTTGGCGACGGCACGAACGGCACAGGACAATATCCATCGCACACCTACACCAACACCGGAACGCTTTCCAACAGCGGAACGTTTTCGGTCACGCTCGTCGCCACCAACGTCAACGGTACAGCGGTCCAGGGCATCGGCTCCTCCAACATTACGGTGTCGCTGCCGACGGTGCAGTTCACCGTTACGCCGACCAACGGCTCCATGCCGCTGTCGGTTTATTTCACCTGCCCGGCTGTGGACAGCGCCGACAACTCCATCGTCAGTTGGAAGTGGGATTTCGGCGACGGCCCGCCCTTCTTTGATCAGAGTCCGGATCAGCCTGTGTCGGTGAATCATATTTACACCCAAGCCAAAACGTTTTCGCCCAAGCTCACGGTGACCAATATCTGGGGCACGCAGATCACCACCAACGGCCCGAAGATTGTCGTGTCGCTCCCGCCGATCTTTTTCACCGCCAACCCGACCAACGGCTTGGTGCCGATGCCGGTTCACTTTAGCGGGCCGGGCAAGGACAGCCAGGGCTACGCCATCACCAATTGGAACTGGGATTTCGGCGACGGCTCAACCGGCTCGGGGCAAAATCCGGCGCACACCTACACCCGCACCTGCGTTTTTTCGCCGGCGCTGGTGGTGACGAACAATCGCGGCGCAGGCATCGTCGCCTTTGGCCCGAAAATTTGGGCGGGCTGTTCGAACGTCCATACGTTCGGCGGCAGCGGCGTGGGGTTTGATCCTGCCAGCGGCAACATGACCAACAGCGACGGGATTCATCCGCGAGCCGCACTGACGGTGTCGGGCAACCGGTTTTACGGCGTGATGTCGGGCGGCGGCAACGGCGGCTCTGGCACGATTTTCGCGGCCAACACGGACGGTTCGGGCTTCACCAATCTTTACAACTTCAGCGCGCTGGCGATGATGCCGTATACCAACGGCGACGGCGCCTGGCCGAGGGCGCGGCTGGTGCTGTCCGGCAACACGCTCTATGGCGCGGCGTCGAGCGGCGGCACGGGCGGCGGCACGAGCTTCATGGGCCAGGGAACGCTGTTCAAAATCAACACTGACGGTTCGGGCTTTGCCACGCTTTTTAACTTCCCCGATGGCAGCAACGGCGGAACCATGCCCAACGGTTTGGTCTTGTCCAGCAACACGCTGTATGGGACGACGGAGTCTGGCGGCTCCGGGTATAACGGCACGGTGTTCAAAATCGCCACCGACGGCTCGGGTTTCACAAGGATTCACGATTTTTCCGCCAGCGCATACGATCCTTCCAGCGGGAGTGAAACCAATGGCGACGGCGCCTATCCGCAGGCGGCGCTCATGGTGTCCGAGACAACGCTGTATGGAACGGCATCGGGCGGGGGCAGCGGCGGCGGCGGCACGGTGTTCAAAATGGGCACTGACGGGTCGGGATTTGCTGTACTCCGCAGTTTCACGAACAGTGACGGAAGCAGTCCCTCTGCGGAACTGTTATTGTCCGGCGACACGTTGTATGGGACGACGGTCAATGGCGGCAGCGGCAATGACGGCACGGTATTCCAGCTCGGCACGGACGGCACGCGCTTCAGCACGCTGCATGTTTTTCCCGCCACCGTATCCGACGGGACCGGCAATTACACGAACAGCGACGGGGCCGCACCGTATGGGGGGTTGATCTTGTCCGGCAGCAGGCTGTATGGGACGACGGAGTCGGGCGGCAGCGGCGGCTCTGGCACGATCTTCGCGGTCAACCCGGACGGTTCGGGCTTCACCAATCTTTACAACTTCAGCGCGCTTGACCCCAACACCAGGACTAACTTTGACGGGGCCAATCCGTATGCGGGACTGGCGCTGTCCGGCAACACGTTGTACGCAACGACCTTCAATGGCGGCGACGCGGGCGATGGGGCGCTGTTCGCGTTGAGTCTGGTCGCGGCTGCCCCTGCGCTGAACGTTCAGCGCAGCGGCCACGCCGTGGTCTTCGCCTGGCCGTCGTCGGCAACGGGATTTGTGCTGCAACAGAATTCCGACTTGAAAACGGCGAACTGGGCAACCAGCGGTTTCAGCGTGTCCGACGACGGCATGACTCGGAGCGTGACCGTCACTCCTCCGCCGGGGAATTTGTTTTTCCGGCTGGCGAAACCGTGATCCAGGTCCATCCTGCCGATACCGCTCCCGGGAATTGATCCTGTGTTGCCCACTTTGTTCATTTCGTGGTTGCGCAATGAGAGGGTTATGGGATATTTGAAGTCCCGGTGTCGGAGCGTAGCTCAGCCTGGCAGAGCACTTGGTTTGGGACCAAGACGTCGCAGGTTCAAATCCTGTCGCTCCGACCACCTGTCCTGTTCCTTTTAAGCCGCGGCCCGGCCAGTTTTTCGGAAAAAATTGCCAATGTGGCCAATCCAGCCAATGTGGCCAATGCAGTGTTGCGCCAGGTTGCGGCATTTGCTGCGCCACCGTGCTTCTCCGGCCTGCTTTATTTGCTACTGGTTCTCTTGCTTTGAACGCATCGGGAAAAGGGGGTCTGGACAGCAACGGCAGGGCCAGAAGACGTCTTCCAGATAATTGAGGGACCACGGCGGCCGTCCCTCACGAACCGTGAGGAAAATCGGCCCGCTTTCCCTCAACTACGCTGGCGGCGCTCACTGGCGGCGCGGTTGCGGCGTGAGACGACCTTGACGATCAACGAGATAGCGCAGCGGCTGCAGATGGGGAACTGGAAAAGCCTGAACGACAAATTGTGCCGGCGGAGGAAGACCAATGGGAACTCCAGGAAGACCAGAAAAGCTGTGGTCTGATTCCTTTGAAGTGACTAAGGAAGAGGAAAGTTAGGTTGGACCGATTCAGTGTCGAACCGGACCCCGTCCGAGCGGTGTTCGCTGCCGCAGATGGAATCGCGGCGGACGATGGGCGAGTGGTCGAGGCCGTGGAGCACGGCGTTCATGGCGGCCACCTCAGAACTGCGCGCTCAGTTCTTGCCAAGTCTTCTTTGGCGCGCCTGTGTTGTTGACCCGTTAGACGCATCAGCGGCCGGGGCCTTGGCGGCGCCAGATTCAACAAGGGCCTTTTCCTCCGGCGTCAGGCCATAGAGGCGATAGACGATCTCGTCAATCAGCCGGTCGGTGGACGCGATCTGGGACTCCAGCGGGAGGATCGCGGCGCGGGATTGCTCGAAGCGCGAGCGGATTTTGTTCTCGGCGGCTTCGTCCAGCTCCAGCTTCGCCGCCGCGAGGGCTTTCCGGTTCCTGCTCAGGTGGGCGAAAACTTCGGCGGTGTCCAGCTTCCAGAATTTGTCCAGCTTGGTCTTGGGGTTGAGCGCGCGGGCATCAATGCCGTGAAAATCCTTCAGGTCGGCAAGGAACTGGCGGGCGGCGGCGTGCTGGCGCCGGTTCAAGTCCAGCATCTGCTCGGCCAGAAAAGCCAGAAGGTCGTGAACCACGTCGGCGCGTTCGGGCTGGGCGCGCAACTGCTCGTCCACGAACGCCAGTATGCCGGCGGAGTCGCCGTCCGGCATGGCGCGCTCGTAAAACGTCTGCGCCTTGGCGAGAAGCGCGGCGCGCTTGGCGGCAGGAGTGGTGAAAGCGATGCGGCGAATCGGTATCCGAACCAAGTGTGACTTCTGGACGTGCGGGAACTTGATTTCGTCGTTCTGAAAAGCTGTGCGATACCAGAAATTCAGGAGCCTGGAACTGACCAGCGCGCAGAGGAAATGTGGGTCGCTACAGTGAGCGTGGTAAACAAGGTTGGTGGTGACGAAACCAACGTCATCGACTGCGGCAACCAGTCCGGTTGCTAGAAAGCGAATGAGTAATTTGGGCGTGGTGAGATACAGCTTCGGAGACTTGAGCACCGATGACTCAATTGCCCCTGGATTAACGAACCACCCGTTATGGGCGACAAAATGGCGGTCCATGTCCAAGTGGTCGATGGCAGGCAGGGCTTTCGGACTCTTTGTGCGCGAGAAGGCCGGATGGTTCATTCCGCACTCTGCACCTCGAGTAATTTCGGCGCTGTCTCCCATCTGGGTCACGTTGCCAGAGCCGATCTTGACCGCGAGCCGCACTGAGGCGGCGTTGCTGTTGATGGGAATGATGTAGAACGGCAACACACCGAAAGCCTCCGCAGGAATCGGCGCGAATCGGAGTTCGTTCCGTCCGAATCGCTTCCCCAAGACTGACGACGCTCCCTTGGTCGTCTTGGCTTCGGAAACGATGATTGCCGCGTCGGCGTCGACACCTTCAAACGCAACACCGAGGTCCACGGCGGCGGAGAGTCTGCGCTCCACCGCAAGGCTCTTGCGGAGACCTTGGTAGTTTTCGTTGGTTAGAATGCGTTTCGGAATTACCTGGCCCATCCCTCTTGCTGTGGCCACCAGCCGACAAGCGAGTTCCAAGAACAGGGACGCCAAGTCAAATTGGCCCGCCGCAGTTGAGTAATTCTGTCGAAGATAAGGCAACGTCTCTTGGGGAATGTCACCTGTTCTCAGCCCAAGCCACGGCGGATTGCCAATCACCGCGTCAAAGCCGGGATGGGTTTTGGGGGCGCCGTCGGCGGCGAAGAAGACATCGGGGAATTCGAGTTCCCAATGGAAGTACGGCTTGTCGAGCTCCCTGAGATAGCGGTGTTCAGATGTTTCGCGCAAACTGTCCGCCGCCGCTTCAGCAGCAACCAGAATTGCCCGGGCTGCGGCCAAATACTCCTCCTCACTCAATGGCCCATCGAAGAACGTATTTGTCCAAAGGTTGGCGACTTTCTTGTAAGATGCCAGGCGCGGGAGGATTTCGGCGGCCCAGCGGCGTTCCTTCTCCTTCACCTTCTCCACGTCCCCGCTGGCCTCCTGCTCGATGGCCTTGATGGCCCCGATGGTGTCGGCCACGGCGCGTTTGAAATCCGGGCCGAAGGTGAAGGCGATTTGTTTCGCCGCCGCGCCGCGTTTCGCCTTCTTCTCGGGCAGGCTGCCGAGTTGGTCGAGTCGCGCGCCGATGAGGGAGTTGCCGCAGCGCAGGTGGTGGTCGAGGAAGTTGAGCGGCTGGTCGCTGGCGATGCAGGTGAGCCAGAAGGAGAGCTTGGCCAGCTCGACGGCCAGCGGGTTGAGGTCCACGCCATAGATGCACGCCTCGACCACGCGGCGGCGCCAGTAAGCGAGTTCCTCCTCGTCCTTGGACTTCTCATGCAGGCGCCGCGTGGTGGGGTGCGCGGCGATGTGATCGGCCAGGACCGTGGTGGCTTCGACGAGGAAATGGCCGGAACCCATCGCGGGATCGCAGATGTTGAGAGCGAGGACAGCCTCGGCAAAGGAGTTGTCCTGGCGTTTCGCGTCGCGCGCAGCGCGGACGGGTTCGCCGCGTTCAATCTCGTCGAGGAGCGGCGTGAGCGTCTGCTCGACGATGTATTTCACGATGTAGTCGGGCGTGTAGTAGGTGCCGGTGGCTTTGCGCTCGGCCCTGTCGGTCTGGAGTTGCAGGCGGCCGTCGGCATCGCGGATGAAGTGGTGTTCGAGCAGCCCTTCGTAGATGGAGCCGAGTTGCTGGACGCGCAGGTCGCCGAAATCCACAGTCTGAACCGGCCGCGACGGCTCGTTGGGCTTTGGCGGCGGGTCAAACATGAGACCGCGCAACACACTTGCGAGGTCGGCGTCGGCGATGCGCCAGTCCTCCAGGAGCGGATGTTGCGTCGGCTCGAAGAGCCCTCCGTTGTACCGGGCGACGGAGTACTCCTTGTTCTTGGCCTGGTCGGTGCCGTTGACGAGGCGGAACAACTCGCAGATGTCCTCGCCGAGGCGCGTGCGGGTGTGGCTGTCGTACGCGGCGAAGTTTTTGAGGTCGGGCTTGAGGCGTTCCAGGGAAAGTTCCTTGTAGTAGCGGCGGGTGCGCGGCTCGACGGGCAACAGGCCGCGGCCTTCGGCGTAGAGCAGGAAGAGCAGGCGGTAGAGGTAGATGAGGCAGTTTCCGTAAAGCGCCTTGCGGGCGTCCTCGGTGTCCGGGATTTGGTTTTCCGGGCGCGAGGCGAAGCCGCTGGCGAGGTCGGTGAGGATGGTATAGACGCGCTGACGGAGGTCTGCCTCCAACTGCGACTGAGCGCTCAGGGATTGATCGCGGATGAAGTCAAGGCGGCATTTGCCCTGGGCGTCGCGCTGTAAGGCGGCTGGCGAGAGGAGGGCGAGGAAGAGCTTGAAGTTTTCCAGCGACTGAATGGCGACCTCGAAGTTGATGGCGAAGAAGTCCTGGCGGCGGGCACTGCGCCCGTAGAGGCGCCACTCGTTGCCGTTTGTCAGAATGCCCCACTCGAGAACCTGCGCGTCCTGGAGGTAGTCGCGGATTTGCTGATGCGGGTAGCGAAGCTGGTGCTTGCTGACCTGCGAGAGCGGATGATTCAGCTTCTTGGCTTCGAGGATGGCGGCGGCAGCGCGGTAGCGGCTAGCGGTGTCCTTTTCGAGCACGGACTCCTTTTCCGCCTGGCTGGTGAAAAGAACGTAATCGGGCTCGGTGTCCTCGTTGGGCAGGCCAAGGTTGTCGGTCCAAGCAAAGCCAAGTTTTTCGAGGACGCGGTCGATGAGTTCCTGGCGGGTGAAGGCTTCGTTGTTTTTGGCGAGGGCGAGGTAACGCTTATTGTAGAGGTCGCGGCAAAATTCCCAGACGGGACGCGCTTGGTCAGCGGACGGCCACCAGTCGTTCTTGGCGAGACGCGCCTTGACGTAGTGGTCGGAGAACAGCCCTTGGGTGTGGTAAAGACGCCGAACCTCGGGCGTGCCGAGAAGTTCAGGGTGGTCGTGAAATTTGTTTTTCTTTGCCACGTTTATTTAGGGCGAGAGTGAGAGCGCGCTAGCCGGCATTTTGCAACTCCCGCCAACGGAGCGACTCTAGCGCAGGGGCGGGGGCAGGGGAAGTGTTTTCCGGCCTTGCCGTTGCTGCCCAGACCCCTTTTCCCGACGCCTTTAAACCAAGAGAATTGCTAGCAAATAAAGCAGGCCGGAGAAGCACCGCGGCGTCCCGCCGCGGCGGGGCCGCAGCCTGGCGGACCACTCCATTGGCTACATTGGCTGCATTGGCCACATTGGCCATTTCTTCCAAAAAACCCGCCAGTCCCCGGTTCAAAAGGAATGCCACACCTCAGCACAACGCTTTGTCGGTCTCCTCGGCGCCGCCAAGCGCTTCAAGGGGCTGCGCAGCGGGCGGCGTGACGGGCTGAGCCTGTGGCAGGCCCCCCAGTTTTCCCGCAGCCTGTCGGGCCGGGGCTTGGCCTAATCGGGAGTTGCGAGCCCGGGCCCTCATTTCGCGGGCGTTCTGGCGGGTCATCCGGGTTGGGAACTCGGCCCGCTGTGCCGGGGCCGCCAGTGGCGGTTCAGTAACGCATTCCGTCATGAGCCAAATTCCCACTTCGCTGGCCTGGGCGCAAGCTCAAGCCCTCGCCCAATTCCCGCTTGTCAGCGGGCGCCATGGGAATAGACTCCGCCTCATGCAAGAGCTGTGGCACATCGGGCACAAGGCCTTTCTGGGGGCTTTGCTCATCGCCATAATTCGTGCCCCCCTGGCATTGGGCTCTGTCCAGCCATCCAACCCGAATTCGCCTGCGCCGAACACCCAAGCCGGGATGTACATGGGTCCCTCAGTGGATTTCATGTCCAAGGCGTGGACCAATAGCCGACCCCACATCACCCCCGCCTTCCCCCGGACCAAGGAGGAAATAGACGGGTTTAACGCGATGAAAAAACGGGCCGAGCAGGGGGACGCTGACGTTCAGTCGGCGCTCGGGGCTGAGTACTGGGCGGCCAACGACTACTCGGAGGCTCTGAAATGGTTCCGAAAGGCGGCGGCGCAGAATCAAGACTCCGCTCAATACGCCCTTGGCCTGATGTACCAAAACGGACGCGGCGTTGGGCGGGACGAAAAGGAAGCGATGCGTTGGTTCCACAAGGCCGCCGGGAACGGCCACGCGGCCTCGCAGTTCGAGCTGGGCGCCTGCTACTATGAAGGGAGCGGCGTGCTGAAAAACAAGGTCGAGGCTTACAAGTGGTTTGACCTCGCGGACTGTTTTGGTTTCGGAGCGATCTATTCCGGGCTGGGCATAAGTGTCACGAACGACGCGGCATCCATGAGGGCCAAGGTTGCTCAGGAGATGACCCGGGAGCAGGTCCAGGAAGCGGAGCGGGCATTTGCGCGCGTGCTATCCGAAATACCCGACGAAGCCAGATGGACCGCCGGATTCTCGCTGTGCCACGCGGCGCTCTCGCACCTGGATAAGAAGGAGTACCCAAAGGCTGTCGAGTGGCTTCGGAAGGGGGCCAAATTGGGGTACGGGGCCGCTGAGGGCAGACTGGGGCAAATGTATCTTTCCGGTGAAGGAGTCGAGCGAGATTATGCCGAGGCTTTCAGGCTTCTCCACAAGGCTGCTGGGCACGGCGATGAGCGAGCGCTTAAGCTCTTGGGAATGTGCTATGAAAACGGAACCGGCGTTCAGAAGGACTACACCGAAGCCGCGAAGTGGTGGCGCAAGGCTGCCGAGCAGGGGAGCGCTACCGCTCAGTTCAACCTTGGGGTCTGCTACGACCATGGCCAAGGCGTTGAGAAGAACCAGGCGGAGGCCGCGAAGTGGTATCGCAAGGCCGCCGAGCAGGGGGATGCTGACGCTCAATGCAACTTGGGGATCTGCTACGACACCGGACAAGGCGTTGGAAAGGACTACCCCGAGGCCGTGAAGTGGTTCCGCAAGGCCGCCGACCAGGGGAATGCTCACGCTCAGTACAGCCTTGGGGTCTGCTACGCTAAACGACAGGGCGTTGAGAAGGACTACCCCGAGGCCGTGAAGTGGTGGCGCAAGGCCGCCGAGCATGGGAACGCTGACGCTCAGAGCAGCCTTGGGGGCTGCTACTACAGAGGACAAGGCATCGAAAAGGACTACGCCGCGGCCGCGAAGTGGTATCGCAAGGCCGCCGAGCAGGGGGATGCTGACGCTCAGTGCAACCTTGGGGTCTGCTACGACCATGGCCAGGGCGTTGAGCAGGACCAGGCGGAGGCCGTGAAGTGGTTCCGCAAGGCCGCCGGCCAGGGGAATGCTCACGCTCAGTACAACCTCGGGGTCTGCTACGACCATGGCCAAGGCGTTGAGCAGGACCAGGCGGAGGCCGTGAAGTGGTTCCGCAAGGCCGCCGAGCATGGGGACGCCGACGCTCAGAGCGGCCTTGGGGGCTGCTACTACAGAGGCCAAGGCGTTGAAGGAGACTTCCAGCAGGCGGACAAGTGGTATCGGAAGGCTGCCGAACAAGGCTCATTAGAGGCGCAGTGTGGGCTTGGGACGATGTATTACCTCCGTGCTCTAGTGTCAGATGGCGCTGCGAAGGGCACAAGCCATCCCCCGGCTACAGACACGACTAAAGACTACCTCGAAGCCGCCAAGTGGTTTCGTCAAGCGGCAGAAAAGGGCCACCCCGGCGCCCAAGCAGGACTCGGCGGCATCCTACTGAATGGTCGTGGAGTAGCTGTTGACCATGCAGAAGCCTTGAAGTGGCTTCGGCGATCAGCCAATCAAGGCAACGCACTCGGGCAGTCATCGCTTGGCGAATGCTACGAGGAAGGGAAGGGCGTGCCGCAGGATTTCCTTGAAGCATATAAGTGGTACAACTTGGCTGGGGCAGAGTCCTCCCACTCCGCCTCCCAACGCCAGGCTCTGACATCGAGGATGACGCCAGAACAGATCGCGGAGGCACAGCGCCGCTCTGCGCGCTTCGTCGCAAGCAAGGAAGCGCAGGACACGGCCCAGGCGCCTCAGCAGACAGGGACTTCACTTGATCATTTGGAGCGCCAGGCCGGCGGCAGCGGCTTCTTCGTCACCGAAGACGGTTGCCTGGTCACGAGTTTTCATGTCGTGGCAGGCGCGGCCCGCATCGTGATAAGGACGGGAAAGGGGACGCTCTCCGCGAAGCTGATCAACGCCGACAAGGTTAATGACGTGGCAGTCCTCAAAGTAAACGGAAAGTTCCCGGCCCTTCCCGTCGCGCCGAGTCGCGCAACGAAACTCGGCGAAACAGTCTTCACGATTGGGTTTCCGAACCTCGGCTTGCAGGGCTTTGCCCCGAAGCTCAGCAAGGGCGAGATCAGCACCTTGACCGGGGCGCAAGACGACCCGCGCGAGTTTCAAATCAGCGTGGCCGTTCAGCCCGGCAATTCCGGCGGGCCGCTTGTCAACCAGTACGGCAACGTCGTGGGCGTCGTGGAGGCCAGGCTGGCGGACATTGCCACGCTCAAGAGTGCCGGCTCCCTTCCGCAAAACGTCAATTACGCGCTGAAAAGCTCCGTGCTGAGCGTGTTGCTCGAAAGCCTGCCGGAAGTTTCCTCAAAGCTCAAAGAGCCGTATCCGCCGAAGGACCGGAAATTCGAGGACGTAGTGAGAGAGACCGAAAGCGCCACGGCGCTTGTTTTGGTTTACTGAATGCCCGCTCTGAGCAGCGGCGTCCTGGGCATTTCCAAGAAACATCCGCTGATTCACGGGCATCCGAACGGAATCGAATCTGGAAAATTGACCAACTCCCAAAGGATGTCCTCACAAGGCTGGACCCCCTCGCCGCCTGCGTCACCGTATTTATGAAACGGCTCGCTAGAGTTCTTGACCGGCAAAACTCGTTGTAATCAGGTCAAGTTTCGCTGCGATTGCAATCCCGATTCCGAATCGGGACTCGACTCCAGAGGTGGTCTGAGGCGCAGCCTCGCTAAGCGTTGGGCTGGGCCTGGTGGAAGGCCTCGATGCATTCATGGACTGAGTGGAAGAAACTCGCCTGGCCAAGCTCGTCGGCGAGGCCGATCCGTTCGAGGACATCACGGAGGGGGCGGTTGGCGTGGGCGATCTTCAGGGCAATGCCCTGCTGCTCCAATTCGCGGTTCAAGCTGTGCAGGGATTCGGCGGCGGTCACATCGATAGCGGTGATCGCCTGGGCATCGAGCAGGAACCAGCGGACCGGGGGGCGGTTGGCGGCGATGAGCTGACGGACGCGTCCGACAAAATGCCCGGCGTTGGAGAACAGCAGCGGGGCATAGAAACGATAGGCCACCAGGCCGGGAATGGTCTGGGCGGCCTGGGCGTCGCCCAGGTCGTGGAAACCGTGCCCGGGCACCTCGCGCAGGACGGCATCGGGCGGATGAGAGATGCGGTTGATGAGGCCCAGGAGCGAGAGGGCCACGCCCAGCAGAATGCCCGGCACGACCCCGACGGCCAGCACGCCCAGGGTGGTCAGCGCGGCCAAGATGCTGCTGCCACGATAAAAGCGGTAGAGCCGGAACATGACCTCGAACTCGACCAGGTTAACGCCGCCGAAGATGAGAATGGCAGCCAGGGCGACTGCCGGCAGCCGGGCCATGACGGGCGTCAGGAATAGGAGAAAGAGCGTCAGCGCCCCTGCGGCTACGAGGCTGACGAGTTGGGTCTTGCCGCCGGCGGCGTCGTTGATGGTCGTGCGGGCCTGGCTCCCGGTGACCGAGAACCCCTGGAACAGCCCGGTGAACACGTCCGCCAGCCCCAAGGCCGTGAGTTCCTGGTTGGCATCGACTTCATAGCCGTTCCGCTCGGCGAAGGCCCGCGCCAGCAGGATGCCCTCCGTGTAGGTCAGCAGGGCGATGCCGATGGCCGCTGGGAGCAACGTGTGGACCTCGCGCCAGTCGATGATGGGTACGGCGAAACCTGGCAGCCCGCCGGGGAAGGCGCCCACCACCGCCACGCCGCGCTGGTCGAGCCGAAACATGAACGAGGCGGCCAGAGCAATGACGAACACCGCCAGGGCCGGCGGCACTTTCGGCACCAGCCGCCGCAGCGTGAAGAGCAGCGCCAGGAGACTCGCCCCAAGCAGCAGCGTCGGCTCATCGGCCTGGTGCAGTTTGCCGGCCAGTTCGCCCAGGCGCGGGAAAAAGTCGGTGTTCTTCAGCGGCACGCCAAACAGCTTGTCGAGTTGCGAGGCCACCAGGATCAACGCCGCCCCGGTCATGTAGCCGACCAGGACCGGTTTCGACAGAAAATCGGCCACCGCGCCGATCTTGAACCGGGCGCCCAGCAGCAGCAACAGACCCGTCAGCAAGGCCAGCGTGGCCGCCAGGCCGGCCGCGCGCGCGGCGTCCCCGCCCGCCAGCGGAACGATCGCGCTGGCCACCAGCAGCGAGATCGCGATGTCCGGCCCGACGATGACCTGCCGCGAACTGCCGAACAGCGGATAGACCAGGAGCGGAATCAGGGCCGCGTAAAGACCGTGCTGCGGCGGAAGCCCCATCAGACCGGCGTACGCGATCACGGACGGGATCATGACCACGCAGACGCTCAAACCCGCCAGCAGGTCAGCCGGCAGCCATTCGCGCCGGTATTGGCGGAAAAGCACCAGGCCCGGAAGGCGGCGCGCCAGTTCGGACGGGGGTGGTTCGGGGGTGGCGGTCATGGGGGAAACGTAGAGTCGTTGAAGCGTTGGAGGGTTGAAGCGTTGAACCGCTAACTCCGATGTTTCTTAGCGCGGCGTAGCCGCAACCGAGTTGGGACGGAGGCGCGCGTCCCTCGCAGAGAATCTTCGCAGCCGGCGAGCATGTTGGACTATTGCAGCGCAGTAGGTGCCCATAAGGTGATGGCCGGATGATATGTGGCAGAATCAGAGAAGACATGCAAGCCCTGGCCAAAAACGTTGCTGCTGGTCAAATCGCAACAGTGCTTGGCGGGAGGCCTGGGGCAGCCGAATATTCTTATCTTCTTGGATCCTAGGAAGTTACGCGTTTCTCCGCCCCGCCTGGCATGGCAGGTGCGGAGGGGTTTGGCCAGACGCCGCCGCCTCATTGCCAACGATGCTGCGCAGACTGGCACCTGGCGCGGGGTCGCAAGCGTTGCAATGAAAAAGATCGAAGCCATCATCAAACCATTCAAACTGGAAGAAGTGAAGGATGCCCTGGGGGGGATCGGCATTGAGGGCATGACCGTCACGGAAGTCAAGGGTTTCGGCCGCCAGAAAGGCCACACTGAGATTTATCGCGGGAGCGAATACACGGTCGATTTCCTGCCCAAGATAAAAATCGAGTTAGTTCTGGGCGACGAGTTGCTGGACGACGCGGTGGCCGCAATTGTGAAGGCGGCCAAGACCGGCAAAATCGGCGATGGCAAGGTGTTCATTTCCACGGTCGAGGAGGCGGTTCGCATCCGCACGGAGGAAACAGGGGAAGGCGCAGTTTAAGCAAGAGAGCGCAGGAAATTCTTTGAGATCATTACTCCGCATGAAAAGAGCATTGGTATCCCTGGGAGTTTGGTTGGCGATGTGGGCGCTGCCTTTGGGCCTTCAGGCTGAGAGTAGCCCGACGCATGCGGGGCCAGGCGCCGCCGGTTCTGCGCCCAAGCGAGTGGAACCAACCCTCGAGCAGCGCGTGGCGGACCTTGAGGCCTACGTCAACAACGGCCCGCGCCTGGCGGACAATACCAACAATGTCAGTTCGAAACTGGGCACTTATGACGAGAAATCCAATACCTTTACCCCGAACCCAGGTCCGGGCGCCAATGCGTGGCAGATGACGTCGACCGCGCTGGTGTTGTTCATGACGCTGCCCGGCCTGGCGCTATTCTATGGCGGCCTGGTGCGGCGCAAGAACGTCCTCTCGGTCATGGCGCAGTGTCTGTTCATCACCGGCCTGGTCACCCTGCTTTGGTTCATTTGCGGTTATAGCCTGGTTTTCCACAAAGGGACGCCTTTGGTCGGGGGCCTGGGTTATGCCTTCCTGAAGGGCGTGGACTCAAGCCCGAACCCAGACTATTCCTATTGGGTCTCGCAGAACGTCTTCGCCATGTATCAGTTGATGTTCGCGATCATCACGCCGGCCCTGATTGTCGGCGCCATTGCTGAGCGCATGAAGTTCTCGGCGATCTGCGTTTTCATGACCCTTTGGATGTTCGTGGTCTATTTCCCCCAGGCCCACATGGTGTGGGGCATCGACGGGCTGATGAGCGGCGTGGCCAACAAGCATGCGTCCATTCACGCGATTGATTTCGCCGGCGGCACGGTCGTGCACATGACCTCCGGTTGGTCGGCCCTGATTCTGTGCCTGATCCTTGGCAAGCGGCTTGGGTTCGGGCGCGAAGCGATGCCGCCCCATAGCATGGTGCTTTGCATGGTCGGCACCGGCATGCTCTGGGTCGGGTGGTACGGTTTTAATGCCGGCAGCGCCGTGGCCGGGGACGTCATCGCGGCCAACGCCTTCACGACCACAACGCTGGCGACGGCCACGGCCTCATTTGTTTGGCCGATGGCGGAGTGGATTTCTAGAGGCAAGGCCAGCGTGCTGGGCTTCTGTTCAGGCGCGGTGGCGGGGCTGGTCGTGATCACGCCGGCCTGCGGCTTTGTCACCAACACCGGGGCGGTGCTGTTAGGGCTGGCTGCCGGCCTAATCCCCTGGTTCTTCTGCTACAAAGTGAAGGCCTGGTTCGGCTATGACGATGCGCTCGACACCTTCGGCGTGCACGCGATCGGCGGGACCCTCGGGGCCTTGCTGACGGGCGTGCTCGCCCGAAACGCCGCCAATCCCAATCTGGCAACCAACCTGGGCAAGTACGTGCAAGACTCGCCGCTTCAGCCGCTGGTGCGCCAACAACTGGCGGCCATCGGCGTGACTTTCCTGCTGGCCGTCGCCGGCACAACCCTGATCGCCTTCATCGTCAAGGCCTTAGTCGGGCTGCGGCCGTCGCCGGAGGTTGAGGTCAACGGTCTGGACCTTGCCGAGCACGGGGAAGAGGGCTACCATTTAGGGGGGCAATTGTGATTTTCGCGGCGCGCCAGGCCGGTCCGCCGAGGGGGCGTGGCCGGGCGGGCCTCCGCGAGCGCAACCAAGAACCGAACGACCGAACAATAAACAGAGAATAAATGAGCACACCCAAGAGCGTAATCCAATTAGCGCAAAAGAGCGGCGCCAAGATGCTCGACGTGAAGTTTGTCGACACCTTCGGCACCTGGCAGCACTTCAGTTGTCCCATCCATGAACTGACCGAGGAGTGCTTCACGGCGGGGCTGGGCTTTGACGGGTCGAGCATCCGGGGCTGGAAGAGCATCGAGGCCAGCGACATGCTGGCGATGCCCGACCCGGCCACCGCCTTCATCGACCCGTTTATGGCCGAGCCAACCCTCTCGTTGACCTGTACCATTGCCGAAACCGGCACGCGCGAACTCTACAGCCGCGACCCGCGCGGCATTGCCCAGCGCGCCGAAAAGTACCTCGCCAGCACCGGCATCGGCGACGCCGCCTATTTCGGGCCCGAGGCGGAGTTCTTCATCTTCGACAACGTGCAGTTCGACCATAAAACCAACGGCACCTTTTACGCGGTCGACTCCAACGAGGGGATTTGGAACACGGGCCGGGACGAGGCGCCCAACACGGGCTACAAGCTCCGGCACAAGGAAGGTTACTTCCCGGCGCCGCCGGCCGATACGCAGACCGACATCCGGGCCGAGATGATGCTCTTGATGGAGCAGTTGGGCCTGCACATCGAAAAGGGACACCATGAGGTCGCCACCGCCGGGCAGGCGGAAATCGACTACCGGTTCGAGACGCTGGTCAAGTCGGCCGATGCGATGATGGTCTATCGTTACGTCATCAAGAACGTGGCCCGGCGGCATGGCAAGACGGCCACCTTCATGCCCAAACCGCTGTTCGGGGACAACGGCAGCGGCATGCACACCCACCAGAGCCTCTGGAAGAAGGGCAAGCCGCTGTTTGCCGGCAACGAGTACGCCGGCTTAAGCAAGCTGGCCCTGAACTATATCGGGGGCCTCCTCAAGCACGCCCACTCCTTGTGCGCCTTCTGCAGCCCCACGACCAACAGCTACAAACGCCTGGTGCCCGGCTACGAAGCCCCGGTGAACCTGGCCTACAGCTCCCGCAATCGCTCGGCCTGCATTCGCATCCCAACCTACAGCGAAAGCCCCAAGGCCAAGCGCATTGAATATCGCCCGCCCGACCCGGCCTGCAATCCCTACCTGGCCTTCGCGGCGATGATGCTGGCCGGCGTGGATGGCATCCTGAACAAGATCGACCCGGGTGAACCCATGGACAAGAACCTCTACGAACTGCCGCCCGAAGAGATGGCCAAAGTGCCCCAAATCCTGGGCAGCCTCGAGGAGGCCATCATGGCCCTGGAAAAGGACCACGAATACCTGCTCAAGGGCGACGTCTTCAGCATGGACTTCATTGACATGTGGATTGCCGCCAAGCGCAAAGAGCACGATGCCCTGCGCCTGCGCCCGCATCCATACGAGTTTTTCCTCTACTACGACGTGTAGCAGAGGACGCTCGGGGGTAAACGGAACAACGGCGCGGACGGGCGTCCGCGCCGTTTTCCTTTGCCGCTTCTGAAAAAGCGGGCTCAGGCGCTGGCGCTGGTGTAGTGGCGGAGGGAGGCGCGCCAGCCCCATTCGGAGACGGAGAAACAGACCAGGGTCATGAGCAGGAGCAGCAGGAGGGGCTTGGCGGAGTCGAGCTTGTCGGCGAGCAGCCGCGCGGGCACGTTGGAAACCAGCAGCATCGGGATGGCCAAGGTGAAGAAGGCCTTGAACAGGCCGTGAAAGGCCTCGTCGGGCAGGCGGGCAATGTTGAAGAGGTTGTAATAGCCCCAAACAACGCCCTGGGCCCGGACGGTCCAGAAACTGATGCTGGCCAGCAGGAACATCAGGGAGTAATGGATGGCAATGCCCGCCCCGCAGAGCACCAGGAAACCGAGGGTCTGCATGAGGGTGGGGCTGAGGTGCAGTTGGCGGGCGGCATAGGCCATGACGCCCACGGCGGAAGCGGCGTTGACGAAGGCCCCAAGGTCCACTTGCCGGAGCGACACGACGAAGCGTGAGTTGACCGGCAGGAGCAAGAGGAAATCGAGTTTGCCGCTGCGCACGAGTTCGGAAAGGTTCGTGCAGTTGATGAGGAAAAAGGCCTGGAAGATTTGCTGGATGAAATGGCTGGCGCCGATCAACAGGACCACCTGCCACTTGGTCCAGGTGCCGATGTGGTCGGTGTGGAGGTAAAGGACGGTGATAAAGCTGAACTGGAGGCCGAACCAAAGCAATTCCACGACGATCCAGAGCAGGAAGTTGGTCTTGAAAGTCATCTCGCGCGTCACGGAGTTTTTCCACAGGGCCGCATAGACGGAGCCGTAGCGTAAGGCGCGGCGCGCGATGCGCGAGGCCTGGCCCGAGGGTTCTCGGGCTCCAGGGGTGGGGCCTCCCTCAGGCTGGGACTTCGGACTTCGGACTTCGGACTTCGGGCTCACAGCTCATCCCCCCACCGCGGAGTATCGCTTGATGCCGCGGCTCCAGGCGAAGCGCGCCAGGGCGTAGGCGGCCAGGACCCAAAAGGTCTGGAGCAACAGGCCCTGGAGCAGCTCCGCCCGCGTGGCCTTGCCCATATAGACGCTCACGGGAAAATAGAGTTGGTAGGGGAAGGGCGTGTAATGGAGCACCTGTTGGAGGGCGGGCGGCAGGATGTCGAGCGGGAACAGATGGCCGCTGGCGATGTACTCGAAGGCGAAGAGGATGAAGATGAAAGTCGAGACCTCCAGGACCCAGAAGGCCAGCATCGCCATGGCATAAGAGGAGAAGAACTGGAGCAGCGCGGTCAGCAAGGTGGAAACCAGGAAGCAGCCCAAGGCCGTGCCATCCGCCGGGAGCACAAAATAACGGCGCAGGCAAAGCATGAAAAGCGCCAGGGGCACGGCCGCGACCGCGAGGTAGGTCAACCGGCCCGAAAAGAAGAGGCAGAGCCGATACCAAAGGTAATCAATCGGCTTGAGCAGGAACTGGCTGATGTTGCCGTCCTTGATGTCGGCGGCAATCTGCCAATCGTCCTCATTGACGGCCGTCAGGGCGTCCACGAGGGTTATCAGCAGGTAGTAGGAGATCATCTCGGCCAGGGTGTAGGTGCCCACCGTCGCGCCCGGGCTCTTGCCGGAATAAATGGTCCGCCAGACATAGAGCATGGCCACCAGCGGGATCAGCCCAAAGACGGTCCGCGCCAGGAAATTGAAGCGGTAGGTCAAGTTGTTCTGAATCCCGATGTTGACAACATGCCAATATTTTCTCATGCGGCCCATTGCTCTCAGCATAGCTCGAAAAGCCCCGAAAGAGAAGCTGACAGGAAGATTTTGGAAAAGAAAACTGAAGGCCGGAAGATGAAACGCCAAACGTGCGGGATCGTCCTTGCCGGGCGCCCCAGTTCGCCTAGCCTTTGCGGAGTGAGTGAGTTGCTGAGCCAGGTCGAGCGGAATATTCGCCGGCGCCGGCTGTTTCGGGATGGGCAGCCCATCCTGGTGGCGGTCTCGGGCGGGGTGGATTCGATGGTGCTGCTGCGGGTGCTGGACCAATTATCGGCGGGACATCGGTGGCAATTGACGGTGGCGCATTTGAACCATCAGTTGCGCGGGCGCAGCAGCGATGCAGACGAGCGGCTGGTCCGGCGGGCGGCGGCGGCCCTGGGTTGGCCGGCGGTGGTGGAGCGGGCGGAGGTGCGGGAGTTTGGCCGGGCGCGTGGGCTGTCGCTGGAAATGGCGGCCCGCAAGCTGCGCCACGATTTCCTGGCCGGGGCGGCCGCCCGCCTGGGCTGCCGCAGCGTGGCGCTGGCGCACCAGGCGGATGACCAAGTGGAGCTTTTCTTTCTGCGCCTGCTGCGCGGCAGCGGCGGGGAAGGACTGGCTGGGATGAAATGGCGCAATCCTTCGCCCAGCGACCGGCAAATCGCACTGGTTCGCCCTTTCCTGGACCAGGCCAAGGCTGACTTGCGCCAATGGGCGACCTGGAACAAGGTCGCCTTTCGCGAAGATGCCACGAACGCCCTGCTCGAGCTGGCGCGCAACCACATCCGGCACCAGTTGCTGCCACTCCTGCGACGGGAATATCAGCCTGCCCTGGCCCGGACGATCCTGCGGGTGATGGATATTATCGGGGAAGAAGCACACTTGGCAGTGGAGAAGGCCCAGGAGTGGCTGGAGGAAGTGCGGGCGGGCGGGCGGGCAGCGACCCCCTTCACGGAACTGCCGGTGGCGGTGCAGCGCCGGTGTATTCAACTGCAATTGCTGGCCCAGGGCCTGGCGGCCGACTATGAACTGGTCGAACAACTCCGCGCCAGTCCAGAGCGCCCGGTGACGGTCGGCGGGATTCCAATAGCCGGCAGTGCGACAGGGCCCCTGGCGGCGAGGGACTCAACCGCCGGCAGGGGGACGGAGGACCGAGAACGGAGGACGCCAGGTCGCAGAGTTGGGGTCAGGAGAGTCGTGCGGGATGCGCGGGGGTTGGTGCAGGTGGGGCAAAGCGAGCCGGTGGCGTTCAAACAAAGGAGCCTGGAAGTGAACCTGGGCGAGAGGGCAGGGGAGGTGCTGTTCGAGGGGGTGCGGGTGCGCTGGCGGCTCACCAGGGCGGTGAGGAAACGGCCGCGCCGGGAGGCGGGACAGGAGATTTTTGACGCCGAGCGGGTCGGCACGTCGCTGGTGCTGAGGCACTGGCAACCCGGCGACCGTTTCCAGCCGATTGGCATGACGGCCCCGGTCAAATTGCAGGACCTATTTACCAACGAAAAGGTCTTGCGCAAACGGCGGCATGAGTTGATCGTCGCTGCCACTGCGCCGGGCGAAGTGTTCTGGGTAGAGGGCCTGCGAATTTCGGAACGGTTTAAGCTGAGGGAACAGACCAGGCGCCGCTTGCAGTGGCGGTGGCAGCGGTTTTAAATCGCGCGTTGCGGCACCCCGCCCGGCATGGTAAGTTTGGGCAACCGACAGCAGCAGATGTCAAATAACAATAGATACAGTGGTGACGATGATAAGAACCCCAAACGGGGAGGGGAATTCAGGGTGCCGCCGCGGACGTGGCTTATTTGGATAGCGATTTTTGGCGGCATCATCATGCTGATGCTGTTCAAGGACAAAATGGAGGCACCGGGGGAAAAAGTTTCCCAGTTTCGTTTCCAACAACTGGTGGACTCGAACCTGATTGTCAAAGCGACGATCAATTACAGCGCGCAAAACCCGTTTCTGAATGAAATCACGGGCGAGTACTACAAGACCGACGGTGAAGGCAAGCGCCTGGCGGAGAACGATCCCCGCGCCGGCCTGGGGGTTTTCCGCGCCAAAGTGCGGTTGTACCCGGACCTCGAGCAGAAGCTGCTGGAAATGCGGCAGTTCCAGCCTTATGAACCCAACACCATGCTCCTGAGCATGGTGTGGAGCGTGCTGCCGATCATCGTGATCGCCACCTTGATTTGGTTTTTCTTCATCCGGCAGATCAAGATGGCGGGCAAAGGCGCCTTGAGCTTCGGCAAGAGCAAGGCGCGCCTGCTGGCCAAAGAACGGAACAAGACCACCTTCAAAGACGTCGCCGGCATCAACGAGGCCATTGAAGAGGTGTCCGAACTGGTCGAGTTCCTCAAGGACCCGAAGAAATTCCAGCGCCTGGGCGGGCGGATTCCCAAGGGCGTGCTCATGGTCGGTCCGCCGGGCACAGGCAAGACGCTCCTGGCCAAAGCCATCGCCGGGGAAGCCGATGCGGCCTTCTTCAGCATCAGCGGCTCCGATTTCGTCGAGATGTTCGTGGGCGTGGGCGCCAGCCGGGTGCGGGACATGTTCGAGCAGGCGCGCAAGGCTACGCCGTGCCTGATCTTCATTGACGAGATTGACGCGGTGGGGCGAAGCCGCGGCCACGGCCTGGGCGGCGGCAACGATGAACGGGAGCAGACCCTCAATGCCTTGTTGGTGGAAATGGACGGGTTCGACACCCAGGAAGGCATCATCATCATCGCGGCGACGAACCGGCCGGATGTGCTGGACCCGGCGCTGTTGCGCCCGGGGCGGTTTGACCGGCAGGTGACGGTCAACCTGCCGGATGTGCGCGGGCGGGAAGGCATTTTGAAGGTCCACGCCAAGAACGTGAAGCTGGCGCCGTCGGTTGACCTGTCGGTGATTGCGCGGGGCACGCCGGGCTATTCCGGGGCTGAACTGGCGAACCTGCTCAACGAGGCCGCCTTGCTGGCTGCCAGCCAAAACAAGAAGGCGGTGAGCATGACCGAGCTGGAAGAGGCGCGCGACAAGGTCCGCTGGGGACGGGAGCGGCGCAGCCTGGCGATGACCGACGAGGAGAAGAAATTCACCGCCTGGCACGAGGCGGGCCATGCCCTCGTGAACGTCCTGCTCCAGCACACCCATCCGCTCCACAAAGTTACCATCATCCCCCGGGGCCAGTCGCTCGGTTCGACCATGTCGCTGCCCAAGACCGATGTGCTCAACCGGCGCCGCAAGGAGATGCTCGACCTGATCACCATGACCATGGGCGGCCGCATCGCCGAGGAAATCATCTCCGGGGATATCTCCAGCGGAGCCGCCGGCGACATCCAGCAGGCCAGCAACATGGCCCGCGCAATGGTCACCCAGTGGGGCATGAGTGATCGGCTGGGCATGATCCAGTACGGCAATGATGACGAATACATCTTCCTGGGCCGTGAGGTTACCCGCGCCAAGGTCTATAGCGAAGTCACCGCCCAGGAGATCGATGCCGAGGTCAAACGCATCATCGATGACGCCTACCAGACGGCCAAGCACCTCATCACGAGCAACCTCGACAAGCTGGGGCTGATTGCCAAATTGCTGCTGGAATACGAAACGCTCGACGGCGCGCAAGTCGAAGAAATCGTGCGGACCGGCAAGTTCACGCCCCCGGCGCCGCAGCCGCAGGTCGAAGCGACCCTGGGGGCGCCTGCCGGCACACCGCTGCCCGAAACCCCCAAACCCGCTCCGCCGAAACTGCCCGGTCTGGGCTCGCCCGCCCCGGCCGCGGTCTGAGTGCCGCTTGCAGGAGGGCAGGGGAGGGCTGGCGGGGGGCTCCTAACGTCGGAGTTTTCGACTGCTTCGGTTGCAGGCACGCCGCGCCCAAGGAATTGCCGATTCGACATTTTGCCGTTGGCTCTTTAGCCTATGGGCATGATTATTGCCCCCTCTTTGCTGGCGGCCAACTTCAGCCGCCTGGCCAGGGAAGTCCGGCGGGTGAATGTCTCGGGGGCCGAGTGGCTGCACCTGGATATCATGGACGGACATTTTGTGCCGAACCTCTCGTTCGGTCCGGCGGTGGTGCGGGCGGTGCGTCCGCTGAGCCGGCTGTTTTTCGATGTGCACCTGATGTGCACCAAGCCTGATGTCCTGCTCGAGCCCTTCGCCCAGGCCGGCGCCGACCAGTTGAGCATCCACGTCGAATTGGGCGAAGCCGTGGCCCCGCTGCTCTGGCGGATCAAGTCGCTCGGCAAACGCGTCGGCCTGGTGGTCAACCCGCCCACCTCGATTGGCCTGGTCGAACCGTATCTCGTGCAGATTGACAATCTGCTCATCATGACGGTGAACCCCGGTTATGGCGGCCAGTCGTTTATCCATGAGACGCTGCCGAAAATGCAGCAGGCCGCCGCCTGGCGCCGCGAGCGGAGCCTGAGCTATACCATTGCCGTGGATGGCGGGGTGGATTTCCAGACCGCCCCCGAATGCGCCCGGGCCGGGGCCGACACTTTCATCAGCGGCACCACCCTCTTCGGCCACCGCAATCTGGGCGCCGCCGTCAGAAAAATGCGCCGCCTCGTCGAAGCGGCCAGGCAGCACACCCTGGACTCTCAGCCTTCACCCCTCACCCCGCAACCCGCCTAAATGGCCCGCATTCAATTCGGAACCGACGGCTGGCGGGGGGTCATCGCCGAAGATTTCACCTTCGCCAACGTGGAACGTGTCGCCCAGGCGGCGGCGGATTACTGGCAGGCCCATCCCGTAGCGGGCACCGCCAAAAGGGTCATCGTTGGCTATGACCGCCGGTTCTTATCCGACCAATTCGGCCGGCGCGCCGCGGCAGTGTTTGCCGGCAATGGTTTTGCCGCGGTGCTGACCCCGGACCCGACGCCGACGCCGTCCGTCTCTTTCGCGGTCAAGGCCCAGCGGGCGATCGGGGGCGTTATGATTACGGCCAGCCACAACCCGCCGATGTTCAATGGCCTCAAGCTCAAGTCCCACGCGGGCGGGCCGGCGGAGACAGCGGCCTGCCAGGGGGTCGAAAGCTGGCTGGACCGCAACCCGGTGCGGGCCCAGGACCTGACGGGCGGCGTCCGCAGCGGACGAATCAAGCTGCAAGACCTGCGGCCGGCGCATTACGCCGCCCTCAAGAAGTTGGTGGACTTCAAACTCATTGCCAGGTCCGGCCTCCGCTTCGCGCACGACGCCCTCTTCGGCGTCGGCGCCGGATGCTTCGAGCAATTGCTGGCCGGGACGACCTGCCGGGTGACGACCTTGAACGGGGCGCACGACCCGCTCTTCGGCGGCATCAACCCCGAACCGATCGCGCAGAACTACGCGCGCAGCGCCGCCTTTCTCCGGCGGCACCCGCACGACTTTTGCCTCGTCACTGACGGCGACGCCGACCGCGTGGGCGGCATGGACGGGCGGGGCCATTACCTGAGCACGCACCAGCTCATCTGCCTGCTGCTCCGCCACGCCGTCCTCAACCGGCAGGGCAGGGGACGGGTGGTCAAAGCGCTCACCACCACCTCGATGGTCGATAAGATGTGCGCCGCCTACGGACTGGAACTGACCGAGACGTGCGTGGGCTTCAAGCACATTGCCGCGGAGATGATCAAGGGCGGGGTGCTGCTGGGCGCCGAAGAGAGCGGCGGCATCGGTTTTCCCGGCCATATCCCGGAGCGCGACGGCCTGGCTGCGGGTTTGATGCTGCTCGAACTGCTCGCCGCCGAAGGCCGCCCGGTGAACCAACTCCTGGCGACCCTGGAAAAGCAATTCGGCCCTCACCGCTACGGGCGCATCGATGCTCGTTTCCCGCTGGAAAAACGGGGCGCGCTCATGGAATGGCTCCGGCGAAATCCGCCCGCCAAACTCCTGCGTTCCCCCCTGGCGGACATGAAAACCTACGACGGCGTGAAGTTCATCGCGCGAGACAGTTCCTGGCTGATGCTGCGGGGCTCCGGCACCGAGCCGCTCCTGCGCATCTACGCCGAGGCGGGCAGCGAGGCCAGGGTGCGCCAACTGCTCCACACCGGTGTCGGGTTGATGGGGCGAGTGCCGTGATTTTTGAAACAAATCGCCCGCGTGGAGGGTAATGCAGACGGATATGAAGACGAATGCGACTTCAGTGACCGAGGCTCTCGGATCGGCGGTGCACCGGCTGCTGCCGCTGTTGGCGACGCTCGCCGCGATGGCAGGCGTCGGGTTCTTGTTCTCGAGTTTCATCGACCTGGTGCAGAGCTGGGCCGTAACCATCGGTTGTTGCGGGATGGCGGTCCAGTGACCGGAACGCCTGCCGCACCCGCAAGCCGGCATGCAAGTGCTTTGCCTTCAGTTGCCTTTCAGGGATAAGATAGGCCCCGCGCCGCCGTGGCCGCCCGATGACAGAGGCACAACAGTTCGAAATGTTCGTGCAGAACTACCAGAACATGGTGTTTAGCACCGCCACGCGTTTGCTGGCCAACCAGACCGAGGCCGAGGACATCGCGCAGGAAGTGTTCCTCAGGGCCTATGAGCGGTTCGCCGAGTTGCGGGACAGTCCGACCGCGGGCGGGTGGCTGAAAAAGGTGGCGACCAACTTGAGCTTGAACCACCTTTCCCGCTATCGGGCGCGCTGGAGTTTCTTCTCGGAGTTGCGCACGGGCGGGGGCGAGGAAGAGGAAAGAGAAGTCGAGTTTGCGGCCCCGGCAAACCTCGAGGCGGAGTTGGCCCGCGCCGATTGCCGCGAGCTGGTCGAACAGGCGCTGCAGACCCTGCCGGCCGCCCAGCGGGTGCCCCTGGTGCTCTTTCACCTCGAGGGACTGCGCTACGAAGAAATCGCCGCCAAACTCAAAGTCTCGCTGGGCAAGATCAAGACGGACATCTTTCGCGGCCGCGCCGCGTTGCGCCGAAAATTGCGCTCCCAACTGGGGGAAGCGGCGCTGAGTTAAGCGCGTTAAATGAGTTAAATGAGTTAAGAAGATTAAATGAGTTACAGGGTTACATGGGGCGCCGGAGTGGGGCCTGGCAGGATATGAGCAGCGATTACGAAAAGCAATTGGAGGCGGAGATTGACGCCGTGTTGAAGACGTTGCCGGAGCGGGCGGCGCCCCGGACGCTCCTGCCGCGAGTGATGGCAGCCATCGCCAGCCGCGCGCCCTTGCCCTGGTTCCGCCAGGGCTGGCAGATGTGGCCGGCGGGGTTGCGCGTCGCCTCCCTGGCAATCTTGCTCGCTTTGTTTGGCGGGCTTTGCCTGGCGGGCTGGGAGCTGCCGAAGGCCGACGCTTACGCTTCGGCGACGCGCGAGGTCGGCCGCTGGCTCTCGGGAGTCGGCGCCCTTTGGAACGTCGTCAATGTGCTCTCGAGCACGATGCTGGCGGTGGTGAAACAGCTCCCCACGGGCTTTATCGCCGCCTGCCTGGCGTCATTGGCGCTGGGCTATGCGCTGTGCATGGGCCTGGGCGCCGCCTGGTTGCGGTTCGCCTTTGCGCGCCGCTGAACAATTGGATTGCGACAATGAAAACAACACAAAAAGCCGTCGCGGAGTGCGCGCCTGCGGACGGACAGCTTTACAGGCGCGGGACCGCGATGGCCGGGCGCTCATCCGTGAGCGGAAGCGGCTGGGCGGCCCGAGGGGTATTGGGGGCGGCCTGGGCGGCCGCATTGGCAGTGGCGGCCCTTTTGCTGCTTTGCGCCACGGCGCTCCCGGCGCAACAAACCAATGCGGCACCCCAGGACGCCGGGGCCCAATCCGGCGCCCTGGCTGGCGGGGCGGCCGCCGGGGCAGTCGAAGCCGAAGCCCCGGACACGAATTCCAGCGCCGCAGGAGGCGGGGCCGCCGGCCAGCCGCCTCAAGCAGAGAAGCGGCCGGGCCTTGACCGGGAGGCGGTGGTGGTGATTGGCAGAGACGCGGAATTGAAGGCCGGCGAGACAGCCGACGTAGTAGTGGTCATCGGCGGGTCGGCCAAGGTCCACGGCAAAGTGCGCGAGGGGGTGGTGGTGATTGGCGGGGACGTGGAAGTCGATGGAGACGTAGGGGACGTCGTCGTGGCAGTGTTGGGCAGCGTGAGGGTAGGGCGGGGGGCGGAGTTGCATCAGGACGTCGTGGCCGTGATGGGGGCCATCAAAGTCGAGCCGAAAGCCACCATTCATGGGGACGTGGTTGCGGTGGCCGGCCGGTTGGACGTGGCGGAGGGCGCGTCGGTCAAGGGGCACACCCAGGAGGTGGGCATCAATCTCGAGTGGCTCAAGAAATGGCTGCTGCAGTGCGTCTTTAAGCTGCGGCCGCTGGCCCCGCAAGTGGGCTGGGTCTGGGTGGTGGCGGGCGCGTTTTTCCTCTTTTACCTGCTTGTCGCCGCGGCTTTCCCTCGGCCTGTCCAGGCCTGCGTTGACGTGCTCAACGAGCGGCCGGCCACCACGATGGTCCTGGGTCTGGTGGCAAAACTGCTGGTGCCGATCGTCTCTTTGATCTTGGTGGTGACCGTCATCGGTATGCTGGTGCTGCCGTTTGTTGGCCTGGCGGTGTTCTTCGGGGTCATCGTCGGCAAGGTGGCGTTGTTGGAATGGGTCGGGTTGCGCATCGGGCAACACTCGGGCATCGTGGCGTTGCAGAAGCCGCTCGTCGCCTTTGTGCTGGGCTCGGTCATCCTGACGCTCTTCTACATGGTGTGGGTGGTGGGCTTGCTGGCCTACCTCTGGTTCAGTATTTGGGGATTGGGGGTTGCGGTAACCGCGGTCATCGGCCACCTCCGCCGGCGGCGAACTGCGGAGCATCTGGCCGCCACGCAACCAGCCGCTGCCGGGCCGGCCCCGGCGGTTGCCGGCCTGGCCGGGATGGGGGACGCCCAAGCCTCCGCCCCGCAGCCCGCCTCGGCGGCTCCGCCCCCAGGGCTGACCATGCCGCTGGCGCCGGCGGCCGTGCCCGAGGCCTTGTCCTATCCCAGGGCGGGCTTTTGGGAGCGCATGGGGGCGGCTTTCCTGGATAGCGTCCTGCTGTTGATTGCGGACGCGCTCGTCCACGGATGGCCGTGGGGCTTCCTGGTAGCACTGGCCTATTTCGCCGGCATGTGGGCCTGGAAAGGGACCACTATTGGCGGAATTGTGCTGGGCCTGAAAGTGGTGCGTCTGGATGGGCAGCCGTTGCCCTTCACCGTCGCCCTGGTGCGCGCCTTGGCGGCCGCCTTTTCAATCATCGTCTTGTTCCTGGGTTTCCTGTGGATTGCCTGGGACGCGGAGAAACAAGGCTGGCACGACCGCATCGCCGGCACGGTCGTGGTGCGCCTGCCGCGCGGCACGCCCCTCCTGTGCGCCTAAGGGCCTGGTGGAAGAGTGCGACCAACTGGGTCGCATCCTCGGAAAATCGGTCTCCACAGCGAAGGCCAAGCCCAAAACTTGCGTGCCCGCTGCGGACTCAATAACCAATAAGCAATACTCAATTCTCAATTCCCAATGAGCCTCTCCGGGCAGGCTCGATTCCAGAGGTGGTCTGAGGCGCAGCCGGAATTCGGGGCTTGTCAAGTATCGCTGGTCGCCGCAGTTTAGCAGGGGCGCATCTGGAGACCGCTGCCCGCTTGCCAGCAGGGCAAGCCTCCGGTTTGGCTGAGTCCCGCCAACCCTCCGGGTTGGCCAAGCGCACTGGGGCAGGGTGGCGCCAGCCAGCCGGAGGTTTGCTGGGACGGACGCAAGGTGGGAGCTTGCGCCACTCCGCGGGGGGCAATATCACGATGCGCCCGTTTAGAAGATGGATGCCAGGCACATAAGAAACTTCAGCATCATCGCCCATATCGATCATGGGAAGACGACGCTTTCTGACCGGCTGCTGTACCGCACCGGTACGATCACGACCCGGGAGATGGAAGAGCAGTTGCTCGATTCCATGGACCTGGAGAAAGAGCGCGGCATCACCATCAAAGCCCACCCGGTGACGATGCTTTACCAGGCCAACAACGGCGAGACTTACGAGTTGAACCTGATCGACACGCCCGGCCACGTGGATTTTTGCTACGAAGTCTCGCGCAGCCTCAGCGCCTGCGAGGGGGCCGTGCTCGTGGTCGACGCCGCCCAGGGCGTCGAGGCCCAGACCGTCGCCAACGTCCACCTGGCGATGAAACAGAACCTCGCCATCATCCCGGTCATCAACAAGATCGATCTCCCCCACGCCAACATCCCCCAGGCCCGCCAGCAGTTGGAAGACATCCTGGCCATCCCCGGCGAGTCCGCCATCCTGGCCAGCGCCAAGGAAGGCCTCGGCATTGACGAAATCCTCGAGGCCATCGTCCAACGCATCCCGCCCCCAAAGCCGACCGGCGCCCCCTCGACCCAGGCCCTGGTGTTCGACTCCTACTTCGACACCTACAAAGGCGTGGTCATCCTCGTGCGCGTCTTCAACGGTCAATTGCAGCCCGGCCTCCAAGTCAAACTCCTGCACTCCGGCAAATCCGTCGAAGTCAAGGAAGTCGGCAGCTTCAACCCCAGACCTTACGTCCGCGATAAACTCGAACTGGGCGAGACCGGCTACATCACCGCCAATATCAAAAGCCCGCAGGAAGTCAAAATGGGCGACACCATCACCGACGCCCGCAATCCCGCCGCGGTCTTGGCCGGCTTCAAAGAAATCCAGCCGATGGTCTTCAGCGGGCTCTACCCGATTAACACCGCCGATTACGAGCACCTCAAGACCAACCTCGCCAAGTTGCAGTTGAACGACTCCGCCTTCGTCTATCAGCCCGAAACCTCGGTCGCCCTCGGCTTCGGCTTCCGCTGCGGCTTTCTCGGCCTGCTCCACCTGGAGATCGTCCAGGAACGCCTGCGCCGCGAATACGGCATGCACATCATCGCCACCTACCCCAGCGTCATCTACCGCGTCCGGCTCACCGACGCCTCCCTCAAAGAGGTCGATAACCCGGCCTTCCTGCCGGAGCCCGCCTGCATCGCCGCCATCCACGAACCGCTGGTCAAAGCCTTTGTCATCTGTCCCAACCAGTACATCGGCGACATCATGGCCTTAATCTCCGAGAAGCGCGGCACCGTCCACCACACCGAAACCCTGGACCCCCAGCGGGTGATGCTCACCGGCCTGTTGCCGCTGAATGAAATCCTCATCGACTTCCACGACCGCATTAAGAGCATCACCCGCGGCTACGGCTCCATGGATTACGAGCACGCCGGCTTCCAGGAATCGGACATGGTCAAGCTCGACATGTTGGTCAATGGTGAGTCCGTGGACGCTTTCTCCTGCATCGTGCATCGCGACAAGGCGCCGGGCCGGGGCCGCGCCCTGGCCGCTAAACTCAAGGAAGTCATTCCCCGCCAGCAATACGCCGTGGCCATCCAGGCCGCCATCGGCGGCAAAATCATCGCCCGCGAAACCGTCCGCGCCCTCCGCAAAGACGTGACCGCCAAGTGTTACGGCGGCGACATCACCCGCAAACGCAAACTGCTCGAAAAACAGAAGGAAGGCAAGAAGCGCATGAAATCCTTTGGCTCCGTGAACATCCCGCAGGAAGCGTTCATCGAAGTTCTCAAGACATGACCGCCCGCCCCCATGGAGCGCCGAACTGCTTTTCGGCGCGAACCGCCCCCCGCCGCGGCCGCCGCCGCAGTGGGGCAGGGGTCTCGCCTGCCGGCGCGGGCGTCTCGCCCGCGTTGGTTTCAAGGGCGAGACGCCCTCATGGCAGGCGAGACGCCTGCCCCAATACTTGCCGGTTCATGGGCAGGTCCGCCGCCTGCGCACACCCCGCCACTCGGCCCCTCCCTTATGTAACCCTTGTAACCCTCGTAACCTTTTCAACTTTTCAACTCCTTAGTCCCACCCGCCACTTCCCATGATCCACTGGTTCCTCTCGAAAACGGTTCGCCACGCCACCGCCATGCGCAAACATGTCCAGAAACTCCTGGACCACCAGCGCGATATCCTCTCGCCCCAGGCCGTCGAGAATATCCGCGCCGCCATGTCCGCTCTCCAGCAGGCCGTCGCCGACAACCCCGACAAGCCCGAACTCGAAAAGCTCATGCAGAAACTGGAAGCCGCCGCCAACAAATGGCTCAAGCCCTACCCCCACCCGGGCTTCCGCGAAAATGTCGAGGTCTTGCTCGTCGCCCTGACCGTCGCCATGGGCATCCGCACCTTTTTCCTCCAGCCGTTCAAAATCCCGACCGGCTCCATGCAGCCCACGCTCTTTGGCGTGACCTCGCTCCCCGACTTCACCCGCACCCGCGAGCAATCAACGTTCGAAATCCCGACCGCCTGGACACGCGTCCGCGAGTGGTTCCAGGGCGTCTCCTACCTCCACCTCGTCGCCCAAAATGACGGCACCTTGGATGAGATCGACCCGCCGGTTCGCTTCCTCATTTTCAATCTTTGGCAGAAGCTGGTGGCCGGCGGCAAAACCTACATCCTCTGGCTCCCGCCCGACTATGGCCAGCCGCTCCTCCAGCAGCGCGCCGGCATCCACGAGGGACAGTTCTTCCACAAGGGCGAGGACATTCTCAAAATGAGGGTCACCGCCGGCGACCATCTCTTCGTCGACCGCCTCAGCTACAACTTCCGCGCGCCGCAGCGAGGCGAAATCATCGTCTTCGAGACCAAAGGCATCCAGAGCCTGCCGCCGGACCAGTTCTACATCAAACGACTGGCCGGGCTGGGCGGTGAGACGCTCTGCCTGCAGCAGGACTATGTAGTAGCGGAGGTTCCGGGGATGGGCAGCGTGCCCGTCGGCCACCTAGTGGTCAATGGACGGCCGATTGCCGCCTCGACTCCGCACTTTGAGAATGTCTATTCCTTCTACGGCGTCGCCAACCGCCCCAAAGGCCAGGCCGGCAAGGAAGCGCTGGCTTACCAGGAAGGCCATTACTATGGCCACGCGATGAAAGAGAAGCTGGCGCCCGGGTATCAATTCACCGTCGAGCCCGGGCATTTCTTCGTGATGGGCGATAACACCATGAACAGCCTGGACTCCCGGTACTGGGGCGATTTCCCGGCCGCCCAGGCCATCGGCAAGTCCTTCTTCGTCTATTGGCCGATTACCGAGCGTTTCGGCTGGGGCTACCATTGAACCCAAGCCGCTTGAAGGGGGTTTGCTGACCGCGGACCGCGCATATTTTGCACCATGTTTGCTGTCAACCACGAAAACGACCCCGGAGAAAATGCCCCCAGAAAACCGCGACGGAACCTTGCCCTGCGCGCGACCTGCCACGCTCCTGATTCACGAGCCAGAAAGCGGACCTAGCGCCAGGGTTCAGAAAGGGCATGGGGGAGCATTGGTATGCCTCCAGACTTGGCCACGTTTGGCAAGGCGCCAGGGGATCAGCTCCTCCGTGGACATCATGCCCAGGCCGAGCCAACGACCGGCCCTCTAGTTAACCGGAATTCTCGCTGTGACTCCTGCTTGCCGACATCCCCCTTGGCTGGTAGATTTTGCTCATGAGCAAAGCGGATATTCTTGCAGAACTGCCCAAACTGAGCGCCGAAGACCGCGCGGAAATCCAAATCAAGCTCGACGAACTCGCTGGCGACGGCTGGCTTGACGCTGGTGAGCTGACGGATGAGGAAAGGCGTCTTATTGAATCGCGACTCGACCAGTGTGACCGCACCCCGTCCGCTTTCGTTCCCTGGGCCGAAGCGAAATCTCAGATCCTGGCCAAGCTCAAGAAATGAGTTTCAGCCTGGATATTCTGCCGGACGCCATTGTTGATATCACCGAGGCGGCGCACTGGTACGAGCGCCAGCGCAACGGACTCGGAACTGAATTCGCGGAGGAGGTCAACGCCGCCATCGACAGTCTCAGCCAGAAGGCTTTGATCTTTCGGGTTCGTTTTCGGCGCAAGGGTGTCCGCTGGTTATATCCGCTCCGGTTCCCTTATCGAATCTGTTATTACGTGGAGGCGCAGACCGTCCATGTCTTCGCCGTCATTCACGCTGCCCGCCATGATCGCCAATGGACCAAGCGGCTGTGACGAAAGGGATTTTCGGATCGCTCCGGACCCGCCACCCTTGGCGAGGCGCCATTCAAGATCGCACAATGTTTGTTATATTCAATTGAGAATAGCCCTCGTTCCCCTGTTGTTTGCGGCCTCGAGTGGCTCGCCACCTCAAAGCGGATCACCAAAAGACTACTTGCTCGCAGCTTCCAGGGGCACAGCCTTCCTGATCCTCAGGTTAAGCGCACGGATGACCTGCTGGATGCGTGCGAAACTAGCCGTCGCATAATCGGTCGCTTCGTAGCGCTGGACCTGCTGCTCCTTCAGCCCGATTTTCTCGGCGAGTTGCTTCTGGCTCAGGCCTTGGGCAATCCTTGCGCGTATCAGTGCCCCAGGAATCCCGTCAAGGGAACGGAGCTGCAGCGCGCGCTGCCGGCCCGCCTGGAGAGCCTCGTACTCGCCAACCTCCGCGAGCAAATCGCCGAGTTGGCTTTCCAAGGCCTCGCGCTGGGCCTTCAGGAGAACGGGATGCAACTCCCTCGGCGGCGTTTGCGTCAGGGCCTCCAGGGCCTGGCGAAACTTTGCGGCCTGCGCTTTACTGATTCGATATTGGAGCAAGCTTGCATCTGGCCGCCCACTCCACTACCCTGGGCAGGACCAGTATGTCTTGGACGCACCGGGCTGGAAGGCCCTGGCGCGCGCGCGCTCACCCGGGCTGGGGCGTGTGCGTTCAAGGCGCGCCGGAACCCGGTGGACTAGGATATTCGGCCGTATGAATGCAACCAAGCCTGCCCACGCAAAGCTGCTGTCCCAACGCCTGTGCGCTCGGCCGGGCCGCGCCGGTTTTACGCTCATCGAGTTGCTGGTGGTCATCGCCATCATCGCCATTCTGGCGGCCATGCTGTTGCCGGCCCTTTCCAAGGCCAAGCAAAAGGCCAGCCAGATAAAGTGCAACGGCAATCTCAAGCAGTTGTCGCTCGGCCTGCTGATGTACATTGACGATAACCGCAGCATGTTTCCCGGTCCGGGCTCACGCAACACCTATGGATTCCGAAAAGAGGACTGGATCTACTGGCGCCTCTCGCCAGCCTACCCGCAAGTCCAGCAAAGCCCGATCACCATCGGCCTTGGCCTGATCAACAGCAATTTGTTCCGTTGTCCCCTGGACTGGGACAACACCGCCCGTTTCCAGGATTGCGGTTCTGTCGGTTCCGATCCCGGCCCCTATATGTACAGCTACACCCTCACCAGTTTCGATCTCGAGGGCGCCTTCAATCCGGGCCTGAGCACGATCATTACCGATCAGGGCGTCTATCCCTTCCGCATCACCTCCGTCAGGGGGCCAACCCACAAAATCATGCTCCTGGAAGAGCAAACCGCCCACACCCCCTCGGAAAGCTGGGATTGGCAGGACCGCACCGCCTCCATCATCAACGACGGCCGGTTCGCCGTGGGTGGTGACAGCGTCACCATCCGGCATAATAAGCGGGGGAACGTGGTCTTTGTCGATGGCCATACCGAAGCCGTGCGGACCAGGTTCTGGCAAGCCGTGGACTCACACGGGGACTTTATCAACCTCGACCCGACCCGTACTCCGTAGCCGCCCCCGTCACAGCCGATACCCTTTTCCATCCGGCTTTCAACCCGCATCCTATCCATGCATCTCTCGTTCCGGATCACTTTCATGGCCTTGCTCGCCCTGGCTTTCGCCGGCTGCCACAAGAAACCGTCCGCCGCCGCCAGCCAACCGGCCCCGCCGGCCACGGTCTCCGAGAGCAAACCCGGCCAGCCTTTGACCGGCGAGGTCCATGCCCTTATGACGGTCCAGCTCCGCCGTTTCATCCAGCAGAATGGTCGCCTGCCCGACAGCTTCGCCGAGTTCCGCAACCGCAGCCTGGACAGCGTCCCTTTCCGGCCGCCAGGCATGAAGTGGGAAATCGACCGGGTCACCCAGGAAGTCAAGCTCGTAAAAGAATAAACCCGCACTACTCCCTTGCTCCCTCATCGCGGCAACCGGAGCTAAGCGAACAAGCCTGGCGCGTCCCGGTCGAGCACATCATCGCGCGCGGCTGAACCTGCACGTCAAAATCCCGCGTGAGGCCGACGATGCCCACCGCGCCCCGTCCGATCTCATCGCCAGTATGAAAAAGCCCAGGCCGGCGTTGCCAAAGTCCGCGATAAACTCCGCCGCGAACTCCAAGCGGCCTTGGCATCCGGAGCTTAAAGAGTTATGTTTGATTCATGCCAAAACTAGAGCGCATCACATGGAACCCCGCCGTCATGGGCGGGAAACCCTGCATTCGCGGCTTGCGCGTCACCGTCGGCGCCATTGTTGGCCTGGTCGCCGCCGGCAAGACCCGCGACGAAATCCTCCGCCTCTATCCGTATTTGGAGGCGGCGGACATCGATGAAGCCCTGGCCTACGCCACCTGGCGCGTCGAAGAGCAGGAGGTCGCCGTCGCCGGCTCATGAAACTCCTGGTGGACATGAATCTCAGCCCCGGATGTACGCGTTCGCTGCGCGCCCCTGTGCGAGCAAGGGTTGAAGGCGGGCCTATAACGCCCTTGGAAAGGCCATGTTCTTCCAATATCGTTAGTTTATGAAAGGTCACGATCGTATTATCATTGACCCGGCTATCTGTCACGGCAGGCCGGTGATTCGCGGCACCCGAATGCCGGTCACACTTGTTGTCGGCAGTCTCGCCGGCGGGATGACTTTCGAAGAAGTCCGGCGCGAATACGACCTCACCCTGGAAGACATTCGGGCCGCCCTCAAGTTCGTGGGCGAACTGGCTGAGCAGGAATCCTTTCATCCGCTCGCCGCCTAAGGCTAAGCCATGCGCTTCCTGGTGGACGCCAACTTGCCGCGTTCGACCCTGCCTCTGCTCCAGCGCTTTGGCCATGCTGCCGACCACGCCCGTGACCTTGGCCTGGGGGCAGCGCCCGATGCTCAGATTGCTGCCCACGCTCGCAACACCAGCTCGGCTTTGTTGACCCGTGATTTGGATTTTGCCGATAGCCGTTGCTATCCTCCCGCCGATTACGCAGGCCTCGTGGTGATGCGCCTGCCCGATGATGCCACTGCCCGGCAAATCGTTAATCTATTAGAGCGCTTCCTCAAACAGCCCGCCCTGGTCGATCCTCTCCCAGGGCACCTGGTCATCCTCGAAGCCGACCGCGTACGTTTCCGCCCGCCGCTCACCCGCTGAGCCATGCCCTCCCGACTTTCATCCCTCCTCCCTCATCCCTTTCCCCTCCCCTGCCCTCTCAACTGCTTTTGCAGCACCTCGAGACTCTCGCCGAAACTGAGGGTTGGATGCCGACACTCCGGCGGCGCTCCTGCGACGTCCGGTTGAAGGTCGTCTTCTGCCGATAATCGGCGACGTAGTCAAGGGGTCCCCTGCCCTGGTGTGACGTTCGATCCAGTTGCGACAAGCCGGCGTGTCGGTAGCTTCTGAGGTCACGAGGAGGACGGGGAAAGACGAGGTTGGGGGGTGGTTATGAGGTCCGCCTCCTTGCGTCGGCGGCTGCGGTCCCCTGCCCTGTCACCTCATCGGACTTTTCGGGTACTGATCACATGGTATGATGACAGCGAGACCGGAGCTTATGAGTGAGGAAACGGACGGCGAATTGGTGGCCCTGTGCCTGGCGGGAAATCGCGAGGCCTTCGGCCGGATCGTGGCGCGCTATCAATCGCTGGTCTGCTCGCTGGCCTACAGCGCCACGGGCAGCCTGACCCAGAGCGAAGACCTGGCGCAGGAAACGTTCGTCATCGCGTGGCGAGAACTGCGGGGCTTGCGTGAGCCGGCCAGGCTCCGTGCCTGGCTCTGCGGCATCGTCCGGAACCGGATCGGCAGGGCCCTGCGGCGCGACGAACATGAGCCGTCGCACAAGGCCGAACCGCTTGAAAGCGCCGTCGAGACCCCCGCGGATGAACCCTGGCCCGCTGAGCGCGCCATTACCCGGGAGGAAGAGGCCATTCTCTGGCGCGCGTTGGAACGGATCCCGGAGACCTATCGCGAGCCGCTGGTGCTCTTTTATCGCGAAGGACAATCCGTGGAAAAGACCGCGCAGGCGCTCGAACTGAGCGAAGATGCCGTGAAACAACGGCTCTTCCGCGGGCGCAAACTGCTGGCGGAGGAGGTGGCGGCATTCGTCGAGGGCGCACTCCGGCAGACGGCGCCCGGCGCGGGGTTCACCTCGGCGGTGCTGGCGCTCCTGCCAATGGCGACGGCCTCGGCCGGCGCCGGGGCAACCGGAGCGATGGCGGCCAAGGCGGGCGCCGCCGCCAAGGCCGCCGTTTCGGCCGGGTTACTGGGCGCGATGCTGGGACCGCTCATTGGAATCCTGGGCGGCTGGTATGGCGCCCGGGCCAGCATCCGCAACACCCGCTCACCGCGTGAACGCCAGTTCATGGTCAGGCAAACCTGGCTCGCGACTGCCTACGTCACCGGCTTCGTTTTGGCCTTGTGCGGACTCACGCTTTTTGGCCGGCCGCTGGCCCGCTCGCGACCGGTTGCCTTCGGCCTGGTGACGGCGGCCCTGGTGATTGGTTACTCGGCCGGTCTCTGGATCTGGATCGCTCGGGCCAACCGGCGCCAGCGGCAAATCCAGATTGAGGATGGCACGTTTGCCGCCGTGCCGCCGCCGCTATCCTTGGCAGCGCAGCAGCGTCAAATCCGAGGCGCCGCTTACGGAGGCATTGGCGGCAGCACGGTCGGCGCGCTGGCCTGGCTTTTGGCCTTGGCCTGGCAAACGGGAGATTGGCTGGCGGTTTCGCTGGTTGTGCTCGTCGGCGCCGCAGTGTGCTTTTGGGGCATCCGTGCCTTCGTGCGCGAGCCGGCCCGGCGGTTTGACATCCTGTGGCGGGTGGCGGCTGTGCTTGGGGTTTTCACGCTGGCCCTGTTCAACCTGCGCTGGCGGCTGTGGGCGCCGGCCCTGGCGCACCCCGGCATCCCGGTCGCCCGCGTGGCCCTGGGCGTCAACGCGGGCTTGGTCGTGCTCTATGGGGCCTTGGTGCTCGGCTTCCGGTGGGCGGGACGCCGGCTTCGCTCAACGGTTTATCCACAACCTCTTAAATAGTTGCGCACGGCGCTGTAGAGGAAATGTCCGGAATAATCAGGCCGCCGGATAACGCTCGCGCCCATCCACAGCCGCCGCCAAGCCAAGCCTCGACGAAGCCAGTGAGCGGCCAATCGCATGCAGCCGCCGAATTTGGCTCGCTCCGCTCGCGCAATGGGCGAACGATGGAACTCACCTAAAGCCATCCGGGGACTGTGCCAGGAATGGAGCATGGAAAAACGATTACCAAAGGACGCTCTGTGTGGCCGGACGCGCCAGGACGCGAGCACGGCGCCGCGGCGCGCTTCGGCGCTTGACTTTTCAGGGCGAAAGTGCAAGCTCTTCTCATGGGTAGATCGAGTCTTTGCCCTGATTTTGGCCCTTTTGATATAGAGGCAAGAAGGCATGAGCGCACCCCGGCCCAGCAAAGCGCCCGCAGTGGAGGGCGGGATGGCGCCTTTCTCTCATTCCGATCACCGATGGCCCGCCGCCGCTGAGGCGCAGCGTTAGGGGTGGGTATGTCTGCTTTTGAAATCATCATCGGACTGGCTGCCGTGGCGATGCTTTCGAGCTATTTGTACGTCAAGCGCCGCCAGCGGGTGCGTAGCCGGTCCGAGCGCTACGACCCGCCAAAGTGGACCGGAAAGCCCATTGACGTAACGAAGCTCAAGCCGGCCCTCGAGGCCGTTCGCCGTGATTACCCCTCGGCTCGGCAATCCACGAGGGGTATTTTCTTTCACAGGAGCTTGCTCGGACTCGCACGCCGAGCGGTCGCGCGATTGGCATATTTCCACGACAGAGCATCGGAAGAACCTGCCCAAACACGTGGCCCCTAACCCGATCCGCGGACCGAACCGCCGCGCAGCCAGGTGCGCATTTTGACGCTTGGATTGAGAACAGAGGAACGTCTCGGGCGCGCAAGGTTCCTGGTCAAATGTCTGTTGCGGGGGGCGAAGCAGTCGTAAGAGTGGGGGTCCCCTGCCCTGCGCCAATGTTCAGCGAGGCAGGGCCTCACACCCTGATCCAGACGGCCTGAGACCCCATCAGGCAAAGGGGCACAAAGGGCTTAGCGCGGCCGAACCGCAAACGAAAAAGCAACCGCGGAATACGCTGAATACGCGGAAAGGCAGACGGTCCCGATTCGGCATCGGGAAATTCCGCGTATTCCGCGTATTCCGCGGTTTACTCTTCCTCCAAAAGCGTGTTTGCTATATTTAATTGAGAAGGGCCGCTCTTCCCCTGTTGTTTCTGGCCTCGAGGGGACCGCCACCTCAAAGCAGATCACTAAGAGACTACTTGCGCGCAGCTTCCAGGCGCACAGCCTTCCTGATTCTCAAGTCAAGCGCGCGGATGACCTGCTGGATGCGGCCGAAAGTAGCTGTTGCATAATCGGTCGCTTCGTAGCGTTGGATCTGCTGCTCCTTCAAGCCGATTTTCTCGGCGAGTTCCTTCTGGCTCAGGCCCTTGGCAATCCTTGCGCGTATCAGCGCCTCAGGAATCTCGTCAAGGGAACGGAGTTGCAGCACGCGCTGCCGGCCCGCCTGTAGAGCCTCGTACTCGCCAACCTCCGCGAGCAAATCGCCGAGTTGGCTCTCCAAGGCCTCGCGCTGGGCTTTCAGGAGAACGGGATGGAAGTCTCTCGGCGGCGTTCGCGTCAGGGCCTCCAGGGCCCCGCGAAACTTGGCCACCTGCGCTTTACTGATTCGATATTGTCGTTCGTTCTTGATCATGGGAACTTCCCCAGATCTATGGCGACAATGCCTTTGGGATTGCCGGTCTGTTTATCGATTTGAAAAAACTCGAGGAATATCTTGCCAGTCACGCCGTCCGGCGTTTGCGCTAGGAACAACTCGCCGAGGAATTTGGCTTTGTGCGCCGCCCGGCCTTTGGAAAAATCCAAGAGAACGGGATCGAGCTTTGTCGGGTCAACGCCCGAAATGTCCCAGCACCCGTCATAATCGTTGGGCGGCAAGCCCAGCGCAGCTTCCTTGTCCGTGACAAAACTCCCGTCCAGATACGCCCGCCGGCACCCGGCGGATTTCAGGTTGGCCATGGCCCTCTCCAAACCGCTCAACAGGCGTCGGCGATGCGCCGTCGTGCCGAAGTATCGTCTGACATCCTTCCATCTCATCGTGTATATCCCAGGCGGCAGATTACCTTCCGAGTTGCACTGTCCCGAAGTCGAAGCGTGGCTGGGCGTACCAAGTTGCGGAAAAGGCATCTTCGAAAGCAAACCCCCTGTCGGATGTTGTGCTCGGGCTGGCGAGAGTTTCCTATGTTCGCTTGTGGCTGAAACGGTGCATTCCGTAGGTTATTGTTTATAGGAGGCAGGAATTGCCTCAAGGATCACGGATGACTTAAGGACGACAGCGAGACCAGAATTGTACGGCAAGAATGCGGAAATTCCTCCCATCTCATTGAAGAGCGTAATTTGGTCGGGCTTGTTGCCAATGGTCATTCCGATGAGTCTGAATTCCCTGGGGCCAAGACTGACAACTGGTGAGCCGCTGTTACCGTGGCTGGCGATTCCGTCGACAAGGAACTGGGTAGTTGGTGTTTGCTGCGCGACCATGCCGAAGCGGACAACCGGGAGGTTCCGATTTTGTTCGGTTCCGAGTTCAAGTGGATATCCGACGATTAAAACGCCACGGCCTTCGACAATTGAACGGCCGTCGTCGAAATGGTCGGTGCCGAAATGCCAGCCTTGGATGGCTATTTGATTGGTTAGTTCAGATTCGATAAAAGCGAAATCGAGGTTTGTACTTATGAAAAACGGCCGTGCTGGTATGCGTTTGTAGCCTGCTGTTGTGTCGAAGCCCATGAAGAGGTCCTTTCGGGCGCGGCTGGCTGTATTGACAATGTGTGCGCAAGTGACACCGAAGGTCGCGTTTGATCGACCCGCAAAAAAGCCAGTACCCAGGTGGGTCCAGTCGTTAATGTTCGCTAGGTTAGTGTGGCTTGTGGCCATGAAAACGGCGAAAACGCACTTCCGGACTTTTGACGCTGCTTCCTCGGTGGCGATAAAGGTGACAGCCTCAGGGCGGACAGCCTCCTGTGCTGGGACTTGGGATGCTGCAAGATGAAGGGCTAGCGAAATAAAAGCGCATCGGTTCATGGATGCATTGTGTGGTGTGGGTACTTGTTGGCAAGAAAAAAGTGATGATGTGCTCTGCGAAGTCCGTGGGTCCCCAGCCCTTCGTTTCCAGCGTGGAAAGTGAAGCGGTCGTAATGGTAGGGGTCCCATGCCCTGTGCAAGTGTCCAGTGGGTTATTCGCACGGTTATTCACATGGTCATTCGCATTGCGGATTTTCGTTGTCTGTTACATTCAATTCAGACCGCCCCGTTTCCCCTGCTGTCCGCCTCCAATTTCAGTTTTCGGTGTTCGGCTTTTTTGACCCCGGCGGCGCGCAATTGAACGCAGGAAGTAGGCAATACAGGCAATGCAGCCAATAAGAGGCTTGGCCATTCAGCGGAAAAAGTGCAACAACGGACGCGTGACCTGTACAAGACTGGGCCGTTTATGGAGCAATTACCGCAGAGCCTCTTTCGCGACCCACTGTGCGCCAATTACCTACAACATCCCCCTCCCGCCCCCGGTCCAGTTCTCGGGCTTCGGACTTCGCCCTGCTATCGCCGGGCCAGTGCTCTTTGATACACGGCCAGGTATTCCTCGGCGGTGCGGGCCCAGGAGAAGTCCGCGGCCATGGCGTTGGCGCGGAAATGCTTAAGCAAATCCGGTTCCTGGGCCAAGGCCAGGGCCTTGCGGATGGCCTTGGCCAGGGCCTGGGAGGAGTATTCGCCGAATTTAATGCCGTTGGCGCGCTCGGCATCCTCCCTGACATCGATGACCGTATCGTCCAGTCCGCCGGTAGCGCGGACAATGGGAATGGTGCCGTAGCGCAGGGCGTACATTTGGTTGAGGCCGCAGGGCTCGTACTGCGAGGGCATCAGGAAAAAATCGCACCCGGCTTCGACCCGGTGCGAGAGGCCCTGGTCGAAGCCAATCTGCACGGCGGCCCGGGCCGGAAAGCGCTTGGCCAGGTCTTGATAGGCGCGCTCGAAGGCGGGCGTGCCAGCGCCCAACAAGACAAATTGGAGGTTGGCGCTGAGCATCTCTTCAAGGGCGGCCAGCATGATAGCGGCGCCTTTCTGCTCGACGAGCCGGCCGACGTTGCCGAAGAGCGGCACGGCCGGGTCGGGCGGCAGGCCGAATTCCTTCTGCAATTCGAGTTTGTCCGCCGTCTTGCCGGCCAGGTCGTCGGCGCAATACGGATGAGGAATGTGCGGGTTGCGGACCGTGTTCCATTCTTCGTAATCGACGCCATTCAGAATCCCGACCAGGGCGGTTTGGCGCTGGCGCAACAGGCCCTCCAGCCCACAGCCGAATTCTGCGGTGGTGATTTCACGGGCGTAGCTGGGGCTGACGGTGGCGATGACATCGGCAAAGGCGATGCCGGCCTTGAGGCAGTTGACCTGGCCATAGAACTCGACGCCCGCGGGAGTGAAGTACTCCCAGGGCAGGTTGGCCAGGGCGTAGTGGCCGGGCGGGAAGACGCCCTGGTAAGCCAGGTTATGGACGGTCAGGCAGGTCCGGGGGCCGTTGCTACACTCCGGCCGGCGTTGCTGATGGCGAAGCAAGAGCGCGGCGAAGCCGGTTTGCCAATCGTTGAGGTGCAGCAACTCCGGTTTCCAGGCCAGGTGCATGGCCAGGTGCGCGACGGCCTTGGAGAAGAACATGAACCGTTCGGCGTTGTCCGGGTAATCCACGCCGTGGTTCTGGTAGAGGGACGACCGCTGGTAGAAATCCGGCTGATCGACGAAATAAACCGTCAACCCCGGGTCTGGTTCCAGGGTCCAGACCTCGCCCCGGCAGCGAGTCAGGCCGAGTGGAAAATCCAGCGGCAAATCGAGGGGCTTGAGTCCGGGAAACCGCTCGCGCAGGCCCAGGTAGAGCGGCGTGACGATGCCGACCTGGTGGCCGGCCTGGGCCAGGGCGTTGGCCAAGGCCCCGGCCATGTCGGCCAACCCGCCGGTTTTCGAATAGGGATGAACTTCGCTGCTGGCCAGAAGGAGCTTCATGGAGTGCGGAGAGCGGAATGCGGCGGGGCGCATCTGGCGAGGAACTCAGGGGCAAGTTCCTGCAAGGCCGTGGGCTGTGAGCAGGCGTTAATTGGGCCAAACGCGGGCGGGTCGCCCGCGATGGCAGGCGAGACGCCTGCCCCACTACCAACAGAGGGTTCCATCCCGGGCGGGACGCCCGGGTTGACAGGCGAGACGCCTGCCCCACTGCTGCTGGGCGTGGCGGCGGTCAAGCCTGAATCCTTTCCGCCTTAAGATAGCTATGGAGCACTCCGGGAATCACCACGCTGCCGTCGGGTTGCTGGAAGGTCTCCACCAGGGCCACGAAGAGGCGGGCCAGGGCGGTGCCGCTGCCGTTCAAGACGTGCGGGAAGCGGTTTTCGCCCGTCTCGGTCTTGAAGCGGAGATTCATGCGGCGGGCCTGGAAGTCTTCGCAATTGGAGACGCTGGAGACTTCGAGATAGCTCCCCTGCCCTGGCGCCCAGACTTCCAGGTCGTAGGTCTTGGCGCTGGCGAAGCCCAGGTCGGCGGTGCAGAGCAGGACCACGCGGTAATGCAGCCCCAGCAACGCCAAGGCGCGCTCGGCATCGGCCAGCATTTTCTCATGCTCCTCGTAGCCATGCTCCGGCTTGACAATCTTGATCAGTTCCACCTTGTCGAACTGGTGGACGCGGATGAGGCCGCGCGTGCCCATGCCCGCGGCGCCGGCCTCGCTGCGAAAGCAGGGGGTGTAAGCGCAGTAATAAATCGGCAACTGCCGCTCCGGGAGGATTTCCTCGCGATGGATGTTGGCGACCGGCGTTTCGGCGGTCGGGATGAGGTAGAGTTTGCCCAGGGTGCCGACATCCAGGCCCTCCTGCACGCCGTAATACTGGTCGGCGAACTTGGGGAATTGCCCGACCCCTTCCAGGCATTGCGGCCCCACCAGGAACGGGGGCGAGACCTCACGGTAGCCATGCTGGCCGGTGTGGAGGTCGAGCAGGAACTGGATGAGCGCCCGCTCCAGCCTGGCGCCCCAGTCCGTGTAGAGCACAAAGCCGCTGCCCGACAGCTTGGCCCCGCGCGCGAAATCCACCAACCGCAGGCCCTCGCAAAGCTCGACGTGCGACTTGGGCTGGAACGAGAAGACCGGCTTTTCGCCATGGAGGCGAAGGATCGGGTTGTCGTGCGCGCTCTGGCCCGGCGGCACCGACTCGTGCGGGAGATTGGGCAGCCGCAGCAGCAACTGGCCGCGCGCCGCCTCGGCTGCGGCGGCGCGTTGGTCCAACTGCGCGATCCGCTCGCCCAGTTCCCGCGTCTCCTGCTTCCTGGCCTCGGCCTCGGCGAGCTGCTTTTGGCCCATCAACGCGCCGATTTGGCGCGACGCGCGATTCCGCTGGGCCTTGAGCGACTCGACTTCACGCAGCAACGCGCGGCGCTGCTCGTCGAGGCTGAGCAGTTCATCGATACGGGCCTCCTCCCCTGCCCCGCGGCTGGCGAGGCGCTGACGCACAAAATCCGGTTTCTCCCGGATCAGTTTGATATCCAGCATCGGCATATTATAGGGGCGGCTAATTCCCGGGCAAGAATGAAGGTCAGCAGCGCGGCAGGACCGCAACCACAGGAGCGCGGACGCCTCGTCCGCGCTCCTGTGCCGTCGCACAAATCCTCGCGGCCCGCGAAGATGCTCTGGCAGGGACGCGTGGAATGAAATCCCTACCTGTCGGGATTTCATTCGCCGCGTCGCACGCGGAGGATTTGCGCCGCCGGCGAACTTAGGCTCACGCCTTCAGGCCCTTGGTCTTGAACTCCCACTTTTCGTTGGCCTTCATGACTTGGGCCCAGGTCACTTCGGTGGCTCTGTAGGCGGCGGTGCGCCCGAGGATCGTGGTCAGATTGCTCCGCACGCTCGGAGGCACGGTCGGATTCGACCAGTCGCCCTTGGTGACGTTGTCGTAGAAGGTGGCCATGTTCCGCTCCACGCCGACCTGGTAAATGTTGTCGGTCGCGCCAGTGAAGGCGTCGTCGCGGCTGCGCAGGGAGCAGCGGCCGCCGTAGTTGGTTTCGACCGTGCCTGTCAGGCCGTGGGCGCGGACCATGATGTCGTCGAAGCCGAAACCGACCTGCTTGGCGGTGAAGGTGACGATGAGGTCGTCCGGGAAAAAGAACAGCACCGAGTAGTGGTCCCAGCAGTCGCCCAGGAACGGGCGCGCCCGCCCGCCGCGGCCATAGGCCTTGAGCGGATTGGCATCGACCATCCAGGTGGCCACGTCCAGGGCGTGGATGTTCTGCTCGGTGATGACATCGCCGGAGAGGACGCGGTCAATGCCCCAGGCCCGCAGGCGGACCTCAGGATTCTGCGGGTCTTTGCGAACCTCGCTGTCGCGGTCTTCGAACATCAGGCTGGTCTGGTATTCGGCATAGACGGTGACCAGTTTGCCGATGCCGCCCTTGTGGAGGCGGGAGACGACCTCCTGGTAAGCCGGCATGGCCCGGGTCTGAAAATCGACCAGGAACGCCAGCTTCTTCTCTGTGGCCTGGCGCCCGCTGGCGGCGATGGACTGGCAACCGGGGACATCCACCGCGAGCGGTTTGGCCAGATAGACGTGTTTGCCCGCCTCCACCGCCGCGGCCGCCTGCTCCGGGTGAAAGTAAGGCGGCGTTTCGATGGCGACGGCGTCCAGTTTCTCCGCCAGCAGCCGTTTGTAGCCGGACAGGGCCGTGAAGCGTTTGGCCGGCGGGACCTTGAGCTTTTCGCCGGCGGCATCGACCCGATCCGGGAAGTAATCGGCCAGGGCGACGACGTTGTAGTGGCCGTTTTTGGCGAAGAGTTCGGCAATCCACGCCCCCCGCCCGCCGCAGCCGATGACCCCGATGTCGAGCTTCGAGTTCGCCTCGGCGCCGCCGACGAGCTCGGGTTTGAGGATGGTGAGACCGACCGCCGCCGCGCCGGCGCCGGCGAGGAATTTGCGGCGCGTAATATCCGGGCTTCCGTCTGTTGCCGGGTGGTAGGTCGCTGAGATGGCCGTTGATTGATTGGATGGTTTCATGACACGAGATAACGACAGAAACCGCCCGCTGTCAATTCAATCGCGCAGTGGGGCAGGCGTCCGGCCCTCGACGCCGAGGCGGGCGGGACGCCCGCGGAAGCAGGCGAGACGCCTGCCCCACTACGAAATCTGCTGGCAATCCGTCCGGCTTATGGTACAACAGCGCCATGAAAAACATACGTCTTGCCATGGTGGCCCTTTTGCTCGGGCTGCCTGCGTTTTGGGCTTCCGGGGCCGACCAACCCCAGGCGTCGCCCGAGAAAATCCGCGTGCTGGTCGTCACGGGCGGCCACGGCTTCGAGCGCGACCCCTTCTTCCAGGTGTTCAAAGACAACCCCGACATCTCCTACGAGGCGGTCGAACATCCAAAGGCCCACGCGCGGCTCAAAGCCGAGGCGGCCAAAAAATGGGACGTGCTCGTGCTTTACGATATGCACCAGGAGATCACTGACGAGGCGAAGGCCGATTTCGTGGCCCGGCTCCAGGAAGGCAAAGGGCTGGTGGTGCTGCATCACGCCATCGCCTCCTACCAGGCATGGCCGGAATACGCGAAGATCATCGGCGCGCGCTACTACCTGGAAAAGACGGTCGTGAACGGGGTTGAGAAAGCCCGCTCGGCCTACAAGGAGGACATGCATTTCAAAATCCATGTCGCCGACCCCGCGCATCCCGTCACGCGCGGAGTGGAGGATTATGAAACCCACGATGAAACTTACAACCTGTTCGACGTGGCTGAGGAATGCCACCCGCTGCTGACCACCGACGAACAGCTCAGCAACAAGGTGATTGCGTGGGCCAAGACCTACCAGGCCGCACGGGTCGTCTATTTGCAGTCGGGCCATGACCATTTCGCTTACGAAAACCCCAATTATCGGCAGGTCCTCCGCCAGGCCATCCGCTGGACGGCCAAGAGGAGTTAAGCGGGTTTAAGCTGTCCCATGTTTTTGAAAGTCATCGCCTGCGAAATCGCCGCCCGGGAGCTTTATTATCTTGCCGCGCGCTCGCGCAACCTCATCGATCTCGAACTGCTGACGCAAGGTTACCACGACACGCCCGCCGCCGGGCGGGAAGAAATCCAGAAGCGCATCGCGGCGGTGCCGGCCGGCAAGTACGATGCGATCGCCCTTGGCTACGCCCTGTGCAGCAACATCCTCGTCGGCTTGACCACCGCGCACACGCCGCTGGTCATTCCGCGCGCGCACGACTGCATCACTTTTTTTCTCGGCTCGAAAGAGCGCTACCAGGAGTGTTTTGCGGCGCGGCCCGGCACTTACTATTACACTTCCGGATGGCTCGAATTCGCCCAACGGCGCGGCCATAAGGGGCTGGTCTGGGGCGGGGTCTCCCTGCCCGCCAGCGCCAGCCAGGGCCTCAGGAGCACTTACGAGCAGTGGGCGCAGAAATACGGTGAAGACCAGGCGCAGTACTTGCTCGCGGAAATGAGCCGCTGGGCCGAGGCTTACTCGCACGGAACCCTGATTGACTTCGAGTTCGTCCGGGACCTCAAACTCCCCGAGCAGGTGCGGCAAATCTGCGCCGACAAAGGCTGGCAATACGACGAGGTCGAGGGCGACCTGGGACTCTTGCAGCGATTGCTCGCGGGAGAGTGGGATGACTCAGCTTTCCTGGTGGTGCAGCCCGGCCAGAAGGTCGTGGCCACGTTCGATGACAAGGTGATTGGGACGGCCCCATGAGCGGCGAAATCCGAGATGGGAGGTCGGAGACTCGCAATCCGAAATCCGAGATGCGGAATCCAAAGACTCAGAAGCTCAACAGCAGTTGCCAGATGAATAGGTTTCCGAAGGCATCGATGTCTTCCCAAATCTTGCGCACGAGTTCCGGGCGGCCGGTGATTTCGGGCAGCTCTTTCACGCGCTCTTCCCAGGGGAAGCAGACCCCTGGCCGCACGCGCGGTTGCGGCCGGCCCCTCAGGCCGGCCAGCTTCTCCCGGCCCGCCGCCGAGGCGGGCAGTTCGCCCGCGGGCGTGGCGAGCGGGGGCTTATAGGTCCCGGCGGCATAGACGCCGTAGTCGCGGGCGGTTTGGGTCATCACGCGGAGGTTTTCGATGCTGGTGTCATCCTGCATGATGGCGCCGGCGTCCATGATATAGCCGCCGTCGCGCGCGACCTCCTTGAGCACGCGGCGGCAGAAGGCGCGGACTTCCTCCGGCTGGCCGAAGCTGAGCAGCACATTGGGGATGCCGCCGCTGAGCGCGAATTTGTCGTGCAGTTTGCGATGGACCTCGAAGATGTCGTCCTGGTCGCAATGAAAAACCAGGCTGCGGTCGGGCAGTTCGCGGAAGGCGTCGAAATGGCGGCGCCACTTGCCCTCGGCATAGAACAAGGTCTGGTGGCCGTGTTTCCAGAATTCCTCGATAATCGGCCGGAGCGTGGGCCAATAATGGGAGGCGAATTGTCCGGGGTTGACGAACGGCACGCAGCCGCGGTGCATCCAGAAACCGATCGGGACCTGGCGGGAGGCATCGGCGGTCGTCAGTCCCACGTGGCACAAGTGCGGCATGAGCGCTTCGCAAGCCGCCAGGACCTTGCCCGGCTGCGTGTGCATGTCCATCGTCAGGCCGACGTAGCCCCGCAATTTGTCGGCAATAATGTCGAACGGGGCCTTGAAAATGCCGGCAATGGCCGAGACCGTCCCGCACTCGGCGCGCAACCGCGCCACTTGCGGCCCGAAGGCATAAAAGTAGGAGAGCATCGCCATCGCGCCCTTCACCAAAGCCAGGTTGTTGCGGTAAGTGGACGGCTCGCCGAGGCGGCTCACCTCGGTGGAGACGCGCGGCAGCCACACGTTGTAAAGGAACCCCGTCGGGTCGGCAATGAGCGCGTCGTACTCGTCCGCGCGCATGAAGGCGGCGTCCTCCGGCGGCTCGATGTAGTTGAAGCCAGTCGTGTGGGGAATACCGAGGCCCGGGATGCCGTAATAGCGCAGGCCCAGCGCCTGCGCCAGGCCGGTCCAGACATAGACCATGTTCGGCACCACTGCCTCCCAGCCAAAGTCCTTGGCCGTCTTGATGGCCGCCTCGAAGGCCAGCGTGTAGTCATGCGCCACTTCCTGGCAGGTGTAGCCCGCATACCTGGCGGTGAATTCGGCGACAAACGGCCGGACCGGGACCATGTCCGGCTTCTCGTTGCGCATCGCCGTGACGTAGCGGTTCAGACGCTCCTGGTAGAGTTGCTCGGTATTCATAGCCTGCGAGGCAGATTAAGCCGAAGGGCCGATTTGGCGAGGCAAAACTATTCCCACTCGCACAGGCTCTCGACGTAGGCCGCCGAGCCGTCGCGCAGCCAGCCATCCAGTTGCGCCTGGTCCTTGAGTTGCTGCCCGCGCAGGCGCGGCACCACGACAAACCGGGACTCAATTTCCGGCAGCGCCGTCATGTCCACCCACAGCTTCTCGAATTGGGTGATCGGAAAGATGTCCTCCTGCCCGTGGCCCCAGCGTTTCTTGACGTCTTTCAGGGTGATGTAAGTGGGCATCTTTGCCGCCAGGTGACGAATGGCCGCCGTCACTTTGGCTTCGTCTGCCAGGTCCGGGCGCGTGAGGGCAAAGGCGCTGAGCAGCTTGTCGAGGTCGATCCAGCAGGTGTTGGAGTTGTAATAGCTCAAGGCGAACTCGGCTTCCTCGCGCGGCATCGCCAGGCCTTCGACCAGTCGGACGCGGCCGTTCACCCGGGCGAGCCCGCCGCCGCGGTCTTCCAGGCGCCGGGTAATGACCTCGAAGGTAAGACAGGCGCCGCTCTGGATGTGCAGGCCGAGGAGCGCCGGGTCAAGGTCGGCGCCCAGCGTATCGATATTGTGGAGGAGCAGGTGCTTGAGTTGCGGGCGCTGGGCCAGCAGCCGGGCCAGGACGCCATTGCGAAAGAGGTTCGGCACTTCATACCAGTGGCCGACCGGATGCAGGCATTGGAGCGGGACATTGTCCGTGTAGTCGCTCGCCTCGCCCGCCCCGCGCGCCCAATTGATCAGGGCGTGGCGCAGGCTGTCCCGCACCTTTTGCTGTTGCTCGTCGAGAATCTCCTGCGGCATTTCTTCCCAGACGAAGCGCAGGTCGCGCACGGTGGGAACCAGGCGCAGCCCCACCGATTTGCCGGGCGACAGGAACAGCGGCCCCTGGTAGCCGTAGTGCTTCTGGCGGGTCAGAAATTCCTCCGTCGGCGCGTGCGTAAGATAGCTCGTCGTGAAGATGTGCGGCACCGGCGTGCCGGCCTGGCGGGAGACGCAGCGGCTCTTGGCCAGGTGCGTTTCGATGAACGTCCGGTGCCGACCGGCCAGCTTGCAGAAGGGATGCAGCGCCTTGACCACGCCCGCCCCTTGCGTCCAGCGACTGCCGGCCCCGGCAGCCAGGGTCACCACGGCGACCTCGCCGTTCTTCAGGGAGGCGAGGCCGAGCCTGGCTCGGGCTAGTGGGGCAGGCGTCCCGCCTGCCACAAGGGCCTCTGGTTCTCCAGGCGCAGCCACAGAGGGTTCCCTCGCGGGCGAGACGCCTGCCCCACTACAGCCACGCGCATCCACGACGTCCTCGGGCTGCACATCCTCAATCACCACGCTGGCCGCCAGCCGGTTTTGCGCCAACCCAATGCGCCCCTCCTTCAAGTCCGTTCGGATTTGCTCGTGCTGCACCCGATCAAAGCCGTGTTGTTCCAAAAGCGCCGCCAGGGATTGCTCGCCGGGCGACTCGGCTTTGCCGCGCGGCAGCATGACGTCAAAGAGCGTCTGGACCACCCCGCGCAACTCCTGGCGGGTGCGGCAGGCCGCGCCGAACTTGTCCAGCTCGGCCCGGCGGAGCGGGGAAAGCGAGTGCCGCTCCTGCCGCAACAACCCCGGCACGGAGAGGGTGTAATAGCCCGGCGGCATGAGCGCCCCCTCCCCCGCCAGCAATTCGGCCAAGGTGCCGCGTTCGTTGATGGCGAAATCATAGACCACTGGCTCCATCGCAAAGGGCAGCGCGTGTTGGAGCTCGTCTTTGGTCTGGGACATCAGCTCCTGCAGGCGCCCTTGGGCCAGCCCCTTCTTTTCCGGCGCAAAGATAAAGCCCATCCCGCCCCCGGACATCCCGCCGAGCATCCAGAATCCCCAAAAGCCCGCTCCAAATTCCTCCCGCACCCGCCCGAGGAGGGTTTCGGTGAAGTAATTCGTCGCCCAGGGAATGATGGTCTGGATCGGCTGCCTGAAATTCCGCGTCGTCGCCGCGCCAATGGCTGGCACGTCGCCCCGGCCCAGGGCGGCGAGGATTTCCTCAAGAATGCCCAACATGCTTTGCCGCGCTCTCCATTCGGCTGCCGAACGAAGCAGATACTTTTCGGTCACCATCTCCAGAATCGGCCCGACATTCTGCGCCATCCCGCCGTGGACGAGCACCAGGCTGTCCTGGAGCCGGCGCCGGGTCTCGGGGGAAGCGTTGTGGTAATCCAGAATCCGGTGCTGCGGCATGAGCCGCCCGCGGCTGATGCCGAACTCCGGGTCGCCGGCGCTGGCCAGCACCCCCTCAATGAGCTTCATACCCGGCCAAACGCCGCCAGAGTCCTGCCAGCCGCCGCCCGAGCCGCCCAGCCACTCGCCCAGCAAGGCGCGCGCCAGCACCAGCCGGCGCTCGTGTTCCTGCAGTTGGCCGGTCAGCGACGCCGCCTGGCGGGTCGCCCGCATGCAGACGCTCACCAGCGCCGCCAGCAGCGTCGTCGAAACGGCCAGCCGCGAGCCTTTGGGGATATTATTCACGCTGCTGACCAGTTCCAGGCCACGCCCCGGCCCGGCGAGGCGCGCCAGTAATTCCGCCAGACTCTGCCCGGAACCCTCGATGCCCGGCGGCACAATCCCCGAGGCGATCACCGCCGCTTTGAGCAACCCCAGGTAGTCCTTGGCAAAGTCGAACACTTCCGCCAGGTTCGTAATGTCCGCCGAGGCCCCGAGGTCAACGCTGACCAGGCGCAGGCAGGGCTCCTGGATCACGCGCAGGTAGGCCTCCACCGGCGGACGCGGCGCCGCGTCGCGGCCATGAACGCCGAGATCGATGGAGACATTGAGCACTTTCGCCCCCTCGGGAAAATCCATGCCCAGGAAGAAAATGTCGCTCCAGCCGCAGTGTGTCAGGTCCATCCGGACCGGGGTGCATTCGCGCAAAATCGGGTAGGTGCCGTCGACCGGATGCGCTTGCAGCAGTTCGGGCCGCAGGCGCAGCGGTTGGTCCACGGGGTGGCCCATGCGGAACATCCACTGGTTGCCCCGGACCGAGCGCACGCTGCGGCGCACCTGGTCGGCCAGCGTCTGGAAAGCGAGCCGATGATACGCCGCCGCGAGGGCGCTGGAGATGGCGTCGCTCGGGCCTTCGGTCTGTTGCACCGCCAGGAAGCGGTCGATGGCCTCTTCAAACCGCCGCCGGAGCAGGTGCTCATAGCCGGCGAAAGGGATGAGGGAGCGCGAGGCCTGCGCCGTGGTGTGGGCGCGCGCAAGGAGCCTGCCGGGCAGGTGGAAACGGTGAATCGCGTAGAGAAAAAACAGCGCGCGGACCCGTTCATAAAGATTCTCGCTGTGGCGGCGGAAGGCGTCCAGCGCAGCACACTGGTCCAGCATTTCCTTGAGCGACAGCTCGCCGCAGGCGGCCTCCAGCGCCCGGTCTCGCAGTGCCGGGTCCGTCGTGGTGATGAGGGCGACTAACTCCGGCATAGCTCTTGGCATTGGGCACTCCGCACTTGGCTAGAAGGGCACATCATCCGGGTTGTCGCGTTTCCCGCGCGGCGGGCGCGCCATTTTTTTGACCTTCTTTAAATACGCCTTTGTCGCTGGATGCTTCGGGTCCCACCAGGGATAGGGAGCCCAATCGATCGGCGAGCCGTCGCATCCGGGCGTGCCGCACTCCAGCCAGAGGCGGCCGTCCTGGCCCAGCCAGACACGTGCCGAGTGGCCGTTGAACTTTCGGCCGCAGTGCAGGCACCACTGCTCCTGGTCCAAGTCGGGCCACTGGCACCCGGCGCAATGGCTGCGGAGGAGATTGAGCTTCTTGTTGTGCGGCAGGGTGACGTAGTTGCTCATGCCAGACCTCCGTTACTTGCAGGCTCGCCGGGCCAGCAATTCCACCAGCCCGCTCAGGACTTCCTCCCGATCCTGCCCGTCGAGCGCCAGGGCCAACTGGGCCGTGAGCAGGCCGTATTTCACGCCGATATCGTAGCGGTGCCCCTGCAATTCGCAGGCCAGGTAACGCTCGCGCCGGGCCAGTTTGGCCAACGCCCCGGTCAGCGAGACATTCGGGCTGTCGGCGGGCGGCGCGGCTTGCGCCAGCAAATCCATGACCGCCGGCGTGAGCACGTGCATCCCAAAGAAACAGAGATAATGGCCCGCCCGCAACCCCGGCACGATCAACCGCTGCTCGGCTTCCGTGGGGGTGGGCTTCTCCACCACCTCCGTTACCTCGTACAAACCCTTTCGCCCCCCTACCAAATGGCCTCCCACCGTCCCGTAATACGGCAGCTTGCTCTCGTGCGTGGCCTGCACGGCCGAGACCGCGCAGTTTTCCGCCGCCGCCATCTCGACCAGTTGCTGGGCGGAGCGCTTTTGGGTGCCGCTGACGTAGAGATGATCGCCGACCAGCAGCAGGAAGGGCTTGGCGCCGGCGAACTCCCGCGCGCAAAACACCGCCTGCCCGTAACCCAGGGCCGTCCCTTGCTCGACGAACCGCAGCCGGCTCCCCAGGCCCGCCGCCGCCGCCGCGTAGGCCGCCTGGTCGCCCGGGCAAACCACGACGCAGATCTCCTCGATGCCTGCCGAGAGAATTTCCTCAATCAGGATGCGCAGCGCCGCTTTGGTCTGGCCGTCGCGGTCCACCAGGGCCTGCAAAGGCAAAGTCCGCTGCGTCTTCCCAGCGGCCGTTATGATGGCTTTCTTGATTTCCACGGCAAATAGTTTGGTTGGCCTGAAAGACCCCGCCAGCCTGGCAGAACGCCGCCCCACAGTCAACTGCCAGCAAGGCCAGCCGAAGGCCCGGGGCGCATCTTGACACCGCTACCAATCCCACTCTACCCGCGCGCAGCGCGGCACTCTTCCGCCCCGCAGGGGCGGCAGACAGTAGCCCAGGGCAAGGCCCGCCGGAGCGCAGCGCAGGCGGGCCGCCGCCCTGGGTAAAGCCGAAAAACAGATCACCCCCCTCCCATCCCGCCCGGCGGGATGGGAGGGGGGAAGGGGGGAGGGCTTCTGCCCGCGCTCGGGGGCAGTGCCAAGATGCGCCCCAAGGCCCGGGCAGGTCAGCTTTTTCCGTTCAGGGAGAGGTTGGTTCCCCTGCCCTCCCTCAGCCCCCTGCCCTGCCCCGCGCGCGGCCCGGCAGGCCTCGGGTCAGGGGGATCGGGCGAGCGACCGGCAACCAAGGCTCGAAAAACGTGAAATGCACCCTGCTCCCCACCAGCGACCGGGATTGACTAATCCCAGCCTGCAAAATATTACAGAGCCGGGATCAACCTGCATTATGATGCTCCTGCTCCTCCTCCCTTTCACCGTTCCGCCCACAGGTGGCGCTGCGCAACTCGGCTGGGACGCGGCCAATGGCGCGGTGTTTGACCAGGGCGAAATCTCGGTCCATTTCGGTGGCAGTTCTGCCGCGGCGTCACTCCTGCTCCGCTTCCCGGCCGCCGCCCAAACCCAGCCCCTCCGCGAACCCGCTATCGGGCAGCAAAGCCCGACCGACCTGGCACTGACCTACAAGGCCATTACTCCCGACGGAATCCCCATTACCATCGAACGGCGCGTCCAGGCAGTCACCGATCCCAAGGGCGTCGCGCTCTGCGAGGCCTTCACTGTTAGGCCCGCGCGGCCGCTCACCAATGAGGTCGAACTTGAAATCCCGTTTGCCTTGCTCGCCGGCCAGAGCCCCTCGGCGCACAGGTCATTCGACAGCGCCAGGATTTCGGTCACCTGTCCCCTCAAGAACGGCTGGGCCAAATCTTTTTCTTTGTCGCCACAGGCCATCCAGGCCGAGTACCGCCTCGGCGCTTGCCTGACCGGCCAAGAGACCCCGCAACTGGCCCTGCCGCTCCTGCACCTGCAGGCGGCGCCGGAGGGGCAGGTGGCCGCCGCGCTCTTTGCTGACCCCGCTTGCAGCACGCTCTTCACTGTTGGCTCCCTCGACCACCAGATTAGCGGCTCCCTCCGCTGCTGCTACGCGGCCGCCAAAGTCCCCCTGCGCCAGCCCGAGACCCGCTCCTTTGCCATCTGGATTCCCACTCACCCGCGCGCCGCCAAGAGCTTCAGCGCCGCCGTTGACGCCTGGTTTCGGCTGATGCTGCCGGATGTCCCCCCTGGCCCACCATGGCTCCGCCAGATCGCGATGGTGGGCTACGATTTCCTGAGCGACGACGGCCAGGGCTGGGAGCGGGACGTGCGCGCCCTGGCCGCCTGGCTCAAACCGCCCCAGCGCCGCCGCGTCGCTCTCTGTCTCCACGGTTGGTACGACGCCCTCGGCTCCTACTGCTATGACGCCCAGGGGCGCCGCATGAAGGCGGAATGGATCGCCTTTGAGCGCACGCGCAAAGTCAAGTTCACCCAGGCCGAACTCAAACGCCGTCTCCGCCTCGCCCGCGACCAGGGCTTCCGCGTCCTGCTCTACTTCGCCGATGGCCTCGCCGCAGACAGCGGCGTGCCCGGTTACCGGGACGATTGGGCCTACCGCGACGCCAACGGAAACAAGCTCGCCGGCTGGCAGGGGCCGGATACCTTTGGCCCGACCTACCTGCGCAATCCGGCCAACCCGGAAGTGTTCTCTTGGTACACCAATTACCTGGCCGCCCTCCTGCAAACCTACGGTGGCGAGGTGGACGGCTTTGTGTGGGACGAGACCTTCCACGCGCGCACGGGCCAGATCGCCTTCGCCACCAACCGCCCGCCCGCCTGGTGCGACCGCGCCATGCTGGCCCTGGTCAAGGCCCTGACCCGCCAGGTCCATGCCTTCGCCCCGGAAAAAGTCTTCCTCGCCTCCGACTGCATCGGCGTGGCCGGCTGGGAAGACGTGCCCGGCTATGCCCTGGTGGCCGACGGCACTTACCAGGACTCCCATTGCGACTCCGCCGCCTGGTCCTACGCCCTGTTCCCGAACTGGCGCAACCCGTTCTGGAGCTGCAACTGGGACAGCATCAGCGGCTTTCACAACACCCTGTGGGGCGTCCGCGCGTTCGGCGCGCCCGTCGCCATCTCCAACGGCTGGGGCGACGACCGCGGCCCTTCCGAATGGTCGCCGCGCGAGCGCGACCAAATCCTGGCCCTTTTCCGTGAACGCCTGAAAATGAAGGCCCGGGCGCATTTCCTCCTCGACGACCCACGTGAGTTAGTCGCCCACGCTCCGGACCATCCTGCCCAAGGCGATGCCCTGGCCCAGCCCGGGCCGGGCGAAGTCAACTGGGCACTGGCCGCCAATGGCAGCTCGGCCGCCGCTTCGTCGCACGAGACCTCCGGCCGCGCGCTTTGGCCGGCCTCGGGCGTGATCGATGGCCGCCGAGACGAGACCGGCTGGGGCGCGGGCCACGGCTGGGCCAGCCAGGCCGGCGAACCCCTGCCCCAATGGCTCGAAGTTCATTTCGCTCAGGACCGCCCGGTCCGCCGTTTCGTCGTCATCAACTACCAAAAGGAAGACAGCGCTGAGACGGCCGGGAAATGGGGCCTGCAGGATTACCGGATCGAAACCTGGGACAGGCAAAAGCGGAAGTGGAAGCCGGTGGCTGCGGAAAGCCAAGCTTTCCCCGCCAAAGTGCGCGTGCACAACCTCTCCAGGCCTCTCCTCACCGACAGGTTCCGCATCTTCATCACCAAAGTCGCCCCGCTCGACGGCCAGGCCCGGCTCCTCCAACTCGAGGCCTGGGGCCCGACTGACCCGCTCCATTAGCAGACCATGGGCAATCCTGCAACCCGAGGACATCCGCGCGCGGCTGGAGTTTGCCGCCAAGCAGGTCAATCAGCCTGCGTTGGTAACCGCCTGAATCCGAGAGCGGCATTTACACGCGGACTGATAACATGGTATGGTTTACGCATGAAAACAGACAGCGTTGAGATCCCGACGCCTGTGCTCTCCTCCGTGGAAACACTCGACGAGCTGCAGGACTGGCTCACGGCCCAGAATCCCAAAGTGATCGCCGAACTGCGCACCGCCCGCCGCGAGGACCGCGCTGGTAAATTCAAGCCTTGGAAGCCACGCCACCTGCCATGCCCTACCGAGTCGAAATAGGCAGCAAGGCCGACGGGCAACTCGCTGAACTGGACGCCGCCATCGGAGGGAGTGTCGAACGAAGAATCCAGTGGCTCGCCGAAAATGCCGCCGTCATGGTGCATCGGAGGCTTGTTGGGATGCCGAAAGATTTGGCTGGTTTGTGCAAGCTGCGCGTGGGCGACTACCGCATCTTGTATTGGAATTATCCTGCCAGGAAACTGGTCCGCATCTACCGCATCCAACACCGCTCCGAGGTCTATCGCCGTCTCTGAAAAATACGCCGATCGCATCAAGCAACGGTGTCGAAAAACACGGTCATGGCTGGTGTTCATTATGGCGGTCAGCCACATCGTGCTCGCCTGATTCGGAACCTTCGCTCAATACGCCGCAAATGCCGTCCAGACGACCGTTACGACCTTCCGGTTGCGCAACGGGGCGTGCCGGCATTCATTGGAATTCAGCGGTCCTTTTTCAAAATCCGCGTCATTCCAAAGAACATGCCGACAAAACTTGCCTTGCCATCCGCGGTAGGTGAGCTATTTTCAAGCCGTGAGTTGAGGGGGCGATTCCCTGCCCGAACACCCCCGAAACCCCTCGGACGCCAGTTTAGCTCAGTGGTAGAGCAACGGTTTTGTAAACCGTCGGTCCTCGGTTCGAATCCGAGAACTGGCTCCGCCGGCGAAATTCGAGGCCCAGTCAGTCCGCGTGGGTGACAGGTTTTTCGAGGCATGGAGGCCCTGGGCGGCTGCCGGGAGCTTCGCGACAAAGGGGGCTTTGGTGTTGACCAGCGACCAGCCTGGTGACACGCTGTGGTTATGAGTTCGATACAGGTCGAAGAGGCAGTCACCAAGCTGCGGAGCTTGTCGGAAGAAAGGGCGATTAAGGTCTTGTCCCTCATTGAAGACCTGGCGGAGCTTGAGGCTCTGGAGAATGCCGAGGACCTGAAGGACGCCCGCGCCGCTTTGGCTGAGACGCAAGGCAAGACCGCCGTTTCCGGCGGGGCTGAGCGCCGCCAGCGTAGTTGAGGGAAAGCGGGGCGATTTTGCTCACGGTCCGTGAGGGACGGCCGCCGTGGTCCCTCAATTATCTCGAAAGCCTTTTCTGGCCCTGCCGTTGCTCTCCACACCCCTTTTCCCGACGCCTCTGAAGCAAGAGAATTAGTAGCAACCAAAGCAGGCCGGAGAAGCACGGCGGCGTCCCGCCGCGGCGGGACCGCAATCTGGCGCAACACTGCATTGGCCACACTGGCTGGATTGGCCCCATTGGCTGGGTTGCCCGCGTTGGCCACATCGGCTGCATTGGCGAGCCGCATTGGCTGCATTGGCTGCATTGGCCACATTGGCCATTTTTGCCAAAAAACTGGCCGCGCCGCCGTTCAAAAGCAATGGCACAGCTCAGCACAACGCCTTGTCGGTCTCCTCGGCCCAGCCAAGCGCTTCCCTGGTCCTGCCGAGGGCTGCTCCCTGCAATAGCCGCTCCCAAACCATTGAGGCCGAGGGGCATTCGCGAGCAAGCCAACCCACCCTCCGCCCCCTTCCTGGCTTCGGTGCAATTCCATCAGTTACCTTGAAAGGGCCGCCACCAATTACCTCGCTGATGCTCAGGCCAGGCTCTGAAAACGCCCACCACCACTTTCAGCTTGATGCCCCGCCCCGCAGGGTTTAGGTTAAAATCGGGCAGCGAGCACGAAAGGAAGCCGATGAAGAAGTGGTTCATTGTATCTGCCATCGTTTTGGGCGCGGGGGCGGCATACGCTCAGGCTCAGCCGACGAACGCCCCGCCCACCAACGCGCAACCGGCGCGCGCCGCTCAATCGCTCCACGCGCAGGCGCCCGGCCCGACTCGACCGGCCGCGCCGGCGCTCAAGGAGACCAGACCGAATGAAATCGTGCTCGGAAAGCTCACCTACAGCGGCATTGCGGTGCAGGCGGTCAAGGCAAAGAACCCCCTCCAACTCTTCAATCCGGCCGCCCCGGCGCGTTGCGGTTCAGGCCTGGACCAGCTCGTCCGGTACCGGTTCAGCGGCACGGGCCCGATGCTCAAGCTCTTTTCGATTGATTTTTAGCCGGATTGGGCGTTGACAACGGCGCGCCTTGGGCTACCGTGGCGCCCTCTGGAATTATTGACCAGCTCGAGTTATGCCCAATACCAGGTCAGCCGAACGCCGCATGCGGAACAGCGCGCGCAAAAATCTGCGCAACCGCAGCACCAAGTCGCGCCTCCACACGCTGGAGAAGAGTTACTTGCAGTTGCTGGGCGCCGGCCAGCAGGAGGAGGCGGCCAAGGCCTTGCGGACCGTCAGCTCCGCCTTCGACAAGGCCGCCAAGGCGGGCGTGGTCCATCGCGCCACCGCCGACCGCAAGAAATCCCGGCTCGCTCTGCGGCTCGCCCACGCCAAGCCGCCGAGTGCTCCGGCGACTCCGGCCGCGACCCAGCCCCCGAGCCAGTAAATCGCCCGACGGCCTGAGAGCGTCCCAATGCAATCGGGAGCCGGGCGGCCCGTCCACGACGGCCGCCGGGTTCGGATTTCGGACCTCGAACGGCAGGTTGGAATACTTTTGCACGGCACGGCAAACCCTGTATCCTTGCTTATGAACCAGACTTTCCCCCCAGGTTGCTCTCGTCGGCAGTTTCTGTTTGCGACCGCTGGCACGTTCCTGGCCGCGCCGCTGCTTCAAGCCGGGTGGTTTGGCAAAAATGGGGCCGAAGGCCGCGTCACACCGTGCGGCCCAGGCTCAAAATACGTCCCGAGGGTCCAGGCCGCTTTCGTCCGGCGCAAGGGAGACTACGGCATGCTCTGGCCCGGGGCGATTTACGACGGACAATCGGCGCGGCGCGTCTATGGGGAGCAAATCCGCGCCGCCGAACGAGAACTGGGACTCGAGGTCACTGTCCGGCCGGAGCCGATTTACTCGCTCGCCGAGGCTGAGGCCTGGCTGGCGGAAGCCAAAGCGGCCAACCCGGATGGCTTGCTCCTCGTGCTGCTGGACCGGCAGCAACATGCCTGGCCAACCGCGGCCAGGGCGGTCGATTCGCAGATGCCGACGGTGATCTTTGCGCCGCTCGGAACCGCCTTCACCACCAACACCGCCCCGCTGGCGGGCAAAACCGGCGGCTTTATCTGCTCGACCAGCGATTTCAGCCAGGCCCGATACGGGCTCAAAATGCTCAAAGCCAGGAGCCGGCTCCGGGAAATGCGCTACCTGGTCATCAAAGGCAATCGGCGAGCCGATCTCGTCCTGGAGCCGTTCGGCACCAAGCTGCGTTATTTGCCCACCAATGACTTCCTGGAAGAATATGCCCGCACACCGGCCACCCAGGAAATCCAGGCCCTGGCCAGCGCCTACCGCCGCTCGGCCAGGCGTATGGTCGGCGCCACCCGCCAGGACCTCATCAACGGCATCAAGAGCTATGTCGTGGCCCGCACCCTGCTGAGGCGCGAAGCGGCCGACGCGATCACCATGGACTGCCTGGGGGCGCTGGGCCCAACCAAGGTGAGTTTGCCTTGCATCGCCTGGTCCCGCCTGCTCGACCAGGGGATACCCGCCGCTTGCGAGGCCGACCTGGGCGCGGCCGTCACCCATGCGCTGGTCCAACTGCTTTTTGACCGGCCCGGCTTTCAGCAGGACCCGGTCCCCGAGACCGCCCGCAACTGCCTCGTGGGGGCCCACTGTTTGTGCGCGACCCGGCTCCAGGGATTCAACCGGCCGGCCGAGCCCTTTGACATCACCCACCACCACGGCAACCGCGACGCGGTGCCGCGCACCAAATGGCGCAAAGGCCAGCGGGTGACCATTGCCGGCGTCATCCTCCCCGAAGCGCAAGGCCAGGCCCGCGCCCAAATGGTCATCGGCACAGGCACGGTCATAGACAATATCGCGGTGCCGCCCCACGGCGGCTGTGTCGTTTCCGTCATGCTCAAGCTGGACACTCAGCCTGACCTGCTATCCTATCCCGGTTTCCATCAACTCTTTTTTTACGGCGATTTTAAAAAGGAGCTGCTGGCCTACTGCCGCCTGTTCGGCCTGGCGCCCGTGCTGGCCTAAAGCCGGGATGTGGTTGGCCGCCCGTCGGCCAGCGACGCCCTCGGTGGCCGGCCGCTCGGCACGCCCGGAATTCTCTTTTACTCGGGCCGCTTATCTTTACCCTCCCGGTCCGTCGCAAAATGAGAATCAACATCCTATTCCTGGTTTTCGCAGGTTTGGCAAGAGCCTGGTCCGCGACGGAGTCCGTCCCCAGCGCGACCACTCCCATCAACAATCTCTCCGCCGGCGCCATCGATGCGCGGATGCTCCGTTACCCGGACGTCTCCGCCACCCAGATCGCCTTTGCTTATGCTGGCGACATCTGGCTGGCGCCCAAGAGCGGCGGCGTCGCCCAGCGGCTCAGCTCGCCCAAAGGCGAGGAGACCTTCCCGCGGTTCTCCCCCGACGGCTCATTGCTCGCCTTCAGCGGCAACTACGACGGCAATACGGACATTTACATCCTGCCCGCGGCCGGCGGTCTGCCCAAGCGCCTCACCTATCACGGCGACCCGGACCGGATGCTGGAATGGTACCCGGACGGCAAATCCATCCTCTTCGCCACCTCGCGCACCAGCGAAAAGGACCGCTTCAATCAGCTCTACAAGATCTCGGCCAACGGCGGGTTGGCGGAGAGACTGCCGGTGCCCTACGGCGAGTTTGGCGCGATTTCGCCCGATGGCAGGACCCTGGCCTACATCCCCATCTCCGTCGATTTCCGCACCTGGAAGCGGTATCGCGGCGGCATGAACCCGGCCATCTGGCTGTTCAACCTCCAAACCTTTGAGGCCAGGAACCTCACCGGCAATGAGGCCGCCCATTCCCAGCCCATGTGGCACGGCTCGACCCTCTATTTCCTCTCGGATCGCGACCAGAACAAGCGGGCCAACATCTGGGCCTGCGAGACCAAGAGCGGCAAGTTCCGGCAAATCACCACGTTTGAAGAATTCGACACTCATTTCCCCAGCATCGGCCCGGAAGACATGGTCTTTGAAAACGGCGGGCGGCTTTACCTGCTGAACCTCGCTACCGAAAAGTACCGCGAGGTCAAGGTCCAGGTCCTGACCGACCGCGCCACGCTCAAGCCGCGCGTCGAGGACGTGTCGCGCTCAGCGCACAACGCGGACATCTCGCCCTCGGGCAAGCGCGCCGTCTTCGAGGCGCGCGGCGAAATTTTCACCGTCCCGGCCGAACATGGGGTGGTGCGCAACCTCACGCGCAGCTCCGGCGTGGCGGAGCGCTACCCGGCCTGGTCGCCGGACGGCAAATCCATTGCCTACTTCAGCGACCGTTCCGGGGAGTATGAGCTGACCCTTGGTCCGGCCGAGGGTCCAGGGGCCGAGCAGGTGCTGACGAAACTCGGGCCGGGTTTCCGCTATCGCCCGCACTGGTCGCCCGACAGCCGGAAAATCGTATTCCTCGACCAGGCCATGCGCATCCAACTCCACGACCTGGAAAAGAAAGAGACCCTGACCATCGATAAGGGACTTTGGCTTTACCAGGAGAGCTTGAGCGGGTTCAAATTCAGTTGGTCCAAAGACAGCCGGTGGCTGGCTTACGCGCACGATTTGGAGAACCGGCACACCGCCATTGCCCTTTACGACACCCGGGAGGGCAAACTGCACCTGGTCACCAGCGGTTACTACGACGACGCGGAGCCGGTCTTTGATCCGGAGGGCAAGTACCTGTTCTACCGCTCGAGCCGCGACTTTGCCCCGGTCTATAGCGACCTGGACAACACCTGGATTTACCCCAACAGTTGGCAGTTGGTGGCCGTGCCGTTGCGGAAGGACGTCGCCTCCCCGCTCGCCCCGCGCAACGATGAGGAGGGCGACAAAGACAAGCAGGACAAGGACAAGGACAAGAAACCCGAGCACCCGGAGCGCAAGAAGGACGAGCCGAGGCCAGCCGAGAAGCAGGACGAAGCGAAAAAGGAAGCGGCCAAAGATGAGGCGCCCGCAAAGGACAAGAAGTCCGATGAGAAACAACCCAAGAAAGAAGAGAAGCCTGCCAAGCCATTGGAAATCGACCTGGCCGGCTTCGAGCGCCGCGCCGTCGTGCTGCCGCCCAAGGCGGGGTATTTCGGCGACCTGGCCGCCGTGAGCGGGAAGCTGATTTACCGGCGTCAGCCTCGCGCCGGGGCCGGGGAGGAGAAAGGCACGCTCTCGTATTACGAGCTCGAAAAGCGGGAGAGCAAGACCATCCTGGAAGAAGTTGACCAGGCCATCCTGGCGGCCAAAGACGAGAAGCTCCTGGTCCGGCGCGGCTCGGATTACGCCATCGTCGAGGCCAAGGAGGGGCAGAAGTTCGATAAGAAGCTGCCGCTCAGCTCGTTGGAGACGGTGATCGATCCGGTCGCGGAATGGCAGCAACTGTTCACCGAGGCCTGGCGGTTGGAGCGGGACTACTTCTACGACCCGAACCTGCACGGGGTGAATTGGGCCGCCATGCGCCAGCGCTACGGCGGGCTGTTGAAGGAAGCGGTGACGCGCTGGGACGTGAACTACCTGATTGGGGAACTGATTGGCGAGCTGAGTTCTTCGCATACCTATCGGAGCGGCGGCGACCTCGAAGCAAGCCCGCAACGCGGGGTTGGCTACCTGGGGGTGGATTTTTCGCTGGAGCACGGCCAGTACCGGCTCAAGCACATCATTGACGGGGCGGACTGGGACGCGGAGGCGCGGTCGCCGCTGCGGCAGCCGGGCGTGGAGGTCAAGGAGGGCGATTACTTGCTGGCGGTGAACGGATTGCCGCTGGACCCCGGGCAAGAGCCCTACGCGGCTTTTCAGGGCCTGGCGGACAAACCGGTGTTCCTGAGCGTGAACGACAAGCCGACCCTGGAGGGCGCGCGCGAAGTGCTGGTCCAGACGCTGGCGAGCGAAGCCCGGCTGCGACACCTGGCGTGGATCGAAAAGAACCGCAAGCAGGTTGATGAAGCCAGCGGCGGCGAGCTTGGCTACGTCTATGTGCCGGACACCGGCCGCCACGGCCAGTCGGAGTTGGCGCGGCAATTCCGCGCGCAGTTCAACAAGGCCGGGCTGATCATCGATGAGCGTTTCAACAGCGGCGGGCAAATCCCGGACCGGTTCGTCGAACTGCTCGGGCGGCGGACCATCAATTACTGGGGCGTGCGCGACGGCCCGGACTGGGCGTGGCCGGAGATCGCCAATTCCGGCCCGAAGGTAATGCTGGTCAATGGCTGGAGCGGGTCCGGCGGGGACTGTTTCCCCTTCTACTTCCAGAAGCTGGGCCTGGGACCCGTGATCGGCACGCGCACTTGGGGCGGGCTGATTGGCATGACCGGCGCCCCGGCCTTGATTGATGGCGGGAGCGTCACCGTGCCCACGTTCGGCATCTACAGCACCAAAGGTGAATGGATCATCGAGGGCCACGGCGTGGACCCGGATGTGACCGTGGTGGACGATCCCTCGCTGATGGCCAAGGGCCGCGATCCCCAACTCGAACGCGCCATCGAGGAAGCGCTTAAAGCCCTGAAGAAGAATCCGCCGGCCGAAGTGAAGAAGCCGAAGTACCCGCTGCGGGCAGGGAGATAGGCCGAGGAGAGGGACGGAGCTTTGTGCCGAGGTGTGGCGTTCGTTTTTTGAACCGCGGCCGGGCCAGTTTTTTGGACAAAATGGCCAATGTGGCCAATGCAGCCAATGGGGCCAATGCAGGTGGCCAATGCTGCCAATGTCGCCGATGCGGCCAATGTGGCCAATGCAGGCAATGTGGCCAATGGGGTGCTCGGCCAGGGGGCGGTCCCGCCGCGGCGGGGTGGATGCAGCGCAAATCCAGGCCGGGCGTCACGGGAGCGCTACCAGGCGATAGAGCCGGGTGGGCTGCCGAAAGGCGGTGACATCGAAGTAAAGTTGCGGCCAGGTGGTCAGAGCCACGGTGTCCAGCGTCACCCAGGCGTTGGTCGGGCCGATGGCGTTGATATAATCGATGCGCACCGAACTGCCGATCGCCCCGGTCAGCGGAATCTCTGTGGCCATGCTCATGTCCAGCTTGGGCCTCGGCCCGTTGGTCTGCCAGCCGCGGTAAAACCGTTGCGCCGGCAGCAGTTGGCCAAGATCAAAGCAGAATTGCGGCCCGCCGCCCAGGGTCACGTTCGTAAAGGAGAACCACCGCGGGGCGGCGGCGACCAGGCTGTCGGCATACTCAAGGTGCAGCAAGCTGCCGGTGCCGCCCGTCAAACCGACGGCGGGGACGAGTCTCCTCTCGACTGGAGGGATGACACTCAGCAGGGCCGGCGCGCTGGTCAGAGCCCCCACAACGTTCGTGACCACCACCGTATAAGCCCCCGCCTGGACGGGTTGGACGTTGGTCAGGCCAAGGTAGGAGTTGGTGGCGCCGCCGAGCGCGTTGGTGCCGCTAAAGTACCATTGGTAGCAAGTTGCTTCCGGCGGCGTATTCGTCACTTCCACCCAGAACCAGGGCGCGGTCCCTGTCTCAGCCGTCTGGGTCCAGGGCGGCGTTGTTATGGACAGGCACGCCAAACTAAAGACCACCCCATCATTGAAGTCCCCACCATAAGTCGTCGTCCCATAGAGCGTGCTGCCCGCCAAGACCAGGCCCGCCCACGGATCCGCCCCATCGCTCCCGGTGAAGCTCTTGAGCAGCGCATAGCCCGACCCGTCCGTGTTCACCTGGAAGAGCACGCCACGCTCCGAACTGCCGCCCCAACGCGTCGTCCCATAGAGCGTGCTGCCCGCCAAGACCAGGCCCGCAGCCGGCCACTGGCCATCGCTGAGGACGGATTGGCTGAAGATCTTGAGCACCGCGTAGCCCGAGCCGTCCGTGCTCACCTTGAAGACCACGCCATAACAGAGCACGCCATTACCCGAATCGCCGCCAGAAGACGTCGTCCCATAGAGGGTGGTGCCCGCCAAGACCAGGCCCGCGTCCGGATACGCCCCATCGTCGCCGGTGAAGTTCTTGAGCAGCGCGTAGCCCGACCCGTCCGTGTTCACCTTGAAGATGACGCCCGGCCCCGAACTGCCGCCGGAATGCGTCGTCCCATAGAGCGTGCTGCCCGCCAAGACCAGGCCCGCATGCGGAAACCCGGCATCAGGAAGGCTGCCGGTGAAGCTCTTGAGCACCGCGTAGCCCGTCCCGTCCGTGTTCACCTTGAAGACCACGCCAGCATCCGAACCACCCCCACCAGCCGCCGTCCCATAGAGCGTGCTGCCCGCCAGGACCAGGCCCGCAGACGGACCCCTGCCATCGCTGCCGGTGAAGTTCTTGAGCACCGCGTAGCCCGTCCCGTCCGTGTTCACCTTGAAGACCACGCCAGCATCCGAACCACCCCCACCAGCCGTCGTCCCATAGAGCGTGCTACCCGCCAAGACCAGGCCCGCCTCGGGATACCTGCCATCGGTGAGGACGGATTCGCTGAAGCTCTTGAGCACCGCGTAGCCCGACCCGTCCGTGTCTATCTTGAAGACCACGCCATCACCCGAACTGCCGCCGTTTTCCGTCGTCCCATAGAGCGTGCTGCCCGCCAAGACCAGGCCCGCAAGCGGATTCGCCCCGTCACTGCCGCCGGTGAAGCTCTTGAGCACCGTATAGGTTTGGGCGGACGCAACGGTGGCCAGCGTCAGAGCCAGCGTCACGCCCAGGCGGAGCATCTGCGGCCTCCGGCCAGCCCTTTCCCGGTCGTTCTTTTCGTCTCCCAAAAACGCTCTGAGTTCAGTCATTAAGTTCATAATTTGGTTAATCCTTTATACCTGTTCTGCCAGGGACGCGTTCGACCGAGTCCCTGAGTTTTCTCTGCTGAAGTGGGGCGCGGTCCCGACGGGTCGGGATGTTATTTCACGCGTCCCTGTCGGCCTGGATTCGTGCGCGCGCCCGACACAACCGGATAGTACCGTCCTTGGTTTTGGTGTGAGCCTGGCGAGGCAGGGCCTCAGACCCTGCTCCCGACGGCCTGAAACCTCATCACGCAAAGGGCACAAAGGGCTTGGCGCGGCCGAACCGCAAGCGAAAAAGCAACCGCGGAATAGGCTGAATACGTCCCGCCGCGGCGGGAGCAGATGGTCCAGATTCGGAATCGGGAAATTCCGCGTATTCAGCGTGTTCCGCGGTTTACTCTTCCCCCAAAGAATCTTCGCCGCTTGCGAACATGTTGGGATATACCAGCCCAAAGGAGGACCATTACCATTCTTGGCGTCCTTTGCGTGAGGCCTCACGTTTTGCAATCGCAGCGGAACTTGACCTGATAACAACGCGTTCCGAGCTTCAAGGACTCCAGGGGCTCGTCCCAGGATTGGCTTATGTACCTTATTGGTCATAGCCTATCGGCCATAGTTACGGGCGAAATGCAGATGCTGCGCCGCTGCGCATCACGCAAAACGCCCTCGGCTTGGCAGAGTAGCGATCAGCAGCGCGCACGTCAACTCAAAGTTCGCCGGCGTCGGGAATCGGCAATCGCCAATCGCCAATCGCCAATCGAGCGCGGGGTCTGCGCGCTTTCGCAGTTGACCCGGTATCCGGTTTGGATTCACCTGACTCGATATGAGCGCCTCACGATTCAGTGCCTTCGTCACCAGTTTGCTCGCCGCTGGGGCGGTGAGTGCCCGCGCCGACGCGATGTCGGTCGGCAGTTTGCGTTGCGAGTACCGCTCGGAGCCGGTGGGTATTGATGTGGTGCAGCCGCGTCTGAGTTGGGTGCTTGAATCCGGGCAGCGCGGGGCGAGGCAGACGGGCTACCAGGTGCTCGTGGCGAGTTCCGCGGCGCTGCTGGCCGGCGACCAGGGTGACCTGTGGGACTCAGGGAAGGTGGCGGCGAACGAGACGATCCACGTGGTCTATGCCGGGAAGCCGCTGCGTTCGCGCGCGGGCGCAGCCTGGAAAGTGCGCGTTTGGGACCAAGCGGGCCGGGTGTCGGCGTGGAGCGCCCCGGCCGCGTGGACGATGGGGCTGTTGCAGCCGGCGGACTGGCAGGCGAAATGGATAGCCGACCCCGCGAGCCTCACCAACGCGCTTCACTCGGGCCCGCTCAACGGCTATCACAGCCAGTTTGCCCATTCCTCAAACACGGTGAAGTGGGTTGCGCTTGACTTGGGCCAAGCCCAACTCATCGATGCTGTCCGTTTGTTCCCTGCCCGGCCATACGATTGGCAGCCCGATAGCCCGGGGTTTCTCTACCCGTTGCGCTTCAAGATCGAACTGGCCGGCCAGCCGGATTTTGCGGACGCCCGCCTCATGGTGGACCACACGCAAAGCGATGAACCCAACCCTGGCACCAACGCGCCAGTGTACGAATTCGCCCCGCTCAAGGCCCGGTACGTGCGCCTGACCGTCACGGCGCTGGGGCGGCGCGACGGCGACAATTATGGCTTTGCCCTGGCGGAGCTGCAGGTGCTCTCGGGCGGACGGAACCTGGCCGCCGGCGCCGCGGTCAGCGCCTCGGACTCGATCGAGACGGGCGCTTGGGCCGCGGCCAACCTGGTGGACGGCGTGGTGGTAGCAGTGCCGCCGAGTGCCGCGGCGACGGCGCTGCCGGCGACGATGTTCCGCCGTTCCTTTCGCATCGCCCAGCCGATCCGGCGCGCCACCGCCTATGTGACGGGCCTGGGCCTGTACGAATTGCGCATCAACGGCCATCGTGTGGGCGGCCAACTCCTGGCGCCCGAGTGGACGGACTACCGCAAGCGAATCCAGTACCAGACTCATGATGTCACTCAACTCCTGCACCCGGGCGACAACGCCATCGGCGCGGTGGTGGGCGAGGGTTGGTACGCGGGCCGGCTCATGGTCGTGGGCGCGAAGGCTTACGGGTCGTTCCCGCGGTTGCTGGTGCAAACGGAAATCGAACTGGGCGACGGCCAGGTTCAAACGGTTGTGTCCGACTCATCCTGGCGGTCCACCATCGAAGGCCCCATCCGTTCCGCCGGCATCTATGACGGGGAGGTCTATGACGCCCGCAGGGAGATGCCGGGTTGGGACGCGCCGGGGTTCGATGACTCGGCCTGGCGGCCAGTCACCGCTCTCGACCTCGGTTCCGCGCAACTCGTCTGGCAGCGCAACGAGCCGATTCGAGTCGTCGAAGAACTCAAACCGGTAAAGATGACGGAGCCCAAGCCGGGCGTGTATGTCTTCGATTTCGGCCAGAATATGGTGGGCCGGTGCCGGGTTAAACTGGCCGGCTCGGCCGGGAGCACCGTGACTTTGCGGCACGGTGAGGTGCTGGCGGGGGATGGCACGCTTTACACGGCCAACTTGCGCGGGGCGGCGCAGACGGACCGTTACACCTTCCGCAGCGACGCCGCTGAAATCATCGAGCCGCACTTTACTTACCACGGTTTCCGTTATGTCGAACTGGCGGGGCTGGCCAAAGCTCCGCCCCTGAAAGCCATCCGCGGGCAAGTCTTTTGTTCCTCGGCCCCGCCCAGCGGCCGCTTTGAATGTTCCAATCCGCTGGTGAACCGGCTGATGCGCAACATCTTCTGGACGGAGCGCGCCAACCTGATGAGCACACCCACCGATTGCCCGCAACGCGATGAAAGGTTTGGCTGGATGGGAGACATTCAAGCGTTTTCTCAAACGGCCATCTTTAACCTGGACCTGGCCGCGTTTTTCTCGAAATGGGTGCGCGATATTCGTGATGACCAGGCCGAGGATGGCCGCTATCCGGATTTTGCGCCGCACCCCGGCGACCCCAACGCGCAGTTCTCGGGCACCCCGGCCTGGGGCGATGCAGGCACGGTGGTGCCCTGGCGCGTCTGGCAGAATTATGCCGACCTTCGCCTGCTCGCCGAGCATTTTGAATCGGCCTGGCGCTGGGTGGAATACATCCACCGGCTCAACCCCGATTTGATCTGGTCCAAAGGACGGAACAACAACTACAACGATTGGCTCAATGGCGACACCTTGCTCTACAAGGGCTGGCCGCGCCAGGGCGGGGCCGTGCCGCCGGAGGTGTTTGCCACGGCCTTCTTCGCCCACTCGGCGGAAATCGTGGGGAAAATGGCGCGGGTCCTGGGCCGGGCCCAGGACGCCGAGCGCTATGACCGCCTGTTTAGAGAGATCGCTGCGGCCTTCAACCGGCGCTTTGTTTCCGGCGACGGCCACCTCACCGGCAACACGCAGGCCGGGTATGCGCTGGCGTTGAATTTCGATCTCCTCCCGGCGGACCTGCGCCCCCAGGCGGCGCGTTGGATGGTGGCAGCCCTGGGGCCCTACCACGGCCACTTGTCCACCGGCATCCAGACCAGCCACCGGCTCATGCTCGAATTGAGCCGCTGGGGCTATCAGGACCGGGCCTGGCGGCTGCTGAATCTGCGTGATTTTCCCTCCTGGGGGATGATGCTGGAAAACGGCGCTACGACCATCTGGGAACGCTGGGACGGTTATGTCAAGGACCGCGGGTTTCAAGATGCAGGCATGAATTCCTTCAACCACTGGGCGTTGGGCGCTGTCGGGGAATGGGTCTGGCGTGAACTGGCGGGCCTTAACCCTGACGAGGCGGCCCCAGGCTACAGGCATTTTACCATCGCGCCTCACCCGGGCGACGGCCTCGACTGGGTCAAGGCGGCTTACGACTCGATTCGGGGCCGCATTGCGACCGAGTGGCGATTGCAGAACGGGCGGCTCAGGCTCCAGGTCACGGTGCCGCCCAATACTACATCCACGGTTTTGCTGCCCACCAGCGAGCCCCAAGCCGTGACCGAAAGCGGCAAGAATGTCAAGCGCGTCAAAGGCGTCACCTGGCTCGGCTTTGAGAACGGGGCCGCGGTGCTGCTGGTGGATTCAGGCCGGTACGCTTTCGAGGCGCCCATTCACGAACGCACTCTGCCCACCGGACGCTCCGACTAACAACGGCCCGGGTGCGGCCTGGGATCCCGGTGAAGGTCAATTCCAAGCCGTTCCGGCACAAGGACGCCGGCCGCGTATTGTTCGCCGATGCGAGGCTGCAGGTAAACCGCCAGGACCGCATCGGGTTGGTCGGGCCGGAGGGCGCGGGCTCTGTCCCGCCCCTTTCAGGGCGGTGGGGTTTGTTCGGCCCATGACCTGGGGCTCGGCGCGGTGCGCCTCACCCCAGGCTCTCACATCGCGGGCTTTCAGCCCGCACTTTTATGCATCTGTCACCGGTCTGAGGCCCGCCTGACGCGCGCTTTGTCCCGCCCTTTAACTCATTTAACGCTCGGCCGCAATTCAGGACCTGGCCCTGATATGGCCGAGGCTGGTCGGGTTGGGGCGTCCCCGGTTGAGCAGGCGGCGGGCGTGGTTAATCACGTAGTCCCACTGAAAAGCCGGGCCGGGGTCCACTTTGTCCGTCTGGATGTGGAAATGGCCCAGGACTCCCTGGTAGTCGTTGAGGTCGTGGTCGGGCAGCTTTTGCGGGATGAGCTTGCCGGCAGCGTCCCTGGGGTAATCGCATTTGATTTTCGGCAGCACCTGGCAAAGCGTGGCGGTCAGGTTGATCAGCGCCTGGTATTGTTGGGGCGTGAAATCATATTGCGCCAGGTCCCGGCCCTGGATGGCGCCCTGGACCGGCGCCGGGCGCGCCGGGCGGCCGACAAAACCTTTGGTCCGAATCCCGCCATCGCCATAGCCCTCGGGGATAGTGAGCCGGGTCCGGCCGTTGGACTCTTTGGCGTACCAAGTGTCGAAGGGATTCTTTTCCTGGAAGCCGTAAGCGCCCATGTTGGCGAGTTCGATGCCGACCGACCGGGTGTTCGAGGTCGTCGCATGCCAGGCCCGTTCCTTGAGGTCGAGCGTCTGGTAAATTGTCCCGTCCAGGTCGAGCATGAAGTGCACGCTCAGGTCGCGGTGATCCTGCAGGACCTTAAAACACTGCCGGCTGGTGCCGCAGGCGTCGAAGTGGATGACAAACTGATCGACCACCCGCTGCAGCGTCGCCAAGTCCCAGCCTCCGCCCCGCACGCGCTGGAGTTCCTCCTCGGTCAGGCCGTTCCCACGCAGGCCATAGCGGTTGGGCGAAGTCAGTTCCGGGACCTCGGCCTGGGACGCCTTCCAGCTTGATTCTTCAATCGGGCTGAAACGCCGCTCGACCCGGTAGGCATCATAACCGCCAGGGTCCATCCACAGCACCACGCGCGTGCCGGTGTGCACGAATTGGCCGGCCACGACGATTTCATCGCCTTTGCGCGAGGCCAGCGCCCCCGGTCGGGAGGTAGCGCAGCCCACCAGGCCCGCTACGGCGGCGACCAGGCCAAGCGTCGGCAGGATGCCCAGCGAGCCGCTTTTCAATGTCCCAAGCATTTGCGGCGCGTTCACGGGACTATTTGGGCCGCGGCACGGAATGGCGTCAAGCCTGGAAGACAACGCTGCCGCTAGGCCGGAGGTGGCGCGAGTTGCGAATGGTGAATGGCGAATGGCGAACGGAGAAGGGCGAACAGCGAATGGCGAACGGCGAACGGAGAAGGGCGAATGGCGAACGGCGAACGGAGGGTGGAGGTCTGGCAGCGCGGACGCAAGATGACCAAGCTGGTGTATCAACACAGGAGAAGTTCCCGGACGCGACCCCGTTCGCCGTTCGCTATTCGCTGTTCGCGGCGGACGCAGTCCTCAACCTCAAAGTCTGCGACAAGGCCTGCGGCCCCGGCCACTTCCTGATTGCCGCCGCCCGCCGCATTGCCCGACGCCTCGCTGACTGGGCGCGGAATAGGTCACCGAACTTCCGGCCCAGAGCATTTACTTGGCAGGAGCTGCGCCGGTCAGAGTGTGCGGCGGAACAGCAGGGTGGCGGCGGCCATTGCCCCCACGGTGAAGGCGGCGAGAAAGGCCAGGTCGGAACTGATGGCCAGCAAGCCCGTGTTTTTCAGGATCAACTCCTTGAAGCCGTGAACGGCGTAGGTGAAGGGGTCCATGACGGTGATGACCTTCATCCAGGCGGGGAAGGCATTGATCGGGTAAACCGCGCCGCTGGGAAAAAACAACAGGGTGTTAAGGACGCCGAAGGTAGCGCGGGGCACCAGGGGGTCGCTGACCCGCACCATGAATAAGAACATCATACTGATGAGCGCCAGGGCCGTCGCCACGACGAGCACCAGCAGGCGCGCCAGGCGCGCGGGGTTAAAGGGATCGGGAATGCCCGCAATGAGCGAGCCGAAGGTGACGAGGACCAGGCCGGCGATAATCGCCCTGGCGGCGCCCGCCAGGTTGAAACCGAGGATCAACTCGAACTTGGTGATCGGCGTCACCAGGTATCCCTCGTGCAGACCCCGCGCCTTGTCGTCAATGTAGATGATGCCGCCCCCGATCATGGCCGACACGAAAACGGCCAGGACAATCGTTCCGGAGAGCAGGTATTGAATGTAGGGGACGTAGGGATAAATCTCGACCACCGCCAGGGTGGCGTTGGCCGACAGGCGGGGTGGCGGGGCCTTCTGATTGTAGGGCCCGAGCATCTGGTTGAAGGTCGCCTCGAGGGTCGAGGCGGAAAACTGGTCGGTGTTGTCTTCCACCAGGGCGATGCGCGGATTGGCTCCAGCCAGCACTTTGCGCGAGAACTGAGGGGGAATGTTGAGCACGGCGTTGATCTTGCCGTCGCGCAAGTCCCGCAGCGCGCGGGTTTGGTCGCCGTAAGGGATGGTCGTGAACGTGAGGGCGTTGGCGGCCACGGCCCGGGCCAGGGCCTGGAGGCGCACCGCCGGCAGCCCGTGGTCCTGGTCCACCACCCCGACCAGGAGGTGCTTGACTTTGCCCCCAAAGGCGTAGCCGAGCACCACCAGTTGCACCAGCGGCAGAATCATCGAGACCACGATCAAGGTAGGGCTGCGCCGGAAACGGCGCAGGTCGCGCTCGATAATGGCCAGGATGCGGTTCATTTCCGTTCGTACATGAAAGCCGAGGTGTAAGCCGTCGGGGTTTGCAGCGAATCGCGCAGTTGATGGCCGGTGTAGTGCAGGAACACGTCATCGAGCGTCGTGCTCTGAACCGAGAGCGAGGTCACCGCGATCGCCGCCGTGCGCGCCGCCGCGATCAATTCGATGGTCGTCCGCGGCCCGTTGTGCGAGGAAATCCGGAAGATGTGGTCTTCGGCCTTGACCTCGGCCACTTCGGGCAGGGCTTTGAGGGTCTCGGTCCAGCCCTGGGGCACCGCCGAGAAACTGACCTCGAGGATGTTCCGGCCCGGGATCGAGGCCTTGAGCTTCAAGGGCGAATCCAGCGCCACCAGTTTCCCGTGGTCCACAATCGCGACGCGGTCGCAGAGCTTGTCCGCCTCATCCATGTAATGCGTGGTCGCAAGGATGGTCAGGTCCCGCTGGCGCCTGAGGCGGGAGAGCATCTCCCAGACGGCCACGCGCGAGACCGGGTCCAGGCCGGTGGTCGGCTCATCCAGGAACAAGACCCTTGGGTGATGCACCAGGCCGCGCGCGACCTCGAGCCGGCGCCGCATGCCCCCGGAGAAGAGCTTCACCGGCTTGTCCGCCCACTGTCCGAGGTCGACCGCCCCGAGCAACTCTTTGATGGCGCGCCGCCGCTCTTCGCGCCGGATGCCATAAAGCTTGGCGAAGATGCCCATGTTCTCTTCCGCGCTCAGGTCGAGGTCGGAGGTCATGGCCTGCGGGATGACGCCAATCGCACTGCGAACCTGGTTCGCCGAGCGGAGGATATCCCACCCCAGGATGCGGGCCGTGCCCGAGGTCGGCGGGAGCAGCGTCGTGAGCATGCGGATGAGCGTGGATTTGCCGGCGCCATTGGGCCCGAGCAAGCCGAACACCTCGCCGTGCTCGACCGTGAAGCTGAGCCGGTCCACGGCGCAGAAGTCGCCAAAGCGCTTGGTCACGTTTTCAACTTCGATGTCGTACATGGGCTCCGGGCCTCGCACGCTGCTCTCAGCCGGCCCCCTATTTGCCAATGGGCAGTGTGACGTAGGCCGTCATTCCCACCGCCAGGCTGCGGTCCCGATTATCGCAGCGGAGACGGATTTCGAAGGCCTTGATGTCGCGCTTGGTCCGGCTCACATCGCGTTGGGTGGCGAAATCGGCATCCACGCCGCGGTAAAAAACCACCCCTGGTCGCCGGGCGCCTGAGGGCAGCCGCACCGTGAGCTTGTCGCCCAGGTGAATCTGGTCGATATAGGTTTCTTCGACCTCGGCGCGCACCCAGAGGTCATCCGGATTGATCAGCATCACAATGGCCTGCCCCGGGCTGACGACCTCCCCTGGCAAGGCGGCGCGCACGTCCGTCAGGCCATCAATCGGGGCGCGGATTTCCGTATAATCGAGCCGGACTTGGGCGCGCTCCTTCTGCGCGTTGGCGGCCGCCAACTGATGGGTTGTGGCCTCGAGGGCGGCGCGCCGGACGGCGATCTGGTCGGCACTGGCCCTGGCCAGGGCCACCGCCGCCTGGGCGGCCTGCGCCTGTTTGCGCAAGGCCTGCACGTGCGCCCGGGCGCCCTCGAGGGCCGTGCGCGCCTGGTCAAACACCTGCGCCGATTCCACCCCTTGCCGGTGCAAATCCTCGATGCGCTTGAAATGGAGGCTGGCGTTCTCCCAATCCGCCTCGCCCTGGGCCACCTGGGCCTTGGTGGCCGCGAGATTCGCCTCCGCCTGTCGCACCTGGTTGCTGGTCTGCGCTTCCTGGTAGCGCAAGTCGGCCTCCGCCTGGGTCACCTGGGCAGCAGATTGCCGCGCACTGTTGGCATAAAAGGCCATCTCGGCCTGCCATTCCTGCGGCTGGATGCGCCCGATCAGTTGGCCGGCCTTGACCGCGTCGCCTTCTTTGACCAGCAGTTGCTCCAAGCGGCCCTGGATTTCGGAACTCACTATCACTCCGTCGGTCGTCACGATGCCGGTGAGGAGCAACGCGCGCGGGCGGCGCGTCTGCGCGCAATAAAGTGCGCCGCCAACGGCGGCGACAACCAGAATTAAGATGGCCAGCTTGCGTTTCAAAGGTCTGCCTCACGACGCAGAACCGCCCGCGGGCGGCGCCGGCGGAGGTTCCTTGGCTGAGGTGCTGTAAAATCGAGCCCTGCTGCTGCCTCACCAGGCAGCGCCAAGTGCTCGGTTCCGCGTGGCGGCTTGGCCGCGCTCAGAGGCTACAGGTTTTCTTTGAGCAGTGCGATGAACTGCTTCATGGCGGGGGAAAGCACGCGGCTCTTCTTGTAAATCGCCGCCAGCGGGCGGCTGAAGTCGCCTCCTTCCAGGCGCACGGCGGCCAGCGTCTGTTTGGCCGCTTCCTGGCTGATGGTCGCCTGCGGCACGATGGCCACGCCGGAATCGATTTCCACGGCGCGTTTGACCGTCTCGATGTTGTCGAATTCCATCGCGTGCTCGACCGTCACGCCCTGGTCCTTGAGGAGCTTGTCCAGCGCCTTGCGCGTGGGGATGTCCTGCTCGAAGCTGACGAACTTCTGTCCGGCCAAGGCCTTGAGCTTAAGCGAGTCGAACTTGGCCAGGGGGTTTTGGGGGTGGCAGATGAGCACGAGCGGCTCTTTGCGGAGGGCAACGATGTCCAGCTTGGCATCGCGGGCGGGGTAGGCCACCAGGCCCAGGTCGACCACGTTGCCCAGCACATCCTCATAGACCTGGTTGGGGCGGCGATACTCGACGTGCACATTGACCGACGGGTACTCCTTGAGGAACCGCTTGAGATAGGGGGGCAGGACGTGGAGCCCGATGCTGTAGATGGTGGCCACCCGGATATTGCCGGAGATGATCCCTTCCAGCTCCTGGAGCTTGCTGTGGAGGGCGTCGAAACTCTGGAGAATGCGCTTGCTGCAATCGTAAAAGACCTGGCCTTCGGGCGTGAGCCGGAAGTTCTTCTTGCTCCGCTCGATGAGCAGTGACTTGAACTGCCTCTCCAGCGTGCTGATGGTCTGGCTGACGGCGGACTGCGTGACTTCGTTGATTTGGGCGGCCTTGGTGAAGCTTTCCGTTTCGGCCAGGTCGCAAAACACCTTCAAGCTTTCGATTTGCATAAGTGGATGCAATACGAATCTTGGGCTTTAGTCAACAGTTTGCTCACAAATTTCTCCGGTCAAGTCCGGAGGCCGAAAGTGGGGCTGGCGTCCCGCCGTCGAAACCAAGGCGGGCGCGACGCCCGCTTCGGGCTTGCCCTCCCGGCGAGTGGTGTCTAATGTGCGGGACATCGAGCGTGCCTCGTATGGACCTATGAGTTACACCGTTGAATATCTCCAGTCCGAACTGGCCGCCCAGGGCATCGAAATCAGCGTCCTGGTCAACTGCCTGCTCCAGGACGGCATCCGCCTGGGCGCCAGCGACCTGCACATCGAGCCCTGGGAGAACTCCATTGCCGTGCGCGCCCGCGTCAACGGCGTGCTGGCCGAGGTCGTCCATCTGCCACTGGACCTCCTGGAGAAGATTTCGATGCGCTTCAAGGTGATGGCGAACCTGGTCACTTACCAGGCCGGCACGCCCCAGGACGGGACCGCCGTGGGGGGGCCCGAACTGGAGGGCGTGCAATTGCGGGTATCCATTTTCCCCACCACGCGCGGCGAGAAGGTCGTCGTCCGGCTGTTCGATCCCCGGGACCGGCGCTTTGAACTGGACATGCTCGGTTTCGAGGATTCCACGCTCCAGGGCCTGCGGCGCCTGCTCAAGCGCTCCAACGGTCTGCTCCTGTTTACCGGGCCCACCGGCTCCGGCAAGACCAGCACCATGTACTCCTCCCTTTGCTACATCACCCAGCGCGACGGCACCAGCATCAGCATCAGCACGGTGGAAGACCCGGTGGAATTCAACCTGCCGATGGTCAGCCAGACGCAAATTAACCCGGCGCAGGACTTCACCTATGCGATTGCGCTGCGCAGCATCCTGCGCCAGGACCCGCAAGTGGTTATGATCGGCGAGATCCGCGACCCGGAAACCGCCGCCATCGCGGTCCAGGCCGGCCTGACCGGGCACCTGGTCATCAGCACCATCCATGCAGGTCAGTCTGCCGGGGCGTTCACGCGCCTGATCAACATGGAAATCGAGCCCTTCATGCTGGCCTCCAGCGTCCTGGGCGTCATGGGCCTGCGGCTGGTGCGGCGCGTTTGCCCGAATTGCATGCAGGCCTACGAACCGCCCCCCAGCCAAGTCAAGCTCGTCCCCGAGGCCCTCCTGTCCGAGGCCCAATTCCGCCGCGGCGCCGGCTGCGAGCAATGCACCCAGACCGGTTATGCCGGCCGCCTGCCCGTCAGCGAATTGCTCGCGGTCAGCGAGCCCTTCCGGGAGGCCGTCCTCAAGAAAGTGCCCACGCTGGCCCTCGAAGAGATTGCCATCCAGCAAGGCATGCGCACGCTTTGGCAGAGCGGCCTGGCCCGCGCCATCACCGGCCAAACCACGCTCGAGGAAATCATCCGCGTGGTCGCCATAGATTTGGTCTGACTTTTTTCGCCCGCCGGCGCGTGAGGTTCACGCCTTATGCGTGAGAATCACGCCGCCAGAAGGAGCTCGCGGAGGTTTTTTGGCCAATTCGACGCTGGCATTCTTAATGCTCCCCAACACCGACGGATTGGCACTGGCCAACCGATGCAGTCTGGCGCCGCCCTTTGGGCACGGACAGAAGCCGTGAGCCTGCCCATGCGCAGTCAGAACCGGCTGGACTGGCGACGGCGCCTCTGCGGGGAGGGGCAAGCCTGAGGGCTGCCGCATGGCGGCGGACCCTCTTGTCTGCCGGTCGAAGCGACCTTCCAGTGGTCCGCTGCTGAATTATTCAAGCTGGAACGTCCAGGAGACCGGCAGACAAGAGGGGCTGCCCTGCCCTTACCCTTAAGTCGAAGGCCGAAGTCCCAAAGGGCACCACCTCCACGCGGCGGCCCGCCCTCAAGGAATACGCCCCCCACCGTCTGATGCGAGACTCTCGGTTATCGTTTGACGTCCTGTGCCGGGATGGCAAGAATCAAAGATTATGCAGGACGAAGCCATCAGTGAGAGGAGCCGCGCGCGGGCGGAACGCAGCGTGCATTGCGTGGTTTGTCAACGCGCCCGGCGCAAACAGGCCGGCCTTGCGTTCTGGCTGGTCAAGACGTTCGAGCGCCTCTGCCCGTTTTGCCGCGCCTATGAGAAGGTCTATGGCCGCAAATCCCACGAGCCGGTCCCTCAAGCGCAGGTCAACGTCCCAAACCCGTAACCAACGAACCAAGCCGTCATGAAAGGCAATTCTCAGCCCCTGGTCGAACTGCGGATTTCGAGGGCCATCGTAATGGTAAGCGCCCCAGTCTTCTCAGGCGGCGCAAATTCCTTGTGCGCGCCCGAGACTCATTCAACCGTTTGCTTGCGGGGCAGGCGGGCGGTGTTCCTGGCCCTGCTGCTGCTCCCCTGGCTGGCCGCGGCTGCGGAACGGCCAGCCAACCCGGCCAATTCCCGCAAGCTGACTGCCCGCACCTGCAACTCCGGCTTCCCGCAAGGGCACGACACCTACAACGCCATGGGCACGGGCAGCGACGGGAAGATTTATTACGTGCTCAGTTCCGAATCCATTGAGGTCGGCGCGCAGATGTTCAGCTTCGACCCGGCCACACGCAAGATCCGTCACCTGGCCGATTTGACCGAGGCCTGCGGCGAAAAGGCGCTCCGGGCGCTCCCCCAAGGCAAGAGCCATGTCAACTTCGTCGAGGCCAACGGCAAACTCTATTTCGGCACGCACCTCGGCGTCTATTCCATTGTGGAGGGCATGGAGAAAATGGGCATCCCGCCCGCCGGCTACAAGCCCTACCCCGGCGGACACCTGCTGGCTTACGACCTCAAGAGCGGCTCGTTCGAGGACTTTGGCCTCGCGCCCGAACGCGAGGGGGTGCTGGCGCTGAACATGGACACGAACCACGGCCGGATGTTCGGGCTGAGTTGGCCCTCGGGCTATTTCTTTCGCTACGACCTGGCGAAACGGGAACTCAAGAACCTGGGCAAGACCTGCGCCGAAGGTGAAAACGGCAAAGGCGCGGCCTATCGCACGATCTGCCGCTCGATCTGCGTGGACCCGGCCAGCGGCCGCGCCTGGTGCACCACCGGCGAGGGCGCCATTCTCGTCTATCAGCCCGAAACCGATTCGCTCGAGACCGTGCCCGGCGAAGATATGAAGAAGGATTACTTCGGGCTGTATGACCCGACCTCGCCCGGGCACATGGGCTACAACTGGCGCCAAACGGTTTGGCAGCCCCGCGAAAAAGTCATCTATGGCGTCCATGGCAACTCCGGCTACCTCTTCCGGTTCGACCCCGAGGTCCCGCGGCTCGAGGTGCTCGAGCGCTTGACCTCTGAACCCTCAAAACGGAGCGGCATGTTCGACCAATTCAGCTACGGCTACCTCGGCTTCACGCTTGGTCCCGACCGCCGCACGCTCTATTACCTTACCGGCGCGCCTATCTACGTCGCGGGCAAGCGCCTCGCCGGCAAGAGCCGCACGGCGATGGGCGAGGCCAAGGGCTTGGAAGACCTGCACCTGGTCACCTACGACATCCCCAAGGCCAGATACGCCGACCGCGGCGCGATCTTTTACCAGAACGGCCAGCGCCCGCTCTATGTCAACTCCATCGCCGTGGGCAAAAACGGCAACGTCTATTTCCTGGCCCGCATCACCGAAAACGGCCTCACCCGCGCCGATCTGGTCGAGGTGCCCAAGACCTGGCGCCTGGAGTAGCACCACCCGGCGCCTGCCTGTGCCGAAGGGATACAGGGCATGGCAGAGTGAGCCAGTTTCGCTCCGTTTGACATGCGCCGTTTTCTGTGAGAAAAGAAGGCCATGAAAGCAGCCAGGCCAGTGGGCGAAAAGAAGAGGCCTGGAACACTCCACGCCGAGGAACTCCGGGCGCGCTGCAACAAGCCGACGGATGCGCATCGCGGCGAGCTGCGCGATGGAGCCATGATAACAGTCATCCGCAGGGTGAACCATCGCCGGGCCCTTGGGGCGCGCGCGCGAGCACAGTCTGTGGTTGCGGCCCGGCGCGTCCGCAACGGCTCATTGTCGTTGCCAGCGCGCCGGCGATTACAGCCAATCGCGTTTCCGCCGCCGTCACGTCCTGGTCTCTATCCCTGGCTTTCTGCCGGAACGGGCCTGATTTCCGACGAGCGGATTCAGGCTTACTGCGACGCGGTGGCCCGCGAATTTCGACCTCAAAAAATCATTCTTTTCGGCTCCTACGCCTGGGGCCAGGCGACCGCCCATTCTGACATTGATCTGTTGGTGGTCATGCCCTTTCACGGCAGTCCAGTGACCAAAGCACGGCAGATTCGCGCCCGCTTTGACACGCCTTTTCCCTTGGACCTGCTGGTCCGGCGGCCGGAGTTCATTGCGGCACGGCTCCGCGAGCGCGACATGTTTGTCGAACTCGTGATGGCCCAGGGCCGTGTCATGTATGAAAGTCAGCACGCGTGAATGGGTGGCCAAAGCCGAAGAGGATTTTGTTGTCGCGGCTGCCCTCTCGCGACCGCGCAAGAAACCCGTGTGGGCCTCGGTGTGCTTCCATGCCCAGCAGTGTGCGGAGAAATATCTCAAAGCGAGATTGAACGAGGCTTCCATCCAGTTCCCCAGGACCCACGACCTGGAACAATTGCTCAACCAGGCGGTCGCCCTCGAGCCGTTCTGGGCCGCGTTTCGCCCGGCGCTCAAGCGTCTGAGTAACGCGGCAGTCCTGCCGCGCTATCCTGGCACACTCGCCACCAAAACAGAGGCCAGACATGCCTGGCAGACTTGCCGGACCTTCCGAAAGAAAGCCCGCCTCAGCCTTGGCCTGGCCTGAAGAACGGGTTCGGGCGCCGTGGTGAGTTTCAAGATTCATGCGCCGAATTTGGCTGGCGGCATAGCGACCGAGCCGTCACTGTAGTCCGGACCTGATGAACAACGTATCTCTGCGCCTGATGACGGAAAGCGACCTGGCGGCCGCGGACGAGTTGCGCCGGCTCATGGGCTGGAACCAGACGCCTGAAGACTGGCGCCGCCTGCTGGAATTGGAACCGCAGGGCTGCTTCATCGCCCTCCGAGATCAGGCAATGGTTGGCACGGTGACCACGACCGCCTACGGCCAGGCCCTGGCGTGGATCGGCATGATGCTCGTGCATCCGCAGCATCGGCGGCTGGGCATCGCCACGAGCTTGATGCGCCAGGCCCTGGAACACCTCCAGCGCCGGGGCGTCAGGTCGATCAAACTCGATGCCACGCCCGCCGGCTACCCGCTCTACCAACGGCTCGGCTTCGTGCCCGAATGGACCTTGACGCGCTGCCAACGCCCGGCCGGGAGCGAGCCGGCCGCGCCGAGTAGTGCGCTCGCAGAGACGCGGGACCTGAGCGCGGCGGATTGGGACGCGGTGGACCAAATCGATGCGGCGGCCTTTGGGGCGCCCCGCTCCCGCTTGCTCCGCAGCCTGGCACGCCACGGCCGCAAGGCGCTGGTCTGGCCCGCCAACGGGGCTGCCGCCGGCTGGGGCCTGCTGCGTGGCGGCGCCAGCGCGGACTACCTCGGGCCGATAGTGTGCCCCCGCGCTGAAGGAGCGTTGTCCCTGGCGGCGGCGTTGCTGCGCGAGGTCGGAACCCGGCCGGTGATTTGGGACGTTCCAGACCCGAACGACACCGCCAAAGCCGCCGCCCAGCGGTTCGGCTTCAGGCCACTGCGGTCTTTGACTCGCATGCGCCTGGGACCTGAGGCCGCGGCGAGCGACTCGCGCGCCCAGTTCGCCATCGCCGACCCGGCGGTCGGGTGAGGCGCTCCCAAGCCGCGCCTGCGCTCCCCAACCCAATGGACCGTTGCGGCTGCTTCAACCCCGGAGCCATTCATCCCGATGCTCGGCCACAAATTCGTCGTCGTGCCAATGCGGATAGGCGCGGTACACCCGCTCGATTTCTTCCCGCTGGCCTTGACTCAGCGTCTCGTTCGGGTCCAGACACCATATCCCCTCGAGCAAGCCCTGGCGCCGCAAGACCTCATGGAGACCGGCAATACAGCCGGCGTAACCGTTCGCCGCGTCGAAAAAGGCGGCGTTGGCGTCGGTCACCTCAGCGGCCTGGCGCAGGAGCCGGACCGGGATTGGTTTGCCTGTGCGCGCGAGCCGGCGGCATTCGGTGTGGAGTTCGACGGCCTTCTTTGTCCAGACCGCCCAGTGGCCCAGCAAACCACCCACGATGCGGCGCTCGACCGTCCTGGCGCCAAGCTGAAAACGGAACGGCGTCAAGAGGTCGATCACGATACTGTCGTCGTTGCCGGTGTAGAGCGCAATATCCTCGCGCCCGGCCTCAGCCACGGCACGCACCACGTCGAGGGTCTGGTAGCGATTGAAGGGAGCGATCTTGATGGCAATGACATTGTCCAGTTCGGCCAAGCGCCGCCAGAACCGATACGGCAGCACTCGCCCGCCGACCGCAGGCTGAAGATAAAAACCGAACAGCGGCAGGACCTCCGCCACCGCCCGGCAATGGGCCAGGAGTGCGTCTTCGCCGGCGGCCTTGAGCGCGCCCAGGCTCAGCAGACCGGCCTGGTAACCCAGCTTGCGGGCCAGCGCCGCCTCGGCGACAGCCTGTCGGGTCGCGCCGCACACGCCGGTAATGCGCGCCCACCCGGCCCCGGCCTGGCGCAGGGCCTCGGCGGCCAATTCCAGCAGCGGCCGGAACAGGCCCACTTTCGGGGAGCGGATGGCGAACTGCGTGGTGTGCACGCCGATGGCCAAGCCGCCCGTGCCGGCGGCCAAGTAGTAGCGGAACAGCGCGCGCTGACGCCGCTCATCCAGCCGGCGTTGGGCATTGAGCGCCAGCGGACATGCCGGGATAACCAGCCCCTCGTTCAGCCGCGCCCGCACGGTGTCAATAGTTGCCATCGCGCACCTCGAAGTGAGTCGGTTTGCCCAGGTTGCGCCCGCCCTGTTTCACCCAATGGGCCACCCAGCGCAGCATGGCCTCCAGCGGGACGGAGGGCGGGCCCAGTGCCGCGCAAAGCCGCGCCGAGTTGCCCACCAACGCCGTGGGCGCCTCCGTCCCCGCGAATTGCGCCGGCCGCCCAAGGAGTTCGCCCAAGCGCGACGCGACCGCCCGCACCGAGAAGAGCTCCGGACGGCACAGGTTCCAGACGGAGGGCGGCGCGGCCGCCAGCGCGAGCGCCCGCAGCACCAGTTCGTTGGCATCACCCTGCCAGATGCAATTGAAGTGGCCGTTGGCCAGCTCGACTCGCTCGCCGAGGTGGACCTTGCGGGCGATGTCCACCAGCACGCCATAGCGCAATTCCACGGCGTAGAAAAGCCGGAGCAGCGTGACGGGTGTCTGCTGGCGGCGCGAACAAAACTCGAAGAGCCGCTCCCGTCCCACCGCCGCGTTGGCGTACTCGCCCAGCGGAGTCAGCGGCGCCGTCTCCGGCGAGCCGCCCCGCCGGACCTCCGCCAGCGGGTACACATTCCCGGTCGAGAGGGCCGTGATGCGGGCGCGAGGGTAGCGCTCGGTCACCCGCGCGGGAACGAGCGTGTTCATGGCCCAGGTCGCAGCCGGGTTCTGCGCCGTGCCGAACTTCAGTCCGACGAGGTAGAGGATGGCGTGGGCGTCGGGCAGCTTTTGGACCGCCTGGGCGTCCAGCAAATCGCAGGCGATGGTTTTGACCTGACGCGCCTCGAGCCAGGCGCGCGCGGGGCTGTCGCTGAAACGGCTGACGGCGATCACCTCGAGCGGGTGATGGGCCGCCGCCGCGGCCCGCTTGGCCAGCACAGCCAGCGTGGGCCCCATTTTGCCCCCGGCGCCCAGGAGGAGCAGCGGGCTGGCAATGGTCTTGATGAATTCCACCAGCGCCGCCCGCGGACGGGTCAGCAGTTCCTCCAACTGCTCTTCGGTGCCGATCCACTCCGGCAGCGCCGGCGGTTGCCCGGCGGCCTCAACCGTGCCGAGCGGTGCGGAATTCATGGCCCGGTTATGCCCTTGGCGCGGCGGAGCCGCAACCAAAATCGGTCCAAACGGCGAGGTCCGCAGCGCTTCCGCCGGGGTTGGCGCCCCACCACCGGAAAAAAGGCTGACCCTATGTTCTGGCAACAAGATGCCGGCCGTGTGCAAGACCCAGGGCATCGACACCACTGTCATGCCCGACGGCGTCCCCTTGCGCGGCGGAGCGCAGCCACCCCCCCCTCGAGGCTGCGTATTCTCAACTCAAGATGAGAACCTCCAAGCCTGAGAACCGGCTGAAGCCCTGGTCGAAGGTCACCAGTCTTGACTGAGAGCCAACCGCAGCAGCCGCCAGGTAAGCATCCGTCCAGAGAGCGTGCGCCGGAGAGAGCGCTTGGGTAAAGGTGCGGAAACTCGCCTCCGCCGAAGGTGGCTCCGGCAGGAACACCACGCGGGGATCATTGGCCAGCCTGTCAAAGCTCCTCCAGGCTTCTTGCTGATTTTGAAGGAAGTGGCCCATGATTTTCGCGTTGGTCAGGTGCCGCAACAGGGCCATCTGCGTGAGGCGGCAGAACGCGCACGAGCCGTCAGCCTGAGCGTCGAACCAGGCCTTGGCCTTGGCATGGTGGACGTGGTCGGAGAAGACCAGCGCCAGCCAGACGTTGGCATCGGGCAGGCTAATCCCCCCAGAGACTGGCATCGAGTTCCTGTGTTGTCGGGTTGATCATCCGCTCGCCGTCTCCGCGGATCAGTGGCAATTCCACCCGTTGACGGACGGGCTTCTCCCTGGCCACGGCCGCAACGGGCTCTAGAATAGTCAACAGCCCGCTGCCTTTCTCCGGCAAACGCTCCAAGTCGCGGGAGACGATCCGCCCGTGATCAATTTCAACTTCGACCGTCAAATAGCTCATGTCAGGACTTTACCCCTCCCGGGATGATTTGCGAGTCAAATTCGGAATCGCAGTCCCGACAAGTCGGGAGCTTATTCCACGGGCCCCTGCCAGATTTGGCCAGACCCTCGGGCTTGCGCCCGGGACGTCTATCGCAGTTTTCAAAGGCCTCGGTATAGCCGCCTCACTTGCCGGGGCCCAGAGGCCTGGCTGGGGGCGAATAGCGCGAGAAAGCAACTCCCTCGATTTCGACCAGCAACTCTGGCCGGCAGATATCCGCCACGGCGTACACGGCGGGCACGGCCCCAAAACGCTGCCTGCAAATGGCCCGGCACTTGTCCAAGTCCTCGAGTCGCTTGAGATAGACGCGGATCTTCGCCAGGTCGTGCAGAGCGGCGCCCGCCCCGCTGACGCCGTGCGCCGCGAAGTTGTCCGAGGCGATGAGCCGCTGGATGTTATCGATGGTCTGCTCGGTCTGCTTTTCGATGTCGCCCGGGTGACAGCTTTCGGAGCCGACAATGCTGGCAGTGCCGGAGATCCAGGTGGTGAGGTAATCGCCCAGGCGCAGGGCCATGGCCCGCGAGAACTTGGGGCTTTGACTGGAATACTTGGAATGGTAGGCGTAAGCGGGCGTTTGTTGGGGGTTTTCGAGCGGGAGCAGCAAGACGTCCTCCCGGTCGGTCTCCAGGGCCAGGCAACCGATCACGAGGCCGGGGCTGGACATGCCGATGCCCGTGCTGGCCGGGTAAACGCCTGGGGGGTTATCGCGTTGGAGGCGGGAGGAGTGGAAACGGATAGCGCGGTAGAAATCGGACCGGGCGCGGTTCAGCTCCTGGTAGCGCCAGACCTTGGCTTCCGGGTCGGTGATCCCTCCCAAATAAAACCAGGTTCGCACCACCTGCTCGAGCCCGCAGCCTGCTCGGGCCAGGACGCGGCTCAGGCGCGCCAAGGCATCCAGGGCCTGCGGGTAAGCGCCGTCCAAAGAGGCGAGCGCCTTGACGCCGCCGCAATGCACCCAGCGCACGCTGTCATAGCTGACCACCAGCGCCTCCAGACCATAGCGCTCGATCCGCACCGAGTCGCCGCCGATGGCCCAGGCCTCCAGGGCCAGAGCCGCCCCGGAGCAAGGAGGCTGGCTCACGAAGTTGGTCACGGGCCACTGAGCGCCGTAATGGGCGCCGAAGATCGCCTCACATTCAGCCTGGTCGGCGGCGTCGCGCAGGAAGACGGTCTGGACCGTGACGGTCATCTGCTCCGGTTGTTTGGCCAGGATGGCTTGCAGGGCCGCCATGACTTCGCGGGCCTGCTCGCGAAAAGGACCCCGTCCGCCAGGGGCGAGCGACAGGGCGACCCGGGCCGAATCGCCGAGGTCCACAAACGAGTAGGCCGCGCCCTCCGCAGACTCGACGCCGGCGGGCAACACCACCATCCGGGACAAGGGCAAGCTGCCCTTGCGCCGTGGCTTTGCAACGGCCTGGCGCCTGCGCGCGCCCAAAAGACTTGCACACATAGTTCGATTTAATCAGGCAAAACCGCGGCCCAGCCGCTACCACCGTGTTCCCAGGCGGTCTTGCCGTGGCATAGGTTTCACACTTTTTCGCCTCTTTGGCCAGCACATTTTCCGGTGGTGGTGTTTGTTGCTTCAGAGCAGGCACTTGCTCCGGCCTTGACGAGGGCAGGGTTTCTTGCGACACACAGCGGCTGAGGTCTGCGCGGCCGACTTGAGAAACAACTTATGCGAACGAATTCCCCTGGAGTTTTGCCCATCACCGCCCTGGTGATGACCCTGGGCCTGAGCGCGCTGCCGGGCGAAGGGCTTAAACCGATTCCGCTCCCGGCGCCACAGACCGAAGGCGGGAAGCCGTTGATGGAGGCGCTCAAGCAGCGCCGGACGACGCGCGAGTTCAAGCCCGGCAAACTCCCGCCCCAGGTGCTGGCCAACCTGCTCTGGGCCGGTTTCGGCATCAATCGCCCCGCAGACGGGCGCCGCACCGCCCCTTCGGCCATGAATGCCCAGGAGGTGGGCCTTTACGTAGCCCTGCCGGAGGGACTCTATCTCTACGACGCAAAGGCCAACGAGTTGACCCCGGTTTCCGGTGAGGACCTGCGCACCAAGACCAACGGCCAGCCGTTTATCAAGGATGCGCCGGCGGTGCTGGTTTTCGTGGCGGACCTGTCGCGCCTGGCCAAGGCGAAAGCGGAGCTGCGGCCCCTTTACGCGCAGTTTGCGACGGGTTGCATCAGCCAGAACATTTCCCTTTACTGCGCTTCGGCGGGGCTGGCGACGGTGGTGTATGACCTGGAGCGGGCGCCGCTGGCGGCCGCGATGAAGCTCAAGCCCGAGCAGCGGATCATCCTGGCGCAGGCCGTTGGTTACCCCGGAGCAGGCGCCGGCGGGAAGGCGCAAAAGTAGGAGAAGTCAGCGCGGGCTGGCCGGTTTTTTGGAAAAAATAGCCAATGTGGCCAATCCAGCCAATGTGGCCAATGGAGTGTTCCGCTCGGTTACGGCCCCGCCCGGCGGGACGCCACCGTGCTTTCCCTCAACTACGGTGGGGGTGCTCAGGCGGCCGGGTCAAGGCGGGGGTGTTGACTCGCTGCCGGTAATGCCATTTTCCATTCCGGCATCCGCCCCGGTGCTGACGCCAGTCGTGCCCCTTTCCCGACCCGCTCCATAGCCGGCCCCGCGGTCGCCGTCAAAGAACGAGGCACAGCCGGCCAGCAACCCCGCCAGGGCCATCACCATCAGTAGCTTTTTCATTGGTGTACCTTTCCGTCCGGATTCTTCGCTGTTTCTGAATAACACTCCACCTTCTGGAGGAGATGTCAACGGATGATTAGCGAGGCTGCGCCTCAGACCGCCTCTGGAATCCCGATTCGGAATCGGGATTCGGAATCGGGATTCATTGAGAATTGAGTATTGAGTATTGCTTATTGGTCATTGAGTCCGCAGTCCGAAAGTTCATTCGGCGTCATCCGCGGCCGTTCTTCAATAACCAACGATCGTTTTTCAATCCTCAATGCTCAATTCACCTAAAAGTCCCGATTCCGAATCGGGATTGCAATCGCAGCGAAACTTGACCTGATTAGAACGAGTTTTGCCGGTCAAGAACTCCAGGGACGAATTCGAGAAGAACCAGAGCGGGCAATGGCCGGTTGGAGGGGCGCGTTCAGCGGCTTCATTTGTAAGTCTGAAATTCGGCCTTGCGTCCCGGTCGGCTTCTGGCCTTAATACCGATGATTCGGGACGCCCGAGATCCATATCTATGCCGCCAAGTGTGAAAAACAGAACCGTTCTGGTGTGGAAGACCGCGGAATCGGTCTGGAGCGCCGAGGCCGCGGCCGTGCGGCGGCTTCGTGAAACGATGGATCCGAAGATGCTTTCCCGATGCGTCACGGCCATCGCGCAATGCCAGGGACGGGTGCTCACGGTGGGGTGCGGCACCTCAGGGGCGGCGGCACGGAAGATCGCTCACTCGCTCTGCTGCATTGAGCGCCCGGCGATCTTTTTGGCGCCCGGGGATGCCCTGCACGGCGGGCTGGGGCTGGCGCAGCCGTCTGACCTTGCCATTTTAGTTTCCAAGGCAGGCAACACCCGCGAGATCGTGAACTTGATCGCCCCGCTGCGGGCCAAGCATGTGCCCATCATCGGAGTCACCGAGAATCCGGATTCAGCTCTCGGCCGGGCTGCCGATTTTTTGCTGCGGGTCAAAGTGGAGCGGGAGCCGGACGAGTTTAATATGCTCGCCACGGCCAGCACGATGGTGGTGGTTGCGGTGTTCGACGCCATCTGTGTTGCCCTGATGAAAATCACCGGATACACGCCCCGCCAATTTGCCATCATTCACCCTGGGGGAGCCCTCGGGGAGCGGCTGCGGGCGGGGGCACAGCGGCTCAAATCGAGGTAACTCCCCCAATTCAGGCCCCGAAATCGGCGATCACACGGGTCCATTTGTTTTGGGCCTTGAGGATTAATTCCGCGACCTCGCGCACGGCGCCGTGCCCGCCGCGGGCACGGGTCACGTAATCGGCGGCTTGCCGGACCTCGGCCACGCCGTTGGCCGCGGCAATGGCCACACCGGCCCGCTTCAAAACGCCCAAATCCACAAGGTCGTCGCCCACGTAACAGACTTCCTCCCACTGGAAGCCTGTTTGGGCGAGCAACTGCTGGACGGCGGCGACTTTGCCGTCCTTGACCTGGCGGAGGAAATCGATCTTCAAGTCCTTGGCCCGCCGGGTCGTGGCCCGGGAAGGGCGGCTGGAGACCCAGCCGACTTTGATGCCTTGCCGGCGCAATATGACAAGGCCCAGGCCGTCCTGGATGTCGAACCGTCTCAGTTCCTCGCGTCCGCCGATGAACACCGAGGCGTCCGTCAGCACGCCGTCAACATCGCACAGCAAGAGCCTAATCTTCGCCAGCCTGGCGCGGAGGGCGGAGGTGATGCGGGGCGCGGTCACGTGCAACTTCCTGTCATGTCAATGGACAGATGCCCAGACTCGCAGCAGGCCCTGGAGCAAGGCCGGCATCTCGGCCAGCGGGATCATGTTCGGGCCGTCGCTCAAAGCCCGGTCCGGGTCCGGGTGGGTCTCGAGGAAAAGCCCGTCGGCGCCGGCGGCCAGGGCACAGCGAGCCAGCACGGGCGCAAATTCGCGCTGGCCGCCCGATTTGTCCCCGCTTCCGCCGGGGAGCTGGACGGAGTGGGTCGCATCGAAGATGACAGGAAATCCGAACCGGCGCATGATGGGAATCGAGCGCATGTCGGCCACGAGGTTGTTGTAGCCGAAAGTCGTGCCGCGCTCGGTGAGGAGCAGCCGGCGGCCGCCCGCGGTTTTGGCTTTGTCCACAACCTGGCCCATTTCGGCAGGGGACAGGAACTGTCCCTTCTTGAGGTTCACCACCCGGCCGGTCCGGACCGCCGCCGCAATCAAGTCGGTTTGCCGGCAAAGAAAGGCCGGGATTTGCAGGATGTCCGCCACCTCGGCCGCCGGGCCGGCCTGGGCGTCCGTATGCACGTCGGTGAGCACGGGGACAGCGATTTCCGCGCGAACCCTGGCCAGCACGCGCAGGCCCGCAACCGTGCCCGGTCCGCGGAACGACTTGGCCGAAGTGCGGTTGGCCTTGTCAAAACTGGCTTTGAACACATAAAAAATGCCGAGCCGCTGGCAGGTCTGCTTCAGGCTCGCGGCCACTTCCAGGCAGAGCGGTTCGTTCTCGATGACACACGGTCCGGCAATCAAGACCAACCGGCCGGCGGTGTTCAAGGATTCCCAAAGGACAGTATCAAGCACGCGCATTTTGTATCAGCGGGCGCACGCGAAGTAAACTGGCGTTTTCGCGGGACTCGGGTAAGGGTTCCTGCAAGAACAAGTTCCGAAGGCGGGGCGTAATTCCGAGATTATTGTCTGGCACCCCTCCGGGGTGCGACCGCCAGAGGGCGGGCTGCCCGGTGGTCGTTTCCCCTTTACCCTGAACGACCACCGGCTACTTTCTACCAACCCTGCGGGTTGGAGAAAATCGGAATTTGTTTTTGCACGGGCGCTAAGATCAGCAGTGGCGCCAACGCTTGAACGCTTCGGCATCCGAATCATTTTCCCACCCCACGCGGTAAAACCACGGCCCTGGGTGTCCGGATGCCTTTGAGCGGGACCAGAGTTCTTGACCGGCAAAACTCGTTGTAATCAGGTCAAGTTTCGCTGCGATTGCAGAAGTGCGCTGAGCCAGCGCTTCTTTTAGGTGAATTGAATCCCGATTCCGAATCCCGATTCCGAATCGGGATGCCAGAGGAGGTCTGAGGCGCAGCGTCGCTAACTATCGCTCTTGGCCTAAGGCGGGGAGGTCACCGCCAGGCCAGGGCGGCGGCGGAAGCAGACGCGATTCAGCGCCTTGAGCAGGGAGAGGAGTTTTTCCTTCGCGCAGTCGCCCATCAGGCTGATTTGCATCCAGTTTCTCCGCCGGAGGTATTGGCTGTTGTAACTGAGCAAATAGCCCGACTCCTGCATGAGGCGGCCGATTTTGACGGAGTTCCAGTGCGGCGGCAGGGCCAGGGTGACCACCGCCGGCGAAGTGGGGGCGTCCGAACCGACCAGGTCGAAGCCGAGTTCACTCAGGCTGGCGCGCAGCCAGGCGCCGCGCTCGACCAGCTCGGCAAAGCGTTGGTCCCAAGGGACGCGCCGGATGGCGGCGTGGAGGGCGTGGAGCAAGTTCGAGGAGAAGGTGAAGGGGATGCCCTGGTTGGCGACGTAGTAGGCAAGGTCCAGATAACGCGGCAGCGGTCCAGGGGCGGGGGCGACCTCGTGGTGGTAAAAGACCATGGCAATGCCCGGATAGGAGCGGAGGCCCTTGCCGCTGGCGCAAGTGGCGAGATAGACGCCGGCCAGGTCCACCGGGAGCGTGCCGATGGAACTCATGCCGTCCAGGCAAAGCCGGGCCTGGAAGTCGGCGCAGAGGGCCTTGAGCTGCTCCAGGTCGTTGAGGACGCCCGTGGAAGTCTCACAATGCGCGCACCAAACCCAGCCGGGAGCCGGCCGCTGTTGGAATCTCTCCCGCACCGCGGCCAGGTCAAAGGACCGGCCCCACGGAAACTCCAAGGCCTCGAAGTCCAGGTTGAAGCGTTGCGCATGGTCGATCAGCCGCTCGCCGAATTCGCCGTTGCTCAAGACCAGGCCGCGCCGCCCTTCGAGCCGAAGCTGGCCGCCCACCACGTCGTTGGCCAGCGTGCCGGACCCCAGCAGCAACTCGACCTTTCCGGCCCGGACCAGTTGGCACAACATCTGTTTGGCGGCCTGGAAATCCTTGGTGAAGGCCTCCGCGCGATGCGATTCGGGGGCTTGCTCGAAGGCCCGGCGGACTTCGCGCCGCACCGCCACCGGGCCGGGCAGGAAATTGACCGCGCTGGGCTGGAAGGCGCGGGCGGGGGCCGAGCGCAAGAACTCGCGCGCGGTGTGCTCGAAGGTCTCGAGCGTCACATACATGGGCTGGAATTGGGCCTCGCCGCTGCCCACCATGGGTCCAAAGGGCACAAAGCCCAGGTGGTGGTAGAGCTTGAACTGGCGAGTGGTGCCGGAAATGATGGCCAGGTCGTAGCCCTTTTCGACGCCGTGCTGCCAGAGCAGCGCCAGGATGCCTTGCAGCACCTGCGCGCCCCGGAACTTCCGCTCCACGGCCAGCAGGCGGATTTCGCAGACCTTCCGCCCGGGGGGCAGGAAGCTATCCAGGTTGGCCAGCTTGTGGTCCAGCGAGAAGGGCCGCTGGCCGCGCACGGCCAGCATGCCGGCCAGTTTCCGCCCGCACAGGCAGATCAAATAAGTGTTCTCGGCGTGGAACTTGTCCACCAGCCGGTGCGAGGGGGAGGCCTGGTGCTGCGGAAGCTCCTGGACGAAGGTCTTGTAGTTCAGCCGGTGAATTTCCTCAAATTCCCACTCCTCGGCGGCGAATTTGAAGACCAGGGGGGCGCGTGCGTTCATGATTGGGGTCGATCGGGTTTGGGATGGATGTTGCGGCGCTCCAGGAAATGGGAGAGCTCGGCGAGCAGATTCCGGCGGTGCGCGAGCAGGACCAGACCTGCCAGCAGGCAAACGGCCAGGGTTTGGGCCGGCTTCGTGACCTCAGGCGCGTCGGCCGCCCAGTAGATGCTGACCAGCGGCAGGCAAGCCCAAGCCAACAAGCCCGCCAGCACGGTCTTGCGGAGCACGGCCCAGCCGCCGGCAAACAAAACCGCAAACGCCAGGGCCAGGTGAAAATTGTAGATCAACAGCCCGCCCAGGGAAGTGGCGATGCCTTTGCCGCCCCGAAAACGCAATTGAGCGGGCCAGATATGCCCGGCGACCACCGCCAGCAAGACCAGCGCCACCAGGCGCTCATCGGTCGTGAAGTATCGCGCCATCCATACGGCAAAGGCGCCCTTGGCAAAGTCGCCCGTCAACGTCGCCAGGAACCCCGCCCGCCCCAAAACCCGGCCGGCGTTCCTCGCGCCCAGGCTGCCGCTGCCCAACTCGCGCAGGTCCCGCCCCGTCCGCCAGCGAACCAGGTAATAGCCCGTGGCCAGGCACCCCAGGCTGTAGGCCCCCAAGGCCATCCAACCCGCCTCGCGCCAGTTCGCAGACTGAATTTGTTCCAGCCACAGCATATTTATCGTCAGACCATCACGATCAATCTCTGCTCCATCCTGCTGCGTCCCAATTCTTATATTGGATTCGCCCCGAACTGTGAATCAAAAATTTGGTCCGGGGATTGATTATTTCGATGGCCAGCGATTTGCGGCTTGCCAGCGGCGCCACAAGGCGTAAAAGAAGGGCGAACTGTAATTGTGGGCGGGCCTTTGAATTGAAAAGACCATGAAGAGATGCCTCCGAACCCAACGATGCAGGCGGCCCGGTTGCTGCCGCCAAAGCCGTCTCCCGCTGGCGGCTGGTGTCCTCCTGCTGTGGGCGCTGGCGCCCTTGACCGGCAAGGCCGTCACGCTCAAGACGCTGGTCACGTTCTATGGCACCAACGGCGCCCAACCTTATGCGGCCATGATTGCCGGCACGAATGGCGACTTTTTTGGCACTACGTCGGCCGGCGGCCCCTACAATCAGGGCACTGCCTTCAGCCTGACCCCGTCCGGCGTATTGACCACGCTGGTCTCGTTCGATGGCACCAACGGCGCCAGACCGCTGGGCGGACTGGTCCAGGGTCTGGACGGCTACTTTTACGGCACGACCTCCGCCGGGGGATCGAACGGCTGTGGGACGCTCTTCGTGATGAACGCCCCGGGACAGTTGGCCACGCTTGCCTGGTTCGCGGGCACCAATGGCGCTCAACCCCAGGGCGCACTGGTCCAGAACCCCGGCGATACAAACCTCTACGGCACGACCCTGTCGGGCGGCGCCTTCGGCCTGGGCACGGTATTTATGTTGAGTCCGCCGCACTTGCCCAAACCGCCCTCCGTGGTCGGCCCCAGCTTGCCGCTCAGGACCTCCCCCGGGGTGAGTGTGCTGGCCTCATTCGATAGCACCAACAGCGGGGCCAACCCGGCGGCGGGGCTGGCGCTGGGCAACGACGGCAACCTCTATGGCACGACCTCAGCCGGCGGCAGCCTCTACAACGCCGGCACTGTCTTCAAGCTGTTCCCCGCCAGTGGCACGCTCATCACCTTGTTCTCGTTCTCCGGCACCAATGGCGCCGGCTCTCAAGCCGCCCTGGTCCAGGGGGCCGCTGGCGGCCTCTACGGCGCCACCGCCGGCGGCGGCACCAATAATACCGGGGCCGGCGGCGGCGGAACCTTATTCCGCATGACTGCCAACGGCGCGTTCACCAGCCTGTTCTCGTTGGGCGGCACCAATGGCGCCAACCCTTTCGCCGGGCTGGTGCAGGGCACCGATGGCAATTTATATGGCGTCACCACTGCCGGCGGGGCCCATGGCAAGGGGGCGATCTTCAACTTCAGCCCCAGCAGCGGCACGCTCAACCTCCTGTATTCGTTCACCGGCGGCGCCGACGGGGCCGCTCCCTACGGCGGGTTGTTGCAGGGAACGAACGGCAATTTTTACGGCGTGACCCTGGTGGGCGGAAAGGGCAAAGCCGGCACCATTTACGAACTCTCAGGGTTCAGCCCCTTTATCCTCACCCAGCCAACCAACCTGGCCGTGCAGAGCGGGGCCACGGTGACACAGGCCGTGGTGGCCGGCGGTTCGGCCCCGCTGAGTTATCGCTGGCAATATAATACCAACAATCTAAGCAACAGCCGGAATATTTCCGGCGCCACCAGCGCCATCCTGACCATCACCAACGCCGCGCCCGCCAATTCGGGCACGTACACGGTGGTGGTCAAGAATAGCGCCGGTTCGGTCACCAGCAACCCCGCGCTCCTGAGCGTGATTGAACCCTACGGCGGCAGACCAACGGTCAGAATCCTCAGTCCGGCGCAGAACACCTACCTGAGCACGAGGGCGATTACGGTGACAGGCACCGCCAGCGGGACCGTGACCGTGGCCCGCGTGTTCTACCAACTAACCAACCAACTCAACGGGACAGGTTGGCAATCAGCCACCCCGGCTAATCCCTCGTGGTCTCGCTGGACCGCCAATGTAACCCTGTGGCCGGGCACAAACGTCTTCCAGGCCTGCGCGGTCAGCATCCAACAGATCTTCTCCCAAACCAACACGGCCTTTTTCGTGCCTAGCCCGTTCGCGCAGGTCGCCGGGAGTTACAACGGTCTGTTCTATGTCACCAATAATGTCACCCCGACCAATGCTGGTTTCTTCAGCCTGCGGGCCACGATCCTGGGCAAGTTCAGCGGCACGTTGCAGGTGGGTGGAACGCGCTATCCGCTGAGCGGCCAGTTCGACCCCAGCGGATTGGGCCGGGCCAGCATCCCCAGGCCCAAGTTGGACCCCCTGGCCCTCTGGTTGCAGTTGGATATGACCCAAGGCACGGAGCAGATTACCGGTCTGGTGAGTAATCAAACCTGGGTCGCGGAACTGACCGGCGAGCGCGCCGTGTTCGACGGCCACACGAGCATCGCCCCGCAAAAAGGCCGCTACACCCTGGTCATTCCCGGCGCAGACTCCAGGCCTGAACCTGCGGGCGACAGTTGGGGCACGGTCACGGTGGACGGGGCCGGAACCATTCGCCTGACGGCCTCGCTGGCGGATGGGACCCCGGTCAGCCAGGGGGTGGCCGTTTCCCGGGACGGGCAGTGGCCGCTCTATGCCTCGCTCTACGGTGGCCAGGGCCTGCTTTTGGGCTGGCTCGCCTTTTCCAGCAACTCCAATGCCGACCTCGCCGGGGAGGTGGTCTGGCTCAAACCAAGCCTCCGGGCGACCAGGTATTATTCGAGCGGGCTTACGCTCCGGACGAACGTGTCGGGTTCGCCCTTCACCGTGCCCGCCCGCGGGACCAATCTGCTCAACGCCACCAACGCGGTTGTCACCCTGGACGGCGGCAACCTGACCCAAACCATCACCAATCGCATCACGCTGGACGCCAACAACCGGGTCGCCAATCAGAGCGCCAACAAACTGAGCCTGTCCTTTTCGCTCTCCGACGGCTCGTTCAAGGGCGCCGTGGTGGATCCCGTCAGCTCGAGGTCCATCCCGTTCAAAGGGGTCGTGCTCGAAAATCAAGGCTACGCCGCCGGCTATTTCCTGGGCACCAACAACCAAAGCGGCCAGGTGTTGCTCGCGCCCTAATTCCAAATCGCGTTCAAGATGAGACTAATTCGCTTGTCCTTTGGCCCGCTGGCCTCGTTGCTCGCTCGTTGCAGATCGCGGCGGATATGCGCCTCGCTCGCGCCTCGCCAGCGGGCCAAAATCCGGCGCGCCTTAGTCTTATCTTGAACGCTCATTGGAATAAGAGCTCGCGCCGGAGCAGCCTCCCGGTTCGCGGAATGGCTCCGCCGATTATACGGCCTGGGCGCACTTTTTCCAACGTGTGCGCTTGCAGATAAAGTGAGCCGGCATCGGGGCAGCCCTTTATCGCTTGAGGTCGCCTCGCTATTGAGGCGTTGGTCTTTCTGGGTTAGAATGAGAGTAATCTATGAAATCGGCCGCATTTTCACTCCTGGCGGGACTGAGCGCGGCAGGGCTGTGTGGGTGTGCGCGCTTTGAATACCGCCTGGTCGAACCGACCACGGCCGCCACCCGCATCGGCAAAGAGACGGTGAGCGTCCCCTGCCCTCCGGTTGAGTACGGACTCGCCAGTCACGGCGACCACCTCGCCCTGCGCATCACCAACCCAAGCGACCAGGCGGTGACCCTGCTCGCCAGCCGAAGCTACGTGGTTGACCCTGGCGGGGAATCCCATCCGCTCCATGGCTGCGTGCTCGGACCGCACAGCTACGTGCGCCTGTCCTTGCCGCCGGCGCCAGCCACGGTCACCGGCTACGGCTACGCCCCTTATTGGGGTTACGCGCCGTTCGGCTGGGGCGGCTACCCCTTCTGGCCGGCCTACGACCCGCCCTACCCCCAAACCTACAGTTTCTCCTACCAACTCTATACGCCCTACGACTGGCACTGGAAAACCGGGCGGGTCCGGCTCCACCTCGGGGGCCAAAGCGCCGGCCACAACTTCGAACAGAACCTGGTCTTCGACCGGGAAGCAGTGAAGCGTTGACCATGAACTACGGTTTGAACATCCGCCCGCGTGGCGCCCTGGACCTGCTGTCCCTCGGCGCCCTGGTCCATCGGCTGGACCCGGGGAGAATCCCCTTCCGCAAGGCGACCGAGTGCCAGATTCACGTCAGCGGCGGCGAGTTCAACGTGGCCGCCAACCTGGCGGACTGTTTCGGGTTGCAGACCGGCATCGCCACCGCCATGGTGGACTATCCGATTGGTGACCTCATCGCCGAGCGCGTCCGGGCCATGGGGGTGAAGCCTTTCTACAAGCGTTTCTCACACGACGGCGTCCAGGGCCCGAACATGGCCACCGTGTATAGCGACCGCGGCCAGGGCGCGCGCGCGCCGGTGGTCTTCTACAACCGCTGCCAGGAAGCGGCCGCCCTGCTCAAACCGGGCGATTTCAACTGGACGGCCATCCTGGGCGGCGGCCTGCGCTGGTTCCATAGCGGCGGCATCTTCGCTGCCCTCTCGCCCACCACTGCCCAGGTCATTGTCGAGGGCATGCAGGCCGCCAAGGCCGCCGGCGCGGTCGTCTCTTTCGACCTCAATTACCGGGCCAAACTCTGGGACATTGCCGGCGGCCGCGAGCGGGCGGTGGCGGTGCTCGACGAGATTGTGAGAAACGTCGACGTGCTCGTTGGCAATGAAGAAGACCTCCAGCTCGGCCTGGGCATCCCGGGCCCCGCGGTGGCGGCCAAATCCAGACTTGACCCGAGCGCGTTCCTCGGCATGATCGACCAGCTCATCCGCAGGCATCCCCAGATCAAGGTCGTGGCCACGACGCTGCGCGAAGTCCATTCCACCAACCGCCACAGTTGGAGCGCGGTGGCTTGGATTAACGGCCAGACCTTCCTGGCCCCCACCTGTGAGTTGGACGTGCTGGACCGCGTGGGCGGCGGCGATGGCTTCGCGGCCGGGTTTTTCTACGGCCTGCTGGCGGGCGAACCCGAGGAGCAAGCCGTCCGGCTCGGCTGGGCCCACGGCGCCCTGCTTACCACCTTCCCCGGCGACACGACCATGGCGACGCTCGACCAGGTGCGCGCCTTCGCCCAAGGCGCTTGCGCCCGCATCCAGCGCTAGCCAATTCCCAATTTGCAGTTTTCGACCATCCGATTCTCTTGCCGGCCATCCCAACCCAAACCATAGATTCATCCTCTTCACGGTTCCCGGTACGGGGTATTGGACTGATAGAGCTTGAGACGCGAAGTGTAGTCGCTCTTCTCGCGGGCGTCGTTGAGCAGCCCGATGGCCTCCCGCTGCGTGCTGATGGCCTTGTCGAACTCGCCGGCCTCGGCATAGGCCGCCGCCAGAGTATCCAGCACGAACGGCTGCTTGCGGCTGGTCGCGGCCGCCACTCGCCCGGCCAGAATGGCGGCGACCTTGCCGTCGCGCTCATAGGGGTTCTTGCGGGTGGCCAGGAACCAGGCGAGTGAGTTGAGCAGTTGAAGGTCGGTGGATTCGGCGGTCTTGCGGCATTGCTCGAGGGCGCGGTCCGTCTGGCCGAGGGCGGTGTACAGATGGACCAGCTCGGCCAGCGGCAGGGCGAGCTGAGTTCGCTTCTGGTCAGGTGGGATCCACTTCGCCCGCTGACTCAAGCCCTCGTAGCCGGAGAGCAGCAGCGGCTCGGCTTGGGCATAACGGCGCTGGCCGAAGAGAGCGGCGCCCAGCAGGCCGCGCGCGGCGAACGTCCGCCAGTTGTCCGGCATCTGCTTTTCCTGAATGCCCAGGCACTCCTGGGCAAGGGACCCCGCTTCCGCGGACTTCCCCTCACAGAGCATCGTGTAGGCGAGATCGGCGAGCGCGCGGGCCAGCAGGGGATCGTCGGCCCGCACGACAGGCCGCAGGCTTTCCAACCTCGCGCGATACAGAAGCTCCGCCTCGGCCAGGTTGCCTTGCCTCACCAACTCGGCCCCTCGCTTGGCTTCTCCGCTTCCGTCGCGTCGCAGTTCGATGGAGATGTCCTTCCGGATTTCGGGTATGGCCAGGAGCTCGTCCAGACCTTCCTCCAGGGCCATCTGGCGCGACGACTGGATGGAGATTCTGGCCGCGATGGGCCTGTTTTCCGACGGCAAGTTCATTCCCGCCGGAAGCGCCAGCACAAACTCCTGGACGGTTGCTCCTCCGCCACCGTAAGCACGATAGCCCACCAGCGGTTCATTGGTCAGGACCGGGGCCCCACCGAGCTGGAGGAGGCGAGGAGCCAGGGCGATGGGAAATTTAGGCTCCGCGTCATTCGAATACGGATAGAAAAGCTCGAGATGGAGACGCGCTCGCTTTTCGGCGTCAAAATCAATCCAAGCCTCCTGGACGGCGAGGCCGGCGCGGATCTTTTCCGACATGGCGGCATCGATAAGTTCGACTGGAAAATGAGGGGGAACCTCTTTCAAGAAGGTGCAGTCCAGGGGCGGCAAAGGCAGGCGGACCTGAGGGCCCACGGCCTCGAAGTCCGCCAGCTTGACATGGTCCCGAATGGGCTGCTCCTTCCTTCCCCGGGCTTTGACCAGTTGGACGGTGAGGATGCCAGATATTCTATACCTGCCGGTCTGGGAGAAGAGACCTCGCAGGCCGATCGGTTTGGTGATGCCGGTGGTGAGACTCTCGCTTCCCCAGCCATCCAGGTATAATGCATCGACCGGACCTTCCCAACCGCCAGCGCGCAAGGCGGTGTTGCCAACGGTGATGGTCGGAAACACGACGGCGCCCAAGCCTTCGACGTTCCAGCGGCCCAACCCGGCCCGGAGTCTCAGGTGAGGCTCCTGGATTTGCTGGATCGTGTGGCCCAGCCATCCCACCCGCGAGGTAATGACTCGGGCCAGCAGTTCGCAGTCCACCGGCGAGCCCTGGCCTTGCCTGACGCGGTCAGCGAGTCTGGCCAGGCAGGCCTTGAAACGCATGGTCGCCGCCTCCGTGGCGGGAGCGCTGGCCGCCGTGAATTGGGGAACGACTTCCGCCTCCTCCTGGCGGAACGAGGCGAGTCGGGCAGCGTGCCGCAGGGTCTGGGCGCGATGGTGCTGCAGCCCCGCGACGACCGCGGCCAGGAAGAACGCGCAGCAGAGGCCGCCGGCCAGAATAGACCGTTTTCGCCGCCAAAAGAATTTCTGAGCCAGGTACCAAAGCTCAGGAGGCCTGGCCTGCACCGGCGCGTGCTCCAGGTGCCGCTGCACGTCGGCCGCCAGGTCCTTGGCGGTGTCGTAGCGGCGCGAGCGGTCCTTGTCCAGGGCCTTCATGACGATCCAATCCAGATCGCCCTTGATCAGGCTGATCAGCCTGGGCGGCTCCGCGTGGCGCCGTTTGGCGGCGTCCGCCAACTGGCCCGCCCCCAACGTGCCCAAACGGGTCGAGGGGCGGGGCGGTTCGACTTCGCGGATCACCCGGCGGAGTTCATCCACGCCGACCCTGGCGAGTTGATCGGTCCGGAAGGGCGTGGTCCCGGTCAACAGCTCATACAACAGCACCCCCAGCGCGTAGATGTCACTGCGCGTATCGATGTCCATCGCGCTCATCTCCGCCTGCTCGGGACTCATGTAGGCGGGAGTGCCGATGAACTGTTCGAAGGCGGTGAAGAGGGTCTTGTCGGTGAGTTTCTGCTCGGTGGCTTTGGCAATGCCGAAGTCAATGACCTTGGGCACCGGCCGGCCGTCCTGAAGCGTCACCAGGATGTTGGAGGGCTTGATGTCCCGGTGAATGATCCCCTTCTGGTGGGCGTGCTGGATCGCCTGACACACCTGCCTGAACAGGTCCAGCCGCTCGTCCGTCGAGAGCTTGTTCTCGTCGCAGTATTCGGTGATCTTGATGCCGCGCACCAGTTCCATGACGAAGTAAGGCCGCCCCGTCTCGGTGGCTCCGGCATCCAGCACCTTGGCGATATTCGGATGGTCCATCAGGGCCAGGGCCTGGCGCTCGGCCTCGAAGCGGGCAATGACCTGCCTGGTGTCCATGCCCAGCTTGATGACTTTGAAGGCCACCCGCCTCCGAATCGGCTCCTCCTGCTCCGCCATGTAAACCGTCCCGCAGCCCCCTTCGCCAATCTGCTGCAGCAGCTTGTATCGCCCGATGCGCTCCCCCAGCCGCTCCGTCTCGCGCAGGGTGACGACGGGCTGGGGCGGAACGTCCTGCTCCTGCGCCGCGGTCTCCGCCTTCTGAGGTGGCTCCGGGCGGTTTGGGCGTTCGGCGTCACGATCGCCCGTCAGCCGAAGGCGGAGGGTTTCTTTCGCTAGCGGGGCCAGCCCTTCTTGCAGGAAGCACTTGGGACAAAGCCCGGCCGGGCTGGCGGCCGTCAGCTTGGTTCCGCATTTGGCGCAGGTGCGCATAACAACCGGGACCGCTGGCGCCCTCGCCGGCGCCGGAGCAATCCCCAGGAAATAATACGTCGGCCTATAATAGAGCCGGCTGACGCCGGCTGCTACCGTTTTCTCGCAGCACCAAACAATAGAGCCGGCTGACGCCGGCTGCTACGCTCCAAAACGTAGCAGCGGACGTAAGTCCGCTCTGATCGCCTGGAGGACCCGGATTCATGGAGCCGGCTCACGCCGGCTGCTACGCTCCAAGCCGTAGCAGCGGACGTCAGTCCGCTCAAACCTCTCGCAGAGGCGGCCGCTGGATATGGCCCGCATCCGGCGCCCGGGCGGCGGCGTACAGCTTCCAAAACAACGGCCAGAAATCGCTTTCCAACGGATGCAGAGCCGGATACCCCGGCACGATCGCCCCGGCGAAAGGCCATTCCTTGGGGTGCTTCACCAGTCCCGCCACCCGAGCGTTGTCAATGACGTAGTAGCAGACCCTGGCCAACGCGCCCCGTTGCCGTTCCGCTTCCCGGAGCACGTGATCGTGCGGCTGATGCTGGAAGCGATGCGGACGCCGGGCCAGACCCAGATGCGCCCGCAGGAATTTCATGCCGCTGCGCTGATCGGAATCCCGACGCAGGCCCAGCCAGAAAAGGTGAATGTGGTCGGGCATCAGGCAGTAGGTGGGACACCACAAAGCTTCCCGCGCCGCCGCGTGAAGCATCACCTCCCGAAACCGGGCGTGAAAAGGCTCACCCAGCCATCCGGTGGCCCGCCGCGCCAAGGGCAGACTCCAATGGACGGCGGCATCGCCCTGGTAGTATTCGCGCGGCAGTCGGGGGAGATAAAAGCTGCGGTTCATTCCCCGGCCCAGAAAGCGGTTGCGTTCCTCATCTGGAGGCTCGGCCTGCATGTGGAGGAAAATAGAGCCGGCTGACGCCGGCTGCTACGCTCAAAGGCGTAGCAGCGGACGTCAGTCCGCTCTGATCGCCTGGAGCCTGCATGACCTGCATAGTGGAGCCGGCTGACGCCGGCTGCTACGGGGTTTGGGCTGCGCCTCACTGGGCGCGGACACGGTAGTTCCGCGCGTCATAATTGGTCCACGGGGGATCGCTGAAATGGATGCAATCAACCGCCATGGTGTTGGTTTGAAGCGGGGACCAGGCGGGGTCAGCGAGGTTCGTGCAGGCCTCCACCACCACGGTCATACCCTCGGCCCAGGAAATGTTGAATCCAAATTGCTTCGTGCGGACGCCGAAGCCCGGATCGCGGGTCGGCACCCGCGGCCGCCAGAGCGCGGTCGGCCGCCCGCCCAAGGCGAGGCCCCAGCCCGTCTTGCCCGGCAGGTAATAGACGGTGGCGTCGGTGGCCCCTTGGAAGGCGTCAGGAGCAACGTCAAGATTGACCGCGTCGCCCTTGAAATACGCGCCTGTCAGCCTGTAGCAGCCAGAGAACGCCCTGGCGCCGATGTTGGTGACGCTGCTGGGGATAATAACGCTGGTCAGGTTGGTGAAGTTGAGGAAGGCACTGTCCCCGATGGCGGTGACCGGCAGGCTGTCGATCGTGTTGGGGATGGTGACCGCGCCGCCCGGGCCGCTGTATCCGGTGACGGTGATGGCGCCGTTATCGATGATAGTGTAGAACTGAGCGGTGAGGGTCGTTTCCACAAACCAGCTCGAGCCGTTATAGCACCCGCCAACGGCATAGCCCCGGGCACGAATCGTGCCGCCGGGCGGGAGGTACGGGCCGGCCAGTTGCCAGCCGCCGGGGATGCGCGCGCCGGCGCCCAGGCTGGTCCAGGTGAGGCCGTCGGGGGAGTGCTCGAAGGTGGTGCGCCAGACTTCCGGGCTGGTGCCGCCGCGCAGCCAGGTAATGGTCGAATCGTCGGAGCTCAGGCTCTGGGTAGCGGGGCCGGTGGCGTTCAGCCGGCCGAGAACTTCGCGGGTCTGGCCGCCCAGCGTCGTAAACCAACCTCCCACCAGAATCTTGCCATCGGCCTGCACTGCCAGCGAATGGACGCCACCGACAATACCGTTCGTGCTGCCTGGTCCTGGTGCCGGATTGAAGCTCGTGTCCAGCGTCCCGTCGGCGTTAAGCCTGCCGATGAAGTTGCGCGCTTGGCCGCACAGACTCGTGAAGGTACCGCCTAGCAGAATCTTACCGTCGGTTTGTAGCGCCAGCGAATACACCCCAGGAAGAAGCGGCGGGTAGCCATATGCCCGGGGGTCAAAGCTCGCGTCCAGTGTCCCATCGGCATTGACCCGGCCAAGGCCCTCGCGCCACTGCCCGCCCAACCCCATGCCGCTGCCCCCCACCAGGATTTTGCCGTCGGCCTGCACCGCTATCGAAAAGACGAATCCGATCGCCCCCGGATTAAACCCCGAATCCAGCGTCCCGTTGACGTTGAGCCTGGCGAAATTGGTGCACGGCTGGCCACCCATCGCCAGAAAGTACCCTCCGACCAGAATCTTGCCGTCGGGCTGCACGGCCAGCGAAAACACAATATTGTCCGGCTCCGGATCAAAGGCTGCGTCCAGTGTCCCGTCGGCATTTACCCGGGCGAGGTAGTTGCGCGGCTGCCCGCACATCGTCGAGAAATATCCTCCCACCAGAATCTTGCCGTCAGCCTGCATGGCCAGCGAGTACACGTGGGTGCTCCCCACGGATATGAACCCGCCGTCCAGCGTTCCATCGGCGTTGAGACGTCCAGGTTGGCCGACCGACAGTCCGTTCAACTTCTCAAAGTCCCCGCCCACCAGGATTTTACCGTCGGTTTGGAGCGCCATTGAATACACAAGCCCGTTCGCCCCTGGGGCAAAAGCCTGATCCAGCGTCCCGTCGGCGTTGAGCCGCCCAATGTGGCTGCGCGGCTGGCCGCCCAGCGTGTCGAACAAGCCTCCCACCAGGATTTTGCCGTCTGGCTGCACCGCCAGCGAATTCACAACCGTTGAATCGCCCGGGCCGCTCACCCCGGCGTAGAAATCATCGGGCGCCGGGTATTGGGCGCGGGCGCCCGGGGCCAGGGCGGTGCACAGCAGGCTGGCGGCCAGCAGGGCGGCGCCCAAGGCGGGGAACGACGAAGGACGAATGTCCAATGTCGAATGGAGTTGGGTTTTCATAAAGGACTCAGTTTTTGAACGTTGCTTCACACTGCCACCCCTTGCTACGCCGAAACAAGAAGCAGGTGACAGAAAATCCGAGAATTACTCGCCGAGGCGGACCCCGGACTATTACCCGGTGAGCGCCCTCGGGGAGCGCGGCGGGGTGGCGGGGTCCGCGAGCGCCGGTTTGGGGCAGGGCCGCGTGGCCTCGGCCGCATCGAATTCGAATGGAACGGTTCATTCGCTAAACACTTCGATCAGGTGGCGCAGTTCGTCGTCAATCTCCTCCGGCCGGGCCACAGTGTGAGCGACCTCCGCGCGCAAGACCTCGCGGCAACGCTCGCGCAAGCGATGGACGCCCGTTTTCACCGCCTCTTCCGTCACCCCGAGCTCCTTGGCGATTTGGGCGTAGGGCCGGGGGCTTTCCTCGCCCCAAACGCGATGCTTCAACGCCTCAAAGAGCGGGCCTTTGCCAGCCGCGTGGTACTCATCGCGCAGCCGGGTCAGCGCCCGGTCCATGAGGGTGATCGCCCAGCGCTTCTCGTACATCTGCTCAGCGGCGAGTGCGCCCAGAGGTTCAGCCGCGTAGCACTGCTCGGCCGCCCGGGTGTCCCAGGGTACGAAGAACTGCCCCCCGCCCCGTTTCTGCCGCTCCGTCTTGCGCCACTCGCTGACCAGAAAGTGCTTGAGCGAGGTGAGCAGGAAGGTGCGGAATCGGCCGCACTCCGGATGCGCGTATTTGACGAGCCGCCTGCTCAGCAGCCGCAGGAAGAACTCCTGGGTCAAATCCTCGGCCTCCTCCCGCGAAGCGCCCTGCCGGCGGACGTAGGCATAGAGGGGAAACCAATACGCGCGACACAGCGTCTCCAAGGCTTCGGCAGACTGGGCCGTCCGCGTGTCTCCCGCGGCCACCACCACGCTCCAATGCGTCGTGGCGAATTCTCCGGGACTGGCTGAAGTGACGATGGCTTCGCGGTTCACGCTCGATCGCATACGGCCAGTCTATGACGCCTCACAACCTCAGCCCCGCCGCAGCGCATCCGCCGCGCAGGACCCTGGGACGGTGAACAAGAAGGAGGCTGACGCACGGTCAGGCCCGCATCTTGAGCGCCCCATCATGTTGGCCGATTCGTCGCAATGCTCAACAGAACTGCCCGATTCATCGGGTGGCGGCCCGACCACCCGGTTGACCTCCGAGGACGTCGGTGTCCTCGGACCCTTAACGAACATCCTTCTTTTAGACCAGCCACAGGCCAACGTCACGGACTATTTCCGCCACAGGTATCTGGCCCAGCGCTTCTTTTGGGTGAATTGTGTCTCCATTCGGAATCGGGAGAAAAACGATCATTGGTTATTGAAGCAGCCCCGCCCCGCCACGCGGGACCGAACGGACTTTTGGACTGCGGACCCAATGGCCAATCCCGATTCTGAATCGGGACTCAATTCTCAATGAGCCCCTCACCGCTACACGGATACCGCTTCGCATGAAAAGGACGCTCTTTTCATTTGCAGCGGCCGTAGCAGCCGGCGTAAGCCGGCTCAAACCGCGCCCGGCAAAAGTGAGATGCCCCTGCGGCGCCCTCCCAGGGGAAAGATTTGTCTTTTTCATCAATGGCCTGCCTGTTAGAGTCTTTCTCCAGAAAGGCATCATGATGAATCGACCGCATTCCCGGCTGGCGCACCTGAAGAATCCCAGCACAATTTGGATGGCCGTGCTGTGCCTGGCCGCCGCGGGCGCAAGGCTCCCGGCGGCGGTTTCGCTGGTGCCGGAAAGGGTCGCCCCGCTCGTGACGGACCGGCAGGATTCTCAGCCGGCGGACCGGGTCAAGCTCTGCGGCTGGGTGGGCCAGCGCATCCAGGTCAACGAGGCCAACCGCCTGGTGAAGCTTGAGGCCGCGCGCCTGCTGGAGGGTTACCGCAAACGGCCGGGCCGGCAGTCCTATGACGGCGAGCATGTCGGCAAATGGCTTCATGCCGCCTCGCTGGCGTGGGTCAATACCGGCGACCCGGCCCTGCGGGAGAAGCTCGATTACGTCGCCGCCGAACTGGTCAAATGCCAGCTTGCCGACGGCTACCTTGGCACCTACCTGGACAAAGACCGCTGGACCGAGTGGGACGTCTGGGCGCACAAGTACAATCTCCTGGGCCTGATCACCTACATCCGCTGCACGGGCAACCTGGACCTGCTGCCCGCCTGCCGCGGCATGGGCGACCTGCTGTGCAACACTTTCGGCGATGGACCCGGCAAGCGCGACATCATCAAGGCCGGCCACCACGTCGGCCTGGCCCCGACCAGCGTGCTGGAGCCGATGGTTTTGCTTTACCGCCTGACGGGCGAACGGCGCTACCTCGAATTCTGCGATTACATCCTGCGCGCCTGGGAACAGCCCAATGGACCGAAGATCATCTCGACCCTGCTGAGCGCCAAACGCGTGGATAAGGTGGGCAACGGCAAGGCCTACGAAATGCTCTCCTGCCTCAACGGCGCCCTGGAATACTACCGGACGGTGGGCGAGCACCGGCTCCTGGAGGCCTGCCTCAACGCCTGGCAGGACATCGTCAGTAACCGCCTCTACCTGACGGGCGCCGCCAGTTACGGCGAGCTTTTCCATGATGATTTCGACCTGCCCAATGTCGGCAATGTGGGCGAGACCTGCGTCACGGTGACCTGGCTCCAGTTCAACGCGCAGTTGCTGCGCTTGACCGGCGAGGCGCGCTTCGCCGACCAACTCGAGCGCGTCATCCTCAACCAACTCCTGGGCGCCCAGCGCCCCGACGGCGCGGCTTGGGGCTATTATGTCCAAATGGAAGGCAAGAAACCCTACAGCAGCAACCTGGACGGGCATTGCTGCCTGTCCAGCGGGCCGCGCGGGCTGGCCCTCATCCCGACCTTCGCCATCACCACCGATGCCGAGGGCGTGGTGGTCAACCTCTATGATGCCGGCCTCGCCCGGCTCAGCCTCCAAGACCAGACCCCGGTCGCGGTCAACCTGGAGACCAGCTTTCCGAGTGAGGGCCGGGTTCGCGTCCGGGTCGAGTCACCCTCCAAGAAGCCGTTCATGGTCAAACTGAGGAATCCCGCCTGGTGCCGCAGCACCCTGGTGCGGCTCGACGGCCAGGTCCTGGCCGACCAACCCGAGGTGAATGGCTACGTGGCGATTACCCGGAATTGGAGCCGGCATGAGCAAATTGAACTCGACTTCAGACTGGAGCCGCGCCTGGTGGCGGGCGATCATTTGAACGAGGGCAAGGTCGCCGTGCTCTACGGCCCGTTGGTATTAGCGGCCGACGAGGCGCTGGTGGGGGCCACTAACATCAGTTTCAAAACCGTGGGCGTGGCGGAAAAGAACCTGGCCAAGCTCGAGCTGGCGCCTGAGCCCGCCCCGAGTCAGTGCCGGACCTGGCCTGGCGCGCAGGTCTTCCGCATCAATGGCATCGTCCGCCGGGCCACCGGCCCGCTCCCGGCAGGCACCCGGCTGCCCAGCCGGCTTATCCCCTTTGCCGAGGCGGGGGGCGCCGGCGCAGATTACAAGGTCTGGCTGCCGGTGGGCATGGTGACCACCGCCAATTTGCTCTTCGAGGGCAGCGAGAGCCGCTCCCGGAAAGGAAATCTCTACGGCTCGATCACCGATGACAACCCCGCCACCGCAGTGGTGACCTTTGACGGCAGGCCTGCCGCCGAGGATTGGTTCGCCGTCGCGCTCGATGACCCGGCCACCATCACCCGCGTCGTCTTCGCCCACGGCCGCACCCTCCACGATGGCGGCTGGTTTGACACCAGCGCCGGCAAGCCGCGCGTCCAGGTGAAAACGGCCAACGATGCCGAATGGGAGACGGTGGGTGAACTCCAGGAGTACCCGGCCACCACGGCCACCGATGCGGCAAAGCTCAAGGGCGGTGAAAGCTTTGCCCTTAAGTTCCCCAACCCGGTCAAAATCGTGGCTGTCCGCGTGGTGGGCAAGCCCGCCAGCGGGGACAATCCCAACCAGGCCTTCTGCTCCTGCGCTGAATTGCAGGCCTTCAAGGATAGGTAGAACTGAGAGGCAAGGCAGTGAGCCGCCGGGTTTAATTGACCAGGGTGTTGTGACCGTCCAGCATATCGTTGCTGCCATCGAATGAGTTCCTTGATGAAATACCCCGAGGCGCAAGGACGCGACAGTGTGCTGCTGCGTCTCCGCGAGGACTACACACAGGCGGTGCTCAACTTGTTCGACGAGGATGTCGAAGGCAAGGAAGTTCGCCCGAACCTCCAAGTCGTCGGGCATACGTCCAACTTTCTTGACAATATGCGGCTGCCGGTTCACCGGTGGTTTCGGTACAGCGCCGGATTCTCCGCGGAATGGGTGAAATGGCTGCTGCTCCAAAGGAAGGACCGCGAGGTCGTCGTCCTCGACCCCTTTGTCGGCTCCGGGACCACTTGCCTTGCTTGCGATGAAATGGGTGTCCCCTCCTGCGGCATCGAAGCCCATCCTTTCGTGTATCGAGTGGCGCGGGCCAAGCTCAGTTACACCGCCGACGTGGCGCGGTTTATCGCCAACGCAGACCAGGCCTTCGCCTTCGTCTGCAAGGCGGCAGCCCAAACGGAGCGATACCCCGAAATCGTCAGGAAGTGCTTCGGTCCCAAGACTCTTGACTACCTGGATCGTTTTCGCCAAGCCGTCCAGGCCCAGCAAGACGGCTCGCCCGAAGCCAGGCTGCTTTGGATGGCGCTCGTCTCGTCGCTCCGGGCTGCTTCCGAGGCGGGCACTGCGCCGTGGCAATACGTACTGCCAGGCCGGCGCAAGACCGCGCCTCCTGCCCCCGAGGCCGCGTTGCACAGGGCTGTGCAGATGATTGCAGCCGACGTCCGTTTTATGGCGCGACGAGCCAAGCCGCTGGCAGAGTTGCGTGTGGACGACGCGAGGAAATGCGCGACCGTACCGGATTCGTGGGCCACGCTTGTCATCACGTCGCCGCCTTACGCCAACAACTACGATTACGCTGACGCCACGAGACTGGAGATGGCGTTCATGGGGGAAATTCGCGGTTGGGGTGACTTGCAGGAAACCGTGCGGCGGCATTTGGTTCGCGCTTGCTCGCAGCATGTCCCGCCAGGCGCCATAAACCTCGACGAGGTTCTGGGCTCGGAGGAACTTGCGGCAATTCGCGATGAAATTGTGCCTGTGTGCCGCGAACTCTCGTCTGTTCGCCTGGAACGCGGTGGCAAGAAGACTTACAACAACATGGTCGCCTGCTACTTCCTCGATATGGCTCAAGTCTGGAAGGCGCTGCGGCGAGTCTGCGGGTCGCCTTGTGAGGTTTGTTTCGTAATCGGCGACTCCGCTCCTTACGGCGTTTACGTGCCGGTCATCAAGTGGCAAGGCCAGCTTGCACAAGCGGCCGGTTTTGACTCTTGGTCGTTTGAGAAAATCCGCGACCGAAATAACAAGTGGAAGAACCGCAAGCACCGCGTGCCTTTATGTGAGGGCCACCTTTGGGTTCGCGGCTAAGCACAAGGACTTCATGGCTCAGTCTCTCGCCCATCGTTGGGGACAAATCATAGGCGACGTCTTTGAGGCGTTCGTGCGCAACATCCTCGAGGATGTTGCGAAGCGACACGGCCTGTATCTTGACTCCAGGAGCCCGCGCAAGGCCAGGGACGGTCAACGCAAAGTCATTTGGCGGGATGCCTATGGGAACAAACACGACCTCGACTATGTCATGGAGCGGGGCGGCACCGAAGAGACCTTGGGGACACCGGTGGCCTTTATCGAGTCGGCCTGGCGGCGCTACACGAAACACTCAAAGAATAAGGCGCAGGAGATTGAGGCTGCCGTCATGCCGGTCGCGCTGACCTTCTCGCGGCATCAGCCGTTCTGTGGTGCTGTGCTGGCTGGTCAGTTCACTGACAACGCGGTCCATCAACTGAAATCGAAGGGTTTCGTTGTCCTGCACGTGCCGTACAATTCGATCCTTGCCGCCTTCCAAGACCTCAGTATTGACGCTTCATCGGCAGACGGTGTGGACGGCACAACCGAGGAGGAATTTCGGGAGAAGATTGCGAAGTGGGAATCACTCCCACGACCGCCAACGACCACCCGCTTGCTCGCGAAGCTCCACGCGCTTCATCAGTGCGAGATAGTCGATTTCAAACAACATCTTGAGGCTGCAATCACAAGGCGGGTTGTTTCGGTTCGGCTGGCTGTGCTTCGTGGCCCTTCTGTGGAATGTTTCGATGTCGAAAGCGCCATTGCCTATTTGGTTGAGGAGGAGCGCAGTTGCCGGCTGCGAGAGGGTGGAGAGCAACGGGAGGCTTTTGAGGTCCAAGTTCGGTTCAACACCGGAGCGAAGGTTGAGGCGACATTCCCGAAGCGCGCGGAGGCGATTGCGTTTCTTCGAGGGCTTGGATAGTCCTGTCAATCGTGCCAGAACCCGCGCCCCAGTGCGAGCCAGTGCTTGAGGGTCGTCGCGTTGCCGCGACACCCCGCCGGCCTCCTCACGGCGTCATCATATGCCTGTAGGGCGGGCGGGGGCCGCCCGCGGGGGCGTTGCGGCCCAGCAACGCGCCGATGTTGTCCTGCTCGATTTCCTGCATCTGCCGCCGCTTCTCGGCGAAATGCTCGTACTTCTTCATCTCGGTTTCGGTCCAGGCGTTGGCTTCGATGTAAGTGCCGCAGTAGGGCACGAGCAGGTCGATCCAGCAGGCCAGTTTGTCCAACTCCTCCCGCGAGAGTTTCAGGTCTTTGTGGCCGTTTTCGAGCAGGGATAACAACTGGCTGCGGGCGGCGCCCGCAGAATAAGGAGGCAACGGCTCAGGCACGGACTGGGAGCTGATCCAGTTGAGGACCCGGCCCTGGCAGTTGCCCTGGAAGGCCTGGGCAGAGAAGTCGCGCCGATCCGGCCAGGCTTGCGTGAGGATGAGGTAGGCATCGCTCCACTTGCGTTTGGCGGCGGGGTCGACGGTCACCTCGCCCAGGAGGCTGAAGGCCAGTTCGTCCTGGACGGCCGGGGCGGCGGCGCGGCGCGAGGGGGCTTGTTCCAGGAGCGGCCTGGGGGCAGCGCCGGCCACGAGCGCCTGGATGGGGGCGCGGTCTTTGTGGCAGCGGATGCAATGGCGGTCGAGGATGGGTTGGATTTCCTTGGGGAAGCTGAAGCCGCGCGGCGGGCCGTAGAACGGCTCGAGGTTCTGCGGGCCGGCCCGCATGGCGAGGCTGAACCCGTAGTTTTCGGTGGGCGGGGCGGTGTTCTTGTGTTCGTGGCAGCCGACGCAACCGAAGTATTCGCCGGGCTGCAAGGTGCTCCAACTGCGCATGGTCTGGACGGCGCAGCCGCGCTCGTCCAGGGCCTGAAAATAGACGGGGGTGTAGGCCGGCACGGTGAACAGGGCCGAGCCATCCGCATAGACCTTGGCCTGGCCGAGCACGGCCTTGACGTCCCAGGCGCCGTTGCCGATGGCGATGGGGGTGCAGACCAGGGCAGCGCCGCCGGGACCGCCGCTGGCGTTGTTGCCGATGCCCGCGGCGCGGAAGTCGAGGGCCACTACGCGCAGCTTCTTAATCGTGCCGCGCGGGACGCCAGCCAGCCCAGGCCCGGCATAGATGTCCTGCATATAGAACGTGCCGCTGCCCAGGGTGTAATCCACACGATTGGCCCAAACCAGCGGCCGCGGGCGGGCGGCCAGCGGCACCGGCTGGGTGCAGGGCAGGCGCGGGTCCGAGACCAGCAACTCGCGCCGGCCGGCGAAGTCCATCCAATAAACGCCGAACGCCGCGTCGCCTCTGCTCGGCGGCGGCTGGTCCCACCCCAGCGGCGCGTAGGCGACCAGGCATTGCTCCTCGTTCAGGGGATAGGGGTACTGCCAAAGCTCGCCGTCCTGGCCGTAGGCATCGATGCGCTGGGCCGGCGTTTCGCGCCTCGGCGCGACGAGTTGGACGCCGCTGTTTTCCTGGCGGCCCCTGGCTGGGTCGAGCACCGCGAGTTTGCCGGCCTGCGGGGTGTGATGGCCGCAGAGGATGGCCAGGACCTGCTGCGTGCCCGGGATACCGCGCGCATGGGCGATGGTGGTGGGAAACCAGCTATTGTTTCCGTAAAACTCGGTTTGGCCCGTGCCGTCGGGATACATCTGGAAGAGCGGCTGGGGGAAAATCTGGCCGCGGTCATTGTAATCCCAGCGGGTGTAAATCACCCGGCCATCGTCCAGCACCTGGGGATAAAGCGTGTGGACCTGGTCCCAGCCCAGGCGGCGGAGGAAGCGCCCCTTCGCATCGCAGGTGTAAAGGTTGCTGACCTCGGTCCACCAGCAATCCACCGTCTGCACGCAGCGCGTCGAGGCGAAGATGAGGTCGCCATTGGGCAGATAAGCCGGTTCGTAATCGGCAAAGCCCAGGCCCGAGGTGACTTGGACCACCTGGTTGGAGGCCACGTCCAATTCGTAAAGGTGATAGTCGTCGTGGTTGAGCGATTTCTTCCAGGCGAACAGCACGCGGCGACCGTCCCAGGACACGGCCGGGTCGCGGAGGGCGCCCGTAGGGTCGGCCAGCAGGGTGCGCACCTTGAGCCCGTCCAGCTCGAGCACGCACAGCTCGGCGCCAGGAAGAAAATGCCGCTCATTCTGCGCGTCCGATTGTCCCTCGGTGTAAGCGAAAAACGACGGGCGGATGGTCCGATGCTTGATAAAGAGGATGCGCGGGGCTTTGGCCAGGACGGTTTGGAGCCGGCGCTGGCGCCTTTGCTCGCAGGCCCTGGCGTAAAGGTCCAGCCAGCGCCGGTCGCCGGCGGGGGCATTGGCCCGGAGCAACTGTTCCAGTTCCTGGCGCAGCGGTGCGCCCTGATTGCCGAGTTCAGCGACTGCCTTCTGAATCATTCGCGTTTCCAGGCTCGTGCTCCTGGCCGCCAGGAACCATTGCGGGAAATCCGCGCCGCCGTCCTGCAACGCCCAGTCCCATTGCCTGGGGAAATCGTCCTTGACCCGGAACCAAAGCTGCGCCGCGGCTTGGGCCTGGTCCTGGGCCGAGAGCGAAGCGGCCGCCAGCGCCGCCCGCGAAGCCAGCATGGTCTCAGGCCAGGTCGGTTGCTTGATGTAAGGTTCGCTCGCGCGGGCGCTGGTAACCAGCGCAAGGGCGACTGCAATCCTAATGGGCGCTACCGCTTTCATACCGCAATCCAAACCGACGGCCTTTGACCTTGCCTGGGACGGCAACAATTTTCGAGGATTTTCTTCGGACCCCGGAGTTCAGACTTATAGCCATCCCCCGGCGTTTCACGTTTCTCACACTTGGCTGCTTACACGCGGCTTGACACCACAGGCGCTCGGTGGTCGGATTTGGCGTGATCGTCACTCGGAGCACCAAGCATTGCAGCAGTCCAAATTACTATCCGTCACAATCTTCTCCTTCTCCGAAGATTCCGCGTGCCGCTGCCAAAAGCCTTTCCTCACCGATTCGGGCTGCCGCCAGCCTTCTCGTCCTCCTGGTCTGGCTCACCAGTTGGTCAGTACTCAGGATGGCCGCCGCCGCCGCCGAGGCCTCCCCTGCCCCGTCGGGCGAGCTTTCACCGACGGCCCTGGCCGTTTCGGCGGATGGCGAATCGCTCTACATCGCCTGCGCCACGGCCCGGCAGGTGTTGGTCTTCAACTGCCAACAGCGCGCGGTCACACGCCGGCTGAGCCTCCCCGGCGCGCCCTCGGGGCTGGCCCTGGCGCCCGAGGGCAAGCGGCTGTGGGTGACTTGCGCCGCCCCGGCCAGCGTGGTTTGCCTCCTCGAACTGCCTTCCGGCAAACTGCTCAAGAAGCTGACCGCCGGCTATACGGCCCTCAGCCCGGTATTGGGTCCTGACGCCCAGGAGCTTTTCGTCTGCAACCGGTTCAACGATGCCGTGTCGGTCTTTGACCTGAGGCAGGACAAGGAAGTGGCACGGATTGGCGTGGCGCGTGAGCCGGTCTGCGCGGCGCTCGCGCGTGCGGGCCGGTTTCTGCTCGTGGCCAATCACCTGCCCAAAGGCCGCTCGGATGCGGCCTACGTGGCCGCGACGGTGAGCGTCATCGATGTGGCCCAGCGGAAAGTCGTGAAGGAGATACGGCTGCCCAATGGGAGCATCAATTTGCGAGACCTGCGCGTCTCCCCGGACGGCCACTATGCCTGCCTGGCCCAAACCGTGGGCCGGTTCCAGCTCCCGGTGACGCAGCTTGCCCGGGGCTGGGTCAACACCAGCGTGCTCACGCTGCTCGACCTGGCCAAAATGGAGGTGCTCAACACCGTGGCGCTGGACGACGTGGACCGGGGCGGCGCCAATCCCTGGGCGGCCGCGTGGTCGGCAGATGGCCGGTTGCTCTGTGTCACGCACGCGGGCACGCATGAACTGAGCGTGATCGATTTCCCCGCCCTGTTGAAAAAGCTGGCCGCCCTGCCGGCCGCGCCACCGCCGGCTTCCGTGCAGGACTACTATGTCACCGCCCGCTCCGCGGCCGATGTGCCCAACGACCTGTCTTTCCTCTATGGCCTGCGCCACCGGGTGAAGCTCAACGGCAACGGCCCCCGCGCGCTGGCCTTGAGCGGCGGCCGCGCCTTCGTCGCCTGTTACTTCTCCGACAGCTTGGACGTAGTGGACCTCTCGGCCGGGAAGCCCTCCAGCGAGGCCATCCCGCTCAATCCTGGCCACCAGATGACGACGGTTCGCCGGGGGGAAATGTATTTCAACGACGCCACCCTCTGTTTCCAGGGCTGGCAAAGCTGCGCCAGTTGCCACGACGATGATGGGCGCGTGGACGCCCTCAATTGGGACCTGCTCAACGACGGCATCGGCAATCCCAAGGACACCAAGAGCCTGGTCTGGTCTCACCGGACCCCGCCCTCCATGAGCCTGGGCGTCCGGGCCAACGCCAGCGTCGCCGTCCGCTCCGGCCTCCAAAACTCCCTGGCCAGCGCCCAACCCGAGGAGGTGCCCCAGGCCCTGGACGAGTGGCTCAAATCCCTCCAGCCCGCCCCCAGCCCATACCTGCTCGACGGCCGGCCCTCCCCGGCCGCCCGGCGCGGCGAGAACCTCTTCAAGAGTCCCGAAGTCGGCTGCGCCAACTGCCACGAACCGCCCCTCTTCACCGACCTGCGCTCTTACGACGTCGCCACCCAGAACCCCTACGACAAAGAAGCCAGGGACTTCGACACCCCGACCCTGCGGGAGCTTTGGCGCACCGCGCCTTACCTGCACGACGGCTCAGCCCCCACCTTGCGCGACGTGCTAACCACCCGCAACCCCAAGGATGAACACGGGAAAAGCTCCCAACTGTCGCCGCCACAGATTGACGACCTGGTCCAGTATTTGCTCTCCCTCTGAATAGATGTTGAGGCGTGGAAGGTACGCATCCGTGCGTTTGCCTGGGGGTCGCAGGCGCCTCTCGAAATGTCACCTGGTTTGAGGTCAGTTGTTGTCCCGGAGGGACATCCCGACAATAGCCCGGCGCTTCAGCGCCGGGAAAAGTCCCGATTCCGAATCGGGATTGCCTCCGTCCCGAAGGGACGGTTGAACCAGTGGCATGTCATACATCAGCTCCTGGTTCCACTGCGCTTTCAGCATGAAAAAGCGGCGCTCCCCGATCGCGCCGCCGGTGCGCTCAATCCCGATTCGGCATCGGGACTCCTGGGCGGCACCGCCCGGGAGAACCGCATGAATGCTATCCAGATTGGGCATGATGAACGCTTCTGGTTGGATTGAGCTTCAAGCGTCCCTT
>JBEKRX010000003.1:0-163895 GCA_049518415.1 Verrucomicrobiota bacterium
AGCATCGAAACAATTCTGCGTAGCCGCTCTTTCCCGGAGGCGACCACACCCAACTCACACCGGTCCCGCCCCGCGGGACCAGAACATCCAGCGCCGCGGCACACTCCAAAGCCGACCCGCGCGAAATGTCAAAAAATCGGCAACGATCGGGTGAAGTGAACTTTCCGTTGCCTTCGGCAAGGTTCAGAACGATCGCAAGGTGACTTCCGAAATTGCTGCTGATGGCCTTCCCGGATTGACGGCAGGTCCGCTCCGAGCTATCCTCTTTACATGACTGCAACGATATCGGCAATCGACTGTTGGTGTGCTGCGGCGGCGGGCAGGCCGGGGTAGGACTGCGCCGGTGCAGTGCCAATGGCCGTCGTCGGGCTGCTGCGGCGCCATGAGTTCAAGTAGCACAACGAGCGAGCGAAGGAAGCCCATCACAAGAGAGGATGTCCTTGGGAAGCGCATCCGTCGCGTCTTTCATGTTGACCTGCCACGCACGGAGAAGTTCCAACCGCGCTCGATCGTGATCGAACTCGAATCCGGTCTGCGGTTCTCGCTGGAGCAGGACTCCAAGGTGGTTGATCCGGTTTCCGGGCTGGGAGTGTTGTTCCCGTATCCGAATTCAAAGGGGCTAAATCCCGTCCTCGAAGCCGCTCATGAACCAAACCTGGATAGTCCCGTCAAAGCGATGGTCACGCCCTACGGCTGGGAATACGATTGCGGAGTACGATTGGAAAACGGCTACGTTATCCACGATGGGTTCAGTGACTGGGACAATGGCGTGGTGTTTTATCTCCCCGACGCCGAGACAAAGGCTGCCCTGGTCGAGTTTGATTTGCCTTCCATCGCGCCTCGGCCAAGCTGACTAATGCTTCTCACAATCTGCGGGGCACGCCTGGGCGATTGCGTGCCCCGCTGCCCGCCGTCATCACCAGACTTGGATAATACGGTTAGTAGTCAAATCCAGATTTGATGACGTCACAAACCGTTTCGGCCACCTTTTTCCCCATGGAAATAAGCCTGGCAAAACCGGCGGCAGTTGCTATAACCAAAACCATGTCCGGCCCTGCTGGTCGGGCTGGCCAAGCCCAGCGCCAAGAGATATGCGGGCTGGGCCTCGGTTGCCTCTGTATGGCAAATAACCTGGACAAGCGGCAAGTGGTGATTGCGGCCCTGCGTTTCCGGCCGCCCGCCTACGTGCCCTGGCACGTGCGGCTGACGCTCGATTGCGCCGCGCGGCTAAAGCGGTTCCTGGGGACGGACGACCTGGACCCCTTTTTGGACAACCATATTTTCGACGTGCGCTGCAAGCTGCGGAGCACGGACCCGCTCCCGGACGGCCAGGTGCGGGACAAATACGGCGTCATCTGGGACCGGCGCGTGGATAAAGACATCGGCACGCCTTCGGATTGGCCGCTCCGCGCGCCGGCGGACCTGGACCATTATCGCTTCCCGGATGCCGCTGACGACGCCCTCTACGAGGGACTGGCCGAACAAATCGCCGCCCACCGAGGGCTCTTCACCCGTTACAGCCTGGGCATGTGTTTGTTCGAGCGGGCCTGGGCCTTGCGGGGCATGGCGGACCTGCTGATGGACATGCTCGAACGCCCCGACTTCTTCGAGCAGCTTCTCGATGGCATCGTTGTCCATCACCTGGCCCTGGTGCGCAAGGCCCTGGCCCTGGGCGTGGATTGCGTCCACTTCGGCGACGACTACGGCATGCAGACGGGGCTGCTCATGGGCGCGCCGAACTGGCGCCGGTTCATCAAGCCGCGCCTGGCCCAACTGTTTGCCCCGGTGCGGGCGGCGGGCAGGTTCATTTCCTTGCATTCCTGCGGCAAGGTGCAGGAGCTCTTCGATGACCTGGTGGAGATTGGCCTGAACTTGTTTAATCCCTTTCAGCCCGAAGTGATGGACGTGTTCGGGGAACTGCGGCGCCGCCGGGGGTCGCTGGCTTTCCATGGCGGCCTGAGCATCCAGCGGACGTTGCCCTTCGGCAGCGCGGCGGAGGTGCGCGAACAGACGCGCCGCTTGCTGGAGGCCGGGCGGGAGGGGGGCTACATCTTCGCCCCCGCGCACGATGTGCCGCGTGATGTTCCCCCGGAGAACCTGGTGGCCATGATGGAAGTCGTGCGCGCGCAGGCGGGCGCCGGTGAGCGCCAACAAAAGCTTGAGGGATTTCCCGGGATTTGACGTATAATGGGCGCGACGAACGCACGACTATGAAACAACTCAAGAACCTGGCGGCTATCCTGTTGGCCATGTCGGTCCTGGCCGGCCCCTTTGCGGGGCTGGCGGGCGAGCAAAACGCCCAAACCAAACCCAAACCCAAACCTTACATCTTGAAGACCTGCCCGGTCTCCGGGGGCAAACTGGGCGCGATGGGCGACCCGTATGTGTTCGAGTACAAGGGGCGGGAGATCAAGCTTTGTTGCAAGGGCTGCTTGAAGGAGTTTAACAAGAACGCGGCCAAGTACATCAAGCAGATCGAACAGGCCGAAGCCAAGGAAAAGGCCAAGGCCAAAAAGTGACCTCCGGGCGGCCTGGCCGCAACCAAGCGACGGAGGGAACCAGCCGGGGCCTTGGCCGCCAGGCGGCAGCGTTGGCTCCGCTCACTCCTCACAATACTTCAACGCTACCCGTTCGGGCGGCACGCCTTTGATCTCCAACCGATCGTTGAAGGCAAAGGCCAGTTCCACTTCCTGGAGCTGCCAGGTTCGGATGAAATTCAGCGCCCGGTCAATCGATTTGAAGTTTAAAGCCCCGGCGGGGTCGCTCGTCCACCGGTCGGGGCCCTGGAAATAGAGCCCGCTCGACCTCTTCCGCAAGAGTGTTCTCATGACTGCCCGAAAAACTCAACCATGCACGTTTCTTTGAGCCCTCCTTGCAATCCTGCAACGACGGCCCGCCGGGGTAAGTTAGCATGGTCGGTGCCAAGCCGGGTTTCGGCCAGAAAACAGGCAGTTCGGCGGGGTTCGGCCTCGCCTCCATGCGTGGTTTTCACGCCTCTTGCGTGAAAATGACGCAGGTGTCCGGCTGCCTCTCCCGCCCGCGCTGAACCCACTCAAATACCGCCCTCGCTAATGATGGCGTTCTTCTCGCCCAGGACGATGACGCGGGGTCTCCAGAATTTGGCCTCGGCAACCTCGGCCTCGGTGAAGCTCAGGATGGTGAGGCGGTCGCCCGGTTTGCCGAGCCGGGCCACGGGGCCGTTGAGCACGATCTGGCCGGAGCCGCGCTCGCCGGCGATGGCGTAGGTCTCGAACCGGGCGCCGTTGGCCAGGTTGCCGCACAGGATCTTCTCGTAAGGCAGCAACCCGACCTTGTCCATCAGGTCGCGGTCGATGGTCAGGCTGCCCTCATAGTCCGGGTTGGCCGCGGTCACCTGCGCCCGGTGGATTTTCGACTTTAAAATGTGAATCAGCATAGTCAGGCCGGGCGCGCGTCGCCCGGCCGAGGCGACGGGCAATCATAGTATGAACCGGGCGGGGTGCAAAATGAGTTTTTGCGCGTGGTCCTCAGGGGCCACTGGCGGCGCCCCTCCTCGGGCGCAGCAAGGCCCGACCGCCGCGGCGCTGGATGTTGTGGCCCCGCCGCGGCGGGGCCGGTGTGAGTTGGGAGTGGTCGCCTCCGGGAAAGAGCGGCGATGCAGAATTGTTTCGATGCGCGTGGGGTTAATCAAAGCCAATTCTGATTGGCGGTTGGACGACGGAGATTAGGATTAGGATTAAGGTTAGGGGGGACCAGCCAGAAAAGTGAAATGCTCCCTTTGCTTGACCCGCCAGTCGAATCTGTCAACCTGTGGGCGATGTGCATTACTCTCGGTGAGAGTTTGCGCGTTTCACGATGGAACTGCTCGGCAATTTCAGATGGACTGCGGGTCTGCTGGCGCTTTGCCTGTTGGCGCCTTGCGCTCGTGGTTCTGTCACCTTCTCCACGCTGGTCACCTTCAACGGGACCAATGGGGCAAGTCCCAAAGGCGGCTTGATCCAGGGCCGGGACGGCAATTTTTACGGCACGACCGTGCTGGGCGGGGCGCACAATGCCGGGACGGTCTTCTGCTTGTCGGCCGACGGGAGCCTGTTGACCACCCTCTACTCGTTCAGTGCCGCCGCCGACGGCGCCAATCCGTCCGCCCCGCTGGCGCAAGGCAACGACGGCAGTTTTTATGGGACGGCCTACAACGGCGGGGTCAGCAATGCCGGTACAATCTTTCAAATCACCGCCGCCGGCAGTTTCGCCTTGCTGGCCTCCTTGTCCGGCACCAACGGCGCCTATCCCGATGCGGCCTTGCTCCAGGCCAGCGACGGGAGTTTGTGGGGCACGGCGGACGCTGGCGGGCCGTTCACCAACGTGGTCTATCAGGCCCCGGGCCCGGGCTATGGCTCGATCTTCCGGGTCACTACCAATGGCGAACTGAGCGCGTTGGTGCTCTTCCGTGCCACCAACGGCACTCGCGCCGCCGCCCTGGTGCAGGGCCGCGATGGCAATTTCTACGGCACCACGGTGTGGGGCGGCCCGTACTTGAACTCCAGCCCTTACAGCCTGGGTTACGGAACGATCTTCGCACTGTCCACCAATGGCACTTTGAACACGCTCTACGCCTTTACGGGCGTGCTGGACGGCGGCTGGCCTTATGCGGGGCTGGTGCAGGGCAACGACGGCAATTTCTACGGCACTACCTTCAGCGGCGGCCGGCAATTCTACGGCTATGGCACGATCTTCCGGGTCGCCGCGGACGGCGGGTTTACCAAGCTGCACACCTTTGTCGGGAGCGACGGGGCCAATCCTTACGCCGGGCTGACGCAGGGTTCAGACGGCAATTTCTATGGCACCACTTACGTCGGGGGCGCGAATAACCTCGGCACCGTATTCCGAGTGACCACCAACGGCACCCTCACCATCCTGCACTCTTTTGCCGGCGACATCGATGGCAGCGTCCCGACGGGCGGTTTGGTCCAAGGCAGCGATGGCAACTTCTATGGCACCGCCACCACCGGCGGCGCCTACACTAACGGGGTCATCTTTCGAGTCAGCGTTCCCATGCCGCCCCTCATCCAGTCCATCACGGCCGCCACCGGCCGCGTGACCTTGACCTGGACCGCAGTGGCGACGCAAAGCTATCAAGTGCAATACAAGACCGGCCTGGCGCAAACCAATTGGACCAACCTGGGCGCTCCGAGCCTGGCGACCAACGGCACCATGCAGGCCACCGACCTTGCTCCCTCCGACGCGCAACGCTGGTATCGCGTCCTGGCGCTGCCCTAGCCGCCCGGTGCCCTAGAGTTCTTGACCGGCAAAACTCGTTGTCATCAGGTCAAGTTTCGCTACGATTGCAATCCCGATTCGGAATCGGGACTCGGAAAATCGGTTTCCACAGCGAAGGCCAAGCCGAAAACTTGCGTGCCCGCTGCGGACTCAATGACCAATAAGTAATACTCAATGCTCAATGAATCCCGATTCCGAATCGGGACTCGATGCCAGAGCTGGTCTGAGGCGCGGCCTCGCTAATACTGCGTGTCACCTGGAACGCTCGTTGGAATTAAATCCCGTCGAGACGATGAAAGATTCGGTTTGGACGAAGGCCATCAAGGCCGCTGCGGACCCGCAACGGGCGAGGCGCTATCTTGATTTGCTTGGGGCCACCAGCGCCGGGCCGGCGCTGACGGGGGCTTCCGCCGAGCAGGCCCGGATTGTCGCGGCCCTGTTCAGCGGTTCCGAGGCCCTGAGCGCCCTGTTGGTGGCGCGGCCCGAATGGCTGGGGGCGGTCGAGGCTGGGGCGCTCAAGTACCCGCGCCGCAAACAGGGTCTGCACAATGAGGCGGCCAGTTGGCTGGAACCGCTGGTCGAGGGGCGGGATTACGAGCGGGCGCTCAAGGGCGTGCGGGAGTTCAAGCAACGCGAGTTGCTGCGCATCGGCGTGCGCGACTTGGCGCGGCTGGGCAACGTGGCTGAAATCACCCGGGAACTTTCCGATTTGGCGGATGTCTGCCTGGCGAGCGTCTGGCAGATTTGCCACCGCCAACTGGCCCAGCGCGCTGGCCGCCCATATCATCAGGATGCCGCCGGGCGCTGGCGGCCGACCGCCGGCTGCGTCCTGGGCCTGGGCAAGCTGGGCGGGCAGGAGTTGAACTACAGCTCCGACGTGGATGTCATTTTTGTTTATAGCGAAGAGGGCAGCGTCTTCAAAGAGCCGCCGGGCAAGACCAAAGCGCCGCGCGCGCTGCTGACCAATCACCAGTTCTTCAATCGCCTGGCGGAGGCCTTCATCGCGGAGGTGTCGCGCCTGACGGCGGACGGGACGCTCTATCGCATCGACTTGCGCCTGCGGCCGGAAGGGGATGCGGGGCCGCTGAGCCGTTCGCTGGGCAGTTTCGAGAATTATTACGCCCAGTGGGGCCAGACCTGGGAACGCATGATGTTGGGCAAAGCCCGCGTCGTGGCCGGCGACGAGGCCCTGGGGGCGGAATTCCTGGAGATGATTCAGCCGTTCCGCTACCCGCGCTCGGTCAACCAAAGCGTGCTGCGGGAGGTGGCCGCGGTGAAGGACCGCATCGAGAGCGAGGTGGTCAAGGCCGGGGAATTGGAGCGGAATGTGAAACTGGGGCGCGGGGGCATTCGGGAGATCGAGTTTGTGGTCCAAGCGCAGCAACTCTTGCACGCCGGCCGGCAGCCGTTCCTGCAAGGCTCCCAAACCCTGCCCTGCCTGGCCAAGCTGGCCCAATACGAGCACCTGTCCGGCGCCGAGGCGCGCGCCCTGGCGGAGGCCTACCGCTTCCTCCGCAACGTCGAGCATCGGCTGCAGATGGAAAACAACCTCCAGACCCACACCCTGCCCGCCGCCCGCCAGGCCCTGGAACGGCTGGCGCGCCTGATGGGCCTGGGCACGCTCCAGGAGTTTGAAGCGGCGCACCGCGCGCATAGGGCCAACGTGCGCCGGACCTTCGAGAAATTGCTCAGGGCCGAAGCCCCCGCCGCGGCGGCGGCCTGGCCCTTCCCGCGCCAGTTCGCCGGGGCCGAAGGGGAGTGGAAAAGATTCCTGGCGGAACATTCGTTTCGGGACGTGGACAAGGCCTTCCGGGTGCTGCGGGAATTCGTCGAGGGGCCGGGCTATGTCCATGTTTCGCCGCGCACGAGCGAACTGGCCTACCAGTTGTTGCCCAGGCTCTTGGGCCTGGCGGGCGGAAAGAGCACGGGCCACGGGCCCCGGACCGGGGACCAGGGAGCACCGTCGGGGGCAGGGCGGCAGGCGGGCGGGGAGGGGCCGAGGCTTTCGGACCCGGACCGGGTGGTGACGCGGCTGGACAGTTTTATCAGCGCCTACGGCGCCAGGGCGACGCTCTTCGAGTTGTGGAACAGCAACCCGGCCATTTTCGACCTGCTGCTGCGGCTGTTTGACCGCTCGGAGTTCCTGGCGGAACTGGCCATCCGCACGCCGGACCTGGTGGATGACCTGGTCACCAGCGGGCGGTTGCGCCAGCGCAAGGCCGCCCAGGAGACGCTGCGCGACCTGCGCCACGGGCTGGGGGATGCGGACCAGCACCTGTGGCTGCGGCGCTATCATCAGGCCGAACTGATGCGCATTGGCCTGCGCGACATCCTGGGCCTGGCCGACTTCGAGCAATACCTGAGCGAACTCTCCGCCCTGGCCGAGGCCTGCCTGCAATACGCGCTGGAGGTCGTCCTGCGCCGCCACAAACTCAAGACCCCGCCCTTGGCCGTCATCGGCCTGGGCAAACTCGGCGGCGCGGAGATCGACTACGGCTCGGACCTGGACATCGTTTTCGTGGCCGGAGCGAAGGCGAAGAACCTGACCAAGCTGGCGCAGCTCGCCCTGGCGGTGAGCGACCTGCTCTCCAGCCGCACCGAGCAGGGCGTGGTGTTCCATACCGACGCGCGCCTGCGGCCGGACGGCGAGAAAGGACTGCTGGTCAACACGCTGGCGGCCTACGAGGATTATTACCGCCAGCGGGCCCAGCTCTGGGAAATCCAGGCCCTCACCCGCGCCCGGCCGGTGGCGGGGGATTTGAAACTGGGCGCGCAATTCCAGCAACTCGCCGCCGCCCTCACGAATTTCCCGCAGCCCAGCCTCCCGCTGGCGGCTTACACGCCCGATTGGAAACAGACGATTCATCGGATGCGGCTGCGCATCCAGAAGGAGCGGACGCCCCCCGGCCAAGACGAATTGGCCATTAAGACCGGAACCGGCGGGTTGATGGACGCGGAGTTCATCGCGCAGACGTTGTGTTTGGAAAACGGCTGGCAGGAAGCCAATACCCTGCTGGCCCTGGAACGCGGCCGGGCCGCCGGCGCCTTGCCGGAGGCAGACCTGCTCATCGAAAACTACCGCCGGTTGCGGCGCGTGGAGGGCATCCTGCGGCGGTGGAGCTACGAGGGGGAAACGGTCTTGCCCGATGACCCCGCGCCCTATTACCGGGTCTCCGTCCGTTGCGGCTTCGACACGCCTGCGGCCTTCCGCGCCGCCCTGGCCGAGTGCCGGCAGGCCATTCGCCGCGTGTATGCCAAAGTGTTTGGGAATGGCGGAAAACGTCTTGAATTTTAATGATTGTGGCTCGCGCACGCCAAGACGCGTCCATTGAATCCCACGCAAAACGTTGATCCAATGGTTTAGCGCTGTCCTCACGAAACCGCCGGCCTTGCGGGCTGAAAGCCCGCGATGTGACAGCCTGGGGTGAGGCGCACGGCGCCGAGCCCCAGGTCATGGGCCGAACAAACATCACCGCCCTGCTATGGGCGGGACAAAGGCCGAAGCCGCGGCCCGGCCAGTTTTTTGGAAAAAATGGCCAATGTGGCCAATCCAGCCAATGTAGCCAATGCAGCACGCCAATGCAGCCGATGGGGCCAATGCGGCCAATCCAGCCAGTGTGGCCAATCCAGCCAATCTGGCCAATGCAGTATTCCGCCAGGTTGCGGTCCCGCCGCGGCGGGACGCCGCTGTGCTTCTCTGGCCTGGTTTATTTGCTACCAATTCTCTTGCTTTAGACCCATCGGGAAAGGGGGTCCGGACAGCAACGGCAAGGCCAGAAAAGGCTTTCGAGATAATTGAGGGACCACGGCGGCCGTCCCTCACGAACCGTGAGGAAAATCGCCTCGCTTTCCCTCAACTACGCTGGCGGCGCTCACTGTCGTTGGCTGAGCCCGGCCGGCTGGCCGGGGGAATGGAGTATGCGGCCGTAGCCCAGGCGCCGAGCCGCTTCGGCCGGCGAATGGAACGAACCCCGGAATTGCGTCAGAAAATAGCCACAGTTCAAAAGCAAATGTAGAAAAGTATAGATGCGACCCGAATGGCAGTTCCCGAATGGCAGTTCCAGGTCCGGCGTATCGCGTCTGAAGACTCTCGATGAAATCAAGCGGATCAGAATGCACGACGGCGCTGTCTATTTGGTCCGCTCTTGGTTCTTTGAACGCTTATACTCCTCGACGATTTCACGAACGAATTCCTGATCGAGGTGCATACTCGTGCGTTGCAGCGCTTCCACCGTCTCAACGAAATCCAAAAGATTTGCCTTGGCCGCGTCCGCCACGATTCCCAGGGTGCCTTTCACCTTCATCAGTTCACGTTGCGCGACCCGCCGCGCCACCTTGTCGTCCAGCAAGACCAGGTCCGCCTTGATTTCCACCGCCAAGGCCAGCGCCTGCCGTTCGCCGAAATCCAACCCGTCGTATCGCCCCGGGACCGTCCTGGGGGTTGCCACGGTCACCCACGCTGGAGGATCGGCGGCCCAGTTCGAGAGCTGAACTGGTGCTGAGGCATGCGCCAACTCCGCCAGCACTCCTGGGGGTATGAAAAGCTTCCCGTAGAGCTTTTCCAGAATAGATTCCCGGCCCGCCAGAATCAGGTAGTGAAGAGGCGTCGTGTCGGAAACAACAACCGCCATACGTTACGCCCCTATATCCTGCCTAAATTCCTCCAGGTCGTAATTCAAGAAAACCCCGCGCCGACGGAAAAAATCCTCGCCCGTCCAATGATTCAGCCCCAGGAGTTCAAAAGCCCGTCCACGAGAAATTAAACCCTCAGTGTATGCGCCGATGACAATCCCCTCCAAAACACTGCGAGCCCGCCGGTTCGGGTCTCGCGGCAGGAACTGCGCAATCGACTCAGGGATTTCGACAATCATACCACTACATTAAATCAAACCACTTTCCCGGCAAGCTCAAATCCTCGATGGTATTTTCCTCCTTCGACGAAGCCGCTCCTCCAATGGTGTTCATTCCCGCCGTGGCGTCAACCCCCTTTCACGACCAATCATTTCGCCCGTTGACACCCCTTCCCTGGCAAGGTCAATCGTCCATAACCCAGTTTATGGACGCCGAGGTGGGACTCGCCTGGGCGAACGATCCCTGGCCGAAATCGAATCCCCGGCTTGGGCATCCCCCGGCCCGGAACTTCCTGGAGCCGGCTGCCCCAAGAAGGCGGCGAAATCCACTTCAACGGCCTTGTTTAGCAGAGGAGAGGAGGCTGGCCAATGCAGCCAATGTGGCCAATGCAGTATTCCGCCAGGTTGCGGTCCCGCCGCGGCGGGACGGCGCCGTGCTTCTCTGGCCTGGTTTATTTGCTACTGATTCTCTTGCTTTAGACGCATCGGGAAAGGGGGTCTGGAGAGCAACGGCAAGGCCAGAAAGGGCTTTCGAGATAATTGAGGGACCACGGCGGCCGTCCCTCACGGACCGTGAGGAAAATCGCCCCGCTTTCCCTCGGCTACGCTGGCGGCGCTCAGGGGAGTGTCAGGCTCCTTAGACCCGGAACCTTGTCGCGCCAGTCCGAGCGTATGCCGGCTTCCGAATACCGCTGACTTTGAGCGCAGGCGCGCAGGGTTCGCGGTCTAGGTTTCAGGAAGCAAAAACTGAAGCCTGCCCTGGTAACGCCGGTCGTAAGGGTGCAGGACAGATTTGTTGCATTCGGGAGAACTCAGTTGTTTTTTGCTTGAAGATGGACTGTGCCCCGATGAAATTGAAGGATGGACACTCCAAGACGCCTCCCCCCCCGGTCTTCCCTCCACCTTGGGGATAGCTCCTGTTCGCACTTGTCGCTCTCTGGGCGCCACCAGTTTGATTTCGTCCTCGGTCAGGCCGTAAAGTTCATAGACCAGCGCGTCAATGTGCTGGTCGGTGGCAGTGACCGCGTTCTGCAAGGTTTCCCGCTCCGCGTCCGTTTTGGCCGCGCGTAGCTTGGGCGTCAACGCCAGCATCTTGTCCACAAGGCCCATCAGCTTGTCGTGCCGTGCTTTGTCGGCGGATTTCGTCAGGTCAAGTTCCGGAACGGGCAATTGTGCCACCTGCCGTGCCTGAATCTCGCTGAAGACCTTCTTCGTGGACTTCAGGAAGCGGGTGTAGAAGAAGTTCATCAGTCGGGAGTTGAACAGCCCGAGTATGAACTTCAAGGCGTAGCCGCACTTCTCCAGCGGCGTCATCACAACTAACGTGTTCAGCGCGAACTTCTGCTTCTCGTCCAGCGTGCCGATCAGGCTGTCTCCGACGCGCCGCATCAGAATCTTCTGGGGCGCGAGAAAAATATCCTCACGCTTGCAACTGTGAATCTTGGCGATGTCGAATTTGAAGTAGTTTGGCGAGTCGCCGGTGAAGTATCTGCCAATGTGCCGTCCATCAAGAATCTCGTGATGCTTAGGCGAGGTTGGTTTGTCGGTGAGACAGGCTGCGCGGTCGTGTTTCAGCGCGATGGCCTGGTTGATGTTTAGCAGTGTACCGAACTTGAGCCGTTGGCTGTTCAGCTTTGTTTTGAGCGCGGCAAGTGCCGGGTCGGCTGGCACGATGAAGGAAGTCCGGAAGTTTGTGGCAAAGTCGTTTTGCCGGACTGTCTGGACTGAATCCAGTCCAAGCTCCGAGAGATTGGCGAAAAGGGATTCGAACTGCGCGTTCTTGGCTCGCGCCGTCGTGGGCTGAGCAATCAAGATGATGTTTTCGACGACCGCGTCGGTGAAAACCTGCTCCTGTGGAGACACCAGAAATTGAATCCACGTGTTCTGAACCAGCCGCTGCCGCGCCTCCTGATAATAGTCTTGGGTGAGTAACGTGTTCGGAACGATGAATCCAAATTCCCCTCCAATTCTGGTGAGACAACGAGCCTTTTCGATGAAAAGGATGAACGTGTTCAATCGACCACCCGACATGCCAAAGCTTTCTTTCAAATAGGAATTCACTTGGTCGTCACGGAATTCTTCCATTGAAAGCTGGATGTAGGGCGGATTCCCAATGACCGCGTCGAAGCCGCCGGCTTTCATGATGGGCGCGAATTGCACCGGCCAGTCGAGGGCGCGCACGCGCACGAGGTCGTCGGGCATCATCGAGAAGTCTTGGGCGATGAGCGAGTTGCCGCATTTGATGTTGTTTTCGAGCGGAGGCAGGAGGGCTTCCTCGTTGGCGAAGAGATCGCGCTCGCGGGCCAGGGTGGCGCGGTTCTCGCTCTCCAGCATCTTGAGGTAGAGCGAGAGTTGCGTGACCTCCACGGCCTGCGGGTCGAGGTCCACGCCGTGGATGGTTTCGCGCAGGATGCGGCGCTTGGCCTTGGTGGTGAGATGGAGAGCGTTTTCCTTCTCGTCCAGCCAGCACCAGTCTTTCTTGCGCTGGTCCGCGTGGTCGGTGAGCCATTGCTGGCAGTGCTCGCAGACTTGCTCGAAGGCGCGGATGAGGAAGCTGCCGGAGCCGCACGCGGGGTCGAGGATGCGGAGCTTGAGGGCGTCCTCGGGTTTGCGGCGCGCGAGCAGCTTGCCCACGGTCTGGCCCACGATGTATTCGACAACGTAGCGCGGGGTGTAATAGACGCCACGCGCTTTGCGGACCTCGGGTTTTTCCTCGATGGTCACGCCGCGCCCCTGCGGGCGGACGATCTTGCCGAGGAAACGCTCGTAAATGGTGCCGAGGATTTCGACCGCGATGTAGTTGAAGAGGTAGGGCGATTCCTCGTCGCCGAGTTCGTCGAGGAAGGCCGCGAGCCAGTCGTCGCTGATGACAAGTTCTTCGCTGAAGTGGTGTTTGAAGAGGTTGCCGTTGAAGAACGGAATGTGCGAGGGCGGGCGGCGGTCCAGTGAGCGGAAGTGGCGGACGAGGGCATGCCAGAGCGTGCCTTTGGGGGCACGCAGGCCGCTCCCGCCGTAGTGTGCGGGCGGTTCCTCGTGGAGTTCGAGCGGCTGCTGGCGGGCGCGGTGGGCGCCGCCGGGGTCGCCGTCATCGCGCCAAGATCGGACCAGGCGGTCGAGTGGGCGGCCTGTGTCAATGTCGCGGTCTTCGCAGATGCGGAGGAAGAGGATGCGGTCAAGGATGTGCTGGACCGCTTCGTTGAGTCGGGTGCCTTCGAGGAGGTCGGCGCGGTCGTTGTGGCGCAGCAGGTCGGAGGCGAGTTCGCGGCGGGCTTCGTCGAGGAAGTTGAGGAAGTCGGTGTCGAGCGCGCGGGAGCGGTCGGGCTTGATCAGCCAGCCCTGCTTGGCCTTCCTCTTGGCGGTGGGGCGCTTGGGCAGGGACTCAATGAGTTGGTCAATGCTGCCGGCGGCGACGCGCTCGCGGGACAGGAGGTTCCAAATTTCCTGGGCGACGACAGGGTATTGGCGGAAGTGCCACGTCTTCCAGAGGCCGACCTCGGGCTCGTCCTTGAAGGGCTTGCCGCCGACAATGAAGATTTTCATCTCCTCGAAGTCGGTGAGGAGGGCGAGGGCCAGGCCCTTGTTCCAGGCGTAGCGTTTGGCCTGGAACGCGTAGCGGGCGTGGAGTTCCTCGGCGGGCTTCTTGGCCTCGCAGACGAAGCGGTCGGTCGGGTGGGTGCGGAAGAGATAATCGGCGCGCTTCTGGCGTCCGCCGATCTGGGTGCGGCTCTCGATCTCGACTTCGCGGTGCTGCAAGATAAGGCCAGCCTTGTTCTCAATGTCCCAGCCAAGGGCGCGGAAAAATGGGTTGAGGAATTCCTGGCGCAAGCTGGCCTCATCGTAGCCGCCGCTCTTGTAGGCGGCCAGATTCTTGCCGAAGATGTCCACGAGGCGCGCGAGTTCGCGCTGGAAGGGGTCGAAGGTGGCGCCGTGTGGCATGGGCGGAGACTAACGCAGCCGGGGGGTTGGCTTCAAGTGGTTTTCCACAAAAGCCTTGTCAGGAGGGCGGGGTTGGCCTAAAGGAGCGGGCGAGAAGCATGCCCCGATTTCAATCATCTAGGACCAGAGCCTCCGGTTACCTTAGCGTGGTGGCCACAGCCTCGAGCGCGTCGGCTTGTGGTGGCGGCTGACAAGCGGACCAGCCGTTAGAAGTTGCGCGGGAGCGGAGCCGGTTCTCCGGTGGCCCAGCGGGAAAGAGGCCGTCGCGTTTTATTTTGTGCGGTTTGCAGGAGGAGCGGTGTTTCAGCTCCGGGTAATCCTCGAATAATCAAGCCGGCCAGAGCCGCGGGCAAGATGAACGGAAACCCGTGATGCGTGTTCGCGCGACATTTATGGGGCGAGCGTCCGCGTGTTGGGCATGGGACTTGGCCTCGGTTGTTCGCAAGTCCCATGAGCATGACGGGAACGCGAACGGGGAGAAAAACAGTTTATTTCGCCGGTGGCGTTGGCGGTCAATCCAGGCCCGCTTCTTTTCTCACTTGGGACCAGGGGATGCGCAGCTTTTTGCCGTGCGCGCTCTTGGCCCGTTCAATGGTCCGGGCATCTTCAATGTCTTCGACCGTTTGACGCATCCGGCGGAAACGTGTTGAGGCGGAATTCATCGCGCCGCTCCTTTTTGCCGCTGCGCGGGTGAGGGAGAATTGGTTTTGTGCCCCACTCATTCTGACCACATGCTGCCGGACGGGAGTGAGGGTGTCAACCGGCAACCAGGCATTTATGGGGTGAGCCTTCGCGCCTGGGGCATGGGACTTGGCCTTGGTTGTTCGCAGGTCCCATGACCAACAGGGGAGTACGAACGGGGAGAATTTTTTGGGGGGTCTGCAAGGGGGATTTGCGGTGGTGGGGTTCGGGAGAGGCGCATCCTGAGACTGGCCCCGAGCGCGGGTAGAAGCCCTCCCCGAGGCATGGCAGAAAAATGGGGGCAGAAATATGGACTGACGCTGCCCCCGAGCGGGGGCGGAAGCCCTCCCCCCTTCCCCGCTCCCATCCCGCCAAGGCGGGATGGGAGGGGGGTGATCGGTTTTTCCACTTTACCCAGGGCGGTCCCGACGAGTCGGGACGCTGCGCGCCACCGGGCCTTGCGCTGGGCTGGTATGAGTGAGCCGGCTTACGCCGGCTGCTACGGGGGGCTGGACGGGGCGGGAGGGTGCCGTCTCCCGCTGACCGGGACGGGACGGGTAGAGTGGAATTGGTGGCGGTGTCGTGATGCGCCCGCGCTAAGCGTGTTTCTCAATTTTCGCTTGATACCTTTGGCGGTAGCAGCGCCTCACGAATAGGCTGGACCCATTTCTGGCTCGCCATGTCGAAGAGCACAAAGTCGCCGGCGAATTGCCAATAGGCCCAGCTCCAACGCCGCTTCTCGGCCTGGCGGGCAACGAAGGCCGTCCAGCGCGCGCGCGAATCCATGTCCCCCTTTTCGTAGGCCCCAAATTCACCCAGGTAAATGGGGCGATTCTGCTGCCTGGCCCAGGCCTGCACCTGCTCAAAGTCCTGCTCGATCGCCTGGCGATCCCTTTCCGTGCCCTGCCAGGCGACGCCGGTTTTGTCCCTTTGCCCGGTCCATGGCGTCCCCTGGTGGGTGAACTCGAACGGGTCATAATAATGGAAGGTCACGATAAGATTCCGATCGTCCTCGGGGAGGTGCAGCGAGTCCAACTGCTTGAAACCGTTCCAGGGGTCAGGTCCGATAATCACGGTGCGGGCGGGATTGGATTTTCGGATGATGGCCAGGGCCTCGCGCCAGTAATTGCTCCAGGATTCGTGGGTGAACTTGGGGGCCGGCTCGTTAAGAATCTCGAACAGCACCTCGGGCGGACACCCCTGGCAGTGGTCGGCGATAGCGGCCCAACTCGCCAGGAATTCACCTTTTTTGCCGACGGGGTCCGGTGAAATCGCCAGGTCGTCGTGATAATCCAGGATCACGAGCAGCTTGTTGGCCAGGGCCTGGTCGGTCGCCCAATCGAGGGTGGTGAAGAACTCCTTCCGCAATTTGCCCTGAGCGTCGGGCTTGCCATCGCGCAGCGGGTGGAGGTTGATGCGCACGTGGCTGAAGCCGGCTTGGTGGATCAACTTGAAATGTTGATCCTTAAAATTGCCGCGCGCGCGGTCCTGCCAGAGCGCGTCCCAGCCGATGATGTTCACGCCCCGACCCAGCCGTTGGTTTTGCCGGAGGGCGTCCGCCGCGAGGGCGGGCATCAGGCAAGTGCAGGTGATCGCCGCCAAGGCGGCAGCCACAACGGGTTTCATAGTGTTTGGAATGGTGAGCCGATGCCGAGTAGTCGCGCCAGTCATACTTAGCGATTGATAGATTGCTTTTTGCCGCGCCGCCGGTTTCTTGCCGCGGCGCGGGTGAATGATTTCCCGAGATTGGTCTGGTTGGCAAGTCCGGAACCTGATTTGCCACAGTACCGGCAGCGATGGCGCAAGAGGTTTGTCCAGATTGCGGACATCAAATGTCCTGTCTTGAGGCAGGTATTTCCACTCATAGGACATTTGGGTCTCGGCATGAGGATGCCCTGTCCAGGCGGAAAAACAGTTTTTAAGGGCTCTATGGAGTGCCCTGGCGTGACTTGTGCTCTGATGGAACTCATGATGGAATTTGCGCTTGTTATGTTGGCGCTGATGACAGGCGGAGTGGCCTATGCACTTTATGCAGCCGCCCGAGCTCCGTTGGGCTACGAAGATCAGCGGGGCTTCCACTTCGTGGAACCCCAACCTGAGAGGACACCAAAGGGTTCCCTTGAGATGGTGCCTCAATGGACTCGGTAGGGAACGTCCCCAGCTTGCGCCCGCGCTCGGCCGTGCTCCGCCGGGAAAAACAGATCCTGAATTACATCTTCCCCCGCTGCCGGTTGGCCTCGTAGAGAAAGACGGCGGCGGCGCTGCCGACGTTGAGCGAATCCACCGTGGGTGGCATGGGGATGGCCGCGGCGGCATCGCAGGCGGCCAGGATGGCCGGCGAGAGGCCGGCGCCCTCGCTGCCGAAGACCAGGCAACAGTCGCCCGAGAAATCCGCCTCAGAGAGCCTGCGGCCAGTGGCCTGGGGATGCGCTGCGATGCTGGCTATGCCCTGGCTGCGCAAATGGCCCAGCGCTGCGGCCAGGCCGGTGGTTTCAAGGACGGGCAGGTGGAAGATGGCGCCCATGGAACTGCGCACGGCGCGGCGGAGAAAGGGGCTGGCGGAGGTTTCGCCGACGAGCAGGGCCTGGACGTTAAAGGCGGCGCAATTACGGACCAAGGCGCCGAGGTTTTCGGCGCTGGCCAGCCCGTCCGCCGCCGCCAGGAGGCGCGGCCTGGCAGCGCGGGCGAGGAGTTCTTCCAGCGCCAGCGGGGGCGGCACTCGCCCCACCGCCAGCAGGCCCTGGTAAAACGAAAAGCCGGTCAGGGTCTCCAGCAGGCTTTTCTCGGCGACAAAGACGCTGATGTCCTCGGGCCGGCCCTGGAGCAGGAGCGCGAGTTCGCGGAGCCATTTTTCCGGGAGGAGCACCGAGAGGACGGTGAACCGGCTCTGGAGGAGACGCCGCACGACCTTTTCGCCCTCGGCCACGAAGAGGCCTTGCGCCCGGTGCTCGGACTGGCGCCGCATGGTGCGGTAGGGCTGGAGCTCGGGCAGGTCGAAGGCGGCGATTTTTTGGGCGTGGAACAAGGGAGGCGTTAAATCAGCAATTCGGATTGAGCGGGAAGAGCAGCGGACGGTTGCAGGACAGGGGGCGGTTCGCCCGGCGCACTGGTTGGGGTTTGGCTTGCAGCGCTGTGGTCGTGGAGGGTCAACGGTGGGCAGGGGAGGTCCTGGGAAGTCAGCTCGAGGCGGACGTGGGTGGCGCCGATTTGCTGGAGGCGCTCCTGGACGACGCGGTAGGCGAGTTCGGGGCGATTGCATTCGCGGCTGAGATGGCCCAAGTAGAGGTGGCGCAAGTCGGCGGACATGATTTGCTCGGCGGTGTCGGCGGCGGCTTCGTTGGAGAGGTGGCCATGGCGGCCGAGGATGCGCTGCTTGAGGCTCCACGGGCGGGTAGGGCAGTCCTGGAGCATCTTGATGTCGTGGTTGGCCTCGAGCACGAGGACGTTGGCGGCCCGGACGCGTTCGCGCACGAGCCTGGTGACGTGGCCGAGGTCGGTCAGGAAGCCGAGGTTTCCAGCCGGGGTGTGCAAGAGAAAGGCGACCGGGTCCTGCGCGTCATGAGGGACGCTGAAGGTTTCGACCTGGATGTCGCCCACCTCGAAACTGGCGCCGGTGGCGAAGATGCGCCAGTCGAGTTGCGTCTTGAGTTGATACTCGATGGCCTCCTGCGTCGGGCGGTTGCAATAGACGGGGAGGTGGAGCCTTTCGCCAAGGACCGCCAGGCCGTGGGCATGGTCGCCGTGCTCGTGAGTCACAAGGATGGCCGTCAGGTCCTCGGGCGCCCGGCCGATGGTGGCCAGGCGCCGGCGAAGCTGACGCAGACTGAATCCCGCATCGATGAGGATGCGAGTTTCGCCGGTTTCCAGGCAGGCGCAATTGCCGGCGGAACCGCTGCCCAGAATCGTCAGACAAACAGGCACGGCTTACCTTAGTGGCGGCAGTGGGGCGGAGCAACGCTTTTGTTGAACCGAGCACCCGGGGCGCGGGCCGCCGGCGGTGCAAAGGGCTTGCCAGCTTGTCCTGGCTGGGGTATATATATGGCAAAGCACCCGTTAGCGCCCCGTTTTATGAACTGGGCAGACGAACCAGCTACGGAGACACAGTTCGGCCACCTGGGGCAACTCGGCTTCAAGCCTGGTTGTCCGCTGACCAAAGGGGAGGCCGCGCGTTTAATCGGTTGGTTTGAGCGACATCGCGCGCAGCCAGTTTCACCGGGTGGAAAATCGGTTCCTGAAAGGGCCGAGCCGGAGGCCTACCTGCTCCGCATCGCCGTGGTAAGCGTCCGGCGCGCGGCGGCCTTGCTGCCCCGGGACACGACCCAGGAGACCCAACCGGAACTGGCCCAGGCGATCGCCCGACGCCAGGAGTTCTGGCTCAACACCTGCCGCGAGGTGACGCAAATGCGGCAGGCCTCCAGCCAGGTGCTGGAACTCTATAAGCAGCACGGTTGCCGGTTCTTCGCTCCCAAACCCACCGAGGTCCAGGAGGTCCTCGACGCCCTGGACTCCGCCTTGCCTTCCTGGGACATGGACTATCCGGCGCTGTTTTATCAGACCCTGGAACTGAACTTCCCGCACCACGTGCGCCTGCGTTGATTCCAATTCGCGTTGGAATGAGTCGCTGCGGGTGATCGCCATTGACCGGGCCCGCGGGATCGGCTTTGCTCGAAGCAAGTTATGAAGACCTCTACCGGGTTTTTCCAGTTGCTGTGGCCGGCCATGGCTCTTTGCACCCTGGCCCTGAGCGCCTGGGGGCGTGGGGGCGGCTCCCTGGAGGACCTGGCCCAGCCCAAGGAGGGCCGCAGCCGGCGGGCCACCTCGACCTTTCGCGCCGGCCCCGACGGCAAATACGACCCCAAGGCGGAGCCCAAAGGTGATTACGACGAGGCCAGCAACCGGGACAACCGCAGCGTGGCGCCGGGGGCCACGACGGTGTTGCTGGACGAAAAGGGGCCTGGGGTGATTACGCATATCTGGCTGACGTTCCTGGGGCCGGAACCACAGGACTGGGCCAGGCAGGGCTCGGCCAATCACCAGGAGATGTTGTTGCGCATGTTCTGGGACGGCAAGCCGCGCCCGGCGGTCGAGGCGCCGGTGGGTGATTTCTTCGCCAACGCCTTCGGCCAACGCAGCGAGGTCATCAGCCTGCCGGTGATTGTCGAGGACGGCGACGCCTACAATTGCTTCTGGCAGATGCCGTTTCGCAAGTCTGCCCGGGTCGAAATTGTCAACCAAAGCGATAAGCCGATCAGTTTGCTCTACTTCAATATTGATTGGCTCCAGAAGAAGAGTCTGCCGCGCGACACGCCGTATTTCTACGCGCAGTACCGCCAGGAATACCCGGCGCAGCAGGGCAAGGATTACCTGGTGCTGGAAACGCAGGGGCGGGGCCATTACGTAGGCACGGTGCTGAGCGTGCGCACGCGCAGCCCGGGCTGGTTCGGCGAGGGGGATGAGAAGGTGTATATCGATAGCGAAGCCAAGGCCTCGATCTGGGGCACCGGCACCGAGGACTATTTCCTTTGCGCCTGGGGTTTGAAGAAGACCAGCACGCTGTATTTCGGGGTGCCGTACTTCGATCAGTGGGGCATCGTGGGCGGGCACACCTGCGCCTATCGCTGGCACATCCACGACCCGTTTGTTTTCCAGAAGGGCATCAAGGTCACCTTCGAGCATTTCGGCTGGATCGCGCCCGATGAGAATCCTTTGCACCGGAGCACCAGTTGGAACGAGCGGGAGGACGATTACTCGAGCGTGGCCTTCTGGTACCAGAGCGGCGCGCCGACCTTCAGCGCGCGCGCGCCCCACGCCCGTGAGCGCCAGTTGCCCAGCCTGGAACGGGTGACCGCCTTTGCCCGCGACTTTGACGATGCCCGCCACCACGGCGCCGGCGAGGCGGGGAAACAGCAACTGGACCTTTACCCCGGACCCCAGTTGCTCTACCAACCCGCCCAGGTCGAAGGCGCCTGGCTGGAAATCCCCTTCGAGATCAAACGCAAGGAGCCGCTCCGCCTGCTCCTCAACATGACGCGCTCCTATGACTTCGGCAAATACCAGGCCTATCTCAACGGGGTGAAGCTCGGCCCGGTCCTGGACTTCTACAACGACACGATCATCAACCAGGAATTCCACCTGCTGGATTTCTGGCCGGACCCCGGACGATACACCTTGCGTCTGGAGTGCGTGGGCAAGAACCACCGGTCCGACGGTTACTTTCTGGGCATGGAATCGGTGCGCTTGCGGGAGCGCCGCCCGCGCGTCGAGCAGTTCGGCCATGACAAAGCCAAAGACTGGCGCCAGGAGCCGCTGTTATTCCGGTAGGCCGTAACCTGGCCAAGGGGACGGGTTAGCGACGAGATTTGCCGGCTCAGCGTTTTCTAAATATGGAACTGCGCTTCTTGGCCTTCGCCGCCTTCTTGGCCTTCGCCGCCTTCTTGGCCTTTTTGGCCGCAGCTTTCCTGGCCTTTTTGACCTTGGCCGCAGATTTTTTGGCTCGCGTCAAACTCAAGTACTTGGCGGCGGCGCGTTGAGGTGCAGCGACGCCGACGCCTTCAGCCAGGGTGGACAACGGCAGCAGCGCCGCCAGAAACAGGGGAATGAGGTAACGCGTACAGTTTTTCATTCGAGATAACATTATACCGAAAACGGGCTGCAGGGCAAATCAAATTTCGGCTCACCCCCTGGCAGCCCTCACTTATTCCAATTCGCGTTCAAGGTGGCACTAATTCGCTTGTCCTTTGGGCCTCTGGCTTCGTTGCTCGCTCGTTGCAGATCGCTGCGGATATGCGCCTCGCTCGCGCCTCGCCAGAGGCCCAAAGTCCTGCGCGCCTTAGTGCTATCTTGGACGCTCGTTGGAATTGGGCGCGAGGGGCAGGATTTTGATATTGCGGAAGGAAACCTGGCCGTGGTCGCCCTGGAGGGCGAGGTAGCCGGTATCCGACTTCGCAAAGCGGGGCATCCGCGCGAACTTGCTCTGGGCCACGCGGTTGTTGAAGTCCTCGCTGCCCAGGACGTAGTCGAAGTACTTCACGCCGTTGATCTCATGCTCGCACTTTTCGGGGCTGATGAGCAGGCGGACATGGTTCCACTGGCCGACCGGTTTGGTGGCGTCGAGCGGTTTGCCGGTCTTGGGATCAAGCGGGGGCTGATAGAGGGCATAGAGCCAGCCGCAGCGGACGGGGTCGGCGGCGGCCTGGTTGTCCTCGAGCTGGAATTCCGGGCCGGTGGCCCACACGGCGCTGCCCTCGTCGGTGACATGGTAGATGATGCCGCTGTTGCCGGCCTCGGAGATGTTGTAATCGAGTTGCAACTCGAACCATTGGAACTTGTCGGTGGTGACAATATCGCCGGCGTTGCGGGGCTCGGCGCAGACCAGGGCGCCGTCTTTGACCTGCCAGCCGGGGCGGACGCCCTCGCGCTTGAAGTTGTGCCAGCCGGTGAAGTCCCGGCCATTGAAGAGCAATTTCCACCCGGCGGCCTTTTCGGCCTCGGTGAGGGTATTGGGCTGCGCCTCCGCGCCGGCGGCGGCGGGCGAGGCGCCGGCGGCGGCGGCGGCCAGCTTCTGCTCGAGGCCGGCTTTCCACTCCTGCCCCAAGTCCTGCACGGTATGGCCGGTGCGTTGTTTCCAGAGGTCGGCGTCGTACTGGCCCTGGCGCAACGCCGCGTTCAACTGCGGGACGAGGTCCTTGTCGTACTTCTCAGTGGCCCAGTTCAGGAAATTGGCGGTAATCCGATAGCTGGCGTCATAGCTGGCGCGGGCAAGGTTGCGCCGGGTGATCTCCGCGCCGTGCGACTGCGGCTCGAACAGGAACCAGCGGATATAGTCGGCAATGCCCTCGACCAGCCAGCCCGGGGGCCGGGTGGCGTTGGGATTATTGCGAGCAGGCCGGCCATAGCGCTGGACCACGTGGACCATCTCATGGAACACCGCGCCGAGGGCTTCGCCCTTGAGGTTTTGCCTGAACCAGCCGGCGCCGCAAGTGATGCGCGACCCGCCCGTGGCCGCCACGCCTGTCATGTCTGGGCTGAACTTGATGGTGAATTTCTTCGGGGCCTGGTAGCCGGGGCTGGGCAGCATCTGGACGAGCTTCGGGTACCATTCCTTGGCCATGGGCGCCACTTGCGTGTGGGCCCATTCCGTCAGGTCGGGCGTCTGCGAGGTGTCGAGCGAAATCTCGTAGGTCCCGCCGTCCGCCGCGATGGTCTCTTGGCCGGACGGGCCGGGGGCGGCCGGTGCTTGAGCCGCTTCGGGCTGGCTGTCGCGGTCGAGGACGTCGATTTCGCTGTAGAAGGTGTTGCCGAAGTCATCGGTGTCCTCGGTGCGGAGGATGTCGAACAACAGATAGCGGTAGTTGCCGATGGTTCCCTGGGAATCGGAGATGCTGACGCCGTACTGGCCGCCGGGCTCGCCCTCCTTGGGTCGCGTATCCACTTTGGCGAGCAATTTCCAGCCGTTTTTCTCCGGGTCGAGGCCTTGCTTGGGCTCGGCCTTAAAATCGGCGGCGGCGCCGTCGCTGGCGTAGAGGGTATAGACCTGGGGTCCGCGCGTGCTGGGATGCCAGGAGTAGGTGTTGACCTGCTTGAGGGCGAGGACGGCGCGCAGGTCCACCAGCACCCGCCCGCCTTCGGTGCCGGCATTGAAGAAGAAATTCTCCTCCGGTTGATCCTCTTCCGTGGGCAGCCTCCCGTCGTGCAGCGCGTCGAGCTCCGCCCCGTTGCTGTCGCGCTCGCCAGCGACGATGCTGAATTTGGCCTTGGCCGCGGCGTCGTTTTTGGCGGGCGGCGGGACCTGCTTGAACTTGAAGCCGGCGGCGGCTTGTTCGTTGGGGTTGTGGTCGATGACAATTTTGATCTCGGCGAGCGAGACCAGGGCCGAGAGCAACAGAGCCGAGGCTCCGAAAACCAGAGAAGCAAGCGATTTCATACTACTGCACTCAAACGTGTTCGCAGGCTGCGCGAATTCCCCGGTCGGGACGCGTTCCCCCTGCCTGCGGGCAGGCCGGCCGCGTCCCACTTTTTGGCCCGAAGAATTCCAGGGACGGGCTCCCGACAAGTCGGGATTTCATTCCACGCGTGCCGGCCAACTCGGTTGCGGCTGCGCCGCGTTGCGCAATTTGCGGGTGCGGCAAAGTACCGCGCCCCGCGGGCTGTTGAAAAGGAGAAAATGGGAGGGAAGTTCTTGCCAATCGGCCGTCCAGCAGGATTCAACGCGAGCGGGCCGCCGGCGGCCCCGTCAGCTCCGGTTGCTGAACAGGCTGGCCCTGGTAAAGTTCGGCCAGGCACTCCTGAAATTGCTGCAGGACTCGCCCCCGCCGCCCTTTGGCCGCCAGGGCCTCCACACCAAGCTTCAGGACGTGCCGGTTGGGCTGCAGGACCGGCCGCAGCTTGCGGACGATTTCAAAGGCCTGCCGGACTGCCCCCGGTTTGTGCTTCAGCTTGTCATAGATAATCAGCCAGGCCAGGGCCGTGCTGCGGGAGATTCCGGCAAAGCAATGAATCAGCAGCGGTTGGTCTCCAACCTCGCGGGAAAAGTTAATGGCCTTTTGAATGTCTTCCAGCCTGGCGGCGAAGAGCCCTGCTTGGGGGTGGTCCTCTTCCACGTCATCAAAATGGAGGCTGAGCACCTTGCGCGGGCCCGGAGCGGGCAGCGATTTTTCATCCAGGCCTTTGCCGATCGAGAGGATGTTCCAACGGAGAAGCTGGCTGCTGCCCAGGTCAATAACCTCATGCTTGCTGGCGACCATCATTTCCTGGTTGAGCGATGCAATGCGCATAGGTGTCTGTTTTATCGCTGATTTGAGTTGACTGCCCAGCCGGCAGCTCAGAGTATGGCTCGACAAGAGCCGATAATCGACTATGAACACGGCCACGTCCAATTTAAGTTCGCCGCCCGGCAATAGAATCGAGGCCATCAACTTGTCCCTCCGCTCCTATGTCTATAGCCTGGTGGGGTTGGTGCCCATTATCGGGTTTCCCTTTGCGCTGCTGGCGATCGGTCTGAGCCACAAGAGGCTGGCTACCAGCAGCGATTGGAATCCCGCGGACCGCTACCTCAACGCAGGCCGCCGCCTCGGCCTATTGGGCTTGCTCTCGACCGTGGGCTTTCTGGTCTTGGTATTCGGCGTTCTCCCGGTGCTATGGCCGGACCTGCCGGGCTGCGGATCAGGCTCGAGCTGAGGGTAAGTCCAAGAGCCACAAGGCGTGGCTTTGGGGCAAGCTGGGGCTGATTTCGGGCGCTAAACCGTTGGTGCGTTGCGTCGCGAAAAGTTCAACTGTGAAAGAACTGTCCCGCCGTGAATTCCTGCGCCGGTCCGGTCTGGCGGTGAGCATTGCGCCGGCCCTGGCCGCCGGCGGTGTCTGGCTCAGTTCGGCCCCCGTCCGGGCGGCCCAGGCCGGGGCGAACGAAAGAGTCCGTCTCGGCGTAATTGGCTGCGGCGGGATGGGGCAGGGGGACCTGGAGTGCTTCTTGGGGTTTCCGGAGGTGGATTGCGCCGTGGTCTGCGACGTGGATGAGGCGCGGCTGGCGAAGGGGATTGAGATTTGCCAGAACAAGCGCGGGCAGCGGCCGGAGGCGGTGCAGGACTTCCGGCGGGTGCTGGAGCGCAAGGACGTGGACGTGGTGTTGGTAGCGACGCCAGACCACTGGCACGCCTTGCCGACGGTGCTGGCGTGCCAGGCCGGCAAGGACGTGTATGTGGAAAAGCCGCTGGCCAAGACCATCGATGAAGGCCGGGCGATGGTCGAGGCGAGCCGGCGGCACCAGCGCGTGGTGCAGATGGGGTCGCAGTGGCGCAGTTGCCAGCATATCGTCGAGGCGGGCGAGTTCGTGCGCTCCGGCAAACTGGGCCAGGTCAGCCTGGTGCGCGGGTGGGCTTACCTGGATTGGCTGCCGAGCATTGGGAAGCCGCCGGACGGCCCGCCGCCGCCCGGCGTGGATTATGACCGGTGGCTGGGCCCGGCGCCGAAACGGGCCTTCAACCCAAACCGCTTCCACTTCAACTTCCGCTGGTTTTGGGACTACGCCGGCGGGCTGATGACCGATTGGGGCGTGCACCTGATCAACATGATGTTCATGGGCCTGGGCAACGAAGCCCCCCGCACGGTGTGCTCGAGCGGCGGCAAATTCGTCTTCGACGATAATTCCGAAACGCCCGACTCGCAGATTACGGTCTATGAGTTCCCCGGTTACCTGCTCGTCTGGGAGCACAAGGCCGGGCTGAACAACGGCCTGAACAACCGGGCCTGGGGCATCGAGTGGAGCGGCACCGAAGGCACCATCATCCTCAACGACGAAGGCTGGGAGATTCGCGCCGAACGGAAAGCGGCGAACCTTGATTCGCAGAAAAAGCCCGGCAGCGGCGACCCGCGCCCGGCCCACGTGCGCAACTTCCTGGACTGCGTCAAGTCCCGCCGCCCGCCGGTCCTCAACCTGGACCTCGCCCATCACGTCTCCACAGTGGCCCATTTGGGCAACCTCGCCTATCGCACCGGCCGAAAGCTCGCCTGGGACCCGGTCCAGGAGCGCGTGCTCAACGACGCCGAGGCGGACAGACTGGTCGGAGTCAAGTACCGCAAACCGTGGTCGCTGCCGTACGCGAAGCGCACGTAGGCCAGGGCCCAAAGTTGGCGGCGGGGGTTGGGCGGCCGCGGGCTGGGAAATCCATCCGCCCAGGAACGCTCCCACGCTTCCGCGCTTCCACGGTTTGCAACTATTGAGGTAGCCGCCGACGTTAGTCGGCGCACTATTCGTCCCGCCTCGGCGGGATCAGAGCCGACTGACGTCGGCTGCTACATGTCGTATGGCGCGGGCGCTGCCACGCTCACCGCGTGGTCACCTGTTTGAGTCGAATCCAGTCGGGATTATTTGGGCTGATGCGCGCCTGTTCCGGGCCTGGGCCTTGGCTGGTTGGGTCGCGCAGGTGGAAGACCTCAGCGTGGCCGTCGGCGAAGTTGAGGCTGAAGCCGCGCTGATGGCGGGTGGCGGGGAAGCTGGCAAAGGGGCGGCTGTCGTCCATAGTTACCAGGAACAAGGCGTCATCGATGCTGGCTTGGTGCTCATCGGCCATGATAAAGAGGGTGGCGGGCCCGGCGGCCGTCAGTTCGCTGTCCCGGAGGAAGGTGTGATAACTGTTGGCGCGGCTGATGGTCTCCATGTATCGGCTGCCCATCCAACTGTTCATCGAATAGCTGCGGACGCGGGGCACGCCGCGTGTCTGGGACAGGTCAGCCGGGCAGCGGTAAGAGGTGACCTGGGTTGCGTAGGGGAAGAACTTGCCTTGGCGAATGAGGGCCTGGTTGGTCGAATCGCTCGGGATTTTCATGTTCCCGAGCACCCAGGTATGGGCCGCCGGCCCGGCGGGGGATGGCTCCGGGAGATTCTCGGCCAACTGGCCCTCGTTGTCCGCCGCATACATCTGGGCGGAGAGGGCGAGTTGCTTGAGATTGTTGGCGCAGGCAGCGCGGTGGCCATTGGCTTTGGCGGTGGCCAGCGCCGGCAGGAGCAGCGCCACCAGGCTGGCGATGATGGCGATAACGATCAGCAACTCGATCAAAGTGAACCCTGGCAGCCCCGGTGGCAGGCCATGGGAGAGGCCTGCCCCGCTCCGGGGTCCGGCCGGTTGCAGGGTCGTGATTCGTGAAGCGCAGAACATCTGTTGCCGATTACTTTCTTACCCGGCGGGGAGCGTTTTGAGAAGTGTGTGTTTGAGCGCACACCTTGTGTTTTGGTTGCGCGGGCGGCCCAAGTGTTGGATAATCGGCGCGGTCCGAAACAATCGAACGATGCCCAAAGGCTGGTTAAATGTCCTGGGCGCATTGGTGGTGGCGCTGGCAGAAACGAGCTGGGGCCAGAAAGCGCCCAATTGGCGCGTCTATCGTGTAGCCGACGGCTTGCCCAGCCCCCCGGCTTGCGCCACGGTGACGATTTCGCCTCACGGCAATGTGCTGGTGACGCATCCCGGCATCGCTTGCGTCACCGAACTGGATGGCTACACCGTCAAGGTCATCCCCGCGCCCGGGCCGCCCCGGTACCGGGTTTATGAGAGCCCCGCGGGCCAGCTCTGGACGGTGGTGCCGGAAGGTTTGCTCGAATTCAAGAGGAGCGGGGTCTGGTCCTTGCACGCGGTGCCGGAGATCGCCGCCGTCTTTCAAGCGGGCCTGGCCCGGCCGCTGGACCCGGTGCCGCTTTACCCGCTGCGGCAGGGGCTGGTGTTGCTTCTGCTGCCCGATCGTTTGCTCGAATTCGATTGCGGCGATCCGTACCATCCCCGCAGCACGGTGCTGCGCGTAGCGCAGGAGAGCCGATTGGGAAGCTTCACCGGCCTGAGCCCCGCCCACGACCGGGATGGCGGATTATGGGTGGCGGGGGCCCGGGGGCTGGCCAAGCTGCCGGGGCCGCCCCGCAACCTCAAACCGGAAAGCGAATGGCGCGAATACCTGTTTCCCGCGGCCCTGCCAATTCAAAATCTCCAAGAGCCGCACGAGGACAAGAGCGGGAATGTGACGGCCGTGGCCGAGTCCGTGCAGACGCACCAGAAACTGGCCGTTCATTTCGACGGTCAGCAGTGGACGACGGAGGCGGGCACCGCCGAAAGGATCCGGTTTGCCTGGCGCGGCCCGGAGGGCACCTGCTGGGCGGCGAATTTGAATACGCTGTTCCAGTGCCAGGCGGGCGGGACCGACATGATCGAGTACGAAGGCATTTCCGCCCGGGCCTACAACGACCTGGCGGTCGAGCCCGGGGGGGCTTTTTGGCTGGCAACCTCCGACGGTTTGTTTCGTTATGCCCCGCTGGCCTGGCGCAGCCCGCGGTGCGCGCAGACGAATAACTCGCCGGTCCATTGCCTGACGATGGACCACGAAGATCGGCTTTGGTTCATTGCCGGCAACCTGCTGCATTCGCTCCGCGCTGACCAGCACGAGGAATACCCTTGCCCGGCGAGCACGGGGCGCCGGCTGCAGGGCGCGCGCGCCCTGGTCCCGCTCAAGAACGGCGCGCTGTTGCTGGAGGCGGGGGGGCAGTTGCTCACCTTCCAGCCCGCTACCGGGTTCACCCCCATGCCGAGGCAGGAGGGTGGGGCGCAGTTCAGAGTGCTGGGGACGCTTAAGGACGGCAGCGTCTGCGTCCAAAGCTACCTGCCCGGAGTGACCAATCAGCCCATTCGACTGGAGACCTATGACGGCACAAAGCTGGAGCCGTTCGCCGATTCCCCTGCCGAGGCGGCCTTTGGGGGCGAACTGACGGCTCTGTTCGCAGCCCAGAATGGGGATCTCTGGCTGAGCGGGGACCAGGGCACGGTCTGTTACCACGACCAGAAATGGCGGGCGTTCTTCTCGACGGACCAGACCACGCCCAGGGCGGCCCTGGGCTTTGCGGAGGTGGGCGATGGCAAGACCTGGTGCGCCACCGAGGACCGGATTTGGGAGTTCGATGGCCGGAACTGGCCGGTGGTCCGGCAGGGGTTTGAGCGGATCAACGGCCTGGTGCGCACGCGCGACGGCGGCGTCTGGGTGGCGGCCAACAGCGGATTGTACCGCTACTTACCCGCGCAGAACGCCTGGATCGAGAACGGCAGCGACGAGGGCCTGCCCAGCGCCGATGTCCGACAGGTCTATGAGGACCGCAGCGGGCGACTCTGGGCCGGGACGGCGCGCGGCTTGAGCTTCTACGACCGGGATGCCGACAAGGATCCGCCGCTGACCCGCATCCGGGAGTTGACCGAGACGGGCAGGAAGGTCCAGGAAGGCGGGAGCATTGCCCTGTCCTTCGACACGAGCCAGGACAAATGGAACTACACGCCGCGCGGGCGGTTGCTCTTCTCCTACCGGCTCGACGACCACGAATGGACCCGGTTTTCCGACGAGGCCAATGGGGTCTCCTTCCCCGACCAGCCGGCCGGGATGCATTACTTGAGCGTGCGCGCCATGGACCGCAACGGCAACTTCGAGGCCAACCCGGCGCGGTATGAGTTCGAAGTCGTGCTGCCCTGGTACAAGGAGAGCCGCCTGGTGCTGATTGCGCTGGCCGGCCTGGTGGGCGCGCTCTTCTTCGCCGGCCTGGCCTTCAACCGCCACCAGCGCCTGCTGCGCAGCTATGCCCAGGTGGAAAAAAAGGTCGCCGAACGGACCCGGGAACTGGAAATGGCCCATCGCGAATTGCTGCACAGCCAGAAAATGACGGCGCTGGGCACGCTCGCCGCGGGCATCGCTCACGATTTCAACAACATCCTCTCGATCATCCAAGGCTCCGCCCAGATCATCGAGGACAATCTGGACAATCCCCAGAAAGTGCGCACGCGCCTGGACCGCATCAAGACCGTGGTCCAGCAGGGCGCCGGGATCGTCAAGGCCATGCTCGGCTTCAGCCGCGACTCCGGCCAGCAAGCGGCCCAGTGCGCCATCAACGCCGTGGTGGAAGAAACCATCAAGCTGCTGGGCGACCGTTTCCTGCGGGAAGTGCAGGTCACTTTCCAACCGGCGCCCAGTCTGCCCGTTCTCACGGCTTCAAAGGATTTGATCCAGCAAATCCTGCTCAACTTCATCTTCAACGCCACCGAATCCACGACCGGGCGCAAGCGCATCATCCTCACCACCCGGCCGGTGGACAAGTTGCCGGCCGACCTGGTGCTGGTGCCGGCCCGGGCGGAGAGTTATGTGGCCATTGCGGTGCGGGATTTCGGGTGCGGCATCCCGCCGGCCAACCTGCCGCGCATCTTTGAACCGTTCTTTACCACCAAGGCCTTCTCCGCCCGCCGCGGCACCGGCCTGGGCCTGTCCATGGTCTATCAACTGGCCAGGAAAATGGAAGCCGGGCTGGCCGTGGAATCGGCCGTGGACCAGGGCAGCACATTCACCCTCATCCTGGGCGTGCGCGATTCGACCGGCGATAAATGAACCCAAGACCGTGAAGCCAAGCACCAGCCAGGCAACAAGCCCGAGGACTGAAGGCCGAAAGCCCAATTATGAATCCCCTCACAATTCTGATTATCGAAGACGACGACCTGCAGTATGAGATTTATGAAGAGGCCCTCGCCAAGTACAGACTGGTGCGGGTCACCAACGGCAGCCAGGCCATCGCCCGCATCCCGCAAGACCCGCCCAACCTCTTAATCCTGGATCATGTCCTCTCCGAAGGGGAGCTGGGCCTGGATTTCCTGCCCGAGTTCAAGGAATTGCTCCCCTACGTGCCGATCATCGTGGTGTCGGGGGCACTGGAGGTGCACGAGCAATTGGCGGCCCTCCAGGGGCCGCGCCGGGCCCATTACTGCCTGACCAAACCGGTCGATATCCACGCCCTCAAGCGTACCGTGGCCGTCGCCCTCAAGGAGTGTGGCGAACAGGAGGTCGTGCGCCAATTCGAGGCCTTGGAACGCTCCCACCGCGTCGATGCCCAGGAATTGCTCAGCCGCTCCACCGACCGGCTCAGCCGCCAGAATCACATCCTGGAACTCATCGGCCAATCAGACGAACGCCCTAACATCTCCGCCCTGGCCCGGCAGTTCAATGTGGCTCGCCGCACCATCATTCGCGACCTCCAGGAATTAATCCGCCGCGGCCAGCTCAAGCCGGAAGTTTATCCCGAGTGGCAGAATCCGCTGGAGGATTGACCGCCCGCCCGTTTCCGGCCCAAGGCCTGGAGCAGGGCCGGGAGCGGGAGGGTGTTGACGACGTCCTGTTTGGTGAGCCAGCCTTTGCGGGCGATGCCGGCGCCGAGCCGGAGAAAGCGGACATCCTCCAAGCGGTGGGCATCGCAGTTGATCGCGCACTTCACGCCTTTGCTCTTGGCGTAAGGCCATAAACGCCAGTCCAGGTCGAGCCGCGACGGGTAGGCGTTGAGTTCAATCCAGGTGCCGGTGTCAGCGCAAGCGTCGATGACCGCGCGCTGGTCCACTTTGTAAGGTTCGCGCTCGAGCAGCAGGCGGCCGCTCAGGTGGCCGAGGATGTGCACGTAGGGGTTTTGCGCGCTCCCGATCAGGCGCCGGGTCGTCTCCGCCTCGCTCTGGTTGAAGCCTTGATGGATGCTGGCGATGACGACGTCCAGTTCGGCCAGCAATTCATCCGGCAAGTCCAGGGTGCCGTCCTTCAAGATGTCCACCTCGACGCCGGTAAGCAGCCGGAAATCGCTCCCTTCTTTTGCCAGTTGCTGGTTGAGGGAGCGGATTTCTTTCAGTTGCTCGCGCAGGCGGGGGGCGTCGAGGCCGTTGGCTTGAAAGGAGGCCTTGGAATGCTCGGTCAGGGCCCAGTAAGCCAGGCCCAGGTCGCGCATGGCCCGGGCGATCTCCTCCGGGCGCTGGTGGCCGTCGCTCCAGGTGGAGTGATTGTGGAGGGAGCCTTTGAGGTCGGTCCACTGGATGAGCCGGGGCAACGGTCCTTGCTCGGCCAGGGCCAGCTCGCCCATGTCCTCGCGCAGCTCCGGGGGAATGTAGTGTAACCCAAGCTGCTGGAAGAGCGCCTCCTCCGTTTGGCAGGGCGCCCGCAGGCGGGCCTCGCGCGTCTCGACTTGCGAGCGGAACAGGCCGTATTCGTTGAGGCGCAGGCCGCGGTCAATCGCCCGCTGGCGCAGGGCGATATTGTGCTCCTTGCTCCCGGTGAAATAGAGCAGCGCCGATGGGTACTCCGCGTCGCTCACGACCCGGAGGTCACACTGAATTCCGCCCGCCAGTAGCAGGCTGGCCTTGGTGTCGCCTTTGGCGATGGTGCGCAAGGCCCCGGGTTGCCGGGCGAAGGCGTCAAGCACGCGGTCGGGCGCCTTGGTGGAGGCCACCAGGTCGATGTCGCCGATGACTTCGCGATAGCGGCGGAGGCTGCCGGCCGTGCTGCAGCGGATGACGTCGGGGTGAAGGCGCAAGGCCTCGAGCAACTCCTCGGCCAGCGGCAGGGCCTCGCTGAGCAAATGCCGCGCGGCATAGGCGCGCCGGCGCGCGATGCCCTCGCCGATGTTCGCCTGGGTCTTTTCCCCAAAGCCCTGGAGCCGGGCGACTTTGCCCTCCTTGCAGGCCGCTTCCAGTTCCTCGACGGTCTTGATGCCCAGTTGGTCGTGCAAGGCCTTGACCTTCTTCGGCCCCAGCCCGGGAATCTCCAGCATCGCGACCAATCCTGGCGGCGTGGCCGCTTTGAGCTCCTCGTAGTAGGTCAGCTTGCCCGTCGTCACCAACTCGGTGATTTTCCGCTGCAGCGCCTCGCCAATGCCTTTGATCTCCCCCAGGCGCCCTTCGGCGACGAGCTTTCCCAGTGGCTCGTTCATCGTCTCCAGGGTGCGGGCCGCGTTCAGATAGGCGCGCACCTTGAACGGGTTCTCCCCCTTCAACTCCAGCAACGTGGCAATACTGACCAGAATCTCCGCCACCTGATCCTTGTCCATGTGCGAAGTATGCGGCGCAACGTCCCAAGGTCAAGCCAGGAGACTGGACGACGTTGAAGCGTGGACACGGTTATCAGGTTGTCAGGTTATCAAGTTATCAGGTCGGCCAGCGCGGAAACTGGCCGGGGAGGCTCGGCTCGAAAGCCTGAGAACCTGACAACTTGACAACCTGACAACTGCATCAACGTTGTAACCATGTAACCACGTAACCTTGTAACGAGGTAACCTTTTGCCCTTTTGTATCCCTCGCCGGAGACTACAATGTGCGCGTGTCTAAACGCTTGCATGTACCCATTGCCCTGACGGTGGCTGGTTCGGACAGTGGCGGGGGCGCGGGCATCCAGGCCGACTTGAAGACGTTCGCGTCGCTGGGCGTGCATGGGACCAGCGTCATCACCTGCATCACTGCCCAAAATCCCCGGAGCGTGCGCGGCATCCAGCCGTGCAGTGTGGAGTTGGTGCGGCGCCAGCTCGAGGCGGTCTTTGAGGAGTTGCCGCCCCTGGCGGTGAAGACGGGCCTGCTCTACTCGGCCCCGGTCATCCGGGCCGTGGCCGCCTTCCTGGGCGGCCGGGCCGGGCCGCCGCTGGTGGTCGATCCCGTCCTGTTCTCGACGAGCGGCGCGCCCTTGCTTAAACCGACAGCCATCAGGGGCCTGGTCACCGAGCTTCTGCCCCTGGCCTGCCTGGTGATGCCCAACGTGCACGAGGCGGAGGTGTTGGTGGGCCGGAGGCTGAGGTCGGTGGAAGACCTGCGCGGGGCGGCCCGGGTGCTGCAAGGGCGCTTGGGCTGCGCCGCCCTGGTCAAAGGCGGACACCTGGGCCGCCTGGAAGAGGCGGTGGATATTTTCTACGATGGCCGGCAGGAGTTGCTGCTGAGCGCCCCCTTTGTGCGGGGCCTGCGCACGCACGGCACCGGCTGCACCTATTCGGCCGCCGTCACCGGCTACCTGGCCCGGGGGCTCGGCTTGGCCCGAGCCGTCCGCCAGGCCAAGGAATACATCACCCAGGCCATCGTCCAAAGCCAGCTCGCCGCCGGGCACGCCGTGCTCAACAGCTTCTGGCGTTGAGGCGCCCGGAAAAGCGCCGTCGAGCCGGCGCACTCCTTCGCGAGGTTGCGCCTCAGACCAGCTCTGGAATCCCGATTCGGAATCGGGATTCGGAATCGGGATTGCAACCGTAGCGAAGCTTGACCTGATTACAGCGAGTTTTGCCGGTCAAGGACTCTAAGGCCCAAAGGACAAGCGAATTAGCGCCATCTTCAACGCGAATTGGAATTACCGCCCGTCACCCGCTCCAGCCCCACCGCCACCGGGGCTCGTTGCTCGGCGGGCTTCAACCTGGTGAACAAGCCGCGCCAGAACCCATAACCATAGAGGACGTGCGTCAGCACAATCAGCGGGCCGGCCGCCAGACCGCGCCACAGCCCGCCCTGCGCCACCAGCACCCCCGCCTGGGCCAGCACGGCCAAGCCATAAAACGCCAGCGGCAGCAGCCACATCTTCCCGGAGGACGTCAGGCTCACCAGGAACGGCAAAGCGGCCAGATAGACCAGAAACAGGGGCGGCACAAAATTCATCGCCGAGCCCGGCGTCGGGTTCACGCGGAACTGCTCCGCCCTGCCCCGGCCGTAGGTCCTGAGCATTTTCGCAAAGGCCCTCAGGCTCCGCCGCGGCCGGCGGTGCACGATGAGTTGGGGATCGTAGATCAGTATCCCGCCCCGCCTTTGCAGTTCGTCCATGAGCGCGTTCTCTTCGTTTGGATAGAGCGCCTCGTTGAAGCCTCCCAGCGCGAGCATGGCGTCCCGGCGCGCCAGCAGGTTGCAGAGGATGAGCTCCTTCTCGCTGCTCTCGCGCACCGTCCCCACCGGCGCATACCGCGCCCGGCTCCGCCCGAACGCCAGCCAACTCCCCAGCACCAGGGCGAAAACCCGCTCCAGGGCCGGGGCGTCCGCCGGGCAAAGGTTCGGGCCCCCGGCCATTTTCACCCGCGCCTCGGCGAAATGCCCCGTTCCCCGCCGCAGGCTGGCCGGCTCAGGCACCGAGTCATCGTCCAGGAAATAGATCAACTCGCCGCGCGCCGCCTGCAGCCCGGCATTGCGCTGCGCGGAAGGCTGGTTGCCCCGCGCCACTATGATTTCCAGCCGCTCGGGCGGATAATCCAGGGCGCGGCTGGCGGTCACGGCCCGGACCTCGGCCTGCTCGGGCCGCGCCGCAATCAGCACCGTCACGCTCGGCACGCTCTCGTCCACGCACAAAAGCTAAGGTCCGGCGCGAGCAGTTCAAAGTGCAAAGTTGGGCTCAGGTTGTGCCTGTTTTCGGGTAGTGGCGCAGGCGTCTCGCCTGTGCGCACAGGCGAGACGCCTGCGCCACTGATGAAAACCCTTGGAAAGATCATTTTGACAAATTGGGCCAGGGCGGTACATTCCCCCCACTCTGGTTGGGGTCGTAGCTCAGTTGGTAGAGCGCCTGAATGGCATTCAGGAGGTCAGGGGTTCGAACCCCCTCGGCTCCACCATCCATACACCACCGTGGCTGGTGGTTTTGTGGAAGTGGGATAAGCTGACCTCCTTTGAATCAAATCATTTGAAAGTTTCCGCCTGGCAAAGCGGTTGCTGAACCAGCGGGCCACTTGCATCGCCGCCGGCGTGGAACCGCTAACTGCACAATGAGAATGGTCGTTTTTGCCCACACGCCGCCTCCCTTCCACGGCCAGAGCCGGATGGTCCAACTCATGCTCGAAGGCCTCGCCAATCGCCGGAGCAGGCCCGGAAAAGCCGCCAACGCAACCGGCAGCGATACTCCAGGACTGGCTGGCGATTCGGCCCTGGAGTGTTATCACGTCAACGCGCGCCTGTCGCGGGATTTGCAGGACGTGGGGAGCGCCCGCTGGCAAAAGGCCATTGTGCTCTTGGGGTGCTGTTTGCGTGCCATCTGGCTGAGGCTGCGCTACCGGCCCGCCGCTTTTTACTTTGTTCCAGCCGCCCCGCTCCGCGCCTCCCTTTACCGGGATTGGCTTGTAATGCTGTTGTGCCGGGGGTTTTTCCGCTACACGGTTTATCATTGGCACGCGGTCGGTTTGGGGCAATGGTTGCAGGCTCGCGCCGCCTGGTGGGAGCGGCGAATCAGCCACGCGCTCATGGACCGGGTTGATTTGGCGATCGTGCTTTCGGAATTCAATCAAGCGGACGCCCAGGAATTTCGGCCCCGAAAAGTCGCCGTGGTCCCGAACGGGATTCCAGATCCCTGCCCCGACTATGAGCGGACCATAGGGCCGCGTCGAGCAATCCGGGTGGAACAGCGGCGGCGCATCCTGGCCGGCGCGCAGCCCGAAGACCAAGACGCTGCCGTCGTCCGCGTGCTGTTCCTGGCTCATTGCACTCGTGACAAAGGGTTGTTCGATGCCATCGAGGGCGTGCGCCGCGCCAACCAGCAATTGGCAGACCAGGGCTCCCGGGTGCATCTCCAGCTCCTGGTTGCAGGCGGTTTTCGGAATCATTCTGAACGAGCGGAACTGGAACGCCTCCTGGCTGAACCGGAGGCCGCCCGATGGCTCCGGTACATGGGTTTCGCAGGCCCGCAAGCAAAAGCAGCCGCATTCGAGCAGGCGGATTTGTTTTGCTTCCCAACCTACTTTGCCAGCGAAGGCCAGCCGCTGACCCTGTTGGAGGCCATGGCTTTCGGGTTGCCGATCGTCACCACGCGCTGGCGCTCGATCCCCCAGTTGCTGCCCCCGGACTACCCGGGACTCGTCGAACCACGCCACCCGGAACAGGTGGCCAAGGGCCTCCTGGCCCTGCTGGCCGCCTCCGGCTCTTGCCTGCGCCAGACCTTTGTGAAGCGCTTTACTTTGGAGCACCATCTGACCGCTTTGACCACGGCCCTGGAAAACGTGCCCGCAGGTTAAACGCGCCAGAGAAATGGGCGGCACTTATGAGAAGACGCTTCAAAGTCCTGTTATCGGCGTATTCCTGCAAACCGGGACACGGCTCCGATTCAGGATTGCAATCGCAGCGAAACTTGACCTGATTACAACGAGTTTTGCCCGTCAAGAACTCTAGCGAGACGCAGCCTCGGCAAAATTTCCCAATACAGCCAATAGAGCCAATGGAGCATTTGGCCTCCCGCCCAAAACCTGCTAAAGCTCTCACCCGGTGAATGCCAAACTGACAGCGCCGCTTCGGTTCAGGCCCGGCCAGGAGCCGGTTCCTGCCGGTGGCAAGGGGCGCGGCAGCGGTTTTTGCACATATTTCCGCTTATTTCCAGTTAATTCTATTTTCGGGGTAACCGCCCGTCGAAAGAAAGGGATTGAAACCAAAGACGATTTTGCCTAAACCATGCCCAATTGACACAGCAAATCATGAAAAACTTCACCCGCCGCGATTTTCTCAAGACGACCGCCCTTGGCGCGGCCGCGGTCAGCATGGACGCTCTTTCGTGGAGCCGGGCCGCCGGGGCCAACGGCGATATTCGCGTCGCCCAGGTCGGCTTCCGCGGCCAGGGCGGCAGCCACATCAGCACCCTGACAAAAATGAAGGGCGTGCGCCTGGTGGCGCTGTGTGACGTGGACCGGCACGTCCTGGAGAAAAGGGCCCAGGACCTTGGTGGCGGCATTGAGAGCTACACCGACCTCCGCAAGCTGCTCGAGAACAAGGAAGTGGATGCGGTCTCGATTGCCGTGCCCAACCACTGGCACGCGCTGGCGACTGTCTGGGCCTGCCAGGCCGGCAAGGACGTCTATGTCGAGAAGCCCGCCTGTCACAATCTTTTCGAGGGTCGCAAGATGGTCGAGGCGGCCCGCAAGTACCGGCGGATGGTCCAGTGCGGCACCCAGTGCCGTTCCTCGGCGGGGCTTCAGGAGGCCGTGCAATACGTGCGGGAGGGCCACCTGGGGAAGATTTTGCTGGCGCGCGGCTTCTGTTACAAAGCCCGCAAGAGCATCGGCCTGGTGGACGGCCCGCAGTTGGTGCCCGAGTATATCGATTATGACCTCTGGTGCGGCCCGGCCCCGCTGGAGCCGCCGCGGCGCAACGGCAGCTTCGGCCCCGTGCACTACGACTGGCACTGGTTCTGGGCTTACGGCGACGGCGACTTCGGCAACCAGGGACCCCACCAGGTGGATATCTGCCGCTGGTTCCTGGGTGAGCCGGCCATCGCCCCGTTCGCCATGGCCGTGGGCGGGCGCCTGGGCTACCGGGACTCCGCCGAAACGCCCAACACCCTGGTCGTGTATCATGGATACAAGACGCCGATGATTTTTGAAGTGCGCGGCCTGCCCCGGGACAAGGCCTCGCAGAGCGAGTCCTGGAAGATGGACCAATACAAGGGCGTGAGCATTGGCAACGTCATCGAGTGCGAGCACGGCTCCGTCGTCATCCCCAGCTATACCGAGGCGCTCGTTCTGGATAAGGACGGCAAGGAGATCACCAGGTTCAGCGGCAACAAAAAGAAGGCGGGGGCGGGGGACGTGAAGACACCGACCGGGCTGTCGGCCGAGTCTGGCGGCCATCATGGCAACTGGCTGGCGGCCATCCGCAGCCGCAAGCGCAACGACCTGCGGGCGGAAATCCTGGAAGGCCACCTTTCGGCCGGCTTGGTCCACACCGGCAATATCTCCTTCCGGCTCGGGGCGCGCAAACCGCCGGGTGAAATCAGGGAAGCCCTCCAGGCCAACAAGGGCCTGGCGGAGGCCTTCGACCGCATGGCCGGGCATTTGGAGGCCAATGGCGTGGATATTGCCAAGGACGACCTGCAACTGGGTGTCCCGCTCGCCTGCGATCCCCGCAAGGAGCGCTTCGTGGACAACCCCCAGGCCAACCAACTGCTCTCGCGCAATTACCGCCAGCCGTTCGTGGTGCCGGAAAAGGTCTGAGCTCAAGCCGGCGCAGGCTTTTGGTGCGGCCGGAGTCAGTGGGCCGGCGCCGCTGCCTTTAAAGGGTGCTGCCGGTTCCTCAGTGGCAAGTCAACGCGGCTCCGCGAAAGCCCCGCGGCAAACACCGCCATCGCCATTTCCAGCGCCTTCATTCCGGCGTAACCGCTGCACGCCGGCTCGCGTTTTTGCGCGATGGCCGCCAGCCAGTCATTCACCACGCGCTCGTTCGCCCGTGCGAAGGTCTTTTCAGTTTCGGCCAGATTCAACGTGGGGTCCTGTTGCCATAAACGCCATTGACTTGTCTGGCCCTGCGCCGTCCAACTGCCCGCTGCCAGCGTATATATGTTGGGGACCATTTCCATGAGAATTTTGACCGAGCCCTTGCTCCCAATCAGTTCCATCCCCCAGGGACCAGCCGGCTCCCGATTCCTGGCTCGGCTGGTGAAGGTCGCGTGCAGCCCGCCGGCAAAAGCAAACGCGGCCACAATCTCATCCCCGGCAACCAGCCCAATGTTCTCCGTGGCGGGGTGCGCGTCTTTGAGCGTAATCTCATGCCCCTGCTGCAAAACCCGCGCGGCGCACCACGACGGGTCGCCGCCCAAAAACCTCATTAGGTCAAACAGGTGAACGCCGAGCACCACCAAATCCTCGCCGCCGGCCCGCTGGTCCTGTTTGCCGTGGGCGCGCAGCTCCAGCAGTTGGCCGATTAAACCCCGCGCCAGCGACTGTTTGAGAGACAGGATGTTCGGGGCCAAACGCATCTGATGGGCCACTGCGATCTTCAACCCGGCTTGGCTTGCCACGGCCAGTAACTCGTCCGCCTCGGCCAAGGTCTGCGTGATCGGCTTTTCCAGGTAAACGTGCGCGCCCACGCGCAGCGCGGCCAGGGCCATGGCATGATGTTCGTCGGTCCAGCGCGGCGCTACGCAGACCAAGTGCGGCTTTTCCTTCTCCAGCATCTCACGGTAATCGGCATACTGACGCAGTGCATGTGACCGGACGGCAGCCTTGGCGCGGCCGGCCTCATCCGCGTCGGCGACGGCTACAACTGTGATATGCTCCCGTCCGTTGAAAATCAGGTCATGTTCGTGACCATAATTTCCGTGGCCGGTGTGGCCGATAATGGCGGCTCGCCTCTGCTGCTCCCCGGACTTCGGCGCCTGGCTTGCCGGGACGGAAAAAGCGGCCCCCGCTGCAAGGCTGAGCGCACGCCCCAGGAAGCGGCGGCGACTCATCCCAAAGGACAGTCTCACTGGCGGCCTCCCGGCCATGTCCAGGTCAATCCCTGATTGGCCTGGATAGGATTGCCAGGTTCGAGCCGGCCCGGCGCGGCCCGCGGGTAGTTCGAGAGTATTACGCATTCAACTCCTCCGCTGCGCGAATCGTATTTCAATTGGGTTCATGCCTTCAATTCTCAGCAACTGCCGCACAGAAAGCACGCGCAATCAGCGATGAACACCTTTCGCGCGTCGCCGGGCACGGGCGGATCCTGACACTGCCCCCGGGCGCGGGCGGAAGCCCTCCCCCCTTCCCCCCTCCCATGCGCTCCGAGCGCATGGGCTAATAGCCAATAGCCAATAGCCAATAGCCGACCCCGTCCAGGGCGCTCGGGGCGCATGGGAGGGGGGTGATCGGTTTTCCGCTTTACCCAGGGCCCCGGCGCGCCGGGGTCCCGCTCGGAGCGGGACGGGCCGCCGCCCTGGGCTACTGTCTTGCCGCCCCTCCGGGGCGGAAGGATGCCGCGCTACGCGCGGGCAGAGTGGAATTGGTGGCAGTGTCGGGGTGCGCCCGTTGGAAGTCCCCGCCAAAAATAATTGTTGACACCTGACGCCCATCTGTCATACTGTTGTAGAACAGATGAACAGTATGATCTTTCAGGTCGATTTCCGAGCTGGCAAGCCGGTCTATCTCCAACTGGCCGACCAGGTCCGCTACGCCGCCGCCTCCGGCCGGCTTCGACCGGGCGAGCCGCTGCCCTCCCTCCGCCCGCTGGCCGAAGAACTGCGCATCAACCGCAACACCATTGCCAAGGCTTACGCCGAACTGGAGAGCCAGGGCCTGATCGAAACCATTCCGGGCAAAGGCTATTTCCTGAAGAAAAGCAATTCGCCCTTCAGCGGGCCGGCCCGCGAGCGGCTGCTTCTGACGGAGATTGACGAAGCCGTAGTGATGGCCCACCACCTGCAAGTGGACCGGGCGAAGTTCCTGGCCCTGGTCCAGGAACGGCTGGATTACTTCGAACGCAAAGCCGCCAATACGTGATTATGACCACTGAAAAAACTCCAGTAATTGAACTCAAGAATCTCACCCGCCGTTTTGGCAAACTCGAGGCCGTTAACGGCCTGAGCCTGACCGTGCGCCCAGGGTGCTGCTACGGGTTCTTCGGGCGGAACGGCGCGGGCAAGACCACCACGATCAAGTGCCTGTTGAATTTGCTCCGGCCCAATTTTGGCTCGGTGCGCGTGTTTGGCCTGGACCCGCAGCAGCAGGAGGTGGCCGTCAAATCGCGCTTGTCTTATGTGCCGGACACCGTCGCGTTTTATCCCTGGATGACGGTGAGCCAGACTTTGGAATTCCTGGCTTCGTTCCGTCCGCACTGGAACCGGGACATCGAGGCCGATTTGTTGAAGCGGTTCCAACTCGACCCCGCGCAGAAAACCGCCAACCTCTCAAGAGGGCAGAAGACCCAACTGGCCCTCGTTGGCGCGGTTTGTCCCGAGCCGGAGCTGCTGGTGCTGGATGAGCCGACTTCGGGGCTGGACCCAATTGTGCGCCGGGAGTTTATCCAGACCGTGATCGGGGCTTACCACGCCGGCGACCCGGAACGCCGGACGGTGTTTGTTTCAACGCACCTGATTGCGGAGTTCGAAGGCCTGATCGATCAATTCACTATTATCGAGCAGGGACGCGAATTGCTCACGCTCGGGGCCGATGACGCGCGCGACCGGTTCCGAAAAATCCGGGTGCGTTTCCCCCAAACACCGGTTGGGCTCGAACTGGGCGGGGCGTTGGCGGTGCGGCAATCCGGTCGGGAGCTTGAAATCCTGGCCAACGGCAACAGCGCGGCACTGCTGGAGAAACTCCGGGCACGGCAACCCGAGGAATTGCGCTGCGATTCGATGACACTCGAGGAAATCTTCGTAACGGCCGGAACCCAGGCCAAGGCGGCGGTATGAACGCGCTGGTGGCGAAAGAAATCCGGCTGTTGTTGCCGGCGTACGCCCTGGCGCTGGCGCTGGCCATCGCGCCGCTGCTCTGGCTGATGTTGTTGCCCGGCGCGCTCCCGTATGATGTGTCTATGCTGGCAGTTTTGCCGTTTGGTTTCGGCGTCGGCTTTCTGGCGCTCTCTTGCTTCGGCCGCGAGTTTGGACTGAACACCTTCGCCTTGCTCATGGCGCAGCCGGTGGAGCGCCGCCGCGTTTGGTGGACAAAAATCATCGTTTTGGCCGGAGCGTTGGCCACGATCGTCGCGATCTGGGCTTTGGCTTGGTTAGCCTGCGCCCAGGCGGGCTGGGGAGGGCCGGGCTGGCGCCAAACGATATTAGTTGGGGCAACTATTGCCGCCATCGCCTTTGCGGGCGGGCTCTGGACGACTCTCCTGTTGCGGCAAGTGCTGGCGGCGTTTTGGTTCAGCTTGCTCATCCCGACAGGAATCCTGATGGTCGTGGGTAACTTGGGTGGCACGGAGGGGCAGGCGTTTGCCGCTCTGGGCTGCTATGCCGCTGCCGGTGTGGCGCTGGCCTGGTGGCAATTTCGCCATATTCAGGACGCGATGTGGACCGGCGGCGTAGTGACTCTTCCGGGCTGGCGGGGAGCCGCCGCCAGTTCCCGGCCATCGCTGCGAATCCGGCGCCCTCTCGCCGCGCTGTTATGGAAAGAACTGCAATTGCAGCAGGTCGGTTTGGCGGCGATGGCCTGGCTATTGGTGCTGCACCTGGGGGTCGTGGCCCTGCGCAAGTACGGCCATTACCCAGGCGGCAGCGGCCTCCGTTCGGGTCTGGAGGTCTTTGGGGGTCTATGGTTGATTGTGCCGTTGCTGGCGGGCAGCCCAAGCGTGGCCGAGGAGCGCAAGCTCGGGGTCACCGCCGCCCATCTCTGCCTGCCTTTCTCCAGCCGCGTGCAATTCGCGATTAAACTGATGGTCGTGCTAATCCTCGGCGGACTCCTGAGCGCCTTCCTGCTTTGGTCAGTCGAGGGCATCGGCACGGCGATCGGCGCCGGCGGGGACATTGGCGGCATAAAAATTCCCACGAATGGGCGCGGATTAGCGATCTTGTCGTCGGCCTTTCTTGGCCTGGCGCTGATTGGGTTTTACGGCTCGACCCTGGCGCGGCATATCGTCCAGGCCTTGGCCATTGCGGTGCCGGCCGCTTTTGGCGTGTGGCTGCTCGCCCTGATTTGCCCCCGTCCGTTCGGACCGCTTGGCGTGGTCCTCTGGCAAGGTTTTCTGATGTACTACGTCGGCTTGCCGATACTGCTGGTGGCTTTCATTTGGCTCAGCTATGGCAACTTCAGGTGCGCCGCGGAAAGCTGGCAGCTTTGGCGCCGCAATCTCCTATCGTGGGCAGCCACGCTCGCATTGATCTGCCTTTCGACCGCCGCGTTCTACAATCGAGTGTGGGAATTGCTCATGCCCGCCGAGCCGGCGCGCGGCGCGGCCAGACTGGCCGGGCCGGCGGGCGCCAACCCTCCCCGGATGTTTTCTTATGGCGGCAGTGCTCTGGCTGCCCTGTTGCCCGACGGCAGGTTGTGGGTGGACCGCATCTGGCGTGACCCGGGCCGCCTCGTGCTGGCCGCCAGCCCCGACATTGGCATCCGGGTGGGCGGGAAATGGCTCAGTCTCAGCGGCAATCAAATTGTCCCCGGCTCGAACTGGGTGGAGGTGACCGCGAACTTTCGCGACACGGTTGCCATTCGCGCTGACGGCACGCTTTGGGTTTCGGAGACACCGCGGTCGCTTACTGTGGGCGAGCGCGAGGAACCGCCGCCGATCGAGCGCGGCGCACCGCTGGTCCAATTCGGACAGGAAACCAATTGGCAGAGTCTCGCCCGTGACGTCTCTTACGAAGTGTTCTCGGTAGTGTTGTTGAAGAAGGATGGCACCTTGTGGCGGTGGAACCCCAATCATCCGGTCTCGATGAAAGAATGGAAAGGCTTGCGCTCATTCGAGCCGCACCGTCTCGGGACGGACTCGGACTGGGCAAGACTTCAGGCTGTCGGGGGCGTCGTTTACTGCTGGAAACGCGACGGCCGGGCCTGGGGGCTTCATGCGCCGCCTCGAGACCCGGCCAAAGCCCGCGCCAGCACGGACCTGGTGGTGGATGCCGGACTGGCGCTCAAGCCCTTGCCTGCGCTCGATAACTTCAAATTCCGGAGCCTCGCCAGGTGCGGACCGTTGCACGTGGCGGTGCGCGAAGATGGAACGCTATGGGCCTGGGACATCCGCCCGACGCAAGGGGCTTGGGACGGAGACGCCTTTTCGCCCCGACCGCCGGCGCAAATTGGGCAAGAGACGGATTGGAGAATGGTGGCGGGGGAGTGGCGAGCGTTGGCCGCGCTGAAGACCGATGGGTCCCTTTGGGAATGGCATCCCAGCTACGACGAAATTAGAAATCTTGATTTGGCCAAAAACAGGCCGGTCCGGCTCGGCAATCATAATGATTGGGTTGCGCTCGGCGGCGCGCTGGGCCGCTGGGTCTCGCTCGCCGCCGATGGCAGTCTCTGGTGTTGGTGGTACCGGCCCCAGCTCGTCTATTACGGTGAATCCGACCAGCCCTTGCTGGCCCCCTCGAGAAGACCATCCAAAATCGAGAACATTCTGGGCGGCGTAAAGTAGGGGGGGCGTCCCGCCGGCGCTCTGTTGTAACGCGATATGCAACCAGACCCAACAATCGGACCCTTCTGTGGCAGCAACGGGCAGTCCAATGGGGCCTTGAACCGGATGGCGCGGGCGAAAGTGGACCGGTCCACGCGCGCGCGGGCCGGTCGAATCAATCGCCGATAGCCAATAGCCAATAGCCGACCGGTCCACGCGCGCCCGGGCGGGCAACTCCTGCTGGTGAGTCGATGATCAGAGAATTCAAACCTATTGCGTTGGCCTGCGGACTGCTGCTGCACGGCGCCGCCGACGGACTGGCCGGCGCCGAGGTCCGTGATGTTAAAAACCTGTTCGCTCTCGACGGGCGGGCCAGCATCTTGGAGGAGGCGCATTGTGGGATTGCCAATGGACGGATAACCGTGGGCATCCCCTTCAAAAAAACGGCGCGGCTGGAGGGCCTGTGGGCCCCGCCCTATGTGAGTTCGGATTTCCAATTGACAGTGAGCGTGATGGGAAAGGAAATTCCTGCTGCCCAGTTCACGTGGTGGCCGCACAAAGTCGTTCAGCAGGGCTCGCTCCAGGGCATCAAAGCCACCTCGCTCACAATCCTGCCCCCCGGCCACCGCGGCGGAGTCTTGGCTTTGACCCTCGAGAATACCACCGCTGAAACACGCGACCTGCCGCTTGGTTTCTCGGCAAAGGGAACCCTGGATCGCACTGAGGCCTGGGAATTCGCGGCGCCTTCGAGCGCGACACCCACTCGCTGGGCGACCAATGAAGCCGCCTTCGTCGCGCAGCAAGGAGATTTGGCAATCGTGCTGCATTGTCCCGGCGCCAGCCTGCGTTGGGACCCTGCCGCGGCACTCGGCCAAACGGTTGTTTCGCTGGCGCCAGGCGGCGGCGCAACGGTTCATTTGATTTTCACAATGGGTCCGCTGCCGGAAGCCATAGCGACCGGCAAGGCCCTGGCGGCGGCCCCGGCAAGGGTGATTCGTGAGGCCGAAGAGGAGCACTTTCGCCAGGTGCGGGCGCTCTTTGACAAGCTTCCCTGGCTCGAATCCACCAACGCGCCGCTGGCGCGATTTTACCAAAGGTCCCTGGTCCATTTGCTCCTGAACCGCTGGGAGGTGCCCGAATTTGCGCTCCACCCCTACTATGGCACGGGCAGCGTCAAGGGCGGATGCGTCGGCAATTACCTGTGGAATTTTGGCGAGGATTGGGAGATATTGCCGCTGTATGATCCCGAGGCCACCCGCGCCCATATTAGACAATTCCTCAAGATCGACCTCGCGGCCCATTTCGCGTTTAATCCCCTGACCGGCCAGGGCTTTGGCCCTTGGTACATGGTGAACCAAGAGAAGATTGTCGGGTTGATTTATTACTATGTCAAGAACACCGGCGACGCGGCCTTTCTCCAGGAGGTGGTCGAGGGCAAGACCATTCTCGACCATGCCCTTGCCCAAGCCACGGTCGGGGACAACCTCGCCCAACCCGTGGCCCTGATTGACTATGGGCCATCGAACAGCCACCTGGAACTGCGTCGAGGCTATCCCTACAACCACGTCATGCCGGACCTGAACGGCCGTCGCTATGCCACTTATCTGATGGCGAGTCAATTGGCCGAAGTGGCCGGCAAACCGGCGGTCGTTTTGCGGCAACGCGCCGAAACTCTCAAGACCGTGCTCAAACACCAATTGTGGAACCCCCAAACCCGCTGGTTCGATTTCCAGGATGCCCAGGGCCGCAAGGACACGCGCTACACCATTCAATTGTTCAAACTCTTCGGCAGCGGCGTCCTGGACCAGGAGGAAGAGTCCGGTTTGCTCAGCCACTTCAACCAAAGGGAGTTCCTCGGCCAATTCGGCCTGCATAGTCTGTCCAAGGCGGATGTGGCCTATGACCAGGTTGACATCGATAATGGTGGTGGCGGCAGTTGCACCGGTTTTCCGCCGCAAATTGCGGAACGTCTCTATAAGGCGGGACATGGCGCCGTGGCGGATGACCTGCTCCAACGCATCCTGTGGTGGGGGCAGCGGCTGCCTTACTGGGGCGATTCGCTGGTCGCCAACCAGCTCGACTATCGCAAAGACACTCCGCTGCAATGCGCCATTGACGGCGCTAGTGTGGCGCAGTGCCTTGTATTCGGCTTGTTCGGAATCGAGGCGCGCTTCGATGGGAGCCTGGTCATCCGTCCCCACTCAGCCGCATTTGACCCGCAGATCGAACTCAAAAGTTTGAAGCTGCGCGGAACGCTGTTGGATGTCTCTCTCAACAATGGTCATTTCCGCGTGAAGACCGCCCGCAACGAAGCCCAAGCCCTGCTCGGCGAAGCCATCGTCGTCCAGGACAAGGGGGCATCGCTCGCCGTGTGGCCAGGCCCATGATTGGTGGCGGCTGAACTTTCTTCCGGCGGGCCGACTGATTCTTCAAATCCTCATGCCCATGGAGGCAGAGCTTGGCCGCGTAAGGAGAGCAGGAGCAGAACTCCAAGCAGAACGGGCCGAAGTCCCGGTCCCGGCAGCAGGGCTTGACTATTTGGCAGTTTGGCCAAATATTCAAGGAGTTCGGGAAAGAATGCATGACCACGAAGACACAGGAACGGTTGCGGGCGCAGGCCAGGGTGCTCAAGGCGCTGGCGCATCCGACACGGCTGCTGCTGGTGGAGGAACTGGCCCGAAAGACCAAGTGCGTGTGCGAACTGACGGCTGCGGCGGGGCTGGACATTTCCACGGTGTCGAAGCACCTGGCGGTGCTCCGGCAGGCCGGGATCGTGGAGGATGAGAAGCGGGGGCTGCAGGTGTTCTATTCCCTGAAGACGCCGTGTGTGTTGAATTTCTTCGAGTGCGTGGAGTCGGTCCAGAAGTGCTCGCAATAGGAATCTGATCATGAAGCAATTGCTCATCCTGGGAACGGGCTGCGCGAAGTGCAGCAAGTTGTATCAACTGACGGAACAGGCGGCGCAAGAGCTCGGCCTGCAATACGAACTCGACAAGGTCACCAACCTTAAACAGATCCTGGCGCTCGGCGCGATGATGACGCCCGCGTTGGCCGTAAACGGCACCATCAAGGTCGCGGGCCGGGTGCCGTCGGTGGACGAGCTCAAGAAACTGCTGGGCTAAAGCCGGAGCTGCGCCGGCGCGTAGCGCCGGCGAGGAAAGGAACAGTTGTGCCAGACTACCTCGAAACCACGGCGGACAAGTTCACCTTCCGCGTGGCCACGGACCGGCTTTACACACCGCAAGGAGTCTGGGTTTTGCCTGACCCGGAAGCCCGCCGCGTCCGTATCGGCCTGGCCGACTATCCTCAGCAGCACAATGGGGATGTGGCCTTTGCCAACGTGAAAGCCGTTGGCACCCGACTGGCAGCCGGCGAGCAATTTGCCGAGCTCGAGACCATCAAAGCGACGGTCGAGCTGTCCGCGCCTATCAGCGGGACCATCGTCGAGGTCAACGCCGCGCTGGATACCGCCCCGGAGGCGATCAATCAGTCACCTTACGATGCCGGCTGGCTGGCGATCATCGAGCCGGCGGCCTGGGACACGGAACGCTCGAAGCTGCTCGCCGCCGCCGCGTATTTCTCGGTCATGCAAGCGCAGGTGCAGGAGGATTTGAAGAGCTTATGAAGCCTTCCAGAGAACTTGTGGTGGTCGTGCCGTGCAGCGGCATTGGCAAGCCGTTTGGCGCCGTGAGCCGGGAGGCGGCCTACGAACTGTGTGAAGAGCTGCGGCCCGAGAGCACCCAGTTGGTGGCGCTGGCCAAGTTGGTGCTGGGCGAGGCCGCGGCCCAGGAACTCATTGCGCAGCATCCGGCGGTGACCATTGATGGCTGCAAACAAATGTGCGCCGCCAGGATGGTCAAGCAAAGCGGCGGTACGGTGGCCCGCCAGGTGGCGGTGCTGGACGTATTCCGCCGCCACAAGGACCTCAAGCCCGAAGGCATCGCCGAGTTGAATGAGGGTGGACAGAGACTGGCCCGCGTGCTGGCCAAGGAAGTCGCTAAGAGCCTCGACGGCCGGGGCCAAGACGTGAAAGGAGCAAGCCATGTCTGATTTACTCGAACGCAAAGTCGGCATCGTCGCGTGTAGCGGCGAGGAACTGGCCGAAGGCACCGTGGCGCGGTTGGCCGCCCTGAAGGTGCTCCACGAGTTGCGCCCGCGGGACACGGTCACCATCTGCCTGCCGCTGTTTCTGGCCGGCGGCGCCGGCGACCGCGCCTTCGCCCGGCTGCATCCGACCATCACGGTGGACGGCTGCGACCTGCGCTGCGCCGCGCGCGGCACCGAGAAGTATTCCAGCAACCCCGCCGCCAGCCTGGTGGTCAACCAGGTTGTGGCCGAATGCGGGCTGGAGCGGCCCGAAGGCCGCCGGCGATTGAATGCCGCAGGGCAAAAGGCGGTGGAGGTCACGGCCGAACACCTGGCAGCGTTTGTGGACCAGGCGTTGGGCAAGGAAGCTGGGACCCCGCCAGAGGCCGAGGTTTCGGCGAGCGCGCCCCACAGGGACGAGCGAGAAGCCACCTGCGCGTGCGGTTCGGGCGTGGCGGTGACGAAGCTCTCCATTGATGGCCAAGTAGTAGAGTTGGTGGCGCTGCCGCTCATCTTCCGGCACTTCCGCGAAACGGGGCACGGGCAGGACGAGGAAGCGGCGCGCGAACTGTTCGAAACCGTGAAGATTTACAATGCTGTGGCGCCGGAGGCCGAGGCGAGCTGCCGCCAAGCGGTGCTGCGCGAGTATGCCGCCTACTGCCAAAAGGAGAAAAAACCATGAGCCGCACCGCGACCTACCACACCACGGTCCGTTGGACCGGGGAACACTGGGGCCATTTGGTGATGGGCAACGGGCCGGAGCTGAAGTTCTCGGCTCCGCCGGACGCGCACGGGCACGCCGGGGTGTTCACACCGGAGGACGCCTTCGTGGCGGCGGCCAATACCTGCGTGATGATGATGTTTATTTGGGCGACGGAGCGGTTCAAACTGAAGTTGCTCTCCTTTGAGTGCCGGACCGAGGGCACGAAACTCATCGAGCTTGACCGCACGGAGATTTTCACCCGGCTGAATTTCCGGCCGGTGATCCGCATCGCGGCGGGGGGCGAACCGCGGGCGGCCGTTGAAGCCCGGACCCGGCGCGCCCTCCAAGCGGCACAGAAATACAGCCTGGTGGCCAACTCCGTGAAGTCGGAAATTGTCGTGGAGCCAGAGATTATTATTGAAGCATGAAAGCCAGGGCCGCCGTCCCAGCCCGGCTCCCGAAGTCCGAGGTCTGAAGTCTGAACAAATCAAGAATGAGTCATCTGAACGAACCATGAACACAAAACGAATCGGCTTCATCGGCGGCGGGCGCATCACCCGCATCTTTCTCGAGGGCTGGAGGCGAGCGGAACAAGTGCCGGCCAGCATTACCGTGAGCGATCCGAACGCGGAGACGCTGACGAAACTGAAGGCGCGCTTCCCGGCCATCAACACCACACCGGACAACGCCCAAGCGGCGGCGGCAGACATCGTCTTCCTGGCGCTGCATCCGCCGGCAATGGCGGAAACGCTTTCAGCCATCAAAGGCGCGCTCAAGCCGGATTCACTGGTGGTTTCGCTCGCGCCGAAATCTACCGTGGCGAAGCTGAGCGGCTTGCTCGGCGGGTTTGCCCGCCTTGCCCGGGTGATTCCCAACGCCCCGTCGGTGATGGGCCTGGGCTTCAATCCGGTTAGCTTTGCCTCCGCGCTGCCGGCGGTTAGCAAACAAGAACTGACCAGCTTGCTCGCGCCCTTGGGCGAGTGCCCGGAAGTCGCCGAAGAAAAACTGGAAGGTTACGCCCTAGTCTCGGCGATGGGGCCGAGCTACCTGTGGTTCCAACTCCAGGCCTTGCGCGAAGTCGCGGCGGGTTTCGGCCTGAGTCAGGCGGAGATCGCGCCGGCCATGAAGCGCATGGTCTGCGGCGGCACGCGGACGTTGCTCGAATCGGGCCTGACGCCCGCCGAAGTGATGGACCTCATCCCGGTGAAACCGCTGGCGGAAATGGAGGCGCAAGTCAGCGAGATGTATCGCACGCGGCTGCCCAGAATCTACCAAAAGATCAAACCATGAGAACTCCAATGAAGATTGTCATCGTGGTCGCGCTTGGCGCGGCCGTCGCCGGGACAGTAGCCCTCAAGCAGGGCAAGGCGCCCGCTGAATCCAGGAACGCCGCCGCCGCGCCGACTCCTGGCAGCGCGCCGGCTGACAGCGGCCCCAGAGCCCCGCTCCCGCGCCTGGTGGACCTTGGCGCGGGCAAGTGCATCCCGTGCCGAAAAATGGCCCCGCTCCTCCAAGCATTGAAAAAGGAATACGCCGGGCGCATGGAGGTTGAGTTCATCGACGTTTGGAAGAACCCGGATGCCGGCAAGGCCTACGGAGTTGAGATGATTCCGACGCAGATTTTCTATGACGCCGGCGGCAAAGAATTGTTCCGGCACGTGGGCTTCTTCGGCAAGAAAGACATCCTGGCCAAGTGGAAGGAACTGGGGGTGGACCTCAAGGGCAAGGCCTCCGCCGGAGTCGTGCGGGGAACACCCGTGGCGGCCGATGCGCGCCCGCGCGACACCAAGTGAGATGAAGCTCGGCCGCCGCGCCCTCCTCATTGATGCTGCGGTCAGCGCTGAGGCGATGAGCTTGCACGCCGGACAAGGTCGGCGTCCGGCGTGCGCGGGCGGCTCGTGCTGTCCTCGGATGCCCGGCCTGAACCTGCCGGCAGCCACCCCTTGGCCGACGGTTGAAGCCACAAACGCAAAGCCAGAAGTGACGGCCAGCGAATCAATCACCAATCGCCAGCGATAATCATGGAACAACTCTTTACCCATCTCAGCCACGCTGTTGAAGGCGCGCCATTGCTGGCGCTGGGCGCGTCGGTCGTCTGGGGAATCCTGAGCATCATGCTCAGCCCCTGCCACCTGGCGAGCATTCCGCTGATTGTGGGTTTCATCAGCGGCCAGGGGCGGGTTTCCACCGCGCGGGCGGCGGGCATCGCGACGCTGTTCGCGGTGGGCATCCTCCTCACCATCGCGGCCGTCGGGGTGATCACGGCGGCGGCGGGCCGAATGATGGGCGACGTGGGCCGGTGGGGAAACTACTTTGTCGCCGCCATCTTCTTCCTCGTGGGGCTGCATTTGCTCGGCGTCATTCCCATGCCGTGGTCCGGTCCCGGCCAGGTGAACATGAAACGCAAGGGGCTGCTGGCGGCCTTCCTGCTGGGCCTCATCTTCGGCATCGCGCTGGGTCCCTGCACGTTTGCCTACATGGCGCCGATGCTGGCGGTGACCTTCAAGCTGGCGGCCACGAACTTCCTTTACGGCGCGTCGCTGCTGCTGGCCTATGGCCTCGGGCACTGCTCCGTCATCGTGCTGGCCGGCACGTTCACCGAAGTCGTCCAGCGCTTCCTGAACTGGAACGAGCAATCCAAAGGCGTGACGGTAGTGAAATGCATCTGCGGGGTGCTGGTGATCTTGGGTGGCGTGTGGCTCATCTACAGCGCGCCCTGAAACCGATAGCCGCCAATCAAGTTTAGAGATGAATCTCGGCGCATGGGAACCCGTCTAGCTCCGGCAGTAATCAAATCAGCAGCCATGAAGAACGCGATTTCCTCTTTGCTGACGGTGAACGGGTTGGTCTGTCAACTCGCTTTGGGCGCGATGGCGCACCCGATGGCTGGAAGCCGCACGCTCACCGTGAGCGCGTCTTTCCCCACCCATTTCCAGAGTCCCGAGGGTCAGCCGCTCCTGCTCATCGGCGATTACACCTGGGGCGCCTTCTCGGACGTGGACTATGATTACGCGGCGATGTTCGACTCGCTTCAGGCGCACGGACTGAACTTCGCCCGCGTCTGGCTCTGGTGGGGGTGCGAGCAGTTCCCACCCCCGGACGACAACCGGCACGTCGAGCCTTTCCTGCGCCCCGGACCCGGCCTGGCCAATGACGGGCGGCCCAAGTATGACCTCACCCGGTTCAACCCGGCGTTCTTTGAGCGGCTGCGGGGCTTTTGTGTGACGGCCCGCCGGCGCGGTGTGTTCCTTCAACTCATCACCATGGACGCCTGGATGCTGAAGCATCCGCAGCTCTGGAAACTACACGCCTTCCATCGCGACAACAACGTCAACGGGGTGGATGGCGATCCCCGAGGCACCGGCACGGGCACGGATGGCCAGCGCGGCTTCTGCTCGCTTGCCAACCCCAAAGCGCTGGAGGCGCAGCAGGCGTTCTTGCGCCGCGTGGTGGACGCCGTGAACGAGTTCGACAACGTCCTGTTCGAGATCGCCAACGAAAACTTCTACAACGAGCAGTGGGAATTGCGGCTGTGTGACTTCATCCGCGACTACGAGAAGACAAAGCCGAGGCGGCACCTGGTCATGCCCAAGGACCTGCTCAACCACAACAGCGTGGTGCAGACCTGGGACGTGCGGCGCGTCCACTCCGCGCTGCTGGACAAGCGCAGCCGCCGGCAACCGCTCATCTTCGACACGGACTGGACGATCAACCAAAACGACGACCAGGTGCGCCAGGCGATGTGGGCGGCGGTGCTCAGCGGCGGGCACTTCAATTACATGGACGATAGCTTTCAAACCGGCAGTGAACACCACGGCGATGTCCGCGGCAGCCGCCGCGCCAGCCTGCACCGGCAAATCGGCTACCTCGCGGCGTTCATGCGCCAGATGCGGTTCTGGCAAATGCTGCCGGACGATGCGCTGGTGAAGGCAGGGACCGCTTTCGCGATGGCTTCCGCCAATGAACTGGCGGCCTATCTGCCGACCGGCGGCAGTGTCACGCTCGACTTGTCCAGGCTCACAGGCCAACTGGAGGCGCGCTGGTTCAATCCATTGGAAGGCGCCTGGGGTGCGAAGTTCGCGGTGCAGGGCGGAGGGCGGCAGGAGTTCCAGTCGCCCGATCTCAACGATTGGGTCCTCCGCCTGACGAAACGGAGGGAATGAGGGCTGCGATTGATGCCGCAGATCCCCACGGTCGCTGTGGCGCCAAAGCGGCTGCACCGATCTGCAACATGCTGCGCCCGGCTGCCGTGGGCGCGGGAGTTGCCGCAGGCACCTGTAGCCTCCCGCACGATTTTTCTGCCTTAATCTTTCTGCCCCACCTGGTGTCTCCTGTACGCACCCCGCCGCGGTGGCGTGTCTCCGTCCGCCGGCCCAGGCACGGGCAAGACCTGCGTTACTGCTGCTGCTTGGCTGGAGCCTGAGGGCAGGAAAGGCGGACGGTATTGCATTCCTGATGATGTCACGGGCAAACAGGAAGGCCTGGGCGCCACTGACCGCGCCACCGGGGTAGCTTGTTGTGCTTGTCCAAATGCGGTATAGGTTGCGCGTGTCTTGCTTTGTTTGGAGCCGCGCCAGGCTGGGTGGGGTGCTGGGCCTATTAGCCTTTTGGCTGCCGGTCTATCCCGCCGGCGCTCAGACCAGCGACCATCCTGGCTCAAAGGCCTCGGCCGGCTCAGCCAGGGGGCCGGCGGCTGCCAGCGCCGCCAAGGGGGCCCACTTCGACAACGCAATAGCCAATAGCCGAGAGCCGATAGCCAATAGGGCTGCCAGCGCCGCCAAGGCGGCCCGCTTCGACAACCCAATAGCCAATAGGCGAGAGCCGATAGCCAATAGAGCTGCCAGCGCCGCCAAGGCGGCCCGCTTCGACAACGCAATAGCCAATAGCCGAGAGCCGATAGCCAATAGGGCTGCCAGCGCCGCCAAGGGGGCGCGCTTCGGCAACTGGGTCCAACTTCCAACGGCCATTCTCCCCTTGGGCGAGGCGGAATCGGAGCGGGGGGCGAACCGCCGGCTCTTGGAGAGGCGCGAGATTCCGGGACGGCGGTTGCCGGCGGTGGTGTTGTGGTCGGGATTGGACTCGCCGGAACTGGCGCAGCGGGCGGTGCCTCTGCCGGAAGCTAATACGCTGGCGCACCTCAACTATCAGCAGCGGCGCTTCGGGCGGCTGCAAGCGCCCGATGGCCGCCAGGTGCGGTTCAATCCCGAGGTGGTCCTGGTCAAGTTCCGGGCGCTGGCGCAGGTGGCGGCGCTGGGGCTGGAGCCGGGGCGGGAATTGGCGGCGGCGCGGGCCCTGGCGGCGCGACCGGACGTTGACTTTGCCGAGTTGGATATATTCGAGCGGCGGGCCTTTTGGCCCGACGATCCCCTGATTACCAACCAATGGCACCATCAAGTCATCGGCAGTTACGCCGCCTGGGACTGGAGCCTGGGCCAGGCCTTCGTCCGCATCGCCATCGTGGATACGCCCTTTCAGATGGATCACCCGGACCTGGCGCCGCACACCGCCAGCGGCTGGGATGTGGTGGCCAACGAGCCGGTGACGGCCAGCAGCGGCATTGAGCACTCGACGCTCGGGGCCGGCCTGGCCGCCGCGGTGATTGACAACGGGCTGGGCGTGGCGGGGGCCAGCAATTGCCAGGTTCTGCCCATCAACATCAATGGCGCCCTCAGCGAGATGTACAACGCGGTCATCTGGGCCGCCGACCACGGGGTGCGCGTGGTGAATATCAGTTGGACCGGCGGCGACAGTGACACTTTGAATGCCGCCGGCTCTTACTTGAAAACCAACGCCCTGGGCATCCTCGCCATGCCCGGCGGCAACCTGGGCGCCACTCCCTATGTCACCAACCAGCCCGACATTTACTGCATCTCGATGACTGATCGCTACGATAACATGCAGTCCCTGGCTGGTCCCCAGGTGGATTTTGCCGCGCCGGGCTGGGGCGTTTATTCCACGACCACCAACAACGGCTATGCCTTTTGCTCCGGCACCAGTTTTTCCACGCCCCTTTTTTGCGGCGTCGTGGCGGTGCTCTTGAGCATCAACCCGACGCTCGGCCCCGAGGACGTGATTGCCATCCTCAAGCGCACTGCCCTCGACAAAGGGCCGCCGGGCTGGGATATGTGGTTTGGGTGGGGCAGAATTGATTTTGGCGCGGCCGCGGCGGCCGCCGCGGCGACCTTGCCGCGCATCGACGGCGTGGTCTGGACCAACCACCAGGTCGTTATTTCCACCAGCCTCAACCCGGGTTTGACCTGCTCGCTCTGGCGCTCGGCCACGCTGCCAGCCGCCCAATGGATGCCGGTGACCAACGCCGTCGTGTCCACCAACGGGCCCCAGGTGCTCTTGCTCGACCCAACGCCGCCGGCGGGCGGGCAGGAGTTTTACCGCCTGGGAGCAAGGCGATGAGCGGGGCCAAGCTCAAAGTCCGAACTCCGGGGCCTGTTGGCCGTGGGAATTTGTGGTGGTTCCTTCATTGAGGCACCGGGCAACTCGTAGCGCGCACGGTCACAAACTGCCCTTTCGCGCTCCGCACAATCCTTTCAGGTCGAGGTTTTTTCTCTTGACCTTGCGGCCTGGTCTGTGCGATGAGTCCTGTAAAATTCGGCGAGTTATGCAAAAGCGAGTTTCGGGCTGGCGCACTTCCATCCTGGCAGGCGTCGTAATCCCCTTCGTTATACAGGCACTGGCACCGGTGTCCCCCGCGGCGGCGGGCTGCCTTCCGCCGCCGGCGGGCCTGATCGGCTGGTGGGCGGCCAATGGCGACGCCAGCGACGTGCTGGGCATCCACAACGGTTCACTCCAGGGGGGCGTGGCCTTCACCGCCGGAGAATCAGGCTCGGCCTTTGAGTTCGACGGCACCAACAGCTTCGTGCAAATCGCCGATGCGCCGGAACTGAGCCCGCAGGTCGGGCCAACCGGTGAACTGACGCTCGAGGCCTGGGTGAAGATTCTCCGGTTGCCGCGATATGACCCTGCCACTAGCCAGCCCAATCGGGCCATCGCCGTCAAAGGCTCCCCGGGCCAGTGGGAATACGGCCTTTATATCACGACCAATGCGCTGCCTGCTTTTGGTGTCTGGCAAGCCAACGGCAACGGCTATGCGGGCGCCATCGGCAATGCGCTCAGCACCAATGTCTGGCACCACCTGGCGGGGGTGTTGAAGAAGGGCCAGTTTGGGCGCATTTACGTGGACGGCCAGTTGGCGGCCGAGGACACGAGTTTTTCCGGGGATACGTCGGACGGGAGTTCCCCGTTGTATCTCGGGCGTCGGGGGGACGGCCAGTTCTTTGACGGCCAGGTGGACGAAGTCTCGCTGTATGGCCGGGCCTTGGCGGCCTCGGAGATTAGCGCCATTTTCAACGCCGGGGCGGCGGGCAAATGCGCCGTGCTGGCGGGGGCGAGCGTGCCTTACTTCACCGATTTCGAGGCGGGCGCCGGGCCGGAGTGGATGCAGCCGTTGACCGACAACTCGGAGTCGCTGGGCTTTACGCGGTTCAGCGGGCGGTTCAACAACGGGTTCCAGATGGTGACGCTGACCAACCTGGTGCCCGGCCAGGCCTACACGGTGGGGTTTGACCTTTACCTGATTGATAGCTGGGACGGCAACGGAGACGGGGACTATTTCAACGTGAACATCAACGGGACGCAACTGTTCCACCAGACTTTCAGCAATTACAACGGCAATCCCCCCAACAGCCCGCAAAGCTATCCCGGACAACCGGACGAAGGCCGGGCCAATTTCGGATTCAACCCGAGCTGGGTGGATGCGATCTATCGCAACGTGGAAATCCCGTTCATCGCCTCGAACGCCATCGTCCAGGTGTCCTTTGGCGGCCAGGGCCTGGAGGACATGAACAACGAATCCTGGGGCCTTGACAACGTGGGCGTCCGGCTGACCTCGGGCCTGACCAACACCTTTATCCGCTCGACGACTTTGCCGCCGGCCGGCACCACCAACAGCCTGGCCATCGACAGCTTCATCATTGCCGCCAACTGGCCGCTCCTGGCCTCGACGGCCACGAATCCCGCCAACTTTGTCCTCACCGAAACCGGCTCCGGCTTGACCTATCCGCTGGTCCCGACGCTGCCCGGGGCCGGCGGGCGCTCGGTGGCCCTGGCCCTGGCCAACCAGCCGCTCCAGCCCGGCCATTACGTCTTCCAGACCACCACGGCACTCCAGGACACAAACGCGAACCCCGTGCCGGTGTTCACGCGCGGTTTCTACCTCGTCAATCCCCTCCTTGGCAGCCTCGAAACGCCCGCCAACGATCTCCTCTCCGGCGCCACGCCTTTGCCGACGACCGAATCACCGGTGGGCAGCAGGTTTTTTACGGCCTTTGCCGTCGGCCTCTTCGCCTCGACGAGCGACGTGGATTACTGGCGCTTCGATGCCGAGGCCGGCGATGTCGTCACCGTGCGGCTGGAGAGCGAATCCCAGGGGGTGTATCCGCACTTGCGGTTGCGCAACGCTTCGGACCAGGACCTCACGGCGGCGGACGGCGACTACGGCGGGGCCGTCCAGATTCAGGATTTCACCATCAGCGCGCCCGGCACCTACTATCTCCGGGCCTGGAGCGCCAACAACCGCTCGCGCTACTGGATGCGCCTGGACCAGTCGCGCGGGCCGCAGATGGAGAGCGAAGACAACGGCTCGCAAGGCAACGCCAATCCCATCAATTTCACGATCAGCCCGGGCCTCTATCAGGGGCAAGTCGTCGGCGCGCTGCCGGCGGCGGACTCCGCGGGTGATTTCTGGCGGCTCGGCAACCTCAACATCGGCAATGTCATCAGCGCCACGGCCCTGTTCCCCACCGGCTCGACCCTGACCGCCAGCCAGATTATCCTCAGTGTGCAAATTGACGGCAACGCGGCGGCCCTGGTGACCAACCTGACCGGCAACCTGAGCTTCAATGTCCCTTCCAACGGCCTCTATTACCTCCACGTCGAGACCGCCAACCGGAATCTGCGCGCGCAGTATCTGCTCAATGTCGCCGTGAGCGACACGGTTCCGCCCGTGATTACCGGCCTCACCTTGCCCGGCGAGGGCACGACCACGACCACCATCATCGACCGTGTGACGCTCAGCTTCTCGGAGGACATCAATGCGCTGGCCATCAGCAACTCCGCCAACTACGAGTTGCGCGGCGCCGGTCCCGACGGTCTTTTCGGCACCAGCGACGACAGCCTCTACACGGTCGCCACCACGGGTTATTCCAGCGGGTTGAGTGCGGCTTACACGATTGCCGATGGGCCGTTGCAGCCGGGCGCTTACCGCTTCACGGTCGGCACCAACCTCACGGATCGCGCCGGCAACAAGATGGCCGCTCCCTTCGTGCGGAACTTCACCGTGGCCAACCTGCCGGGATATGTGTTGGAGAATCGCAACAACGACGCCGCTGGCCTGGCTACGCCGCTGAGCTTCACCCCCGGCACCAATGACGGCACGATCGGATGGATCAGCAATATCGGCGTTCCGTCCGGCCCCCAGGGCATTGCCGCGGGGCACTTCAACCACCATGCCAACCTGGACCTCGCGACCGCAAACTGGAATGGCGGCAATGTCTCCGTCCTGACCAACAACGGCCAGGGCGTCTTCGGGGTGCTGACCAATATCGCCACTGGCGGGGGTGCGGTGGGTCTGGGACTGGCCGACTTCAACAACGACGGCCTGCTGGACATCGCGGTGGCCAATTACAACGCCGGTACGGTCACCGTCTTGCTGGGCAACGCCGACGGGACGTTCCAGATCAAGACCAACATTGGCGGTTTCTCCGGCCCTTATTACCTGGTGGCGGCCGATCTCGACGGGGACGGCAAGATTGACCTGGCCGTTCCCAACGCCAATAGCGGCACGGTCAGCGTCCTGCTCGGAAACGGGGATGGCACTTTCCAGACGGCCAGCAATTACACTACGGGCAGCAGTGCCATGACCGTTGCCGTGGGCGATCTCAATGGCGATGGCAAGCCGGACCTGGCCGTGGCCAATGCCGGCAGTGCCACCATCAGCGTCCTGACCAACCTCGGCCACGGCACTTTCCAGCTCCTTACGAATATCGCGGTCGGCCCCAATCCGCGCGGGGTTGCCATCGGCGACGTCACCGGCGACGGCGTCCCTGACCTGGTCGTTCTCCAATCCGGCGACAATTCGGTGGGTGTGCTGGCCGGCAACGGCAACGGCAGCTTCGGGCCGCGGCGGAACTATTATACGGGCACCCAGAACGCCTACCAGGTGCTCCTGGCGGACCTCAATGGCGATGGACGCGCTGACCTCGTCGTGCCCGGCTATGGAAACAATGTGGTTGGCATCCTCCTGAACAATGGCAACGGCATCTTCACCAACCTTTACACTTACGGCATAGGCGGGAATCCCATTGGCGTTGCCGCCGGGGACTTCAACCAGGACGGACGCACGGACCTCGCTTTTGAGCATTACTACGGCAATTATGTCTCCGTTTGGGCGGGCAATCCCACGGACACCCTGCCGGAAGACCCGCCGGGCAGCGGACTGCGGACGGCCGTCGCCCGCGGCACGCGCTCGAACTCGGGCGATGCTGACTACTACCAGTTCTCCGGCAATGCCGGCGACCAGGTCATCCTGGCGGTGGATGTGCCGGGCAACCCAGGGGGCAGCGGCCTGTACTACCAGTTGCTCATGCCGGACGGCTCCCAACTCACCAGTTTTTATCCCAACAGCAGCGGTTGGGGCCAAAGCGGCGTCGTCACCCTGCCTCAGACGGGCACTTATTTTGTGCGCGTCAGTTCCTGGTACGACTACCAGGGCGAGTACCGGGTGCGGGTGACCCTGGCCCGGCCGCCGCTGCAACTGAATGGCGAGGGCAACACCTCCCTGGCCCAGGCCAACCCGGTCACCTTCAACCGCGTGGGCAACCATCTGCAGGCGGCGGTGGCCGGCTACGTGAGCGTGGGCAACGGGGGCGGGGATTTCTACAGCCTGGGCTATCTGGCCGGCGGGGCGACCCTGAACCTCAGTGTCCGCGAACCCGCCTCCAGCGGCACGGCCGAAGTCCTGTGGGTCTATAACGCCTCGGGCGTCCTGATGACCAACAGCCTGGCCGGCGCCACCAACCTCGCCTTCACCTTGCCAGTCGGCCAAGCCGGCCTGTATTATGTCCAGGTCACGGCCGCCCCGGCCGGCTTCGCTGGAAACCCCGAGACGGTCGTCCGGCTCAGCGGCGGCAGCGATTATCTGAGCCTGGGCAATTGGTTCAACTACCAGACCTTTACGCTCTCGATGTGGGTCGATCCCGGCCCGTCGCAGAACGCCTGGGCCGATCTCCTCGACGATAACCACCAAGGCGGCGCCAACTGGGTGATCGAGCAGAACGGCTCCACGGCCAATCAGTACTACTGGTTTGCGGCGGACGGCAGCACCAACCTGCTCTTTAACCTGGCGCCCAACACCTGGCAGCACCTGGACATCACCCGCGATGCGACCAACATCAACCGGGTTTATATCAACGGCCTGCTGGCCGGCCAGTCCCCCGGCTCCGGCCAGATCAATTATGACGGCAACCAGTTCCTGCGCATCGGCGCCTGGGGCGGGGGCGGGCGCAACTGGAGGGGTTTGTTCGATGAATTGCGGGTCTGGAACCGGGCGCTCTCGCAGCCCGAAATCATCGCCGGCCTCACCGGCAGTCTGACAGGCCATGAACCGGACCTGGCTGGCTATTGGCCCTTGGACGAGGGGTTCGGCACGAACTCTGCGGACCTCAGCCCCTCCAATCATCCCGCCTTGTTTGTCAATGGCCCGGCCTGGGCTTTCGTGGGGTCCACCAATGCCCAGGCGGCCGGGTTGGTGGCGCAATACGTCTTGACCTTCGACCTGACCAATCCGACGCCGCCGGCCATCACCGCGGTGACCCTCCCGCCGGACAGTTCCACCACCACCAACATCCTCACCAGCTTCACCGTGGGCTTCAGCCAGGACATGGATGCGAGGTTCAGCACGCTCGGCCGGAATGTGTATCGCTTCAACGGCCACTCCTACTTGCTCACCGATTATGCCACGACCTGGGGCAACGCCGAGGCGCTGGCAGTTTCCCTGGGCGGCCACCTCGCCTCCATTACCAATGCCGCGGAGAACAGTTGGATCAGCCAGCAATTCAGCGGCTATGGCGACCTGTGGATCGGACTCAACGCCCTGCTCTCGGCAGGGACGTTCGTGTGGACCAGCGGCGCGCCGTTCACTTACAGCAACTGGGCGAGCGGTGAACCCAATAACTATTACGGCTATGAACCCGCCGTCAAAATGTATGGCAACGGCAACGGCGCCTGGGCTGACCTCAATCCCAACACCAGCCTGCGCGGCGTCATGGAAGTCACCAGCACCAGCGACGCGGACGGCGACGGACTGGTGGACAGCCTCGATCCGTATCCGAACGATCCCCTCAACGCCTTCGATTTGCGCGCGGCGGGCCCCGATGGTGTGTTCGACACCGCCGACGACATCGTGTATCACATTTACACTACAGGTTATTCCGGCGGACTCTCCGCGGCGTTCGCGATTGCCGACGGACCGCTGGAACCGGGCGGCTACCGTTTCAAAGTGACCACTTCGCTGACGGATCGCTTCGGCAATCCGCTGCCGGCCCCCTACCTCCGTTACTTCACCGTCGCCGCCGTGAGCGGGTTGGTGGAAGAAAACCGCCGGGGCGCCGGCGGCACTTCCTCCACCTCGTTGAGCCTCAGCCCGGGCAATCAACTGGATGGCTCTTTCTCGGCCGGCGCCAGCGCCGGCGCCGGCTCCAATCCTTACTTCATCGTGCAGGGCTTTTTCAAGGGCGACACCAACCTGGACCTGGTCACCGCCAACCTCAGCAGCGGCAACATCACGGTGTTCCGCGGGGACGGCGCCGGCAACTTCCAGGCCGCCACGAACATCCCCACCGGCAACGGCCCCATCTCGCTGGCCTTGGGCAATTTCAACTCGGATACAAACCTCGACCTGGCGGTGGCCAACTACTACGGCAACACCGTCAGCATCCTGCTCGGCGACGGCGCCGGCTCTTTCAGTGTCTTCACGAACTATTCCGGCTTCTCCAACCCAAGGAACCTGGCGACCGCCGACCTGAACAAGGACGGCAAGCTGGACCTGGTGGTGCCCAACAGCGGCAGCAGCACCATCACCGTGCTCTTCGGCAATGGCGATGGGACCTTCCAGGGCGCGACCAACTACACCGTCGGCAGTTCGCCGCAGACGGTGGCGGTCGGCGATCTCAACGGCGATGGCCAGCCCGACCTGGTTACCGCCGACTACAACAGTTCCACGCTCAGCATCTTGCTGGGCAGCGCCGGCGGCACTTTCCAATTGACGACCAATTACGCCACCCCGAGCAACCCGCGCTATGTCGCCCTGGGCGATGTCAATGGCGATGGCCGCCCGGACCTCATCGCCGTGAGCGGCGGCTATCTCAGTGTGTTCCTGGGCAACGGCGACGGCACGTTCCAGCCGCGAACCGATTACAGCCTGGGCGGCGGGGACTGCTATCAAGTGACGCTGGCTGACCTCAATGGAGACGGGATGCTCGACGCGGTGATCGCCAATTTCGCTTACAGCCGCCTGAGCACACTGCTCAACAACGGCGACGGCACTTTCGGCCCGCCCATTTCTTACGGCCTCGCCGGCAGCCCAATCAGCGCGACCGTGGGCGACTTCAACCATGATGGACGCCTGGACATCGCCACGGCGAATTACTATGGCAACAACATCTCCATCCTGCTGGGCAACAATTCGCAGACCCTGACTCTGGACCCCGCCGGCACCGGCCTGCGCATCGGCGGCGGCCGCGGCAACCTGGCCGACAGCGGTGATTTGGATTATTGGAGTTTCAGCGCCCAGACCGGCGACCGCTTGTTCATTGCCGCGCAAAACCCGGGCGACCCCGGCAGCTCCCAGTTGCTCTACCGGATTTACAACCCGGATTGGAGCCAATTGGGCTATTTCTACACCGACGGCAACGGGCGTGGGCAGGTAAGCCTCACGGTGCCCGCTTCCGGCACCTACACGATTCGGGTCGAGCCCAGTTATTATCAATATTACGGCGAGTACCGCTTCCGGGTGACGCTGGCCCGCCCGCCAGTGCAGTTGGAAGTCGAGGACAACAGCAGCCTCGCCAACGCCAACGCCCCGGCGCTGACGGTCGCGGGCGGACGGCGGGTTGCCACCGTGCTCGGATACTTCAGCACGGCCGATGTCAACGGCGATTACTACCAGCTCGGCAACCTCGCCGTCGGGACCCAGATCAGCCTCAGCGAATCCCAGCCCGCCAGCAGTTCCTTGGCCCCGCAGTTGGAGCTCTACAATGCCGCCGGCGTATTGGTGACCAATGGCTGGCCCGGGCAGACCAATCTGGTCTATACGATCGGCCCGGGCAACGGCGGCGCCTACTACGCCCATATCGTCTCGCAGGCTTACCTCGAACGCACTCCCGCCATCACGAACGCCCTCTACTTCAACGGTGCCAACAACTATATCAACGTGGGCAACTGGTCCCCGGGTCCCCAGTGGAGCATCCAGGCCTGGGTGATGCCCGTTTCGCTGCCGGGTGGACGTCATGCCATTGCCGGGAGTATGGGGGGATGCCTGGACTGGGCGATCGTCCTGCAGGATGGCAAGCTCGGCTTGGCCATCCGCCCACCCGGCGGGTGCAACATTACTTATACCTCTCCCGGCACGGTCACGCCGGGAAGCTGGTACCACGTGGCCGGCGTCTCGGACGGGACCAATAGTTATCTCTATGTCAACGGCGTCCTGGCCGCGTCGGGCGCGGTGGACCCGAATTACACTCTCTACAGCGGGGGCACCTGGATTGGCGGGGATATCTGCTGCGGCGAATACTTCCCTGGGTTCATCCAGGATGTTTCCATCTGGAACCGGGCGTTGTCGGCGGGCGAAGTGGCCGGCTACATGGCCAGTAGCCCCTCGGGTAGCGAGGCCGGCCTCTCCGGCTACTGGCGGTTGCTGGACGGCGCAGGGACGACCGTCCCCGACCTGACGACCAACGGCCACAACGGCACGCTCGTCAATGGCCCGGCCTGGTCGCTGCTCAGCCCGCTGGGCACCATCCCCTACGGAATTTTCCAACAATACCTGCTCGGCATTAGCCTGCTCAACACGATCCCGCCCCAGATCGTGGCCGTCAGCTTGCCGGCCGAGGGCACCACCTCCTCCAACCTCCTGGACAACTTCGCGATCACTTTCTCGGAGGATATGGGGGCTGGGACGGTAACCAACTCAGCCAATTACGAAATGCGCTGCGCCGGCGCGGACAATCTCCTGGGCACGGCTGACGATGTGCTCTACACGGTGGTCAACTTGCCGGCCTACACCGCGGGTACGGGCGCCTCGTACGCGGTCACCGACGGCCCCCTGCAGCCAGGACTCTACCGGTTCACTATTAAGACCAATCTCACCGATCCCGTTGGCACGTTCCTCCCAGCCCCTTATGTTCGCAACTTCGCGGTCGCCAATATTCCTGGTTTTGTCCTCGAAAAGCGGTTCGACAATTCGGCGGCGCTGGCTACCACCCTCAGCCTCAACCGGACCAACCGCGCCGATGGCTCCTTCCACGGCGGCGCGAGCCTGGCTGTGAGCGGCGGCCCTGAGCACCTCGCCGCGGGCCGGCTCAATGCGGACACCAACCTGGACCTCGCGGTCGCGCTCTGGAGCAGCGGCAGCGTGGCCATCTTGCTGGGCAATGGCGACGGGACTTTCCAGGTCAAGACCAATTACGCCACTGGCAACAACGCTTTGAGCGTGGCCCTGGGCAATTTCAACGCGGATACAAATCTCGACCTGGCGGTGGCCAACTACGGCGCCAATACCGTCACCATCCTGCTCGGCAACGGGGACGGCACCTTCCAGGTCCTCAGCAACTACAACGTCGGCGCCAATCCCTACGGGGTCGTGACCGGCGACTTCAATCACGATGGCAAGACGGACCTGGCCGTGGCCAACTACTCGGGTGGCTCGAGCGGCACCGTGAGCATCCTCTTGGGCAACGGCGACGGCACCTTCCAGCCGGCGGTCAATTATCCCGTCGGCCACGGCCCGCTCCATGTTGCCGTGGGCGACGTCAATGGCGACGGCAAGCCCGATCTGGTGGTGGCCAACTACTATGACGACAATGTGAGCGTGCTCTTCGGCAATGGCGACGGCACGTTCGCTCCCGCCGTGAGCGTCGCCGCCGGTTATCAGCCGCGCGCGGTTGTCCTGGCGGATCTGAACAAAGACGGCAAACTGGACCTGGCCGTCTTCAACGGCGGGGACAACACCGTGAGCGTCATGTTCGGCAATGGGGACGGCTCGTTCCAACCGCGTATCAATTATCCCACCAGCACGTCGGACGGAGTCGAAATGGCGGCCGCCGACGTCGACGGCGACGGCTGGCCCGACCTCGTCGTCAACGGCTACAACAATGGCGCCGTCAACGTTCTGCTCAACCGGGGCGACGGCACGCTGCTCTCGCCCTCCGTCTATTCCCTGGGCGCCCGCCTGGTGGGCCTGGCGATCGCCGACTTTAACAACGACGGCCGGCTCGACCTGGCGGTCGCCAGCGACAACGGCAACTTTGTCTCCGTGCTGCTGGGCAACGACACCCAACCGCTGCCGTCAGATGCCGCCACCGGCCTGCGCATTACGGCCGGCCGCGGCGACCTCCTCAACGGTTCGCAAAGCGATTACTGGAGCTTTGACGCGCTGGCGGGCGACCGGGTCTATATCGCTTGCGAGAACCCCGGCAACCCCGGCGGCTCCGCCTTGCAGTTCGTGCTCTTCAGGCCGGACGGCAGCCAATGGGCTAATTTCGTTCCTGATTACAATGGGCGCGGTCAGTGGAGCGGCATTGCACCCGCTACCGGGGCCTACACCCTGCGCATCGACCCCTACTACCAGTACGCGGGCGAGTACCGCTTCCGCGTCACGCTGGCCTCGCCGCCGGTTCAGGTCGAATCTGAAAACAACGATAGCATTGGCAGCGCCAACAGCCTGACCTTCGCCTTGAGCGCCGGCCACCGCCAGGCCACCGTCCTGGGCTACATCGGCTCCGCCGATGGCGGCGACTTCTTCGGCCTCGGCTATCTGTCTTCCAACAGCGTCGTTACGCTGAATTTGCAGCAGCCTGCCAGCAGCGGGTTTGCCGACGTGCTCGAGGTCTATAACTCTGCCGGCACGCTCCTGGCGGGCTCGGCCATGGGCGCGACTAATCTGACCTACACCGTTTCCGCCGGCCGTGATGACGCTTACTATGCCCGTGTGCGCGCCGTCTCCGGGATGCTGCCGCCCTCACCGCCGCACCCGACGGGCAGTCCGACCACGCTCTTTTACGGCGGGGGCAATGCCTATTCCGAAGCCCCGCTCGCGGTTCCCGCTTCCGCGCTGGCCGTCAGCTTGTGGTTCCGTACCTCCGATCCTTCTGCCGCCTTGTTCTCCGTCTCCGATGGCGGGGGCGGCCATGACCGCCACATTTATCTGAATGGGGGAAACATTTATACCCGCATCTATAGCGCTGGCACGGTCGGCTCCACGGGCCTGAACCTCGCCGACGGCGCCTGGCACTATGTGGTCCTCACTTACGGCAGCGCCATCGGCGGCAACCAAACTTATGTCGATGGCGTCCCGGTCGCTTCCGGCACCAAGGCCAGTTCCGATTTCACGTCCAACAATCGCGTGCGCTTCGGTTATTCGCAGGATGCCCCGCACAATTACCTGGTTGGATACCTGGACGAGGTCCGGATCTGGAATTACGCCTTTGCGGCCGCCGATGTGCTCAGCAATATGACGAAGAGCCTGACCGGGTCCGAGGCCGGTCTGCTCGGCTACTGGCGCTTCAACGAGGGCGCCGGCCTGGTTTCGTTCGACCGCACGACCAACGCGAATAACGCCACTCTCCTCAACGGCCCGGTCTGGGCGCCCGCGGTCAACTACGGGTTTAGCAGCCCCGGCATCTTTGCTCAGTATCTCCTGAGTATGGACACCGTTGACACTGTGCCGCCGGCGATTGCCTCGGTGACGCTCCCGGCGGCCGGTTCCACCAACCTGGGCCTCCTGGACCACTTCACCCTCGGCCTCAGTAAGAGCGTGGACCCAGCCCTCAATGCCTTGAACCGCTATGTCCGGCTCGCGAACGGCCATGCTTATACGGTCACCGATTCGACCATGAGCTGGTACAACGCCGAGACCCAGGCCCGGACGCTGGGCGGACATCTGGCCACCATCAACGATGCCGCCGAGAACGCCTGGGTGCTGGCCAACTTCGGCGCCTTGGGCAACCTCTGGCTGGGCCTGACCGACGAGGCGCAGAAGGGCCTCTTCCTCTGGGCCAGCGGCGACCCCGTGGCCTACACCAATTGGAGCGGGGGCGCGCCCATCAATTCTGACAACCGCGATTACACCTATATGAAGAATGACGGCACCTGGGCCAATGAGCATGCCTACACCACCTATCGCGGGGTGATCGAGGTGGGCGGCCCCGATGCCGACGGCGACGGCCTCCCGGACACCCTCGATCCCTTCCCCAGCGATCCCTACAACGTATTCGATCTCCGCGCGGCCGGCCCGGATGGCCTCTTTGACACCCCGGATGATCAGATTTATCACCTGACCCACGACAACTACACCGGCGGCCTTTCGCTCAACTTCGCCCTCAGCGATGGTCCACTCCAGCCGGGATATTACCGGTTTATGGTCACCACCTCGCTGCGAGATTTGTCCGGCAATCCCATGGCCGCTCCGTTCATCCAGTACTTCGCCGTGGGCAATGTGCCCGGTTACGTGATGGCCGGGCGCACCAACAACTCGCCGGCCGCCGCCACGCCGCTGCCCCTGGCCGAGGACCCCCCCGGGGTGAAGACCGTGGCCGCGCGCGGCAATCTCTTCAACGGCGCTGGGACCGATTACTGGAGCTTCGGGGGGACCAACGGAGATTTGTTCAATCTGGCCACCTTCGTCCCAGGCTCCCCGGGCGGCAGCGGGTTGCACTACCAGGTCTTCAAACCGGACGGCTCGGTGCTGATTGACCTATATCCTTCCTATTACGGCGACGCCCAGAGCGCGGTCTTTACGCTGCCCGCCACCGGCGCCTACCTGGTGGCGGTTTCCCCTTACTACTCATACGCCGGTGAATACCGCTTCCGCATCACTAGCGCCACGCCGCCGCTCCAGATGGAGTCCGAAGACAATGGCTCGATCCCCAACGCGGACGTGCTCGCCTTCAATGTGGTTAGCAACACCCAATCCGCCAGCATCGTCGGCAACATCCGCACCGCCGGCGATTTGGATTATTTCAACCTCGGCACCGTGAGCAACGGCTACAGCATTTTCCTTAGTGTCCGGCTGCCGGCCAGCAGCGCCCTGGCGCCGGTGGTCAGCGTCTATGACGCCGCCGGCGTTTATCAAGAGCCGGCCCCGGGCAGCCAGCCCCAATCGGGTCTCGCCAACGTGCCCGTCACGGCCACGGGCACCTACTACGCAGTGGTGCGGGCTGGCAACGGCACTGGCGGGCTTAAGGATCAGTACGTCTTGGATGTCAACATTGTGCCGACCGGCAGCCTGAACTTCCCGAACCTGGTGGCCTCTCCCATCATCCTCCCGGCTGGCCTGGGCATTCTCAGCGGGCAGCCCATTACCTATTCGTTCACCGTGCAGAACTTCGGCCCGGTCGCCACCGCCGTGGCCAACTGGCTCGACCGCGCGGTCCTGTCCACCGACCAAACCCTTGGCAACGCCGACGACATCCCCCTGGGCCTGTTCCCGCACAGCGGCCTGCTCGACCCCGGGGCCAGCTATTCCGTCACGAACACCTTCCCGCTGCCGGACGGCATCAGCGGTGATTTCTACATCATCGTCCAGGCCGATGCCGGCGATGCGGTCAATGAGTACCTGTTTGCCGGCAACAAAACCGCCGTCTCCACTAACACCTTTCATGTCAGCCTCGCCCCGTACCCGGATTTGACCGTCGAGGGCCTCCACGTGACGGGTCCCGACAGCCAGGGCAATTGGACGATTGCCTGGAACACGGCCAATCGCGGCAACGGCCCGACGCCGGGGCCATTCTCGGAGCGCCTGAGCGTGCGCAATCAAACCACGGGCATTTCGCTCGTCAACACCCAGCAGGTGGTGACGAACATCCTGGCGCCGAACGACGTGCTGCCTCACCTCCAGAGCCTCCTGGCGACCAACGCCGGGGTCTATCAGGTGCAGGTCACGACCGATGCCGGGAACAGCTTTTTCGAGGACAACACCAACGGCCCGGCGGCCGCCCTGGCCAACAACACGGCCCCCCCGACCAGTTTCCAGATCGTGGCCACCTACAATGTCTCGCTGCAAAGCAGCCCGGCCGGGGCGGGCACGTTGAGCGGGGCCGGCAGCTACACTTCAGGCTCTGCGGTCACCGTCACGGCCACGCCCAACACCAACTCCCTGCCGTATCAGTTTGTGAACTGGACCGAGGGCGGCGCCTTCGAAAGCGCCAGCGCCAGCTACGCCTTCCTCATTGCGCGCGACCGCGCGCTGGTGGCCAACTTTACGCTGCCGACCTTCCTCATCGCGGCTTCCAACAACCCGCCGGCCGGCGGCACCGTCAGCGGCCAGGGTTCCTTCTTCTATGGCGCGACCAATGTGCTGGCCGCCAACGCCAACTTCGGCTATCGCTTCACCAACTGGACGGAAAACGGCAGTGTCATCGCCACCACGCCCTGGCTGACCAACATCGTGACCAGCAACCGTTTCGTGGTGGCCAATTACGTCGAAGCCAACACCATCCACGTCGTGACCACCGGGACCTCCCCGACGAACCTGGCGGCCGTCAGCGGCGCCGGCTCTTACACCAACGGCCAGACCGCCGCCATCAGCGCCCCGCTCTCCGTGACCAACCCGCCCAACATTTACAACTTCCGCCAGTTCCGGTTAAACGGGACCTTGGCCGGTGCCAGCGCCAGTTTCAGCAAGACTTTCTCGACGCTGGACCCGACCAACATGCAGTACCTCGCCTTCTACGACGCGGTCAGCATCCTGCCCCTCATCACCAATGTCGCCGCCAATTATCCCGGCCTGGTGCCGGCCACGACCAACTTCCTCCTGACCTTGCAGTTCAACCGCAGCATGAACACCAACTTCACCCCGCTGGTCGTGCTGACTAATCCGGCGGCCCCAGCCCAGGCCGTCGTCCCGCCGGGCGGCGCCTGGAACGCGACCGCCGTTTCCAACGATACCTTCAGGCCGCCGCCGATCACCTTTGCCACCGGCATGGACGGGACCAACAGCCTCTTGGTCTCGCTGGCGCGGGATTTGAACGGCAATCAGCTCACGCCGACCAACGTGGCCGCCTTCACGGTCGATGTCACCCCGCCGCCCAACCCGGTGCTGGCCCTCTCGGCCTCCAACACCTCCTCGGCCACGGTGAGTTGGGCGAGCTATTCCCCGCCCTCGGACCTCAACGGCTTCCGGGCCTACCTGAGCACCAACAGCTTCACCTCCGTCACCGGCCTGACGGCAGTCTCTTCCCTTGGTTTCGGGGCGCGCAGCTTCACTTACTACGGACTGTCACTGGACCGGCCCTATTACGTCGCCATCGTGGCGGTCGATAACGCGGGCAACGCCAATCCGGCGGTGGCCTCCCTGGCCTTCACCCTGCCGACCTCTTTGCCGCCGCCCGTGCTGGTGCAAGTGACCGCGGTCGGCTCATCCTCGGCCGGCCTCTCCTGGAACAGCTACGATACCTCCCTGCTGCTCGGCTTTGCCGGCTTCCAGCTCTACTACGAAACCACGAACTTCACCTCCGTGACCGGCCACGCGCTCAAGCAAACCCTCGGCCCCAGCGCCCGGTCCGTCCAAATCGATAACCTTGATCGCACCAGGACTTACTATTTCGCGGTCGTCGGCTTCAACGGCAACAACGCGTTTAATCCCAATGTGACCACGGCGTCGTGGTCTGATCCTTACGCCGGCTCGCTGGCCCTGAGCACCACCATCGGCGGGGCGGGCCAGGGCACGGTGGACATTCTCCAAAGCATTACGGTGGTTAGCAACGCGGTGCTGACCATACCGCCCGGCACCAGGCTGCGCTTCGCCCCGGGGACGAGCCTCACCATCCAGCAGGGCGCCCTCAATGCCAACGGCACACCGCTGGACCCAATCGTCTTTACTTCGGCCAACGACCAGCCCGGCCTCACACCCGCTGCGGGTGACTGGAATGGGGTCTTCCTGGGCGGCGGCGCCGGCTCCTCGGTACTCCGCCATGTCTTCGTGAACTACGGCGCGGGCCTCACCTTGAGCAACTGCGCGCCGACGGTGGACGCCTTCACGGCGAGCTTCAACACCCCGGCCGGGCTGACCTTGACCAACGGCGCCCTCCTGAACACGACCAACGCCTTGCTTACCCTAAATGGCATTGGAGCTCAGCAACTCGGCTCAGGCCAGTTGGGCCTGCATAACTCCGTCATCAGGAACAATGGCACCAACGCCCTGGCCTTGGGCGGTCTCACCCTGAGCGCCACTGGCAACTGGTGGGGCAGCGCCACCCCGGCGGACATCGACGCCCTCTTGCAGGGAGCGGTCGACCGGTCTTTGTTCCTCACCGGCGAACCGCTGCTCACCCCGGCCATCGGCACGGTCAATAACGTCACCCAGGTCGGCAGCCAGTCGGTCAACCTCCGCCTCGCCTGCCGCACTGCCGATGGGATGCGGCTGAGCGAAGACTCCACGTTCGCGGCCGTCTTCTTCGCGCCCTTCGCCCCCGCCACCGCCTTCCAGCTTAGCAATGGCGGCGGCCAGAAGACCGTTTTTGCCCAGTTCCGAAGCATCACGGGCCAGACCAGCGCGCCGGTGGCGGTCACCGTCACCTACATCACCGCCGGCCCGACCATCACCGCCTTCAACGTCTTTGAGGGCGAGGTCTTCTCCCGGCCGCTCAACGTGACGGGCAGCGCCTCCGCCCCGCTGGGTATGGCCGCGCTCGAATTCTACGTGGACGGCCTGGGCCAGGCGACCAACAGCGGCGCCAACTTCTCGCTCTGGTTCGATATGCGGAATCTGAGCAGCGCGGTCCATCGCGTCAAACTGCTCGCCCGCGACAACAGCGGCAATTTCTCGACCCTCGAACACAATGTCGTGGTTGCCCCAACGCCGCCGCCGGCGCCGGTCATCACTGCGCCCGCCGCTGACCTCATCGTGAATTCAAACTCCATCTCGCTCAGCGGCACCGCCGAGCCTTTCATCCCACTGCGCCTCTTCCGCTCCGGCTCGCTGGCCGGCACGACCAATGCCGCGGCGGATGGCTCCTTCGGCTTCCCTGCCGTGGCGCTGGTGGAGGGGGCCAACTCCTTCACGGTCCTGGCCGTTGATGCCTTGGGCAGCGCCACTTCGCCCGCGCGCAACGTCTCGCTCGACACCATGCCGCCGGCCCAGCCTATCATGGACGCGCCAAACTATGTCCCGGGGCTGGGCCTGACGCTGCAATGGCACTTTGCCGCTACCGGCAAGCGGGCTTCAACCTTCCAGGTTTTCTGGAGCACCGCCCCGCTCACCAATATCACCCAGGCCAGCGGCGCCTCATTGCCGGTGTCGAGCTCCGCGGTCACCGTCCAGGGCCTGGCTACCGCCAACTACTACTTCTACGTGGTGGGCTTTGACGCCCTGGGCAACCAAAGCCCGCTGTCCGCGCCCCTCCAGTACTACTTTGACGCCGTGCCGCCCGCCTTCAGCGTCTCTTTCAGCAAGGCCTCTCCCGTGGGGGTCGGCCCCGTCCACGTCACGCTCAGCGCCTCCAAAGCCCTCAACGGCCCGCCCTTGATGACCGTGGCGCCCGCTGGCAACCCGCCCTCGCTGTTGCCGCTGACCAACACCGCCTTGAATACTTACGAAAGCGAGCTCAACGTCACCGCCCTGCTGCCTTCCGGCCCGGTGCGGTTGAGCGTCTCGGCCGTCGATCTGGCCGGCAATCCCTTCAATGGCGCGCCCTCCGGGCCGCCATTGGTGATTGATGTGACCCCGCCTGCCGGCGTAATCAGTACCGCCCCCTTGCCGCCGGTGCAGACCACCAATTCGACCAACGTGGCCGTGGGCCTGCAACTGACCAAGCCTCCGGCCGCAGGCACCACTCCAACCATCGGCTTCGGGCCGCCCACCGGGAGTCCAGTGCCCGTGACCATGAGCGGCACGGGCACCAACTGGGCCGGCACCCTCACCCTCACCCCGGCCATGGGCTCCGGCATCGGCCACTTCACCTTGACCGTCACCGACAGCCTCAACAATGTCGGCCACAGCATCAACTCGGGCAGCGACCTGGAGCTTTACAATACCGCCCTGCCGACGCCGCCGGGCCAACCGGTCCATTTCGAGGCCACGAGCCTCGCTGCCGGCCGGGTGCTGCTGACCTGGTCCAATGTGCCGACCGCCGAGATTTACCGGGTCTATTCCCAGCCGGGCACCAATTACCTGCTCACGCCGACCAACCTGGTGGCCGACAATGTGTCCTCAAACAGCTACATCGACCTGCCTGCCGCCGATGGCTATTACCTCTACGCGGTTACCGCTTTGCGCCGCGGCGCCGAGGGCACCAACTCCATTGTCCGCGTCGCCCTGTCCGACCGGACGCCGCCGCCGGCCCCAACCAACGTGGTCGTGCAACTGGCGGCCGCCGGTTTGCAGATCACCTGGCAGCCGGGCGCCGGCCAACCCCCTGACCATTACAACGTCTATCGCAATGGCGCGCTCCTCCGCACGGTCAGCACCCAGGCGCCCGTCCTGGATAATCCCCCGCGCGGGGTGATGAGTTACGTGGTCTCGGCCGCCGATGCCTTGGGCAACGAGGCCATGAGCGACCCGGTGACGTTCCTGGCGCTCGTCGGCGCCGTCAACAATCTGCAACTCCTGGCGACCCAGGGCCAGGCGTCCGCCTTGACCTGGACTTCGGCGGACACGACGGCCGTTGGGTTCAATGTCTATCGCAACGGCCTCAAGCAGAACACCTCGCCGCTGGCAGCAACCAGCTTCACGGACAGCTTCCCGCTGGGGGCCCTGCCCGTCACTTACGCCGTCACGGCGGTCAATTCGACCAACGCGGAAAGCGCCGCCCGCTCGCTCACCGTCTTTCCCCTCGGCCTGGCACTCTCCGTCAACGGCGGCACCAACCCGCCCATGACCACCTACTTCGACGATTACCGCGTGGCGGTGTCCAACCTGGCCACCTCGGCCGCGTTCCCGCTCCAACAGGTTGAAATCCAGCGGCTCGTGCCGGGGGCCAATCCCTACAACCTCGTCCAGGCCGTAGGGACTACTGTTGGCATCGGCAATTGGTACGGCGCCGACCTGCCCGTGCCCGGCTGCTCGATCACCGCCCCGCAGTCGGTGCGCTTGCGGGCCGTGCAGCAGACCGACGCCGAAGGCAGCAGCGTTATCTATCAGCAAGTGTTCTCGTTCCCGACGGTGCAGACTCCGGCGTCGATGGTGGACCTGAGCGCCAATCAATTGCCGCTGGCCGGGGGGCTGAATCCGTTCAATCTGCGGGTTTATAACCGCGGCTACGAGCCGATGTATCTGGCCACCACCCGCGCCAACGGCTCGCAACCCGGCGACCTCTATGTCTCGGTTCTCAATCAGCAAGGCCAGGAGGTCAGCCGCACGCCGCTCAACGCGGCGCCGCCAGGCATCACCTTCGCTAACGGCGTCGGTTATGTCATCGTGCCGCCGGGCGGTTCCACCAACCTGACCGTGCCGGCGGTCTTGGTGCCGGCCTCGCTGGCGAGCAATACCGTGACCTTCCAGGCCGTGGCCAGCGCCATCTACGACCGGGCCACGGCCAGCGGCCAGCAACAGGCCGGCCCGCTGGCGGGCAGTATGCAGTCGGCCTTGTCTGTGGCCCCGTACTACGCCACCGCGCAGACCGACAAGGCCGGCTACAGCAATGATCAGCCGATCCTCATCAGCGGCCAGGCCCTGGACAGCCAGACCGGCCAGCCGGTGCCCAACGTGCCGCTGCAAATCGGTTTTGCCACTCGCGGCTATCACTGGTCGGTCACCGTCACCAACGACAGCAGCGGCAACTACGCCTACACCTTCAACCCGCCCCTGGGCCTGGCCGGCACCCTGATGATCTGGGCCGCCCATCCCTCGGTGGTTGACCAGCTCAACCAGGTGCAGGTCACCATCTACCGCTTCTATGCCGCGCCCGCGACCGGTGACATCCGCATGTCCAAGAATGACTCCCTCCAGTTCAATATCACCCTCATCAACCCGGGCGATGTCCCGCTGACCGGGTTCACCGTCGGCTTTCAGGCCTACCAGATGCAGGGGACCAACCAGGTGGCAATCTCCACCCTCCACGGCACGGGCTTGATCGACCCCAGCTTCACCGTCGCTGCCGGCCAGCGCCAGACCGTCACCCTCCAACTCACTTCCGAGGCCAACGCGCCCGACAACGCCATCGGCGTGTTCACCCTCACCTCGGCTCAGGGCGCCGCGGCGACCTTCACCGGCAACGTCACCTTGCTGCCGGCCGTGCCGATCATCACCGTGCTCCAGCCCGACATCGGTTATGTGGAAGTGAGCCTGGATCGTGGCTCGCTCAAGAGCCAGCAGGTTACGGTCCAGAATGGCGGCCTCAAGGACCTCCAGGGCGTCACCATCATCCCGCCCACCAATATCACCTGGATGATCGTCAATCTGCCGGCTGCTCCGGACGGCAGCATCCACCTGCCGGACCTGGCGGTGGGCCAATCCAATTCGTTCACCGTCGTGTTCACGCCCCCGACCAATACCCCCCTCGCCTTCTACCAGGACAAACTGACCATCCAAGGCACCAATGCCCAGGCGACCTTCGACGTGCGCCTCTACGCCAGAGTCACTTCTTCCCAAGTGGGCGCGGTCCAGTTCTACGTCGAGGACATGCTGACCCTGCCGGTGCCCAATGCCACCGTTAATCTGCGCAATACCGCCTTGCAGGTCGAATTGCCCCCGGTCCAGACCGACATCAACGGCCTGGTCACCGTCACCAACCTCCAGGAGGGCGATTGGTCCTGGCAAATCGTCGCCTCCGGCTACTCCGCCATCATGGGCGTGGCCACCGTCATCGCGGACCAGACCATCAACGTCGCCCCGCCCGCCACGCGCCTCGCCAGGAGCCTGGTGACCGTCAACTTCACGGTCACGCCCGTGCCGTACACGGATCGCTACGAAATTACCATCGAACAGACCTTTGAAACCCATGTCCCCGCTCCCGTGCTCGTGGTCGACCCTGCTTATACGAGCTTCGATGAAGTCAAACCCGGCTTCGAGGCCAACTTCATTGTTACCGCATACAATCACGGTCTCATCGCGTTGCGCGATGTTGCGATTACCGGCTCTGACGTCAACGGGGGGCGATTGACCCCGCTGATCGATTACCTGCCGCTCCTCTTGCCCGAGCAGTCGGTGGAGATTCCCTTCCGGGCCACTTACAGCGGCACGAACGGCGGCGGGGGCCTGGAGTTGCGGCAGGGCGGTCCGTGCGATCCCGGCTTTAACGCCGCCGACTGCCTCACCGGCAGCCTCGTGGCCACCGCCTGCGGCCTCCTGGATTTGATCGCGATTTTCAAGGGCGTTTCTGACTGCCCGAATACACGCGAACTCTTCTATACCGCCGCCGGCCTCCTGGTGGGCTACACCTTCTTCATGGCGGTCTTCGGTACTTTGGGGGTGGCGACGGGGGGACTCTTGGGCTCGGCCGTGAGCATGTTCGCCGGCGCCTTCGGCTGCCTGGCCCAGTGGCTTGCAGGCTTTTTCGCCGGTGGTGGGGCAGGAGGAACCAGCGGCGGTGGCGGCCCGGCGGCCGTTAATAACTATGACCTTGCTCCGGCAGGCTGCTTCGCCGCCGAAACCCGCGTCTTGCTGGCCGATGGCCGATTTAAGACCATTGACCAGGTGCAGCCTGGCGACGTGGTCAGGTCCGGGACCGGCCGCGCTCACGTGGCCACGGTCTCGGAAATCCATGCGCGCAAGACCAGGCAAGCTCGCGAAATCCGCTTCCACCTGCCGGGTGACTCGGAGCCGCAGGTCCTCCGGACGACGGACGAGCATTTCTTCTGGGTGGACGGCAAAGGCTGGAAGATGGCCTCCCAGTTGGCGGTGGGCGACTGGCTCTTCGACGACCACGACCAGCGCCTCCAAATCACCGCCAACCAGCGGCTGGGCGGCCCGCTGGAGGTCTATACTTTCAAGCTCCGTGGCGACATGGCCTTCTACGCCAACGGTGTCCTGGTGCACGACCTTTGCGGTTCCTGGACTCCGGATGGGCCGGTCATAACCGAGTGGAGCCGGACGATCCGGCTGCCCGCTCATGTCAAAGCTTCCCAATAAGGAGACTCCCATGCGCCAATTCATTTCAGTTCAATCTGCGGCGACCGTAGTGCAGCCGGCACGAAGCTTTGCCGCCGTCCCCGTCAAGAGTCTTCAGAGCGGCGCCCCGGCCCCGGCCGTTCAGCCGCCCGAAGGTTTCGGATTTCGGACTTCGGTTTTCCCGGCGCCGCGCCCTGCGCCCCACGGCCCGCGTCTGCTGCTGGGCCTCCTTCTCCTGGCGGCCCTCTGGCCCGCCGCCACCCTTGCCCAGCAGCAGTTCCAGGGTGTGTGCGCCCCCGTCAAAATCATCATCGCCCAGGAACTGACCCTCGAACGCATCGGCTTCGATGCCCGGCTGGAAGTCTCCAACAATGACGGGACCGATCCGATTACCGACTTCTCCGCCAACCTCTCTTTCGAGAACCCGCTGCTCACCACCAACGGTGTGGTCAACGACGCCTCCTCGCTCTTCTTTGTGCGGCAGCCGACCTTTGAGAGCATCAACTCGGTCGGCGGCGACGGGGTCATCGCCGCCACGACCAAAGCTATCGTCCACTGGTTCATCATCCCCAAGATCAGCGCCGGCGGCTCCTCGCCGGATGGCGTTCGCTACATGGTGGGCTGCCAACTGGCGGGCAAAATCCGCGGTCTGGCTATCCCCGCCAGCGTCATGTTCGCCCTTCCGGCCCAGATCTATGTGAAACCCGAGGCCCAACTCGAAATCACCTACTTCCAGCCCCGCGACGTCCAGGGCGACGACCCCTTTACCCCGGAAGTCGAAAGCCCGGTGCCCTTCACCCTGGGCGTCCTGGTCAAGAACTCCGGCTATGGTCTGGCCCATAAAGTCAACATCAACTCCCAACAGCCCAAGATCGTCGAGAATGTCCAGCACCTCCTGCTCATTGCCCAGTTGCTTGGCGCCCGCGTCAACGATTCGCCCCTCGACACCGCCAGCCTCAATGTGAACCTCGGCGACATCCCCCCCGGCCAGACCCGCAAAGGGGCCTGGGATATGATTGTCTCGCTCTCCGGCGAGTTCATCGAGTTCAAGGCCTCTTACACCCATTCCTCCGATCTCGGCGGGCAGGAGACCTCGATCATCAAGTCCCTCAATGCCTTCTTCATCGCCCATGAAGTCCTGGACGACCAGCCGGGCCGCGACAACGTCAAGGACTTCCTGGCCGACATCAACACCAACGATACCGTGGTCATTCCCACCGCCATCTATGAGAGCGAAGGCGACATCCTGCCGGTGAACCTCCTCACCAACGCCGCCGTCGTGGGCTCGGCCGGCCCCGGGGGCAGTTTCCAGGTGACCCTCACCGCCGACAAAACCGGCTGGGGTTTTATCCAGCTCCCTGACCCCGGGCAGGCCAAACTGCCCATCGCCAGCGTCCTGCGCTCCGACGGCAAGATTCTCAACACGAACAATTACTGGACCAACTACCGCTACACGCAGGTGGGCAACATTCGCGAGAATTACCTGAACATCCTCGATCTCGTCGCCCTCAACGATTACACCTATACAGTTACTTACGCTCAGACCCTGGTCGACACCAACCCGCCCGTGACCACCATGCACTTTGTCGGCCCGGTCACCCAGGCCGCCGGCAAGTACTACATCACCCCCGACACCCAAATCTATTTCATCGCCGCCGATGCCAGCCCGGTGAGCATGTTTTACAGCCTGACCAATGGCCCCTTCCTGCCGGCCCTGCCCTTCTCGCTCGCCTACCCGGGGCAATACCAGGTGGTGTTCTATTCGGTGGACTCGTCCAGCAATCGGGAGGCCAACAATACCAACATTGTCGTGGTGTCCGGCAGCGGGTCGCTGGATTTTGCCACTGTGGGCACGATCACCCAGCCGCTCTTTGTGGCGGGCGACGCCCTTTCCATCCGGCCGGTGAACGCGCCGCTCGCCTTCGCGGCCCTGAGCGACCCGAGCCAGGTCGACGCGCGCATCGAGGTGTTTCAGGGGGTGGTCGGCTGGGCGACGGTAGCGGGGGTGCCCTCGTCGCCCACGGCGCAGACCAGTGCCACGCTCACGGTCGGGGGCAATTATGTGGATTACTTCAAATACAGCCTCAATGGGGGCGCCTGGAGCGCCGAGTTGCCGGTGAGCACGTCCATTAGCCTGTCGGGCCTGGGCCCGGGGTCCTATACGGTATCGGTGCTCGGCCGCTCGCAGTATGGGAGTTATCTGGATGCGTCGAATGCCGTGGCGGTCAGTTGGGTGGTCGACCCGGCCGCTCCGCCCACCCGCATCACCGGCACGCCGGCCACGCCCAGCCGGGTGCGCCAGGTCTCGCTGAACGTCGCGGGGGCGGGCGTGACCGCTTTCCGGTGGACGACCAACAGCGGCTATTACCGCGCCGAAGCCCCGGCCCCGGCGACCGTGCCGCTGGCCATCAGTTCCTCCTCCGCCCAGGCGCTGACCTTCTCCGTGCTGGGCAAGACCAATGGCGTCTATCAGCCGACCAATACGCCCTCCAGCGTAAGCTGGACTTTCGACCCGCTCTTCTGCTACGCCCAGCCGAACCTGACCCTTGTGCGGAGCCTGACGCAAACCAACATCGGCACGGCCACTCAGACCTTCGCCTGGGACGGTCGCAGCGACGCCGGCACCCCGCTGCCGCCCGGGTGGTACACCCTGCGGCTGACGCTCCAAGACCAGTTGGGGCAGACCAACTTTGCCACGCGCTTGGTGCAAGTGGGCAGTCTGTCCGGCAGCGCGGCGGCGCTGGCCGACGTGACCCGCGGGCCGAAGAACCCCCACGCGCGCGGCCATTGGGCGGTTTGGCAGGACCAGAGCGACGGCGGCTTCGAAATCTATGCCCAGGACCTGAGTACAAACGGGCCAATCATCAAGGTGACCAATACGCCCTTGAGCCAGGAAAACCCGCGGACCGACGGTCGCTATGTCGTGTGGCAAGGGCGCCAGACCAACGGCAACTGGGACATTTTCCTCAAGGACCTGGCCAGCGGCGCGCCCGCCCAGGGGCTGACCGCCACGCTCGCTTTGGACGAAGTCAACCCGGCCATCGATTGGCCGTGGGTGGTCTGGCAGCGCCGGGCCGTCGCCAATGCCAGCGTCCCGTGGCAACTGTTCGCCACCAACCTCCAGAGTGGCGCCGGTCTCAGGGTCTGGCCTTCCACGCAGGACCAATTGGACCCGGAGGTGCAGGCCGGCCGGGTGGTCTGGCAGGACTGGCGGGACGTGGGGCCCGGCGAGATTTATTATGCCAACCTCGAGACCGGACAGCAGTTGCGGATTACGACCAATACCTTCGGCCAGTATCATCCGGCGCTCTATGAAAACTGGATCGTCTGGCAGGACACCCGCAACGGGCAAGTCGACCTCTACGGCTTCGACCTCCTGCGCAAGGCCGAAGTGCAGATCACCGGCACGGCCGAGAACGAGACCCGTCCCTACCTGGACGGGCCGTGGCTGGTCTGTCTGGAAGACTCGCTGGGGCCGCTGACGGCCAATTTGCGGCTGGTGCACCTGCCCAGCCTCGGGGCGGTGCCGCTCACGCGCACGACCACGCTCAAGGACCGCCCAGCGCTGGCGGCCGGCAAGGTGTTGTGGCTGGACACCAGCAACAATCTGGCGAGCGTCCAGGCGGCGGACCTGCCGTCCCTGCAAGCCGTCTTCCAAAACCGGAACGCCGTGGTGGTGACCCCGGCCATGGCCGCTTACCAGCAGAACGCCTACACCCTGTTGACGCTCTGGAACGCCCAAGCGGGGGTGCAGGAACTGACCCACTACACCACCCTGGTGCCGCAGGTGGTCAGCGAAACGGCGCGCTGGACCAATGGCGCGCCGTCGGGGCCGAACTTCGCCCTGGCTGCGGCTGACTTTTTGTGGATCAAGTTTGCCGACCGGCGGGTGCTGGACCTGGGCTTGAACTCGGCCGGACCGGTTAACCTGGTCGCCGGCGCCAACGTGCTGAGCTATGCCGGTTTCCCCAGCCAATACTCCGCCTACCAGTTGCTCACGCAACTCGGCTTGGCCAACGCAGCCGGGGTGCGCCGGCTCGATTCCGAATCGGGCCGCTGGGTGGTCGCCGAGGTCATTGACGGCAAGCTGGTGGGCGTGGATTTCCCCATCCCGCGCGTCGCCGTGCTCCTGCTTGACCTGCCCAACCCTGTCTCCAATTTCAAGCCGCAATGAACCCATGAAAATATCTATCGTCAAAACCTCCCCGCGCGACGGCCGCGCCACCCTCCGGGCACGGACGCCCTTGGGATTTCGGAGTTCGGATTTCAGGTTCTCCCGCTGCCGGCGCCGCCCGTCCGCCTGGCTCTGCGCGTCGCTGCTCGCGTTCGGCACCGCCGCCCTGGCCATCTCGCCCGCCCAGTTGCAGCAGAAGCTCGCCGCCCGGGAGAAGCTCACCGTCATTGACGTGCGCCCGACCGCGCTCTTCCAGCAGAGCCATATTCCCAACGCGATCAGCATCCCGGCCAGCCTCGCCGCCCAGAAGCAATTGCCTCTGCTGGGCCAGGTCGTCGTCTATGACGGAGGTTTGGAGGCCGACACCGCCCAAGCCGCCGCCGCCGCGCTGAACCAGAAGCCGGGCATCTCGGCCCAGGTGCTCGAGGGCGGTTTTGCCGCCTGGGAAACGGCCCAGGCGGCCACCACCGAGGCCGGTGGCTTGCAGCGCGAGCGAGTCCCGTCAATCACTTACGACCGCCTCAAAAAGATGCCAGGGCCGGACCTGGTGCTGGTGGATTTGCGCCAGGGTGCGGCCGGCCCCATGGCCCAAGCGAAGCTCAAGACGGCCAGCCTGCCGCTCACCGACCTCAAAGCCGAGTTCCCCAACGCCCGGGTGACCCATTCGCCTTTCGATGCGGCCGCGGGGCCCAAACCCAACCTGGCGGGTGCCGGCCAGCAACCCCCCTTGTTGGTCTTGATCGACAGCGGTGATGGCGCCGCCGAACGGATGGCGCGCATTCTCAAAGCCAATGGCAACAAGCGCTTCGTGGTGCTCATTGGCGGCGAGGCGATCCTGGCGCGCAAAGGCCAGCCGGGCCTGCAGCGCGCCGCCTCCACCTTCAGTGTTCAAAAACCCGCCGGCGCCGGCCTGACTAATACCAATAGGTGAGCCTATGTTCACATTCATGCGACTAACCCGAATACTCCACACTGGCGAGGCTGGAGCGCCGGCTTCCAGCCGGCTTTGGCAGTTCGGATGCCCAAAGCCGGCAAGAGACCGGCGCTCCGGCCTGTCGGCCTTCCATGCGAGGTGTGAAATGTTCTGGCTAACCACCACTGCCTTTCGCCCTGCCCCAGGTGGGGCGAGGCCCCTGCCGAGCCCAAGCCCTCGCTTGCTTCTCGCCGCCTTGCTTTTAGCAGCCTGGCTTCCCCTGGCGCGGGCGGACCTCATCACCAATGTCATGCCCGTCAACGTCACGCCTTCGAGCTTCTCCATCCTCTGGCGGGCGGGCGCCTCCACGCCTTCGATGGCCGTCTTCGCCGATGCCAACGGGACGACCAACCTGGCGGGTAAACTGGGCATCGAAGCCTTCCCGCTGCACACGGGCAACCCCAGTCTGCCGGCGGGCTACGACCGCCGTCAGAGCCAGGCGCTGTTGCGCCAGCAGACCCAGGGCCACGGCCTGATGCTCATGCGGGTCAGCGGTTGCCGCCCGGGCACGACCTATTATTACCGGTTGACTTCCACGCCCGCCGGCCTGAGCCCGGTCGTCTATCCGCCCTCGGGTCCGCTGCCCAGCGTGACGACCGGTTTGGAAAACAGCTTTGTCATCAACGACCAGCAACTCATCATTGACGTGCCGGGCCTGGATACGTCGGGCTGCATTGTGACCCTGTCCAATGCCGCCGCCCCCTTCTGCCTGGCCGCCGTAGTGGGAGACGGGGCCGGCACCAACCAGGCCTTCTTCAACCTCAATGACCTCCTGGCGGCTGCGGGCGCGGGCAACTTCACGCCGCTGGGGTCGCAGTTGTTCGCGGCTGACATCCTCGAGGCCAATGGCCAGGCCGACACCTTCGGGCAGGTCACCGTAACCTTCGGCGCCAACCTCACCACCGCCGCGGGCAATGGCCTTGCGACCGGTTACGAATTTGTCTTGGCGGGCCTGGGTTCGGCCATCCTGCAAACCGGCCAGAGCACCAATGTCGTCGTCAGCTTCGATTCGAGCACCAACATCGTGGATTTGAGCCTGGCCCTGGACGTGCCCCCGGGCCATCTGACGAACCTGGTGCTGCAAGGCTTGGCCCCCGAAATCGATCCGCTCTCGGCTACGGTCACGCTGCAGGGCGGCGAGCGGGTGCTGCTGCACTTGGCGACGCGCTCAGGCCAGTTCATGACGGGCTCGGAACAGGTTGCCCAATTGGCCTTCACTGCCATTGCCGGCGCGCACTCGGCCTTTGTGCCCCTGACCCTGCGGCAGATCACCGCCACCAAGGCCGGGGCAGTCCTGGCGACCAATCTCCTCGGTCAGTCCGGCCGGGCGGTGGTGATTGGGCCGGAGGCCCTGCTGGAGGGCCGCCTGGGGGCCCGCGGCGCACGCAGCCTGAACCTCTACGCCAAGCCCTTTGCCAGCTACGCCCTGGAATACACCACCAACTTCAAAGCCCCGGTCGTTTGGACCCGGCTGCCGCGCCCCATTGCCACGACTTCCATGCTCTCGCTAGTCTCAGGGCTGGATGCCCGGCAGAACCGTATCTTCTACCGCGCGGTCGAGTTTGTTACCGACCCGCCCATCTTGGAAGCAATGCTCAACCCCGATGGGACCCGCGCCCTGGCGCTATTTGGCAAGCCGGGGTATCAGTACACCGTCCTATACAGCACCGATCTCTCTAACATTGCCGGCTGGTACCCGCTGGTCAGCCTCACTTTCACCGGTTCTGCCTGGACGGTAAATCTGGACAACACTAACGCACCCATTTTCTATCGCCTCCAACGGCACTGAGCCTGGCTGCCGGACGGACTTGCCCGCGCAAGGCGCAATGGGCGCAACCCGAAGCAGCGCCCGCGCCCAGGCCCGGCCGCCGGCCAAGCTGGTCCAGCGTAACCAGACCGGCCACTACTTCAGCCCTTGGGCAGCGCGCACGGCGCCCTCGACCAGCACACTCCCCAGCGTCTCGCCGTAAAAACTCATGCTGGCCTCGTAACCGCCCCGCCGATACTCCTCGGCCGGCAAAGCGTAACTGACCCATTCGTCCGCCAGTCCGCCGATCGTGACCGAACTGGCGCCCGTGAGCTGACGCGCTTTCGCCTTGGCCTCCAGCCCCAACCCGGCTGCCATCTCGGCCGGCACCCCCAGCATCACCAGCTCGCCCAACCGCAGGCACGTGCTCCGGGTTTCCGAAGGGACGAGTTGCTCGACAAATCCCTGCACGCTCGCCTCATTCAAGCCGTATTCGGCGCCCCCGGTCTGCATGAAGTCCGGATGCCACTGCCGCTTGGGCAGGGTGATCGTTTCGGTGTGGTAGGTGAAGTCCTGGGTCGCCCGGGGTTGGATTCCCTCCCAAGCTCGCCAGGCCAGCAGGCCCATGTCCCGGCCATAACGCTCCGCCCGTTCCCAGTTGCTGCCGCAGTCCGCGGGCGGCACGGGCGATTGGTCGCCCTCGGCCCCATTGTAAAACATCGCCGCCACACCCTGCCCGATGACCGCCTCCAGGGTCCGCTGCAGGTGTCCCGGCCAGTCGCCGGAAAACATCATCTCCGCCGCGCTCAGGAAGGTCGGATGCGCCGTCCAGTTGACCAGCACTGCCAGAGGATGACCGCTGGTCGTGTCAACCCGGGTCACCGTTAGCTCGGGGTCGTGGACCGCCAAGCCTCGGCGGCGGTTGCGATTCCTGCCGGCGACAGAAATGGTCGTGGAGCCGACCAGGACGGGCTGCCGGTTCTGGCCGGCAGCGCGAATTACCTGCGCCAGGCACTGAGCGGTGTGCTCGAAAAGTGCCTTGTGGAAAATGCCCGCCTGCGGGTTTCCGAATACGTTGCCGGGATGGAGCGCCATCATATCGATGCTGGTGTGCGTGTGGCTGGGCAGGAGCATGACCTGGGCGGCACTCCAGCCCTCAGCAGACACGCGCTCCATCACCGCCGCCTTGAACCGGGGCGGAAAGGCCAGGACATCCGCGGTGACCAACACGAATCTCCTGTCACCTTTGGCCAGCACCAACGCCTTGGCCCAGACCGCGTCATGCACCCCTGTCGCAGGCCTGCTCTGGCGCGCCCCGTATCCGCCCAAAGCCGCCTTCATCTCTGGCGGTGGAGTCAGGTTCACCCGGGCGACACCGCCTTGGAGGGCCGCGGAATCAGCCCCGCAGACCTCTGCCCTGGCGCCAAGCAGAAAGGCGGCCACCCACCAGCCAAGAGCAGTGGAAAATGAATGGCTCATCACAACCTTAAAAGTACAGCCAGGCTCAGGGTCTGGACAACAACTTCCACTGTCGCCTTGCCCGGCTTGAGCCTCAGAGAGGCCGGCCTCTTGAACCTGCTTTAATTGGCGCTATTGCCCGCTTTCGATCAAGTCGAACCGGCGGCTGAACTCGGCCAGCGGCAGTCCGCCGTCTTCGATGCTCGCCCAGCCGTCATAGCCCGCTTCGTCCAGCGCTCGCCGCACGCCCGGCCAATCGATACTGCCGTCCCGCGGGTGGACGAATTCGCCCCCGTGGCCATCGGGGTTGAGCTTGAAGTCCTTGATATGCAGTTTCACGATCAGCGGACCTAGGGTTTTGATCCAGTCCTGGGGCGGCGCGTATTTGACATGATTGCCGATGTCGAAGTAGGCCTTCACCCAGGGGCTGGCGAAGGAGGCGACGAAGTTGCGGAACAGGTCCGGTTTGACCCACAGGTTGTTCCAGACGTTTTCCAGCCCGATGACCACCTGCAACTGCTGGGCCAGGGGCATGAGTTTCTCGATCGCCGCCCGGGATGTATCGGTCGCCTGGTTATGTGCCTTGATGTAGGCCTCGAAGCGCGCGTTGTCGCCCTCGGCCACACGCGTGACGTGGCCCGTCTGGGCGTCAAACGCGATCGCAAACTCCCAGGCCTCCGGCATGGGCATGCCGCCGATCCGGCACGGCACCAGCAAAATGTCATCCGCCCCATAGGCCTGGGCCGCCCGCAGCGCCAGCCGCGTCTTCTCCAACGAATCCTCCACCTGTTTGGGGTCCTTACTGTTGAACTCCATCCACCCGCGCAGCACCGAGTGCACCCTCAGGCCGAGCTTTTCGGCCGCGGCGCGGCCTTGAGCCGCCTCCGCTTCCGGACAGATGTGCGTCGTCTCCACGCCCTGGAAACCGGCCTCCTTCAGCGGTTGCAGGGCCGCTTCGGTCACCGGCCCGATGATCATCGCCTTGCGGATTCGGCCCCGATAAGTCGCGGCCCGCAGTGAAGGCCCGGCCAGGAGGGCTGCCGCGGCCGCGCCGCCGGCGCGCGTGAGAAACTGACGACGAGTGAATGAATTGATCATAGGTCTCTGATGAACGATTTTCACGCGCCTGTCAACAGGTTTCTATGCACCACACAAAAACTGGTTTGCACTTGCCCGGAGTAGGCCTCTATCATCAGCCCGCTTATTCCAACGCGAATTGGAATTAACACACTGAACCGCCATGCATAAAGCCTTGCAGGTCTCCTGCGTCCAGTTGCACTGGGCGAAATCCCTTGAGCGCAACCTGGAACGTACCCGGCATTACATCCCCCTCGCCGCGGCTGCGGGCAGCCGTGTCGTCCTGTTCCCCGAAACGAGTTTGACCGGCTATTATTTCCCCGAGGTGCTGAAACTCGAGCCGGCGGCGGTGGCGGAGGCCCTGGCGCAAACCTGCCAGGCGGCGAAGGCCGCCGGGATTTGGACCATCGTTGGGACGCTGCGAAAAACCGCCGATCGCTGCCTCAATCTCGCGCACGTCATTTCGCCGGCGGGGACGATTGTGCACGAGTATGCGAAGGTCCACCTGGCGGGCCGGCAGGAGCAGCGGTATTGCCGCGGCGGCAACAAGCTCTCCCTGTTCGAGATCGATGGCGTGCTGTGCACACTGGTGATTTGTCGCGATGGCCGGCATCCGGAGACCTATCGCCTCCCCGCCATGGCCGGGGCCCAGGTCTTGTTTCATCCTTCCTGCAGCTCCGATGAGATTGAAGCGGTAATCTGGAAACGCGCCTCCGGCCGCGCCCAGCAGCCGGCCGGACCCAACAGCAAGATCTTTCATTGCGTGGCCAACACCGTTGGCCAACCGCCCGACGGCCGGCAGACCTCCAGCGGCATGTCCTTTATCCGGGAGCCTTCCGGCCTGCCGCTGGCCGAGGCGGGCTATTACCAGGAAGAGATGATCACGGCCGTGCTGGACCTGGAGCGGGCGGATCGCAGTTACGCGCTGGACAGCCTGAAAGACCCGCCCTTTCTGCGCCGCTACTGGGAGGGGATGCTCGCCGAGATGAAGCAGCGGGCCGATTTGAGGCCGGAGTAAGGCTCGCCGCGGCGGAACCACGGCGCAAGGCTATTCGAGATGAACTTATCGCCTGTGCCGAAATGGCAACGGAGGTCCGGCATCGGGATCGTAACGCGGACAGCATAACGTGCAAGCAACCGGACGGCAGAGCGCACCTTGTGGCCGCTCTCAGTTGCCAGGCCACGATTTTGAAGTTCGACGAAGCGCAAAGGACCGCGACCTGTTTCGCCGTCATCGCACTTTGGAAAAAATCAACGCCGCATGAAAGCCCCAGAAGCCGAGCGAGTTGGACATGACGTTCGTGAGCCGGGCGGGTTGCGCTTTTGTTGGCAGGGGGTTGATCGGACAAAGCGGGTCGGGCTGCAGACAATTGGCCGTTGGCGGGATTTGTTGCCGCCGCAACGCTTCGACGCAGAGCACGGCTTCGAGCGCCGGAGTTGCTCCGAGACAGTGGCCGGTGACTGGTTTCGTGGAGCTGCATGGAACCGTGGCCACGCGGTCACCTAATAATGTTTTAACCGCGCACGCTTCCCCCGCGTCGTTCATTTTGGTGCCGGTGCCGTGGGCGTTGATGTAATCAATCTGTTCCGCCGCCAACCCCGCGATTTGCAAGGCTTGTTGCATGACCTGGAGCAGTCCCGAACCATCTTCGTGGACGCCCGCGCGGCCAGAGTCATCCAAGCTGAAGGCCCAACCGGTGAGTCGCGCGCAGGCGGCAACTCCGCGGGCCGCTGCGGTGCGCGCTGATTCGAGGATCAAAAATCCGCTGCCTTCGCCCACCACCGTTCCGTTGCGGGTGGCGTCGAACGGACGGCATGTTTGCGGGGCTTCTTCATGAAATCCCAGCACGCCCGCGGAGTGCAGTTGCGCCAGCACAGCAAAGTGGAGCGGTGCTTCCGTGCCCCCGACAATCATCGCGTCCGCCTTGCCGAGGAGGATTTGCTCCGCCGCCAAGCCAACGGCGAACGCTGCCGATGCGCAGGTCGCAGAAACCACCGCGCCCGGGCCTTTCAGTTTGAAAGCTTGCGCCAGCGCCCCGCTGATGCAGGCGAAGGTGTTTTGCGCTGACAAGGACGGCGGATATTTGTGCCTGCCGTGATGCCCAAATGATTCCGCACGTTTGCCGAGCGGTCCCCTGGATGAGCCGACGATAATGCCGACTCGCGCCGGTGAATAAGCATTTGCCAGGTGCGCCTGATTTCTTGCTTGGTTGGCGGCGAGCCAGGCCATTTGCACGCAACGATCCATTTTCCGCAACGTAAGCAATCCGGACAGCAAACCGTCGAGCTCGGGTGCGCTGCAAACCGCGAACCGCGCGCGCTTGGCTTCCAGCTCAAACTCGCGCCACACTGCCAGGCTTTGTCCGGCGATGGCCGCGGACCACAACGCCTCCACGGAATCACCCGCCGCGCTGAAGCTGCCCGCGCCAGTCACGACGATAGGATTGTCGCACAGCAGATTTGCAAGCATGGAATCGCTCATGAGTTTGATTTTCCCGGCGGCGTGGCGGAAGAATTTTTCCGCAGGCGCAGGATTAAATCTCTTCCACACTGTTCAGGGTGTGCTTGGAAATGCGGAAGCATTGCGGCCAGCAAATGGTTTCCGGCGCGCAGCCCCTCAGACCCTGCGGTCAAGAATTCTCTTGGCACCGGCTTGCCCACTTCAATTCGGAAACGCCAGGCGCCCTCCTCGATGATCGAACAGGGAATCAATTCGGCCTGCTGACGAATTGCCAAGCGTATCGCACCGGTGGCCATTTGAAAAGTCCAGCCGTCACAAAACGGCACGTCTATCTGCCTGCCCGCCGGTCCATCAATGGCAATGAACAGCACGTTTCCGGCCGCCAGGAATTCGGCAGCCGCTTTCAACTCATCCAGATAGAACCTCGTAGGGATATGCGGGTATCGAACAAGCCGATCGGTCTTTCGGATTAGTTCCGGGCGGTTTTCTGATTTTCCGCCGACCAATGCCGCGCTGGGAATGCCCCCGGCCCGGACCCAAGGTCGCATCAAACGGATTGGACCGAAGTGACAGAATGCCAGCACAGCCGGGCGTCCGCCCTGCCACGCCTTCAGCAGATGATCGCGGCCCACGATGCGGCAGTTGTCCTTCCATTTTGCGCCGGCCAGCCGGTCGGGAAAATATTCAAGGTAATGATTCAGATAAACGCTCATGCGCCTCTGCCGCGCCATGCGCCTGGTCCACGCCGCCTTGAGACACTCCGGCAAAGGCACGCACGGGCGGGGGTTTTTGAAGGCGGAGTTCAAGGTGGCGCGGGCGAAAGCGAACGGTTTCAAAAACGAGTACAATGTTTGCACAGGCAGGCGCCGTTCCGCCCGCCGGAGGCTGGAAAAGAAGAACGAACCGCCTTCATCTTTCAATTTGTTTTCCATGCTCCGCAATCTGATGGGAGAGGAATCTTAACCAACCTGGTTGAAGGTTCAACTGCTTTGTGGCCCGGATTACGTTGGGTGGACGAGATAAAAGTGGGGGCTACGAGCCGCGCGAGGCCCAAAAGTCTTCAACACGGTCGGAGAGGATGCAACAACGTAGAGCGATGGCCGTCAAATGCTCACAGGCGTGGAACAAATCCACGATATGGACGGCATCCCGCTCGCTCCCGGCCTGGCCTGAAGCCCTTTGCGCTCCAACGGTGGGCCGTCCCGTCCGTGGTGCGCCGACCGCGACTCGACGACCTCAACGGAAGTCGGGGGATGGACAGACGGAGCTTAGAACGCTAAGGCAGGACCATGAATCAACCGGTTGAACACCAAGTTGTAAGGGGCGAAGACCCGAAGCTCTGCTTCATGCGGCAACTCCGTTGATGAGCCTACGAACGCCGGTCAGACTATCGCGGGAACCCGGGAACTGGCCGAAATCTACAATGAAGCCTATCTTTTCCAAGTCCCACGGCCTGAAGCTCGGGCTCCATAACCACTGGTGGGAATTTGAGAAACAGAAGGATGGCCATTATCCCTGCCAGGTCTTGCTCGGAAGCCTGGCCCCGGGTCTTCTTTGAGGTGGACACCTATTGGGCGAAGGCTGCCGGTCAGGACCCCGCGCGGATCATTGGCCAATTGGCCAAGCGTGTTCCCCTGATGCATATCAAAGACGGTCCCGGCGACAAGACGAGCCCGATGGTTGCCGTCGGCACGGGCGTGCAGGACATCAAAGAGGCATCGTCAGCGCGTCGCAGAACCAGGTCGAGTGGTTGGTTGTCGAGTTTGACACCTGCGCCGCCGACCTCTTCGTCGCGCTCAAGGAAAGTTACGGATACCTGACGAAAAACGGGCTCGGCGAGGGAAGGGTTTAGCGGAAACCGAGCCTGAAAAAGGTTTCTGTGGTCCTGGGATATGTTCCATGACGCCGTCCACCGTTATACTTCCCGGAAGGTTTTGTAATGGTGCTTCGCGCGGAAACGTGTAAGAAGGTTCAGGCAAACCAGTGGTGCGGCCGGACCGACAGTCCCGGCCGGCCACCGGCCGAACTTAAACCGTAGCAGGAAACGTAGATTCCAACGACGAATATGAAACTAGCACGCTTGATCGCGCCGGTATTAATCGGTTCCTCCCTGACTCTCATGCGGCACACGGCGGCGGCCGACACGCCGACCGTCGACTCCATCCTGGCCAAGCATGTCGAGGCCGTCGGCGGCAAGGAGGCGATGGAGAAAGTCCATTCGCGCCTCGTCCAATTCAAAGTTGAATCCGACACCGTCGGCAATAGCGAAGGAGAGGTCTTCGCCCAAGCGCCCGACCGGCAGCGGTCGCACGTTGATTTGGGGGCGGCCGGAGTCATCGATGAGGGCTTTGACGGGACGGTGGCCTGGACGAAGAACCCCTGGGAAGGTCTGCGGGTCAAGACCGGGGACGAACTAGCGAAGGTCAGACGTGATGCGCGGTTCAATCGGGAGCTCAAATTCAAAAGCCTCTACCCGGACCTGGCGTACAAAGGTACTGAGAAGGTGGGTGACGAAGAAGCCTGGGTCCTGGAGTCTAAGCCATCCGCCTCCAGCAAAGAGAAGTTCTGGTTCAGCACCACGACCGGCCTGTTGATCCGGCAGGAATCTGAATACCAAGGCCCCCAGGGGGTCGTCAATGTCAACATGTTCCCCCGGGATTACAGAGCGTTTGACGGCCTGAAATTCCCCGGCGCCGTGAAAATGAAAATCTCGAACGCCGGCCAGGAATTTGAGTTCACGATGAAGTTCCTGAGCTTCAAACACAACGTGGAGATCGACGCGGCGAAGTTCGCCAAACCTGCGGAGTGAGGTTCCGACCCTGGCGCCGGCCCGGGGGCATCCCGAGGTTGCCTCCGGGGCGCACTCGTCCTTGGGCGGAAAGCCCGCAATGTGATAGCCTGGGCTGGAGCGAGCCTGCGAGCGGAGGCCCAGGTCATCGCCCCAGAGGTTCGCGCGCCCTGTATGGGCGCCACCAGACCCGAATTTCCAGGCAGCGAGTCCCGGCCTTACAGCGCGAGGTCATTTACAGCTTGGGCCTCCAGGCGCGTGGCTACCGCCTGCTGGACCTCTTGATTCTGAAATCGCTCAAGCTGGGGCCGATGCACGGCTTCGGCATTTCGGTGCTGATTCGGCGGATGTCCGAAGAGGTGTCGCGCGTGGAGCAGGACTGGGGTGCGCGCTGAGTCCCCGCCGGCTCGCCTTCGCCGCCAATTCGGCCTCGTGGCCTTGCGCTTTCCTGTCGCCAGCGGCGTTTTGAGGGCCGCCTGTGGTCAAAGCGCAGGTGGGCGCCTCCGGCTTGCCTCAACCGAAAAACGGCGGGGGGCGCCCGGAGCGCACGCCGCACCCCACCCCGGTCCGTTGGTGACCGCTCCTCGCTGTCGGGCCTGGCCACCTGCGACCGGTGATGTAGTGACGCACTTGGTCACAGGAACACATCCATCCTCCAGCATCTTCAGCCAAGTTCAGTCCCAAAATTGGCAAAGAATTGGCAAAGGCAGGCTTTTCCTTGGGGTGTCTGAATGTTGCCTAAGTCCCTGATTACCAGAGTGGTGCCCCGGCCAGGACTTGAACCTGGAACCAATTGATTAAGAGTCAACTGCTCTGCCAATTGAGCTACCGAGGCACGCGGGGGAACATAAATGACGGCCTGGAACGGCGCAAGCCAGAACAGAGCAAAACCGCGCGCTCAATTCGCAGCTCCTTGCCCTGCGCCACCCCTTCAAATTCGCCCAGGCGTGACTATTCAGTTGCGGTCGGGAGCCCGCCTGGCCCGCCTGCTCTCAGCGCCGGCCCGGCGCTGAGCTTCCCGTTTCACACTTTTGTTCACTGAAAAGTGACAGCCAGCCAAAAAGCGGGACGCGGTCCCGACAGGTCGGGATCTTATTCCACGCGTCCCTACCCCCTCGGTTGCGCCTTAACCGCGGACCCTTGAACCTTAACCGCACTCCGTCAGAACCGAATCTCCAAGGCTATGCACACCTCGATGACACCGGATCTTTCAAATAATTTTAGATTTATACGCAAGTGGTTGAACACCAAGGAAAAGCGCCTTTTGAAAAATGGAGCTCTATGGCAGGGAGGCGAGTCCCTCACGCAGTGGCGACCGGCGGTGGCGCGAGCTGAGGCTCGGAAGCCCGTCTCCACCGCTCGCCTGCCTGGCCTTGGGATGTGCCGACCAGTTGAACGACGGCCTTTCGGCGTCGTATCTCCCTGTGAATCAGTCACTTGCATCTGCGCGGTGCATCCGGCCACTCGCAGATTCTGCTGACGAGGCGAAAATGATAACTTCGCACTGCCCAGTGCGCTTTTGTTCCTCCGGGTGGTGAGAGTGTGCAACAGCCGAATCCTCCACAGATCCGAAGATGGATGACAAGAGGTTGCAGACTGCAATCGCCGGCCCCACTGCAACCAAGCCCGGTTCGCTGATCAACGGGCTCTTGTTGAGATCAGTTGGCCTTTTTCAAATGTTCCATCGCCTGGGCGAGCCGCTTGGTGAGGGACTGGTCCCCTGGCCGGAGCGCTAAGAGGTGCTGCAGGTGGAAGGCGGCAGCAAACCACTGGTGCCGAAGCTCACTATCCTCGGCCTGGAACACATGCCACGCTGCGATTTGCTCGATGGTCGTCGTGAAATCTGTGGGATAATCTCTGCGGAGCCGCAGCCAGATAGTTCTAATGGATTCTGGCTTTTGCTCGCCAACTGCATCCGGACGAACGGCAGAGTCCTCGCACAGCAGTCGGGCCAGGCTGGCAAGATCCTCAACCGCCCGTCGGTCTGAGGGCAGCGTCCATTTCCAGGTGTTGCCCTGTTTATCAGAGGCAATTAACTGCTGTCCCTCGGCCAGGAATGTTGCCCTCGTTAGCTTCGCGTTGTGCCATAGGGGAGGGGTCAACGGCTCACCCGTATCGGCACTCCAGACGCGCGCGGTCTTATCAGCGCTGGCAGTCAGGATTAATCTACCATTCGGGCTAAAAGCGACGCTTCTGACTTGATCTCGGTGATTAAGGTTAACGCAGAGGGGCCTGCCGGTAGTCGCATCCCAAACGCCCGCTGTAAAATCCTCGCTGGCGGTGGCCAGGCGGCTACCCTCAGGATTGAAGCAGGCGTGAAGGACTCCGTCATTATGCTTTAGCGGGCTGCCCACGCGCCGGCCAGTAGCAGTGTTCCAGACCTGGGCATGACATTTGGCGAAGCTGGGGTCAGCGCCGCAGGTCACGAGGCGGGAACCGTCGGCGTTGAACTGAGCGCAAACGACCGGGAAGGCGTGTTTGAGTGGGGCAAACAATAGCCGACCCAGGGCGGCATCCCACACCCTCACGACTTTGTCACAACAGGACGCAACCGCCTTGCCGTCGGGACTGAACACCGCGGATTCAATGTTCCCTTCATGCAAAACCTCTTTTGCTAACGGCCTTCCGGCTTGGACATCCCAGGCTTGCGCCACAGCCCCGCTGAAGGCCACCAGGCGTTTGCCATCCGCGCTGAGCGAGACGGCGGACAGGGTGTTTGTAAGCGGCAAAGGCGGACCGATTTGATGGCCGGTCGCCGCTTCCCAGACTTCCAACGAATGCCTAATGGACGCTTCCGGCGCCCTTGAAGCCGTTAAGACAAAGGTCCCGTCGCGATTGAGCTTTGCATCCTCCGCCAAACGAGGCGGCTGGATTAGCGGAGACACAGGCTGGAAGGTTGATGTATCCCACACTTGGAGTCCTTGAGAAGTCAGGGTCAAGAATCTCCTGCCATCCCCGCTCAGAGTGCGGTGCACGCCCGAAGGCGCCACTGCGCTGCCGGCAAGATCCCAAACCCGCACTGTCCCATCCACGCACGTAGTGACAATCCGGTGGCCATCCGGGTGGAAAAGAGCATGCGTTACCCGGTCAGTGTGCCTGAGAATTGGATTGGGATTAAGCGGTTGATGATTTTCAGTAAGCCAGAGGCGAGCCTGGCGGTCCAAACCAGCAGTTACAATCAGCCGGCCATCCGGACTGAACTCCGCGCTCCTAACTCCGTCCCGGTGCTCCAGGTCGGGAGGAATACGCCGGCCGGTTGCGCTCTCCCAAACGCGCGCTTTGTGGTCGGAACAGGCGGTCACAACCAATTGTCCATCGGGACTGAACGCGGCATAACCAACCCAGCTCGGGTGCTCCAGCGGCGGCGAGAGCGCATGCTCGTCCGACGCGTTCCAGAGCCGGGCGGTGCCATCACGGCTTGTAGTGACAATAACACGCCCATCAGGGCTGAACCTGGCGAAGGTGACGGCATCGTTATGGCCCTGCAACTCAAGCTCGAGTGCACCGGTCTGCGTATTCCAGACCCGGACAATTCTGTCGATGGACGCCGTGACAATGCGATGCCCATCAGGGCTAAACATGGCGCTCAGCACCTTTCCCGGATGGTTCAGGCTGGACACCTTGGCCCCGTCTTTTGCCCTCCAAAGGCAGGCCGTTTTGTCTTGGCTGGCGGTGACTATCAAGCTCCCGTCCGGGCTGAACGCGCCGCGGCACAGCCCATCCGATTGGCCAAACTGCTGCGTGACCGGACTCCCCGTCTCGATATCGAAAACTCGCGCTCTGCCGAACCACTCGATGAAAAGAACCTGCCGGCCGTCGGGACTGAAGTCGGCGGCATCAACCTCTCTTGCAGCGGACCAGCATTGGACGAGCTTCGCGCATTGCGCCAACACCGACCCCAGCCTGAGCCGGTGCCGGCTTTGGTTGGCCGGATCGCTGTCCAGCCGAAGTGCCTCTGTAAAGTAAGGGAATGCTCCAAGAAGGTCGCCCGATTCCATGGCCCGGTTTCCATAAGCGATATCGGCTCCGATTTGTCGCTGGCGTGATTGCATAGCAATGCTCCGCTCACGGAATGCTGGGTAGGAAACGGCCGCCATAATGGCAGCAATCAGCCCCAGGATGCCAACCACCCGTTTCACGTTGGACCAGCGCCGTTCCAGCATCCTCAGCCGTTTGACGGATTTCCCGTTGGCAACCAGGACCAGGTCGGCGAGCAGGTCAGTGGCAAGGGCGTACCGTTGGCTTGCCTGGCGCCTGCAAGCTCGGAGGATAACCTCGTTCAGCTCCAGCAGGCCCGCGTGTTCCGGGGATTGCTCCCACTCAAGGGGCAGTGCCGGGAAATCCTGGCGGTCTTTGGCCGTGCTGGCCTCGTAGAGGACTTTTCCCAGACCGTAGATATCCCCTTGAACGGTGCATGGGCCCTCCGGCGGTATGAAGCCCTCCGTCCCCACATAAGAGCGGGCCTCATCGACCTCGACCACGAGGCCGATGTCAGCCAGTTTTGCCATGCCACCGACAAAGATGATGTTGGAGGGCTTTACGTCCCGATGCACCAGGCCGTGCTTATGAAGTTCAGCCAGGGTAGCGCTGAGGGTCACCCCCAGTTGGAGACATTCCTGCAAGGGCAGCCGGCCACGCTTCGAGATGTCCGCCGCCAGGGTCCTGGGGGAATATGTCTGGGGATCGATATCCTGTCCCGAGTTCTGGTCGTCACCCAGTTCCATCACATAGTAGAAACACCCTTGCTTCTCGCTGCTCCCTACGTGCAGCACATCCAAAAAGCCCTCGTACGAGCGGGAGATCGGCTCGAAAGTGCGAATACCGTTTAATTCCCGCTCGAAGGGCCGCTCGTCTTTGAAAGACTTACGCCACACGATCTTGACCGCCCGATACCTCCCCATCATGTTTCGGGCCAACCACACGTCCCCGTAGCTGCCCTGGCCAATCAGGCGCACCAATTGATGATCGGGAATCGAAACGGGTACTGGAGCCCGGGCATTGGCAAGAGATACACCTGCATCGGACTCTGCGGGACGGCCTCCGTTCTGCGCGGCACCCGGCTCGGTCTTCATCACAGCAGTGGGTGAACTGCACCGATTAAAAGGGCCGGAGACAGCCTTTTCGGCTTCGCATGTCGCTGTGAATCAGTCACTTGCATCTGCACGGCCCATCCGGCCACGCGCAGATTCTGCCGAGGAGGCCGAATTCTCTGCGAAGCACAATATATGCCAAAATGCAGACCTGGGCGCTCCCTGGCAGACTAAAGGCCCTTCACCAATCTGAGCCAAGAGCTAACGCAACCAATCCCGATCGAAATCCATTGCTTGATGAAAGCCTCCGCCCCAGACACTGGTTTTTCCGATATGCTGGACCAGTGAGGGAGCGTGATAGAGAATGGGCTTCTTTAACCGGCCCGCCAAGCGCGAGATCCTGATGTCCTGCATTCCTTGCACCCGGTTCCAACGGCGAATCACGTACTCCACAGTCTGTCTTGACAGGAGAAAGGCCTGGCTGCCAAACACCGAGGTCGGGCTGATGAGGCGCGCACGGTTCTTAATATCACACGCCAGGTGTGGGATGCGTGGGTTGTACAAACTTGCCAGGGTTACCGTACGGGTCTTGAGCGGTTCCCAATTCTGCAAGTTATGGCGAATATGCCGGTTAAAATCCAGATCGTCCTCCAGGAAAAGCACGTAATCGGCCGGATACTCCAGGCTCCCTTTGAGCGCCAGCAATGCGCAGTTGGTTTGGCGCTGCTGGTGGTCATCGCCCTTGGCTGCATCCATTTGAATATCCAGCGGGGCATCTCCCCAATCGGTTCGGGCAAGGTTGGCCAGTGTGTGGCGGCGCAGGTCATCGCGCTCGGCGCATGAAATCATCACGGCCTGAATCTTCAAGGGCCTCTTTGTCGGTTTCAAAATGGGCTGCGGGCGAAATCCATTCTTCGCCTGCAGGCTCAACCCGCCATCCCAGGTTCGCTGCAACTGGGCAACATAACGGCGGCACTCTGTTTCGTGCCGGAAATCTTCGACCTGTCGGTTGCTCAAGAACAAATCCCATTTGTCTGTGTTCCGATGCTGGAAGACTCGACGGCCCTGGAAATCATGCTGGCACATCGTGCCCGTTAGCGGGTGGATGGGCTTGGGGACCAGTGAATAGGGCTGCTTCACCTTTCCAAAAGCCAGATGAAATGTCTCTTTGTCGCCGTGCAGGTGCTGGTAATAAAAGTCGGAATTCTCATTGAACCACATCGCCAGGCAGAGCGCAGTCCAGCACCGTTGTTTATCCACCACTATCTGGCCGGTCTCAAATTCCGGTTCCTGCGGCTCGCGCAGTCCGCAACTGCGCCAGATGGCGGCTGCTTTTGAGTTCGTACCGTGGCCGTAATCGGGCCAGAACATCGCCCCGGTGGTTCGATAGGGCGGTGTTTCGAACAAGAAGTCGGGATTCACGACGGGCACATTGTCGGCATCGAGGAACAGCACCTCGCGAAAGCGCGAATGCAGAATCGCATAAGGCTTGAGTTCCCATCCATGCAGGATCCGGGCTGGAAACTGCCTACGGATTACGCTGGCATCGACGCACTCCACGCCCAGAGGAGCCAGCAGCGCCTCCATCGCTTCGTCAAACTCTTTCCTGCCCAAGTGCCACAACTGAATGGGCAACTGGCAGTTGAGGCGCCGCAGCATGTTGATGCAGACCCAAGCGCAAGTGAAGTACGTGACGCCGCCGCCGCAAATAACGATGCCCCGGCCTTCGTAGCGGTCGGGATAAGGCGGAATCGTTCGCAGGCGCCGCTCACAAGCCATGCCAGCGCTGTGGAGATTCAAAGGTTGCCGGTCGTAAGGGTTATCGGCAGTTGCGAGGATGCCTCGTTGCGCCGATTCGCGCTGCGGGAGAGACAGATATTTCAGGACACCCCCTTGGTAGTACAACTCTATCCGCCGAATCACCTCTGCCGAGGAAATCAGGTCCATGCAGCGGGGCAGGCCGTTCGCCACATTGGTACACAGGGCGTCGGCCTTGTCCCGTCCATCGCCATCCCGCAACCTCGTGGTTCTATCCCTCCAGCAGCCCCCGCCGGCACAACAGGGCAGCCCGCCATTAGTGTGAATAAACTGATGATCGGGGTAGGCCTCCCAGTGCGCAGGCTCCCGGCCGCCGGCCACAACCACGCATGGTCGGTTTGGGGGCCGGCCGCGCTTGGTGGCCACAGCCGCTGCCAAGTGCATCAGCGCGGTCACAGGACAGAGCACCCCTTGCGAGTGATGGACCAGTCGGATCAACTCCCGGAAGTTGGTTTGTCCGCGCAGGTCGATGACCCCATCCAGTCTCGGATGATGATGGCCGTGATGGCCAACCTGGACGAATTGGATCTTCCCACGAAAATGATCCACAACTTCCTGATAGCGGGGCCGGTCCCACCACTTGATGGTCACGTCATGCTTTCCGCCTGCTGCCACGATCCAGAATGGAGTGTCCATCCCGGTGAGTTCGTGGACTTGGGAAAACCAGGCTTTTTCCTGGGGAGAAAGGTGGATGTCCCCTTTAAAGACGGTTGGCTTGATGCCAAGACCCAAGCGCTTGTTCAGAAATGCGATGAAACCATGCAGACAGTGGTAAGGAGCTTTGTTGCAGCGGTTGATGAGAGGATAAGTGCAATCAATCCGCTGGACCTCCGGGTCCTGCTCGGACAACGGCGTGATGTGCGGATTATGCTCCCACAGCTCGGGACAAGCCGTACGCACATCCGTCACAAACTGCCCGGGATACCAGTAGTGCAAGTCACGAACCGCCGCGGTCAGCATCACGATGTCCCCTGGCGACAGGCCGCAGTGCAAGATCACCTTTCTCATACGTGGAGCAGGAGTTCCGGTCACCTGCGGCGGAGGTGCCCGGCGTGAACAAAAGTGCTCGGTGGGCCGCGTGGGTGAACCGCAGCCAAAGCACTCACACTGTTCTCGCGCCTTAAGAGCTGGACCGCCCATCTCACCAGCGCGGCCCAGCGTACTTACGGCGGTCATTCATCAGGGCTCGGCGTTTGCGGTTCCGGGCTGATGCTGGGGCTTGGACTGGGAGGCGGATCGTCAGCGGCGACTAGCTTCCCGGGATTGCGAGCGGGTTTGGGGCTGAATCCAGGTTCCACTTTCTCTTTGCGAACAGTTGTATTAGTCGTTGCGGTGGCCATGTTATGTCGGTTTTGTTGTTATCTGCGTTATGACCCCGGCAACGCCAATGCGGCCGGGTCGGTTGTCCCCACGAACTCCCTGGCGAAACTGAAAAAGAACACTCGACGTAGTCACGGGCAAAAACAGTCCGGCCTCTCCAGCCGGAGTGAGAGCTTCTTCAATATTCGCCGCCTGATCTCGTGCATCGCCCGCGGGGATTCGACGGGAATACCGCAAATCCGGTCTGAATCTCGAGTCGCGGATTTTGCCGTCAAACGGCCCTTGCTCTTGGCTTTTGAATTTGCGGTGAACATAAAACTCTCAATCAAAGTCGGCTGGTTTGAAGACGCGTAATCTCCTGCTTGATCAACTTGGAGATCCGGTGTTTAGCCAGGTAAACCCGGCCGCGATTGACGTTCAGGGCTCGCACCACTCTGGACACCGGCAGTGTTTTTAAGACGCAGTAATCGAAGATCTGATACTGCTTGGGATCGACTCTCTTTTTGACGCGCTCAAGAGCTGCCGCCATCAGGTTTCTCTCCCATTCCTCATCCCAGAGCGCCTCTAAGGCTGGCTCCGCAGGGTCGGGGATCTTTTCCAGGGTTCCGGTGCCGGTGGACGTGCGTGAGCCGCGGTTTGCGGATTGATTCATCGACCGTTTTAGCGGCGCTCGCTTCTCCAATTGCCGCTTGATACGCCAACCGGTCAAACGCATGAGCCAGGTCTTGAAGGAGCCCCTGCGGGGATCGTAGTGGAAGTTCGGCATGCTCCTTGAAACCGAAATGAGAGTCTCCTGAACAACATCCTGGGCCTCGGCATCGCTCAGCCCGGCTTTCAGGGCGGCATTGTAAATCAACCTCCAGTACGTGTCGAAAAAAACCTTCCAGCTTTCGTGGTCATCCCAATCCTTCAATCGACTCAGCAGCGATTGTCGGGTCGGAATGAACTCGTTGGCATCATTCGACCTCAGGTTTTCCGCAATCATCTAGGTATATATACCCGTCTCAGGAGGCAGTTCTTTCAACAAAATGCACAGTTGCAGCTTTTTCTTGTCGTCTTCGGTGCCTGTCAAACGGCGTCAAGTTTCAGCCCAGAGCGGGTTTTTTAGCAAGACGAAAAGATTTTTGCCTCAGCAGAATTTGTGGGTAGCCAAGGATGTCACACAGATGCAAGTGCTTTACTCACAATTACATGCGCCGTAAAAAGGCTCTTTTTCCTGGTTCCCACATCCCAGGGGCAGGCAGGCGAGCGGCGGGGACGGGCTTCCGAGCCTCAGCTCGCGTCGCCGCCGGTCGCCACTGCGTAACGGACTCGCCTGCCTACCCCTGGGATGTGCCATTTTGACCCACAAATTTTGCCATGGAGCCAGATTTTTGAAAGATCGCCGCTACTTGATGTGTACTAGTGTACGGAGCCTCCTTTCTAAAGCGGAGCATGTGATTTGGGCAGGGCGCGCTTAAAACAATGAAAAGTCGCTTTCTGAGTGTTTCGGGAACAACCATTTCGCCGACGAGAGTCGGGTGGGAAAGGGCAACAGGAGGAAGGAGCTACTGTCTGGCTTCCCAGTCAGCAGCTCTCTTTGGAAGCTGGGGAGTGTCCCTTCAGATGATCCGGATTGCGCCGCATTGCCCGGTTCCAGAGGCAGAGAGAGCAAGTTCTTCCAGAGGGAATGGGTTTGGCCCAGGTCTGCCCCAGGACCAAGGAAGGATGGATGGCTCCTCTGAAAACGCCAATGATGGATTAGCCAACCGTGGGCTTGTGCTCTAGGAACGCAAATATTTCAGAGAAAACGGAGGAAAAATGAATGCGAAGGTCAAGAATAACAACGCGGCTCTCCACATCTGTTTCGACCGCCTGGTGCCCAGCGATATCCACCCGGCCTATGCTGCGGCTCAAGCCGCGGCGGTGCAGCATCACATGCGAGAAATTCGCGCCCGAGCGCAGACGGCGGGATTGGAGCCCGGGGCGATCATTCACGTTGCGCGCATGGCCGTGTCGCTTTCGAAAAAATGGGAGAACGAGCGTCAACTCGGGACTTGGAACCCCTCCGCGGCGAGGTCCCGAATGTGAATAACTAACGGCCAGGTATGACCGTGAATGTCAGACCCCCCCGTGATACGCTGCCACGTGGAAGCTCCGAACACCCTGGCCTGCCCAAGGAGCGGGTGGGGAGGAGGGAAGGGGGCGAGGGGGGCTTGGTGCCGGTGCCTCCCCTCGAGGGTCCCTCCTGAGAAAAAGGCTGGACCAAATGCTCGCCTATGCGAAAGACCTGAAGCAGCGGAAGGGGCACAACGTCGGCTAAGTCTGAAGATGAAGGCCAGCTCAATCAAAGGTGGCGCCTTCCAGCATGTACAGGACGCCCTGGTTTTGGGGCAGGAGGGCCTGCGATGATGGCGCAAGGCGCGGAAAGCTCTTGCCGGTTTTTGATCGACGAGATGAGCGAAGGGGCGCTGCTGCTGGGGCCGGACGGGACGATCCTCTACGCCAATACCCGCTTTGCCCGGTTGGCGGGCCGGCCCTTGGAACAGGTCATCGGCTCCTCCTGGGTGCGTTTCTTTGCGGCGGCGGACCATCCCCGGCTTGAGACGCTGCTGCCGGCGGCAAAGGCCGGGGGCGTGCGCGGCGAGTTTGTTTTGCAGGCTGAACCTGGGGCGGCCGCCCGGCCGGTCGCTGTTTTCCTCTGCGCGATGAAGCGGGAGCGGGTGGAAGGATTTTCGGTCGTGGTGACTGACCTCACCGAACGCAGGGCGGCCCAGGCGGCCCTGGGTGAAGCCAAGGAGAAGTTGGAAATTCGGGTCCAGGAAAGAACCGCGCAACTGTCCGGTGCCAACACACGGTTACGGCGGCAAAGCCAGTTTATGGAGCGCCGCTTGGCGGAGCGGGGGGCGGCGCTCCGGGAAACGACGGACCAGCTCGACACGTTTGTTCATACCCTGGCGCACGATATGCAGGCGACGTTGCGGGCGCAGGTGGCCTTTGCCGCGCTCCTGCTGCAGGAGTATGGGGCGGCCCTGGGCGAAACCGGCAGCCACTATGCGCGGCGAATCGCCGAATCGGCAGGGCGGCAGGCCCTGCTGTTGAGCGATTTGCTCAGGTACATGAGCCTCAGCCGGCTCGATTTGCCGACCGAACCAGTGGACCTCCACCAGGCCGTAAAGCAAGCCCAGGCGGACCTGGTCCTGGACATCGAGCGGCGGCAGGCGAGCGTGACCGTGGAACCGGTCCAGGGCCAGGCCGTGGCCAATCCAGCCTTACTGCACCTCATTCTGACGAATCTGATGTCCAATGCCCTCAAGTTCATGGCGCCCGGCACCAGGTCCCAGGTCCGCATCTGGACGGAGTTGCGCCCAGCCTCAGTGCCCGCTGCCTTCTGCCTGGGCCGCGCGCTGGCGCGCAAGCGCGGCAAGGGCCCGCCAGAGCACGCACAGGCTGCCGCCCGCGCCCCGCCCTCCGCCCTCGAATCCCTCAACTCTCAATCGGCAACCAACTGCCTATTCATCCGGCTTTGGGTGGCGGACAACGGCCTCGGCATCCCGGCAGAGCACCTCAACAAGCTCTTCGGCGCCTGCCAGCAACTGCACGCCGCACGGCGGCATCCAGGGACGGGCATTGGGCTGGCGCTCGTCAAGAAGGCGGCCGAGCGGATGGGCGGACGCGTGGGGGTGGAATCTGAAGTTGGGAAAGGGAGCCGGTTCTGGGTGGAGCTGCGGGCGGCGTAACCTCCGGTGCGCCGCGCGGAGATTCTCCCGGTTGACAACCGCGGCGGCTCTGCCCAGTCTAGGGTGGTGACCACAGACCAAACAGGTCCCGGCAGCAGCAGCAGGAGCCGGCTGGCCCGCGTTGTCGTCGGCGCGCCGCTGGTGCTTTCGAAGTACTTATGGATCTGGCCGTTGGTGGGGGCCTTGCTCATCGGCCTGGTCGCTTTCTGGACCCGCGACCTGGTGGAAGGGACGTTCAAGGCGGAACTGGCCGGGCGTCTGGAGACGTTGCTGAACGCGGACGTGGCCGCCTTGCGGCTTTGGTTTTCCGAACAGGAGTCCAACGCGAAGTCGTTCGCGGCGGACGCGCGCATCCGCGAGGCGATCCTTGCCCTCACCGAACTGGCCAGGCAACCCGGCGTGACCCAGGCCACGCTGGCAGATGCGGCCCCCGCCCGGACGCTGCAGCTTGCCCTCAGGCCGCTCCTGGAACCACAGCATTACCTCGATTATGTGGTGGTTGGGGCCGACGAGCGCATCCTGGCCTCCCCATTGCGCTTCCAGGTCAACCGTCGCGCGCCGGCGGGCTACGCCTTGTTTGTGCGGCGGGCGCTGGATGGCCAGCCCATCGTCTCCGCGCCCTTTGCCAGCGAGGTTCCGCCGGGCCAACTGGCGGGCGGCCCCACGATGTTTGCGGCGGCGCCGGTGAGGGCCGCCAATGGGACGGTTGTGGCCCTGCTGGGCTTGCGGATGAAGCCGGAGGACCAGTTCAGCCAAATCTTCCTGATGGCCCACACGGGGGAGAGCGGCGAGGCCTATGCCTTTGACCGCCAGGGAGTCATGCTGACCGCCTCGCGGTTTGACCCGGAGCTCAGATACCTTGGCTTGATCCCCGACCTCCCGGAGGCCACCTCGATTCTCAACCTGCGCTTGCTCGACCCGGAGGTCGACCTGACGCGCGGGGAACATCCCCGCCGGCCCCGCAGTCAAATGCCCCTCACGCGCATGGCCGCTTCGGCCACGCGGCAAGGGCAAGGCTGCGACGTCACCGGCTATCGGAACTACCGCGGGGTGAATGTCATCGGCGCCTGGACGTGGCTGCCGGCCTACAACCTGGGGGTGGCGACGGAAGAGGGGGCGGATGAGGCCTTCGAGACGCTGTCTGTGGTGCGGCGGGTGTTTCTGACCCTGTTCCTGTTGCTGGTCCTGGGCGGCGTCGCCATCTTCGCCTTTTCGCTGCTGCTCGAACGGTTGCAGGCCGCGGTCCGCAAGAGCGCCGTGGCCGCGCGGCGGCTGGGACAATATGTGCTGGTGCAGGAGATCGGGCGCGGGGCCAACGGCATGGTCTATCGCGCGCGGCATACCCTGCTGCGCCGGCCGGTCGCCATCAAGGTGCTCAGCCCCGACTTGACCAACCAGGCCACGGCCGAGCGTTTCGAGCACGAGGTGCAGATCACCAGCCAACTCACCCACCCGAACACCGTCGCCGTCTATGACTACGGGCGCACGCCCGAAGGACTGTTCTATTACGCGATGGAATACTTGAGCGGCATCAACCTCGACCGTCTGGGGCGGCAATTCGGCCCGCAGCCCGAGGGGCGCGTCATCCATATTCTGCGCCAGGTCTGCGGTTCTCTGGCCGAGGCCCACCGGGTCGGACTCATCCACCGCGACATCAAACCCGCCAATATCCTCCTCACCCGCCGCGGCGGAGCGTGCGACACGGTCAAGGTGCTGGACTTCGGCCTGGTCAAAGCTGCGCACGCCGGGCCCGTGGGGCTTGTCCAGGGCGCCGTGGTCGGGACGCCGCACTTCATGTCGCCCGAGGCCATCGCCAGCCCGGAGGCCGTGGACGCCCGCAGCGACCTCTACTCCCTCGGCGCGGTCGGTTACTGGTTGCTGACGGGCCGGACGCTCTTCGAGACGGACAACGTCCAGCAGTTGCTCGAACGGCAAGTCAAGGACATGCCTCCGTGGCCCTCGCAGCGGTTGGGCAGGCAAATCGCCGCCGACCTGGAAGCGTTGATTATGTGCTGCCTGGCGAAGCCGCCGGCCCAGCGCCCCGCCAGCGCGGACGCCCTGGAGGAGGCCCTGGGCCAGTGCGCCGCGGCGCGCGCCTGGACGTCGCGCGAGGCTGCGCTTTGGTGGAGTGCGAACCTGCCGAGCCTGGAGACTGTGCCCGCGGCGGTCATGGCGGAAAAGACGCTCGTCATCGCCCCAAGGCCCTGAATTATTTTCTGCCAAAATCTGCTCGTCGGGCGACGCTTTGTTCGGCGGCACAGGAGCGCAGCCTCCCGGCTCGCACCACCCCCGGCCAATGGGAAAACTCCCGCTTTGGCCCCCCTTGTTTTCGGCAAAATCTGCCAATCCAGCCAATAGAGCCAATGGAGCCAATGGAGCATTTTGTGTGGGAAGGGGTGACCCATAGCATGGTTCGTTTTTTTGGCCTGGCCAGATGATGGGAAGGCTTGCAGGAATGCCCCCATGCCACGCAAACCACGGGTTGAGTATCCTGGGGCGGTGTGCCACGTGATGAGCCGCGGAGATCGGAGCGAGGACATTTTCCTGGATGACGTGGATCGGCAGTCCCGCCGGTGCGGGACTGGAGGTTCTTTAAGCACGGACGGACACGAAGGGACACGGACGAACACGGATTTGAGCGTCATCTGTGTTTATCCGTGTCCGTCTGTGGTTGGAGCTCCCGCCGTCACTGACCGGTTGCCCTTTTTCTGTTTCCATCCTCGCTGGATGCTGGTAGTCTCCCTGATGCGATGGACCAGCAAATTCCGTTGCAGGATCGGGCGCAGGTAGATGACTTCCGCCGCAAGCACCTGACGGGGCTGCTCACGCTCCTGTTCACCGACATCGTCGGGTCCGGCAAACTCAAGGCGGAGCTGGGCGATCAGCAGGGCCTGGCCCTCATTCACGCCCACCACGCGTCGGTGCGGGAGCTTTTGGGTCAATTCTCCGACGCACAGGAGATTAGCACCGCCGGCGACTCGTTTTTCATCGTGTTCGCTCGCCCTTCGGAGGGAGTGAAATTTGCCCTCATGCTGCAGGCACGGCTCAAGGGCCTTTCGACCTCAGCGGGCCAGAAGGTGTCCGATCGGATTGGTATTCATGTGGGGGAGGTGTTCATCGAATCGACCGACGGTGCCGAGAAGCCCAAGGACTTGTTCGGGCTACAAGTGGACGTGGCGGCGTGGGTGATGTCGCTGGCCAGAGGCGATCAAATCCTGGTCACGCGCTTTGCCTTCGACAACGCGCGGCAAGTGCTCAAGGGCGAGGACATCGAGGGACTCGGGCCACTGTCCTGGGTGAGTCATGGATCATATCAGTTGAGGGGCACGGACCAATCGGTGGAGGTCTGCGAAGTGACATCGTCAAAGACGGCGCTGTTGTCGCCGCCCAGTGACTCGCACAAGGCACGGAAGATCACCAGCGAAGGAGAGTTGGTGTTGGGGTGGCGACCAGCCATTGGCCAAGAGGTGCCCAACACCAGTTGGGTGTTGGAGGAGAAGTTGGGCGAAGGAGGCTTTGGGGAGGTGTGGCTGGGGCGACATCGTCAGCTCAAAGACCAGCGAGTGTTCAAGTTCTGTTTCTTGGCTGACCGGGTGCGCTCGCTCAAACGCGAGGTGACATTGTTCCGGCTTCTGAAGGAACGGGCCAGGGAACAATTCAACATCGTCCGCTTGCACGACGTGTGCCTGGAACAACCACCGTATTACCTGGTGGAGGAGTACGTCGAAGGGCGTGACCTGGGGCGGTGGTCTGAAAAGCAGGGTGGCATTGAACAGGTGCCGGTGGAAACCCGCCTGGAGATCGTGGCGCAAGCGGCGGAGGCACTCCAGGCGGCGCATGAAGCCGGCATCGTCCATCGGGATATAAAACCGGGGAACATTCTGATCCGTGCGACTGGCAGGCAGTTGACGGACAAAGAGGGCACCTTAAGTGCGACGCCAGTTGCGCCCGCGACGCTGGGCGTGAAGCTAACCGACTTCGGGATCGGGCAGGTATTGTCGGCGGAGGCCCTGGTGGGGGTGACGCGCGCGGGTCTTACCCGCACGCTCCTGTCGCCCAGTTCGTCGCAGACGGGGACTCAGCTTTACATGGCACCCGAGTTGTTGGCGGGGAAACCAGCCTCGACGCGATCGGACATCTACGCATTAGGGGTGGTGCTTTATCAATTGATGGTGGGTGATTTCCAGCGGCCCGTGACGACGGAGTGGGCTGAGGACATCGTGGATCCACTGCTCCGAGACGATTTGAAGCGCTGTTTCGCTCGCAATCCGCGCGACCGATTTGCCGGCGCCGGTCAGTTGGCCGAGAGCATCCGCTCCTTGCACCAGCGCCGGCGGGCGTTGCTGGAGCAACAAGCGGTCTTGGCAGCCAGGGAAAGAGCCGCCTTCCGCCGTGGGATCCTGCGGACGGGTGCCATCGCCAGTTTGATCCTCCTGGTCATCCTCGCTCTGGCTTGGCAGGTGCGCTCGAACGCCCTCGCCAAATACCGCCAGGCCGCCCAGATCCGTTCCACGACCGTCCGCCTGACCGTGGCCAACGGCGTCAGTCTCGCCAACAGCGGGGACTGGCTCTCGGCAGGGCTGTGGTTCTCGGAGGCCTTCCTCTTGGATGAGGGGTTCCGGGTGGCTTCTGATCCGCAGCTCACCCGGCAGACCCACCGGCTCCGCCTCAACTCGGTGCTGCGCCAGTCACCCCGTCTTGAGCAAATGTGGTTCGATGAGGGCAGCCCGTCGGGCGGTTTCGATCTGGCCGGACAGCATGTCCTGCTCGGCAGCACCAACGGCTACAGGCTTTACAGCATCCTTTCTGGCCAGCCCGCCAGCCCGCGTGTGGGGCAGGGCCGCGAGCGGGCCAGCCTTCGTCCGGATGGGCGGCAGGTGGTAACCGGCGGTGGCGCGACCAACTCCCTGTTCACTTTATGGGAGGCGCCTTCCGGCGCCCGCCTGTTCGATTTGCACGAAATGGGAGGCGAGGGGCCCTTTCGGAGCGACTGCACGGACCTCGAATTCTCACCCGACGGCCGCTGGATTGCGGCGCCGGTGTCGGGGCCCGGTGGGCGTGTCGTGATTTGGGACGCGGAGAGCGGTCGCGCGCGGCGAGCGATCGACTATGCCGACGCACCGAATGTAGGATGGACCAACAACGGCAACTTCATCGTCAGCGCTCGCTTCGACGCGTCGGGCCAACGCCTGGTGACCACTGGCGCGGAGGACCATCGCGCCGTGGTCTGGCAATGGGAGACGGGGCGCGCACTGCATGTCCTGGCCGGCCACGGGAACTGGGTCTATAGCGGCTGTTTCGGCCAGCGGCACACGAATTGGCTGCTCACCTGCAGCTTTGATCGCACTGCCCGCTTGTGGGACCTCCGGACCGAGCAATGCCTGGTCCGGGTCGAGCACGAGGGCGACGCCATCCGCGATGTCCAGTTCAGCCCCGATGACCGCCTGTTTCTCACTGGCGGGTTGGACTCGACGGTGCGATTCTGGGACTCCGAAACCGGGCGGATGGTGCCTCCCATTCTCAGGGACCACAGCCGGGTGATACGGGTGCTGTGGAGCGCCGATGGCAGGCGGGTGCTGACTCTCAGCTACGACCGCACGGCCCGAGTGTGGCGTCTCAGGTCCCAGGAGCCGGTCGCGCAAGCTACCCAGAGCGATTTCAGTGCCGACGGCCGGTGGGCGCTCACCTTCGCTGGGGCCACGGGGCGGGTCCAGGAAGCTGCCGGCGGCCGCGACCTCGCGGCTTTCAAGTTGGCCTCCACCAATGTCTCCGCTTTCTGCTTTGCCGGGGGGCCAGATCGGCTCTTCTGTTTCTCCCGCCTGCCGGGTTCGACGCCTGCCGGCCCGAGCCAGGTCCGGCTCTGGCAAATCGCTCGAAACGCTCCCGTCGGCGCCCCCCATTTCTACGACCCTTCGTGGTCTCATTGCCTGTGTGCCCCTGGCGGGCGGCGGTTCGCCTTCTACCCGGCGGCGGCTACGAATGCCCCGGCGGGCGGCGCCCAGGGTGTCTTTGTGTGGGAGCCGGCGCGTCCTTCCATGTCGAGGATGATCGCGTTCACCAACGAGGCCGTGGAATCCGTAGCCTTCGACCCCGAAGGGCGCCGGATGGCCATCGCCTCCCAAGACCGCACGACCGAAGGTGGAGTGCTGCGCCTGGCCGACCTGGACGCGGCTCGGCGACCCACCCTTTTGCGGCGCTTCCGACAGCGGATTGCCCATGTAACCTTTAGCGGGGACGGTCGGTGGCTGGCGGCTGCTTGCTGGGACGAATCCATGGACCCAGGGGCGGCCGTGATCTGGCGGGTTGGCGAACGGGGCCGTTCGTTTACCGAGGCCGGTCGGCTTGCCCACCTCGACGGCGTGCTCTACGCGACGTTTTCGGACTCCGGGCAGACGATCGCCACCGCCAGCGAAGACCAGACGGCCATCGTGTGGCACCTGGCCGATGGCACCTGGGAGGCCCCCCTCCGGCCACTCCGCTGCGGCGGCCAGGTGTATGCCTGCAGCTTCAGTCACAACGGCCGCTGGCTGGCCACGGCGTGCCGGGCACCAGAATCGCAGGGGACCAAAACGTGGAGCAGCCACATTCGGATCTGGGACGTCGCCAACGGCGAGCCGATCAGTCTCCCAGTGACCTTCTCCAACAAGGTGACCCGGCTGGCGTTCGTGGCTGACGACACGCGGCTTTTTGTCGAGCGCTGGCTGCCTCCGGCAGCACCCGAACGGTGGGTCATCGACCTGGCGGTCAATGAAGGCTCGCCGCAGGAATTCCTCCTGCGCACCGAGTTACTCTCCGCCCAGCGCTCGTTTCTCAGCGGGCGCGCCCAGCAGTTGTCCCGAGCCCTCCAGGGAGGCCTGTCGGCAGAAGAGAAAGAGATCCTGGTTCGCGCCGCCAGCGTCGGCCTCGGTCCCTTGCGCCCACTCAGCAAAGAGTACTGCCACGAGTTGTGGCTCGGCCTCTCGTCCGGAGTCGCCCCGCCTCCGTGAGTCGAGCCAGGCGGCGGACCGGTTCCGATGCCGATGGCCCGCCCCGATGCGCGCGTCGCCTGACTGCGGCGGTCCCGTGGCGCCCTCCCATGCTCCTTGGCCCGGAGCCAGGCTTAGGTTGTTGCGCTTTGCCTCTTTTGGGGCCCCCGGGGCCCCGTTTTCTTTCCCGTTTTTTTGCCTTGCTTTCCCTTGCGGGTTGGAGTTAGTGTTCCGAACTGAACCGCTAAACTGTCGAGATCGTTATGAACGAACCACCCCAAAAGGCCAGCGAGACTTTACTGACATCATTTAGTGTACACGTCCTCGCGGGCGAGGCGCTCTGCTATCCCCAGAGCACCCATACCCCCACGGGCGGCACCGCGTTCGAAGTGAACGTTGCCACCAAACCAATCGACTCCGGCGTCATTCAAGCCTGGTTTATACAATCCGTCAAGCCGCTGGTCGGCGCGACAGCGGCGGACACCCTGGCAAAGCTCATTAAGGACAAACCGGGCGAGTTTAAAGCATTCCTGGAACAGGCGATCAAGTTCCGCCGGAGCCTCAAGTAGTCCAGCCCGCGCCTGAATGCCGCCTGCGGGTTCCGCTCGCGCCCTTGTCCGTGGGGCGCAGGCCCAAGGTGAGGTTCCAGCAGTCTGGGGCCGGGGCGCCGGGGGACCGCCAGGCTGTGCCGGCGGGGCCCTAACACGCCGCGGTCGGCGCGGGGGCGTGCGCAAACGCTCGCCCTATGAGGTGCACGCTCGGCCCGCCTGGTTCGCCGGCTTGTCATGTGCGCGATGCAACCGCGTAAACTCATTCTCCAATCGCACCTGGCCCTTGGGGACGTGGTAATGCTGACGGCGGCCGTCAGGGATTTGCACCGTCTTTGCCCTGGCCGGTTCATCACCGATGTGCGAACGGCCTTTCCCGATCTCTGGGTCCACAATCCCTACCTGAAGCCGCTTGACCCGTTGGATTCTACGGTGGAGACGGTGGGGTGTGACACGCCCATGGTGGGCCGCAGCGGCCAGGTGCCGTGCCACTGCCTCTACGCCTTCATGGATTTCCTCAACCGCCGGCTTGGTGTGCAGCTTGAGCCAACCGAGTTCCGCGGCGACATTCATCTCTCCGAGGCCGAACGATCAGCTCCTTCTCCCTTCCGCGAGTTGGCCGGGCGCGATGCCCCTTATTGGCTGGTCTGCGCCGGTGGCAAGCATGACATCACCATTAAGTGGTGGGCGGCCGAGCGCTACCAGGAGGTGATCGACCATTTTCGGGGGCGCATCCAGTTTGTCCAGGTGGGCCATGTTGGCCACTACCATCCGCGCCTGGACGGGGTCATGGACCTGCGCGGGCGCACCGACCTGCGCCAGTTGCTCCGGTTGGTCCACAATGCCGACGGCGTGCTCTGCGGGGTGACCGGGCTCATGCACCTGGCTGCTGCCGTCCCCAGGCCCCCCCAGCGTCGCGGCCTTCGCCCCTGCGTCGTCATCGCGGGCGGCCGTGAACCCGCGCACTGGGAGGCCTATCCGGGCCACCAGTACCTCCACACAGTGGGTGGCCTCCAGTGCTGCCGCGAGGGCGGCTGCTGGAAGTCACGCACGCGAACCCTGGGGGACGGCGCGCCGCAAGATGAACCCGATAGCCGGTGCGTGGACGTGGTGGGTTCTCTTCCTCGCTGCATGCATCTGATCACCTCCCAGGCTGTGATCGGCCGGATCGAAAGCTATTTTGACGGAGGTGTGGCGCGCTACCTGCGGCCCCGGCAGGCACGGCTGGCAGCTCGGGCCATGCGCGCCGCCGGCCCAAGCGGCTTTGAAGACCTGCCCCTGACTCTCGCCAGTGCCCGGCTTGCCCTCGAGGCCTTCCTGGACACCGCGCCCAGTCCACCAGCCTGTTATCGCGGCCGCGGCATCGTCATCTGCGGCGGCGGGGCCCGCTATTTCACAAATGCCTGGGTCTGTCTGAACGCCCTCCGCCGTCGCGGCTGCCGTCTGCCCATCCAGCTCTGGCATCTGGGCCGCCGGGAGATGGACCCGGACATGGAACGTCTTGTGGCCCCGTTGCAGGTCGAGTGTGTCGACGCCTCCAGAGTCCAACGCGCCCATCCGGTTCGCCACTTGGGCTTCTGGGGACTGAAGCCATACGCCATCCTCTTTTCCCCGTTCCGCCAGGTGTTGCTGCTCGACGCCGATAACGTGCCGGTGCGGGACCCGACCTTCCTGTTCGACATCCGCCCACTGCGGGAGTCCGGCGCCCTGTTTTGGCCCGACTTCGGCGGTTCCCGGCGAGCCGACACCATCTGGCGGAGTTGCGGACTGGACGTCCCCGCTGAACCTGAATTCGAGAGCGGTCAGGTCCTCGTCGACAAACGACGCTGCTGGCCGGCCCTACGGCTTGCCCTCTGGTTCAACGAGCACTCCGACTTCTACTACCAGCATCTCCATGGCGACAAAGACACGTTCAGCGTGGCGTTCCGCCGACTTCACACCGCGTATCGGCTCGTGCCGCATCCCCCAGAGCCGTTTCCAGGCGGGATGCACCAGCATGACTTCGAGGGGCGCCGGCTCTTTCAGCATCGGACCGGGTCGAAATGGACCCTGATGCCGCACAACCCCCGGCTCCCAGGGTTCCAATTCCAGGAGGAGTGCCTGGCGGACCTCGAGCTCCTCAGGCGCGGCTGGGACGGCCGGCTAACGTGGCTCCGCGCGCAATCGTCCAGACGCCCGCTCTGGCGCCGGCCTCGCCACGGCCCGGTAACGGTCGCCGCTTGGATGATTACCTGCCCGGAACGAGACGAGTCACGACGTGCCACGCTGGCCAGCCTCGCCGCGTCCGACTGGCCCGATCTCCCGCTGCACGTCCAGGTTGACCCGGAGAAAACCAGTGACCGCGTCCAGCGCATCGGCCGCCAGGTCCTCCACGCCCTGCAGCAGTTCCTCGATGATTCGGCTGACTACCTGCTCCTGCTCGAGGACGACCTGCGTTTCAACCGCCACCTCCGCTACAACGTCCAGCGCTGGCGGCCGTACCGCCGCCGCGAGATCACGCTCGCCGGCTTGTACAACCCTGGCCTCCGGGAGCTCGCGTTCGACCTGGCCGGCCACGCCGTCGCCGTCGCGCCCGAGTCCGCCTTCGGCACTCAGGCCTTGTTGCTCTCGCGCCCTGCTGTGCAACACGTCGTCTCAGCCTGGAACACGCTCAATGCTGCTGCCGACCTGCGACTCGTGCGCTTGGCCGCCCAACTCGGCCGCCCCCTCTACTACTACGCCCCGTCGCTCGTCCAGCACCAGCCGGTACCCAGCACCTGGGGCGGAGCCACCCACACGGCTCCCGACTTCGACCCCGACTGGCGGGCGTAGCCCAGGGAGGGGGTCAACCCATAGCATGGTTCGTTGTATTGGCTTGAGCAGATGATCAGAAGGCTTGTACGAATGCCCCCGTGCCACGCAAACTACGGGTTGAGTATCTGGCGCGATGTACCACGTGATGAGCCGCGGAGATCGGCGCGGGGACATTTTTCTGGATGACGTGGATCGGCAGTCCCGCAGGTGCGGGATCAAGACGCTGGCGGAGGCCTGCCAGAAAACCGGGTGGTGGGTGCATGCCTATTGTCTGATGCGCAACCGCGTTGCGGTTGGCGTCGGTTCGGGCCACGCTCGGCGCGGGTGAAGCGGCATTGGTGGCGGTGTTGGGATGGGGCCCCGGGCTGCGCCCGCTCAGAAATCGGCTTGCCCACTGGCGCGGCGTGGGGCATAAAGGCCGCATGTTTATGCGTTATTACACCCGAATACTCGTTGGTGCGTTGGCGTTGACTGTGGCGCTGGGCGCGGCGCTTGCCGCAGAGAATCCCTACCTGGGCGGGTGGGCGCTCACGCTGCCCGGCGGCGCCCCCGGCTGGTTGGGAGTGGAAGAGAACAACGGCCAACTCAAAGCCAGCATGCTCTGGGGCTGGGGCAGTGTCGAGCCTACCGCGTCGGCCAGCATCCAGGCGGGCAAGCTGGTGGTGACTCGCATCCACAACCTCCAGCGCCGGGAGGGCGGCAAGCAGGTCAAAAAGACCCTCCTCGAAACCATCACCGCCACGGCGGATGGGGACACGATTCAACTCTCGAGCGCCAAACCGCGCGAGAACGGCCTTGGGGAAGACAAAAGCGATTTCTCGGGCAAACGGATTCCCCCGGTGCCGCCGGCGCCCGACCTGGCCCAGGTCAAATTCGGCGAACCGCTCCAGCTCTTTAACGGCCAAGACCTGGCCGGCTGGCGGCTGACCGACCCCAACGCGGTCAACGGCTGGAGCGTCAAAGACGGCCTCCTGGTCAACGACCCGGTGCAACCGCAGGGCCAACCGCCCAAGAACTACGGCAACCTGCGCACCGACAAAGAGTTCGAGGATTTCAATATCACGCTCGAGGTGCGCGTGCCCGAGGGTGGAAACAGCGGCGTCTATCTGCGCGGCATTTACGAAATCCAGGTGGACGATAGTTATGGCCGTCGGCTGGACGCACACAACATGGGCGCGCTCTACAGCCGCATTAAACCGATCCTCAGCGCCGAGAAACCCGCCGGCCAGTGGCAGACCATGGACATCACCCTGGTGGACCGGCACCTCACCGTGGTCCTGAACGGCAAACGCATTATCGACAATCAGCCCGTCCTGGGCTGCACCGGCGGCGCCTTGTGGTCGGACGTCAACCGCCCCGGCCCCATCTATCTCCAAGGCGACCATACCGGCATCGAGTACCGCAACCTCGTGCTCAGGCCGGTGGTAAAGTGAGGCGGGCTGCGCCTGTTTGGTGAGTTGACCTGGATGCAAAAGGCCGTTCTGAACTTCATCGCCTTGCTGGCCCTGAGCCTGGGCCGGGCGGCAGCATCCGCCCCCGCCGCTGCCGCGACACCAACCCTTGGCCAGGTACTGGTGGATGATTTCAAGGGAAGCGCAGCATCCGCCGCCGCCGCTGCCGCGGCAGGAAACCTGGACGAACAAATGCTCCGCGAGCAGAAGCACTTTGTCGAATGCCTGGCTTATGTCTATGACCCGGGGCTTTGGATCAGCTATGGCAACTCGCTGTTTTTCATGCCCAGGAACGACGACCAACGCCGGCAGATTGAAACCATGAAGGCGGCGCGAGCGCACTACGCGGCCTTCACCAACCGGCAAACGCGGCATGAATTCGTGGCCAAGTTGATCGCCGAAAGCGGCCTCGCCGCGGATTGGCAAAAGAAGATTCTCCTGCCCTATTCAACCACCAACCAATATCTGACGCCTACCCTGGACCGGCCGCTCCGGATCGTTGACCGCTACACCCTGCTCAAGTCCTTCCCGGAGCCGGGCGACGCCCTGATTCAGGCCGGGCAGCCCATTTACTTCGTCATGGGCTTTGGTCGCGGAGCCAATGATGCTTACCGGACGAACGCCTTGTTGATTAAAGAGGGGTTGAAGACTTACACGACGGAAAGTAACGAGCGGCGAACCGTCGAGGCCTTCACCAACGCGGCCCTAAGCAGGGTGGAGACAGCCGTGCTTGACAAGGCCGTGGCCGCCTTTCAAAAGAAGGCGGCCGCCCTGGGCCAGGAAACAGCCAAAATCAAAGCCCGGCAGGAGTTCGAGGATTGCAAGGCCAAGGCCACCGAGGCCTCGCCGTTCATGGAATACCTCCTCGCCAAGGCCTACCTCGAGGGCCGCGGCACTGACCAGGACGAAAAGCTCGGCCTGCTCTGGATGAACAAGGCAGCCCAGGACGGGTCGGGCGATGCCAGGACCTACCTGGACGGCTTAAAATCCAGGTCCCAGTGAGGCGGCTCCGAATTGCGGATGCAGCCCTGCCCAGAAGTATGCCGCGCCGGGCGCGGGGGAAACCTCGCCATTCCACAGCCCCAAGCCAAGCGCCTTGAACAACTGCTGGCGGCGATAACGGCTGGCCATCGGAAAACGCTGCCCGAAAACCGCGCCATCTTGAACGCGAATTGGAATTACAAAACCCGTCGCTTGTTGCCTCTGTCCTCCGTCCTCCGCGCTCCGTCCCCCATCTTCCGTTCTTCAACGCCTCAACGTTTCAACGTTTCAACGCCTCCGGCCTCTGCCATCTGCCAGGGGGCGAGGGTTTCGCCCGCCCAGACCTGGTCGATGGGCTGGCGCGCGCGGACCAGGGCAGCTTGCCGGCCCCGGACCAGGACTTCCGCGGCGAGCGGCCGGGTGTTGTAATTGGAGGCCATGGCGAAGCCGTAAGCCCCGGCGCTCATCAGGGCCAGGTAATCGCCTTCACCCACCTTAGGCAACAGGCGGTCCTGGCAAAAGAAATCGCCCGATTCGCAAATCGGCCCGACGACGTCCGCTTTGACTTTGCCGCCAGGCTGGCGGGTCAGCGGCACGATCTCGTGGTAGGCCTCGTAAAAGGCCGGCCGGAGCAGGTCGTTCATCGCGGCGTCGACGATGAAAAACTTCTTCTGGCCGGTGCGTTTGACGTATTCGACGCGGGTGACGAGAACCCCGGCGTTGCCCGAAATGAACCGGCCCGGCTCCATCAGGACCCGCAGGCCCAGCGGTTTGAGCAGCGGCAGCAGGCGGGCGGCATAGGTCTGCGCGGTGAGCATGTTCTTTGCCCGGGCCGAGCGCCACCAGGCGGCCGAACCGCTGGCCAGCGCGGCGCGATAGACAATGCCCAACCCGCCGCCTATGCTCAGGAACTCCAATCCGTGCCTTTCCTTGAGCCGCCGCGCCAGCGGGAGCACTTTCTTCACGGCCTTTTCAAACGGAGCGACCCGGGTGATCTGCGACCCGAGATGCATTTGCAGCCCGCGCAACCGCAGGTTCTTCAGCTTGGCGGCGCGCGCATAAACCCCCTCCACCTTTTCGTAGGCGATGCCGAATTTGTTCTCGTAAGTCCCGGTCGTGATCTTCTGGTGCGTGCGGGCGGCCACATCCGGGTTGACGCGCACCGCGACCGGGGCCACCTCTTTGCGGCGGGCCGCCACGCGATTGATGCGCTCCAGTTCCGGCTCGCTCTCGGCGTTAATGCAATAAACGCCCTGGCGCAGGGCATACTCAATCTCGGATTCGCTCTTGCCTACCCCCGCAAAGACGCACTGCCCCGCCTCCGCGCCGGCCCCGAGGACGCGCCCCAGTTCGCCGGCGCTGACAATGTCGAACCCGCTGCCCAGCCTCGCCAGCGCCCGCAACACCGCCAGGTTCGAGTTGGACTTGACCGCAAAGCAGATGCGGTGGTCCACCTCGGCCATGGCGCGGTCAAGTTCTTGGAAATGCTCCCTCAGCGTGTGCTCTGAATAGACGTAAAGGGGCGTGCCAAACTCCCGGACGAGCCTCGCCAACGCCACTCCTTCGCAGCAGAGCCTGGCCCCGACATAATGGAAATCGTGCATCGGAGGCTGCTATGCTCCACCGTCCAACGTCCAAAGTCCAAATCTACTGCCTGCGGCCATCCATTGCGCTCCTGTCACTCGTCCCTCGCCCCTCGCCCCTCCTCACTCCTCAGGCTCGACTCCCTTACGGGTCCGCCAAAACCTTCGAACGTTGCGCGTGGTATTTTTCGGGCGTGATTTCCTCCGCCTTGTATTTGTCCAGCAGTTCGCTCAGCTCCCGTTGCTTTTCCGGGGAAATGGGCAAGGGCGGAGCCTCCAGCGGTTCGAAGGCCAGCGGGCCTTTGGGAAGCAAGGCTGTTCTCGTTGACTCCCGCTTCTTTTGGGGCTTGGCCTTGGCCTCGGCCTGGGCCGCCTGCTTGGCCTTGGCCTTCGTCTCAGCCATTACCTTGGCGGCCGTTTCCCTTTCCCTCCGCGCCTGGGCCTCGGCGGTCATTTTCTCGGCTTTGGCCTTGGCCGCGGCCTGGGCCTGGATGGCCTTTTCGGCCTTGGCCTTGGCTTCGGGTCCCTGGGCCTCTTTGCGCGCCTGAGCCTCGGCGGTCATTTTCTCGGCTTTGGCCTTGGCCGCGGCCTGGGCCTGGATGGCCTTTTCGGCCTGGGCCTTAGCTTCGGGTCCCTGGGCCTCTTTGCGCGCCTGGGCCTCGGCGGTCATTTTCTCGGCTTTGGCCTTGGCCGCGGCCTGGGCCTGAATGGCCTTTTCGGCCTGGGCCTTAGCTTCGGGTCCCTGGGCCTCTTTGCGCGCCTCGGCCACGGCTTTGGCAAGCGCAGGGGCGGTGGCTTCCGGTGATCGTCCCAGGACGGCCGAGAACAGGGGATCAGCTTGCAGTTTCGCCGATGGTGGGGGCACTGCCGAAAACCCGGCCAAGCGCGCGGCGGCCGGAGCAGACGCCAGGCCTCCGGGCCTGGGCGACGGTGCCGGCGCCTCCGAGAACTTGGTCCAGAGCGCGGCGCCCGGAGCAGACGCCAGGCCTCCGGGCCTGGGCGACGGTGGCGGCGCCTCCGAGAACTTGGTCCAGAGCGCGGCGCCCGGAGCAGACGCCAGGCCTCCGGGCCTGGGTGACGGTGGCGGCACGTCCAGGAACCTGAGCGAGGGTTTGGCGCCCGGAGCAGGCGCAGCCAGTTGGGCCAACTGCTGGGCTTGGAGTTCGCCAACCTGCTTGCGCAGGGCTGCGCGAGCTTTGGCTTGGGCCTCGGTATCTTGGGCGCGGGACACCACCACCACGCACGCGGCAGCCGCCACGCCCACGACCAGGAGAGAACTTGAAATCTGCATGGCTCCTTAATATGACAAATCGGGCACGGATGCAACAGCTTTCGTTCAACTGTTCACCCTAAAAGGGGGCAGGCTCAAAGACTTTGCCGCAAACAGGTCCGCCCTCCGGAACCGCCTCACACTTCTCTGCTCCTTTCCAGCCGATACAGCGGGGCCGCGCCGTAGTCCTTGGGAATGGGCAAATGCCCCAAGTATTCGAAAGCAACTTCGGAGACGCCCTCGGCGCCGCAGAGCGCCGCGAATTCCTGGCTGACGTAAACCTGGCCCTTGGCCGTAACCGGCTCCAGACGGGCCGCCCGTGTCACGTGTGAGCCCGTCAATAACACCTGCCGCATCACGGGGTTTACACAGATGAACACTGGCCCAGCGTGCAGGGCGATTCGCAGGCCCAATTCGGCTGGCAACCCGTGGTCGGCCCAAGGCGTGTGCACGACGAGATCGCGCAAATCCAAGGCAAAGAGGGCTGCGTCCCGTACGCCGTCAAAGGCAAAGTACAGCGCATCGCCCCAGGTCTGCGCGATGATCGGAACGAATTTCGAATCGGCAATCAGCCTGGCTACCGCCCCCATGAATTGGGTCACGAACGGGCGCATCTGGTCTTCCCCAATTCCGCTGTAGCCCACCACGTCCGCGAAGAGCACCGCCTTGATGTCCTGCTGCATGGCACTGATATTCAGTCCCCAAAACCTGCTGAAAGGGACCGGGGCCTCAGGCAGATTGGACCAGGTGCCCGCCAAACTCGTGTGCTCGGGCGGGCTGGGCGCGATAACATAAGGATACCGGCGAGCCTCCATCCATTCGGCCACGACGCTGCTCGTTCCCGCCAGACCGTCTCCCGGACTGCCATCCCACACCGCCAGCGTATTGAGTTGCAGGTCCAGCGCCTGCGCCCGCACCACCGCCAAGCCCGTGATAATTCGGTTGGCATAAACAAAGGTCACGGGGGAAAGCGGAGCACTCTCGGAGGCGGCCACTTCCGCCGGGTTGGCGATCGAGCACGAAGTGGCTTTGGCTATAATATTGTCAAATCGTCTCGCCCAGCCCTCCCCGGCGAAGTTGACGCTTTGGCGCTTGAACGCCTCCACCGGGCAGGCCAGCACCAGGTGCAGTTCTGCCCCTCGCTCCAACATGCACTCGCAGAACAGGATGTCCCCCCCGCACGCCGCAGAGCAATAACCAAAGCCCACCTTGACCTCGTCCAGGTACTGGCTGATCTGACGACGGACTTCCGCCTCCCGGTGGGCCGGGAAGCGCGGCTGGCTTCGCCCGGGCCGGTCCAGCATGTGGCCGGCGAAGACCACCACCGACGGCAGCGCAAAGCAGCCGTCCAGCGCCCGAGGCTCGTCGCCCCGACTCTGCAAAATCTCGCGCGCCTGGTGGCGCATGGAGGAAAGGTCCCGCCATTTGCCCGCGAACAGGGCCGCTGCCCGCCGGTAAGTCTCCCCGGCGGCCTGCATCTCTCCCAAATGCGTCATGGCCTCGGCGAGCGTGGCCAGCAGCCAGCCATCTCCGGTCGCTCCGGCCTTGGCGAGCCGGCCACGGCAGAGGTCCGCCACCGCGCGCGCGCACTTTTCCGCCTCGACCCGCTGCCCGCCCATCGCCAGGGTGAAGGCCAGATTGATCCCTGGATAGCAGGTGTGGTACAGGGCGTAGGCCTCGCTATAGAGTTCCTGGGCATGGCGCAGCGCTTGGGCCGCCTCCGCCGGCCGCGTCGAGCGGCGCCAGATTTCCTTATAGACCCGCCCCAGCAAACAAAGGGTTTCCTCCTGCTTGCCGGTGGTCCGGATCAATTCCGCCAGCACCTGCCGGGCCACATCCAAGACCCCGGTTTGCGCCAGGGCCAGCGCCAGTTGCTGGCGCAGAACCAGGCTCTCCCCAAAAGCGGCCAAACCAGCCCGCGCCGTCTCAATGGCCAGCAGCAGTTGCCCGGTCGAGACGGCTTGCTTCACCATTTCCTCGCAAGAGGATTGTTCTTTGCCCGCCGGAAGCCCCGGGCTTCCGGTTAAACTTGATTCCGACGTAGCTTGCATAATTCGCTCCACGCGCTTAATCGCCAAAAAAGGAAAATCTCGACTCAGAGCCTGTCCCGGCAGCGGCAGACATCCATGTCTGCTCCCGAGGCCTGCCAGCCCGGCCTGGAAATCGGCGGCTGGAAAGCCGCCCCGACCGGTCCCGAGGTGTCGGGAGGAGGCCTGCCCTGCCCAGATACGTTCTCAGCGCTTTTCCAGGCCCCAAGGTAGCATCGCCCCCGGCAGTCTATCAAGCCGGTAGTTTCAGACCTGCTGACGACCTGCCCGCCGGCCGCCCGGGTCTGGTCGCGGCGGGGCTTTAATTCACCTGGATTTTGAGCTTGATTGGCGCAGTCTTTTGGAACTAAATCAATTCATGCCGAAGGGAAAAATCTTCATCTCCTACCGGCGCGACAGTGGCGCGGCAGCGGCGCGTTTGGTGCGCGAGGCTCTGTGCCGCCGCCGTTTGCGCGTCTTCATGGATGTCGAGGACTTGCGGAGCGGGCACTACAGCGAAATCCTGGCTTCACAGGTCCGGGCGTGTTCGGATTTCATTCTGGTGCTCACTCGGGGAAGCTTGGAGCGCTGCTTGCAGGAAGGAGACTGGGTGACCCGCGAGGTTGCCGAGGCCTTGAAATTCAGGAAGAATATCGTCCCCGTCAGCTTCGAGGAAGTCCAATGGCCGGAGTACCTGCCTCCTGAAATGGCCGAATTGCGGAACTTCCAGGTCTGCAAACTCTCAAATGAATACTTCGCCGCCAGCACGGCGCGGCTCATCGAATGCCTCCACACCAGGCCCCCGGCGGCCAGGCCGTTTGTGATTGCCGCTGGCATCGTGGCGCTTTTCGCCGCCTTGGTGGCACTGGCTTTTGCGACCGGAATTTTTAGGGGGCACCGCGGCAAGCCGCCCGGAGAGCCGAACCCCACCAACCGCCCGCCCGGGCCTTCCACCCCGCAAGTTTTCACCCAACCGGTCATCCTGCATGGGCCCGCGGGAAGGACTGACGAGGTCGAGTTGCGCGAGGCGGAACTACAGCTTTGGATGGGCAAGAGGTTGTTGGGCAGCGAGCCTGTGGAGACGAACGGGCACGCCCTCTTCGGGTTTTCGCTGGCGACATACCGCGGCCAGACTGTGTCGGCCAGGCTAATTGCCGAGAAAGATCAATGGGATTTGAAAGGGCACACTGTCGCTCTCCGGCTCACGGGCGATACCAACTGGCTGGAACTCGAGCACAAGGACTTCACCTTGCGAGGCTCGGTCAAGGACGCGGCAAACGACCAACCGCTCCAGGGCGCCTGGGTCTCCGTCGAGCGCATTGGCACTAACACCGATTCCACGGGGCTTTTCCGGCTGCCCATGCCAGGCGCCCGCTGGCGTCCAGAACTCCAACTCTTGGCCACAAACGCCGGCTACATCCCGACCAATCTCAGCATTCAGGACCCTTTTCCGCAGGTCCAGGTTCGTTTGCGCGAACCCGATTTCTCCCAGACATTCCGCTTTGTCGGCCCCAACGGCACTAATGAAGCAAGTGCGCTTTCAGGGGGGCTTTTGAAGCTGCGCGCCGACAGCGTTGTGCTCGGGGCGCTGATCGGTCCGCAAGGGGAAGCGCAATTTGATGCCTTGCCGCCCTCACTCCGAGGGGTTCAAGCGGTCATCACGCTCGAACTCGAGCGCTGGCAGTTGAAGGGGGGCGTGGCCTCTGTGACTCTCTCCCAGACGACAACCCCATTGGAGGTCGAGCCAACGGGGATAATCGTCTCGGGACGCGTTACTGCTTCCGATAAGGATCAGGCCCTCAAGGGCGCCTGGGTTTGCGTCGAAGGCCTTTCCACCAACACCGATGTCAGCGGGGCCTTCCGGTTGTTCATTCCCATGGTGCGCGTCCGGGCGCAGTTGCAGGTGGTGGTGACCAACGCCGACTGGCAATCGACCACCAACCATTACCCAACGGGGCAAACCGGAACTCTGGCGATCCGGCTGCAAAAGCCGGAGCCCTTCACCGCCGTTCTGCGGCTGACTGGACCGGGCGGCACCCCGCCGCCGGCCGCCCTTGGCGGCGCGCTGCTCAAACTGCAATCAGGCGCCTTGGCCGGTGAAGCCACAGTAGGCGAGCAGGGCCAGGCCCGGTTCCCGGCCTTGCCGCGCGCCGTTCTGGGGCAGACGGCGCTCCTGAGTTTGGTCGCGGAGGACTGGCAGTTGAAAGGCGGCCAGGTGTCTATCCGTCTTGCCGAGACCCCAAACCCATTGGAAGTCGAGCGAACGAGAGCGACGTTTCGGGGACAGGTCCGGAGTGAGCCTGACAACCAACCGCTGCCCAATGTGTGGGTCAGCATCGGCGGCGTGGCCACAAACACCGATCAAAGCGGGAAGTTCGTGCTCTTGGTCCCGGTCGAAGCCCTCCAACCGCCAATCGAGTTGGTGGCGACCAATGCCGGTTATGAACCCTGGAGGGAGACCGTGCAGGTCGATGCGGGTGTGTTGGCCGTTGGTCTGAAGCGGCAGCCGCTCGCGCCACCAGTGGTCGGGCCGCCCCCGCCGCCCCAGCCCGCGAAATCGGAGGCGCAGCTCACCAATGCGGTGGCCCTGGCCCGGCAGCAGAACCAGCAGGCCCAACTCGCCCTTTCTCTGAATGAGCTCGGCCTTCTCTACGACGGCCGGGGGCAGCTTCCCCAGGCCTGCCGCGCCTATGATGAAGCGGTGGAACTCTTCGGCAAACTCGCCAGAAGCGAGCCTGAACCGCATCGCAGCAATCTCGCCACGTGCTTGTGCAACCGCGGCCAGGCGCATGAGAAGCGGGGCGAATGGCAGGCCGCGCTGAACGATTATGACGACGCCCGCTCTCTCCTCGAAGGCCTGCGGCGCTCTGGCACGGACACCGTCGCCAGAATTGCCGGGACCCAGGAATTATTGGGCCGCGTCCAGTGCGCACAGCAGAACCAGCGCCAGGGGCTGCCCAACCTCAAACAAGCCGCGGCCACCTACCGTAAATTGGCCCAGGAAGACCCCGCTCGCTTCCGCTCGCCGTTGATCCGCGCCCTGGAACAATATGCCAACGCCCTGGACCTGTTCGACGACCGCGCGCTGGCTGGGCAGGCCTTCGGAGAGGCGGTGGCGAACTACCAGGCCCTCGGAGCCGATCAACCCGACTCCCCGGCACACAACGACTTCGCCACCACCCTCAACAGGTACGCCATCTGCCTGGATCACGGGCCAGACCGGAACAAGGCCCGCGACCTGTATCTGCGGGCGGCTGCTCTCTACCGCAGCGCACCCATCTCCAGGGACCCGCAGACCTTGAAAAACCTGGCCACCACGCTCCGAAACCTGGGTATTCACTACTCCGAAACGGGCGAGCTGCAATCGGCCCGAAAGGCCTACGATGAAGCGATTGCTGTCTTCCTGGACCTGCGGAAAAACAAGGGCTGGACCAACCAGACCGACTATGCCGGCGCTTTGCGTGGCTATGCCGTTTTCCTCAACAACGAAATCGTTAAGCGTCGCAATGAGGAGGACGTAAAGACTGCCAAGGCCGATTTCAACGAGGCGCTGAGGATCTATCGCGACGCCCCCTTGTACCCCGACCGCGACGCCGACCTGGCCGACACGCTGCACGACTGGGGCACCTTATTATACAATGTCGACGACACCAAGGGAGCCCGCGAAAAGTACAGCGACTCGCTGGAGCTGGCGAAACGCCTCTGGCAAAAGAAAAAGGAGAACCTGGACTATGACTATGGCGTAAAAGTGTGTCACTTTCATCTGGACCTGGCCAAAGTTTGCCTGGACCTTGCTGACGAAGGCCACGCCAGTTACCGCAAGCAAGCCCGGGTTGAGATCGACGAAGCTGAAAGGGTCAGAAACGAACTGCGCAGCTCCCCGAAAACCAATCTGTTGGATTTGAAGAGGCGCATCGACCAGTTGAACAGCAAGTTGGAAAACAAATCTCAATGAAAAGGAATCCGGCATGAAGAGTCGCCCGCAGACGGAGGTTCTGGCGTTGGCGCTGGGGCTGCTGGTCACTGCCACCGGGGCCCAGGCCAGGGCCGGCCAGAGTGACCCGAGCGGAGCATTTGACTTTGCCTCGGGCGTGCCGGCCTATGACCGGGCCTATCAGAAGGCCCGGCAGGTCATCGCCGCCGATGTCAAGGACGGCAAGTTCCTGGCCGGGCAGAATTGGGCCCAGGTCTGGACCCGCGACACCTCGTACTCGGTGGAACTGGCCTGCGCGCTGCTGCAGCCGGAAGTTTCCAAGACCACACTGCTGCAATTGACCCAGCCGGTGGAGGGCATCGGCGAATGCTGGTTCCAGGACAAGTGCGGGCATTTCGCCGGCTGGCCGAATTTGACGGACGCCATCGTCGGGGCCTCGGGGGCCTGGTCCTTGTATCTGGTCACCGGCGACCGCGAACTGTTGCGGCCGATTTATGAGCGCACGGTCCGCAGTTTGCAGCGGGCGGAGCGGGATGCCTTCAACCCGCAGCTCGGCCTGTTCAGGGGCTGTGCCAGCTTCATGGAATCCAACAGCGGCTATCCCAAGAAGTATGCCATGAAGGGCGAGCTGATCGCCAGGACCTGCGCCCTGAGCACCTGCCTGCTCTACTACCGCGGCTATCGGGTAGCGGCCCAAGCCGGCGAGGTCCTGGGCGAAGATGTCCGGCCGTTGCGGGAGAAGGCGGCCAGGCTCAAAGCGGCCATCAACAACCGGCTCTGGCTGCCAGATAAGGGTTATTACGCCTATTTCCTGGATGAGACCGGCGCCCTCAATCCGCGCATGGAGGGCTTGGGCGAGGCCTTGGCCATCCTGACGGGCGTGGCCGACGCGAAGCGGGCGCGGCAAATCCTGCGCGCTACCCCCACCACGTCCTGGGGTTGCCCGTGCCTGTGGCCGCAGTTCGAGGAATGGCGCAGCTACAAGACTGACTTTGCCCACTACTATCACAATGGCATGATCTGGCCCTTTGTGCAGGGCTATTGGGCCTGGGCCGCCTCTCAGCGGGGCGACCTGCAGACTTTCAGCCGCGAACTCGATGCCCTGCTCAAACTCTCGGAGATGAACAATACCTTCATGGAACTCTACCGCCCCGAAGACGGCGCCCCCGATGGTTCTCCCCGTCAGTTATGGAGCGCGGCGGGCTTCCTCTCCATGATCTACCACGGGCTGTTCGGGATGGACTTTGAAGAAAACGGGGTGCGGTTCGGCCCGGTGGTGCCCCGGCCCTTTCAGCAATTGACCCTCAGCAACCTTATCTACCGTGACGCCCGGTTAAGCCTGGTGGTCAAAGGCAACGGAACCAGGCTCCGCGCCTTTAAACTCGATGGCAAAAACCAACGCCGGCCCTTTTTCGATGCCGCCAGCAAGGGCCAGCATGAGCTGGAGATTCTCATGCGCTGAGACGGACGGCCGACCGAAATCGCCCATCGGCCTTTGACCCGCCGCCGGCCAAGCCGCCGGCCGCGGGAGCCGGTTTGATGCCGGGCCCGGTTTCGATTGTTGTGGCCAACACCCGCAATCTGGTTTATCTTTCAGGCATGAAGAAGCCCACACTCCTAATGACTATTTGTCTGGCCCCCTTGACGCTCGGCCGGATGGCTGCGCCTTTGCCGGCAGCCGCGGCCGAGGAACCCTTTGCCGCCGCCCGCCAACGCATGGTGCGAGAACAACTCGCCGGCCCTGCGCGCGACATCACCAACGCCCGCGTCCTGGCCGCCATGGGCAAAGTCCCGCGCCACGAATTCGTGCCCGAGCGCCTCCGGGCGCAGGCCTACGAGGACGGTCCGCTCCCGATCGGCGACGGCCAGACCATCTCGCAGCCTTATATCGTCGCCTTCATGACCGAGCGGCTGGAACTCAAGCCCAATGAACGCGTGCTGGAGGTCGGCACCGGCTCCGGTTACCAGGCCGCCGTGCTCAGCGAACTGGGGGCGCAGGTCTATACGATTGAGATCATCGAGGATTTGGCCAAGCGGGCTGCCCGCGACCTTGAGCGGCTCGGTTACACCAATGTGCACGTGCGGGCTGGCGACGGCTTTCGCGGCTGGCCTGAGGCCGCGCCCTTCGACGCGATCATTGTCACCTGCGCGCCGGAGAAAATCCCGCGACCGCTGATTGACCAACTCAAAGACGGCGGGCGCATGATTCTGCCGCTCGGCCCGCTTCGGAGCCAGGAGTTAGTGGTGCTCCGAAAGCACGCCGGCCGCGTCGAGCAGCGTGAGGTCCTGCCAGTCCGCTTTGTGCCCATGACCGGCCAGGCCCAAAGACCCGAGACCATTCCCGACTCGGAGCGATTGAGGACATTGACTGGCCCTGCCCCTTCTTCGGCGAAGTGATCTTGCGGGCGGAACCAAAGCTCGCACTCGTCTTATGAACACGGGCACGCCCCGATTGAGCCAGGCCGAACTTCTCCAACTCAAACGCTGGAATACGCCGACCATTTACAATGGCTGGGAACAAATTACGCGGCACCAGGCCGGGGCCGAGGGCTTCAATCTTGAGGAGACCCGGGACTTCATGCCGCACCTGGGACCGATGGTCGGGTATGCCGTCACGGTGGTGATTGAGCCGGGCAACCCGGAGCATCGCCGCAACCATCCTGAGGCCTGGAGCGAATATCGCCGTTACGTGGCCGGCGGGCCGGGGCCGAAAATCGTGGTGGTGCAGGACCTGGATAAGCCGCGCGTGCTCGGGGCCTTCTGGGGCGAGGTCAACAGCAACATCCACCGGGCCCTGGGCTGCGTGGGCACCATCACCGACGGGGCCGTGCGTGACCTGGACGAGATGAACAACGCGGGCTTTAAGGCGCTGGCCCGGCGCCTGTGCGTGGGCCATGCCTTCTGCCACCCGGTCCGCTGGAATTGCCCAGTGGAGGTCTTCGGACGGAAAGTCCAGCCCGGTGACCTCATTCACGCAGACCAGCACGGCTTCCTGGTCATTCCGCCGCAAGACCAGGCGCAGCTCCTGGCCGCAGCGGACTTCATGGACGCCAATGAGTGTGCCACGCTCCTGGCCGCGGCCCGTGGCGCGGCTGGCCGCAGCACCGAGGAAATTCTTGCAGCCCTCGACGCTGCCGCCGCGGAGTTCGCCAAGGCGGCGCGGCTCAAGTCGCGCCAGCCAGCAGAGTGGTAGCGGGCCGCATCCCGGCCCTGCCGCGGCGGAGTTCGGCCAGGCGGCGGGGCCAGTTTTTTGGAAAAAATGGCCAATGTGGCCAATCCAGCCAATGTGGCCAATGGAGTGTCCCGCTCGGTTGCGGTCCCGCCGCGGCGGCCGTCCCTCACGAAGCGTGAGGAGAATCACGCCGTTTTCCCTCAACTGCGCTGGCGGCGCTCACGTAGGGATTGGGGCCGAGATGCGGCGTTAGGGCTCGTGCAAAAATTGGTTCCGGGGTTGCGAGAAGAAAAAACGGCCGTGACTGGGCTGGGCGCTAAACTATTACATTTTTTCTGGCAGACCGGAACGCAATAGCGATTGTGCCCAGGCAGGGGTGCCGGCAGACTCGACCAGGGGCCTAGAGTCCAGGAGTCGGAAGCAGTCCGGTGTCCCAAACGGCCAGGTTGACGTATTGTCGGCCCGTATTCGTCGCAAAGAATACGGTCCTACGCGCCCGCCGGAACTCAAGACGGACCGGGCCGGGATGGCGCTCCGTCCCAAGCCGGTGCCTGAGCTCTGCCAATTGGGAACGTTTGTCTCGGATTTCCATTCTCAAACCGTCAGCCATTCGGCGATGCAAAACAGCCGATGACCGTGCGATGGAGGCTAGGTTTCCTTCATCGGCTTCAATCTGGAGTCTCAGCGATGTCATCAGGGATTCCGTCTCCTTAAACGTAACGATGGGCGTCTTAATGTCTGGCGGAAAATGGTCCAGCAGAATATTCAGGGTCGAACCGTCTTCCAGGGTCACCACACAGGCGTCCCAATTGGCAACCCGCTTCAGGACATCGGAGATCCGGAGCCGTTTCCAGTGCTGCATGGGGCGCTCGCCCCGCCGCTCAACGAACCACCTGTGAAGCGGGGTTAGATCGACCTTCACGCCGTTTACGACCCGCACATCCTCTTGTGCCAGCACGGACAATCCCGCGGCAAAAAGGATTGGGACCAGAATTTGATATTTCACGGTTCACCTTTTGTGTTTTGGGTAGAGCTGCGCAGATGTTTTTTGGCAACTATGCAGGTGTTTTTGACTTACCACTAAGAAGCATGGGGCGATGGAGGCGAAAGGCAAGCACAAAATATTCGTTGTGTAATTCCTCGGTCACGGCGGATTTGGGGGGGATCAGGACGGGTCGAACAGCAGTTTGCATGGGTCGCGCGTTTCGTCCTCCGCCAACGCGTCCAGAGCGCACTTGAAAGGTCCGAAGACGTCGTTGGTGCGTTTGCGGGGCGTGTGACCTTTTCACGTTGACAACGCGCCGCTTCGCGCGGACAATTTCCCCATCTCCTCCGCATGAGGCCAAAGCAAAAGCGGTTGTGGATGTTGGCCGCTTTGCTGTTGGCGGGCGGGGTGGCCGCGCTTTGCCTGGTGCCCGCCCACCCCGACCTGGGGCGCGCCCTGGAAGGCGCCGGCAACTTTCCCACCCTGGAAATTCAACACCCTATCGCGGGCGCGGTCATGCCGCTCAACATGCCGGCCCCAGTGGTGTGCTGGAAGACCAACGTCGCCGGCGCGGAGCAGTGGGTGGCCGGTCTCCAGGCGGGCGGCAGGGCCTGGTGGTTTGCTGGCATCCAGCCCCTGTGGCGCCCGAGCAACCGGGTGTGGCGGCAAGTCAAGCAGGCGGCCCAGGGGGGGCCGATCAGGGTCATTGTGGGCGGCTTTGAAAAGGGCCGCCGCGGCCCGCTCAGGGCCCGGGGGTCCGTTGATTTCACCTTGTCCCGGGACACGGTGGATTACCCGTTGTTTTACCGGGAGGTGAATCTGCCCTTTGCCGAGGCGGTCAAAGACCCGTCGCGGATTCGCTGGCGGTTTGGGGCCCTGGACCGGGGCGACCTGCCGCCGATTGTCCTGGAGAAGCTCCCGGTCTGCGGCAACTGCCACTCCTTCGACCGCCGGGGCCAATACCTGGCGATGGACGTCGATTATGCCAACAGCAAGGCCTCGTACATCATCACCCGGGTCGCGCCCCAGATGCGGCTGGCCACCAGCGACATCATCACCTGGGACGACTACCGGCGGGAAGACGGCCAGCAGACGTTCGGTTTGCTCTCGCAGATTTCGCCCGATGGCCGTTACGTGCTGAGCACCGTCAAGGACCGCTCCGTGTTCGTCCCCAAGCCCGACCTGGCCTTCTCGCAGCTCTTTTTCCCGCTCAAAGGCATCATCGTGGTCTGGGATCGGCAGACCAGGCAGTTCTTCCCGCTGCCGGGGGCCGACGACCCCGCCTTCGTGCAGAGCAATCCCACCTGGAGCCCGGACGGCCAATGGGTGGTGTTTGCCCGCAACCGGGCCGCCGAACTGGAAAAGCTCCGCAACACCGGCAGCATCTTGCTCACCCCGGAGGAATGCGAGGAGTTCCTCAAGCGCGGCAAAGAGTTCAAGTACGACCTCTACCGCGTCCCTTTTAACGGCGGGAAGGGTGGCAAGGCTGCGCCCTTGCGGGGCGCCTCGGCCAACGGGCGCAGCAATTACTTCCCCAAATACTCGCCGGACGGCCATTGGATCATTTTCTGCCAGGCCTCTAACTATATGTTGTTGCAGCCAGACAGCGAGCTGTTCATCCTCCCGGCCGAGGGAGGTGAGGCCCGGCGGCTGGGCTGCAATCTGGGCCGGATGAATTCGTGGCACACCTGGTCGCCCGATGGCCGGTGGCTGGTCTTTTCCTCCAAGGCCCATTCGGACTACACCCAGCTCTATCTGACCCACCTCAGCCCCCAAGGCGAGGCTAGCCCGCCCGTGTGGCTGGCGCACCTGGTGGCGCCCGGCCGGGCGGCCAACATCCCGGAGTTCGTGAACCTGCCCGCCAATGCCATCGTCAAGGTGCGCGAGCAATTCCTGGACGATTATTCTTATACCCGGGCCGGCAACGAGTTCTTCCGCGCCGGCGATGCCGAGCACGCCCTCGAAAAGTACAGAATGGCCTTGGCCCTGAATCCCGACAACGCCATGGCGCACCAGCGGCTCGGCTTCCTGCTTTACCGGGCCAAGCATCAACTGAATGAGGCCCTGGCCCACACCCGGGCCGCCGTGCAGCTCGAGCCGAACAATCCCTTCGCCCGCTACGACCTGGGCTTCGCCCTCGCCGAGCATGGCGACCCCGCCAACGCCCTGCCGCACCTGGGCGAAGCGGTGCGCTTGCTGCCCAACGGTTTCGACCGGCAATATAACGCGGTGGAGATGAACTTCCTCCTGGCCCAGACCCACTACCAACTGGCGCATTACGGCCAATGCCTCCCCGCCTTGGATACGGTCTTGCGCCTGGCGCCCGACCATGCCCGCGCCAATTATCTCATGGCCATGGCCAGGGCCTGGCTGGGCGAGACCCAAACGGCCCGCCCCTTCTTCGACCAAGCCGTGCGCTCCGAGCAGCGCCTGGCGCAATTGCCCGACTTCTACGACCTGCTCAGCCGCAATTATGTCAAACTGGGCCTCTACGACGAGGCCTTGAAGACCTCGCAAGCCGCCTACAAGCTGGCCGTCCAGGCCGGCCGGGGCCCTCAGGCGGCCAGGCTCCAGCAACGCGTCGACTACTGCCGCAGCTTCGTTTCCGAACCGCAGGCCCCGCCGCGCTGAAATGCAACAGCAGATTAGCCTCCGCAACCCGGCGCGCAGTCCGGCCCTGTCCAGCCTCGTGGATGCCGTCGCTCGCGAGTTTCGTCGCGCGCCGGCGAGCTTCCCTGAAATCAACGAGGCTGAATTCCAACGGGCGCGTCCTGACACTGCCCCCGAGCGCGGGCGGAAACCCTGGAGGCTGGAGGCTGGAGGCTGGAGGCTGGAGGGCTGCGTGATCGGTTTTTCCACTTTACCCAGGGTCCCGGCGCGCCGGGGTCCCGCTCGGAGCGGGACGGGCCTTGCCCTGGGCTACTATCTTGCCGCCCCTCCGGGGCGGAAGAATGCCGCGCTGCGCGCGGGTGAGGCGGAATTGGTGGCGGTGTCGGGACGCGCCCATTGCCAGCTCAAGGCGGCGCCGCCAGGCGCCTGGCGCCCCGCGCTGGCACTCCTGGTTTCGTTCTCTCTGCTCGCCTGGCCCGCCCACGCCGCGGCGGATTCGGCTGGTCCCTTGGTCCTTTGGTCCCTTGGTCCTTTGGTCCCTTGGTCTCTCGGTCCGGCGGTCCGCTGGTCCGGTGGCCCGGTGGTCCCTTTGGAGCGGCTTTCGCGCACTAACTTGTTGCTCTATCACAGCCCCAAGGGTGAAGTCCTCCCGGTGAAGACCACCGCCGATTGGCAGCGGCGGCGCAAGGAGATTCTGCAAGGCATCCAGGCGGTCATGGGGCCGCTGCCGGGCAAGGAAAAACGTTGCGCCCTGGCGGTGAAAGTCGAGGCGGAGACGGAGGGCGGCGGGTATGTGCGCCGCCTGCTGACCTATGCCGCAGAGCCGGGTTCGCGGGTGCCGGCCTACCTGCTGATTCCCAAGGGGGCGCTGAGTGCGAGCAAGAAATATCCGGCGGTGCTGGCCTTGCACCCGACCGACCAGGAGTACGGGCACCGTGTGGTGGTCGAGCCCTTGCGGGCGAACTACCGGGCCTATGCGCGGGACCTGGCCGAGCGCGGCTTCGTCGTGCTCGCGCCGGCCTATCCGCTGCTGGCCAATTATGAGCCCGACCTCCGCGCCCTCGGTTACCAGAGCGGCTCCATGAAGGCCATTTGGGACAATATCCGGGGGCTGGACCTGCTGGAAACGCTGCCCTTCGTGCAGCCAGGCAGGTTCGGCGCCATCGGCCATTCGCTGGGCGGACACAACGCGATTTATACGGCGGTCTTTGAGCCGCGGCTCAAGGTGGTGGTTTCCAGTTGCGGCTTCGATGCCTTCACCGATTACATGCACGGCGACATTGGCGGCTGGACCAGCCCGCGCTACATGCCGCGGCTGCTCGCCTACCGCGACCGGTTGGCGGAGGTCCCGTTCGATTTTCCTGAACTCATCGGCGCGCTGGCCCCACGCCGGGTCTGGATCAACGCGCCCCTGGGCGACACGAATTTCAGATGGCGCAGCGTGGATGAAGTCGTGCAGGCGGCCAGGGCGGTGTACGGCCTGTATGGCGCGCCGCAAAACCTGGCCGTCGAACACCCGGACTGCGGCCACGATTTTCCGCCCGCCGCCCGGGAAAAGGCCTACCAGGTGCTGGACGAGCAGTTGCGGGGCCATTGAAAAGCGGCCACTCGCCCCGTGAGATAAGCGCCCGTGCAAAAACAACTTCGGTGCCTTGGGCGTAATTCCAACAAAGTGCCTTCGCCTGGCGTCCAGAGCGTGGAGTCCCGATTCGGAATCGGGATAGAGCGTGAGGGCATGGGAGCACCCGGCACGCTGCGCGTGGGGTTAATCAAAGCCAACTCTGATTGGCGGTTGGACGAGGGAGATTAGGATTAGGATTAAGATTAGGATTGGGGTTGGGAGGGACCACCCCAAAAAGTGAAATGCGCCCCCCCGGATTCTGGTCCCAACTTGCCGCTTGAAACCCAGGACGTGAAACCCGAAACTCACGCCGTGCATTGGAAGCAGATCACCTTGGTTGGCGTCGGCTTGCTGGGCGGCTCGCTCGGGCTGGCCCTGAGAGAGCGCCGGTTGGCGGAGGCGGTCGTGGGCTATGTTCGGCGTCAGGCCCGCGTGGCGGAGTGCGAGGGCCTTGGCGCGGTCGATCGGGCCACTGGCGATTTGCGGGGCGCCGTCGAGGGGGCGGCGGTGGTGGTCCTGTGCACGCCGCTGGCGCAGATGCGGCCGCTGGTCGAGCAAATGCTGCCGGCGCTGGCGCCCGGCGCCATCGTGACGGACGTCGGCAGCGTGAAAGGCGGCGTGGTGGAGGATTTGGAGGCCCTGGTGGCGCAAGCGGGCGGCCATTTCATCGGGAGCCACCCGATGGCCGGGGCGGAAAAGACCGGCGTGGCGGCGGCGCGGGCGGACCTCTTTGTCAACGCCCTCTGCGTCCTTACGCCCACGGCCAACTCGCATCCGCCAGCCCTGCGCCAGGTGAGGGGGCTTTGGGAGTCTCTGGGCGCCCGCGTGCTCGAGTTGACACCCGAGGCCCACGATGAGCTGGTCAGCCGGTCGAGTCACTTGCCGCACGTCCTGGCCGCGCAACTGGCCAGCCTGGTCTTGAACCCGGAATATCCCGCCCAGCAAGGGGCGCTTTGCGCCCATGGGTTCCGCGATACGACTCGCCTCGCCTCGAGTTCGCCCGAAATGTGGCGCGACATCGCCCTGGCCAACCGCAAAAACCTCTCGCGCGCCCTCGAGACCTTCATGCGCGACCTGCGAGCCTTTAACCGCGCGCTCAAGGCAGGTGACGCCCAGGCCATCGCCAGGTTTTTTGAAACCGCCAAGCAGCGCCGGGACGGCTGGTCGGCCAGCGCCAGGGCGTCGTCGCCGGGGTGATTCACAGCGCGGCGGAGCGTTAACTTGCCAGGGTTCTTGACCGGCAAAGCTCGTTGTAATCAAGTCAAGTTCCGCTACGGTCGCAATCCCGATTCGGAATCGGGACTTTCAGGTGAATTGAAAATTGAGCATTGAAAAACGATCGTTGGTTATTGAAGAATGCCTGCGGATGACGCCGAATGAACTTTCGGAGCGGCTGTGGTGTTTCGCTGCGCGAATTGGCAAGGTCGTGGACGCCCTACCCGGCACGCGCCTGGGCCAGCATGTCCCGACTTGTCGGGAGTTGGTGCGCAGGGCCGGCGCGCCGGCCCTCCGCCCAATGATGACGAGGCCCGGGTCGAGGAAAGCCGCACTGACTTCGCGCACAAGGTGAATATGGTTTTGAAACAGTTGGTGGAGACTCGAGGTTGGCTCAGGTTCATCATCCGGGCGCAATTGCTGCCCGCCCGACGCATTGAGGCCCTGGTGGAATCCCGATTCGGAATCGGGACTCGGGAAATCGGTTTCGACAGCGAAGGCCAAGCCCAGAACTTGCGTGGCCGCTGTGGACTCAATGACCAATAAGCAATCCTCAATACTCAATTCTCAATGAATCCCGATTCCGAATCGGGACTCGATTCCACAGGTGGTCTGAGGCGCAGCCTCCCTATATTATGCCCCTGCCCCCGCTGATCGAAATCGTGCCCCTGAACAAACCGGTGCAGGCCCAGATCACGGTGCCGGGGTCCAAGAGCATAACCAACCGGGCCTTGATCCTGGCGGCGTTGGCCGAAGGAGCCACGACGCTCCCAGGCGCTCTCTGGAGCGAGGATACGCAGGTGATGGTCCAGTGCCTGCAAAAGCTCGGTTTCACGGTCCAGGCAGCCCCGGAGGCGGAAGAGGCCTGCAATCGCACGATCACCGTCCAGGGTCGGGGGGGCCAGGTCCTGGCTGGCGGCGCGGAGGGGCAACCGCTGGAGTTGTTCGTGGGCAATGCCGGCACGGCCGCGCGGTTCCTCGCGGCCTTGGTTTGCCGCGGCCGCGGCGTTTATCGGCTCTCCGGTGTGCCCCGGATGCACGAGCGGCCGCAGGCGGCCCTGTTCCGGGCCTTGCGCGACTTGGGCTACCGCGTGGACTCGCCCAATGACAAGTTGCCCGCGACCATTTACGGCCAGGGACCGCGGCCGGGCAAATGCCGGGTGAGCCTGGAGGAGAGTTCGCAATTTGCCTCGGCCCTGTTGTTGTCCGGCCGCGACTGCTGGGAGATCGAAATCGTCGGCGCTAACCAAGACGAGCAGCCCTATGTGGAAATGACGCGCGCCCTGGCCAAGGCCTTCCCAGCCCGCGGCGGGGTCTTTCCCATCGAGCCGGATGCCTCGAGCGGGAGTTACTTTCTGGGCGCGGAATGGATCCTGCGGAACAGCGAATTTGCCGCCGCCATCCAGAACGCCCTCGGCGCCGGCGCCCCGGAACTGCCGACGGCTAAGCCCCGGGAACTGGACCTCTCCGAGCTCACGACCATCTCCGTCTGTCGCTGGCCGACCAGCGGATGGCAGATTGATGCCGATTTCCGCAAATTCATCTCCGGCGAGGGACCCCAAGTCGAGCCTGGCGGCGGCGACACGCTCCTGCCGCGCCACCGGGTCAGGCTGACTCTGCCCGACGAAGTCTCGCGGGACCATGACCTGGGCGACAGCATCCTGACCGCCGCCGTGCTGGCGCCCCTGGCGGGGCACCTGATTCGCCTGACCGATTTGGGGCGCCTGCGCCTCCAGGAGACCGAGCGCGTGGCCGCGCTCCGAACCGAACTAACCCGCTGCGGGGCCGAAGTCCTCGAACACGGCGACACCCTGACCATCCTGCCGTCGGCGAAAAAGCTGCACGGCGCCGAGATTGAAACCTACAACGACCACCGCCTGGCCATGTGCTTTGCCATTCTGGGACTGAGGGTTCCGGGGATAAAAATCAAGCAGCCCTCCTGCGTGAAGAAGACGTTCCCGAATTTCTTCCAGAAACTGGCCGCCTCGCCCCCTCACGGCCTGGGCGTCACCGTCCTGGACGGAAACACCGGACGCCGGTTGACCGGGGATGAGCTGTTAGCCGAATGACCTTTGACCACCGGAGGATTGATGGAGTGATTTAGCCGGTTCCACTTAACATGAACCCACCCCTGGTCATCGCCATCGACGGCACGAGCGCCAGCGGCAAGAGCACGAACTCGAGGCTGGTGGCCCAGGCCCTGAACTGCGTGCATGTGGACACGGGTGCCATGTACCGCACCCTGGCCTGGTATTGCCTGAAGCGTCAAATCGATGTCCACGACGCCAAAGCCGTCGCCGCCGCCTGCCGCCGCTGGAAGACCACCCTCAGGTGCATCGATAACCAGGCGCATTTGACGGTCGAGGGCTATTATCCGGCCCGGGAAATCCGCACGCCCGAGGTCAGCGCCGCGGTCCCGCACGTGGCGGCGGTGCCCAAGGTGCGCCAGTGGATGAAGCAAAGGCAGCGCGAGTGCGTCCAGTTCGGCAGCCTGGTGATGGAAGGGCGCGACATCGGAACGAATATCTTCCCGGAAACCGATTTCAAGTATTACCTGGACGCGACGCTGGAGGAGCGGGCGCGCCGCCGCGCTGCCGAGGGCATCCGGGAAAACCTGGCCGCGCGGGACCAGCGCGACAGCCAGCGCGCCCTGGCGCCGCTCATGATCCCCCTGGGCGCCCTGGTCATCAACAACTCGCAAATGACCTCCGCACAGACCAGCGGCCTGATTATCGCCGACATCAAACGGCGGCTGGCGGCAAAGGCGCAAGCCACAAGCCGGCCGGCCGCAGCGCCACGCCCGGCCCCGAGCAATCCCGAGTGCGAGTCCAAAGCCGGATAAGGGGGCGGGGAAAGGCGAAGTCCGAAGTTGGCTGGATTCATGAACCCCATTTATTATTCGAGTTGGTGTTGTTGCCGGGTGCTGTTCAAGCTCTATTTCCGCTGGCGGGTTTATAATCCCGAGCGGGTGCCGCGCCAGGGACCCGTTATCCTCGCCTCGAATCACGCCAGTTTTCTCGACCCGCCGCTGGTCGGCTCCGGGCTGCCCCGCAGCATCAATTACCTCGCCCGCGAGAACCTCTTCCGGTTTCCGGTGGTGGGCTGGGTGCTCCGCCGGTGGCAGGCCGTGCCCGTGGACCGCGAGGGCGGCGGGGCGGCGGGATTGAAGGCCATCCTGGCTCGCCTGCTGGCGGGCGGCGCCATCATTCTCTTCCCGGAAGGCACGCGCACGCCGGACGGCAACCTGCAGCCGGCCCGCTCCGGCATCGGCCTCACGGTCATCAGGTCAACCGCGCCCGTGGTCCCGGTGCGTGTCTTTGGCACGTTCCAGGCCTGGGGCCGCCACCGGCGTTTCCCCCGCCCGTACCGGTTGGCCGTGAAATACGGCCACCCGCTCTGCTTCGCGCCCCTCCGCGCCGAGGCCAAAACCTGCTCCAAGCAGCGGCTCAAGGCAATCTACCAGCGGATTGCCGAGGAAATCATGGCGGCGATCGCCAGATTGGGGCCCTACCAAGATAAGGAACAGTTTCCCGGATAGATTACAAGGTTGCCACGTTACAAGGTCGAAGCGTGGAAGCGGCCCTGGTGGGGGGGGTGTTCTGGAGTGAGCTCAGGTCAGAAAAAGTGGATTTTTTGAAAACCAGGCGAAATGCCCGGAAAAACGCCACATTAGAAAATGGATTTCCGAACACTCCCTGGTGGGGCGAGACTCCTGTCGAGCCCCGGCACGGCACAAATTCCGCGAGCGACGAGCGGCGAGTGACAAAGGGGCAATCCATGCCCCCACGGCGTATAATACTTGTGGGAACTCACGCGGCCAAGGGCAACAGTCAAGCCCATCTTTTCCTGCAGAAACGGCGTGGCGGCGCACTGGTCTTGGGCCAACGGGTTGCTGGGCGGGTTGGTGGTGGGCTGGGCGTGGCTGCGAGTTTTTAGCGAGGAAGTCAGGGTCACAGCCCGTTACCCGGAATACCGGCAATAGGCGGCCAGGACCTGGCGGATGATCCCCTCGGTCTTTTGAGGTCGTATCACTCCAATGGTTAGATATCGAGATGGCCGATCCCGCCCGCTTAGAACGTCACGGTGTGAGTCGCAGGCGATAAAACCCTCGACTTGAATTCGTGGCTGGCCCGCTGCACAGCATAGTGCCGGTCGCGTTAGTCAGAACCCCGACATCCACCCAGTCATAGAGGTTAGTCGATGTTTGGAGGCTCCATTTTAGCCCGGCCGGGCCGGTGGCCAGGAAGCCGAAGCGGCTGTTGGTCAGGCTCAGAGATTGCGAGAGGATGAGTGACTCGTTGGGCAAGACGGCTAGCAGTCCGCCGGGACTGGTCACGGTGCCCAACCCGTTGCTGACTACCACGGAGTACATCCCGGCGCTGGCCGGTTGGGCGTTGGAGAAGACCAGCACCGCCCCGGTGGCGCCGGGGAGGTTCGTTCCATTCAGTTGCCACTGGTAGGCCAGCGGCAAGGCGCCCACCGCCGCAGCCCGAAAATACGCGGTGCCGCCGATGAGGACCGACCGTGCGGCCACAAGGCAGCTCATCCGTGGAACTCCATCGCCTGTCAGAGCCAGGCTGTTAAAACCAGTCCCGGCGACTGCCACCAAATTGGTGGCCCAGGGAGGAATCGAGGTTTGGCCCTTCGTGTTGACGCCCCAGGCGAGCAGCTTGCCATCGGCCCGCAACGCCAGGCTGTGGTTGCCGCCGCAAGCGAAGGCGACGATGTTGGTGGCGTCGCCCGGGACGGATCCGACGCTCCCGTAGTTGGAGGCTCCCCATTGGACCAGCTTTCCGTCGGCCCGCAGGGCCAGATTGTGGAACCATCCGCTGGAGACGGCGACGACGTTGCTCGCACTGGCCGGGACCCGAGTCTGCCCCCCGCTGGTGTCCCCCCAGGCGACGACCTTTCCGTCGGCGCGCAGCGCCAGGCTGTGGTAAGCCCCCGCCGCGACGGCCACGATGTTGGTGGCAGCTATCGGGACATTCAGCAGTCCATAGTTGGTGTTACCCCATTCAAGCACCGTCCCGTCGGCCCGCAGGCCCAGCGCGTGCTGGGCGCCCGGCCCGAGGGCCAACGCAACCACGTTCGTGGCTTCAGGCGGCACGCTGTAAACGCCGGGATACGAGATATACCCCCACAGTACGACCGTCCCATCCCCTCGCAAGGCCAGGCTGTGCCAACTGCCCGCCGCAATGCCAACCGCGTTGGTCAGGTCGGCGGGTACGTCAGTCTGGCCGGTGTAGTTCCCGCCCCAGGCCACGACTCTTCCATTCGCCAGCAAGGCCAGACAATGGCTGTCCCCACCCGTCAAGGCGACCACGTTGGTCGCGCCCGGCGGCACCAGGCTCTGGTCCCAGGAGTTATCTCCCCACGCGATGACGGGCGAAAAGCCCAGGACTGCCACGGTGCTGGTGGCGCTGCCGTAGCCATTTGTCACCAACGCCCAGTAGTTGCCATAGTCGGAGGGGGAAGTGCTCGGAAGCGTCAGCGTCGCGTTGGTCGCGCCGGGCACGGCCTCGCCATTGAAGTACCACTGCCAGGACAGTGGGACCGCCCCTCGCGCGCCCGCGGCGAACGTGGCTGGGGTGCCGGTCGGAACCCCGAGGGAAACAGGCTGCTGCGTCAGCACTGGGGAGGCATATACCGTCAGGGTAGCGACCTGGCTGGTGGTCATGCCTGCCAGGTTTGCCGCGATGGTCATATAATTGCCCGCGTCAGACGGTCCAACGTTGGTGAGTGTCAGCGATGCGTTGGTGGCTCCCTCCAGGGCCTGGCCGTTGGCCAGCCACTGCCAGGTCATGGGCGTGGAGCCTGTGGCAGCCGCGGTGAACGTTGCGTTCGATCCGAGGTCCACGGCCTGCGAGGCGGGCTGCAGCGTGAACGTAGGCACGACCGGGATCACGACGAGCGTCGCCACCTGGCTGGTTATGGCCCCGCACGGGCTTGAGACGACCACGGTGTAATCGCCCGAGTCGGCTGGTTCCGCACCCGGGATGGACCACGCCGCCGCGGTCGCCCCGGCCACGTCCGAGCCGTTTTGCTGCCACTGGAAGGACAGCGGCCCGGTCCCGGAAGCCGTCGCGGCGAACGAGGCCGTGGCGCCCGATAGAATGGTCTGGTTGGTAGGCTGGGTCAGGATGACCGGCGGCACAGGGGCTGAAATAGAAACCTCGTCCAGCCAACCCTGATTCTGGATGCCCAGGTTCGCTGTCATGGTCCACCGCAGCGCCTGAGCGCCCGGCGGAACATAAAACTCGCACCGCTCCCAGTACACGTTGCCGGTGATGTTGGTCTCCTGGACTCCCCCGATAGCGAAGCTCAGACCGCTGGAGATCATCAAACAAACTGTTCGCCACCAGAAGCTGACCACAGCCGGCCCGGGCACCGCGGTCTCGATCCAATTGCTCTGCCCCAGGATAATCACCCCGCTCGTGGCGGCGGCTTGGCCGTCGTGGGTGGCATCGGTTTCGGCCACCCAAGGAGAGGAGCCGCCTGTGGTCCAGCCCAGGTCGGGGGCGTTCAGCGCGTCGCCTAACGTCTGGGCCTGGCCGGCGGCGCCACAGGCCATCCAAAGGCATGCCAAAGCAAGGCGCAGGAGCCCAGGGCGAAGGGTCTTCTTGGGCTTTATGGGTTTTCGCATAAGCTTATTATCTGGATGTTCGAGAGTGCCCTGCCCGTTGTAAGAAGAATTCTATAGTTTGGTCTCCCGCTGTGCCAGCCATTCCTCCAGCATCGAGAGCTTTATGTCCGAGACCCGGATGTCCAAGCCGTGTTTCCAGGAAGACTCCAGCTTGTTGATCATCCCCAGTTCAGTCTCCCTCGTGGACTTGGACATGCCTTGCCGGATGTTTTTGAATTGCTCCAGCAGCTCTGCCAGCGTTGTTTTCTGGGCCGCGACATCGATTCTTTCCAGGCTATTCATCCAGTCCTTCAGCTTGCGCTCGGCCAGTTTCCGGTCGGTCGTGTCCAGCGAATGTTCTTTGCGCTTGCCGGCATGCTTTTTTTTTCCATAGTACGTCCCGTTGATTTTATGCCTGCAAAGACACGAATAATTCGGGATCTTTACCAGGAGCTGCCTTGTGCTGAGGCGCTTTATGCCCTCCGAATTCATGCCTGAATTCTAGGGGGTGACAGATGGGGGTGTCAACAGGAAAATCAAAATTGAAGCACTGCTGTAAGTGCTTGTAAGTAAAATGGTTGGGCGCTTGGCGCAGTGGTTAGCGCGTCTCGTTTACACCGAGTAGGTCGGGGGTTCGAATCCCTCAGCGCCCACCATTCCGGGGCGGAGGTTGAAGGGCTGTGTGACTTCCAGCATATCCTGGCAGGTTTTGCCAGGTTATGCTTTGAAATACCGCCTGCCACGTTATGCTTCGAGTTTCAAAGCCGTCTTGAGGAGGCAGACGTTCGGGGTGAAAGAGGTCCCCAACCCAGTGGATCGCGGGCAGAAACACTCCCTGGCACCTCGACATTATTGCGTAGTGGCTGATTTCGTGGGCCTTCGGGTCCTCCAGGGAATGGGTCAGCGGCAGCACATCGGCACCTCGGGAGCCGAGGGGCACCAGGTGCAGTTTATCGGGCCCGAGTCCCTTTTGTTCTGCGAGCGACCGGGTGCGCCATCGGTCCTGCGTCACCACCAAAGCCCCATGACGGCTGGCAGCGACCTCGGCATTCTTGAGCTGCAGCAGACCGGGTGCGCGCATTTTGCGCCGGAAGATTTGTTCAAAGGAGAGGTAGGGCACTGGCAGAGTTGGGCCAGTTCGGCAGCGGTGGCCACTTTGCAGTGCCGGCTGATGCTGGACTTGGTGATGCCGTAGCCGTCCAGACACTCGTCAATGGCTCCGGCGTACTCCCGGGTCGAGACCTGGCGGATCAGTTTCCGGGCCACGGCCCGCTGCCTCCGGCCGTCCTGCTGGAAGAGCCGGTAGCTGTCCAGGGGCAGTTCGCCGGCGCCCTTGGCGCGCACACGCGGGCGAGGGATCGGCACCTTGCGCCCGGCAAAGACCACATAGCCCGGCTGTTGGCCGTGACGGCAGGCGGTCTGCTGGCGCCAGGGGCCGCAGCACCGCTCGATCTCCTGTTGGAGGAAGTGGCTGCTTCGACGACGTGGAACTACTCGGCAAACCGCTGGCGGCGAGCTTTGATACCTGGATCCGGCGCATCTCGTGAGAAGATCCATCAAAAATGCCCCAAAGCCGTCACCGTGCCGGAATCCCCCACGTCCGCTGCCCAGTCGGCGTGGACCTTGCCGCCCTGCGTATATGGAACCCGGTTGATCGTGCACCTGTGGTAGTGGGCTATCTTGTAGCTGTTGAAGAACTGCGGGGTCCCTGCCTCGCCGGGCCCGCTGTAGCAGTTCAGTTCGGGATTGAAGAATATCTCGTCGGGAATGACGGCGGTGTACACTCGCACCCTGAGACCCAGCGCCGCGCTGTTGCCGCCCGCGGTTAGCGTGACCTTGCCGGCGTACTCGCCCGGCTTCGCGTCTTTAGGGATGTGGTAATCAACGGTCACGGCCTGGTGCACCTGACCGTTGATGTGGTTGTCGGGCATGGGACAGCTCACCGTGCCGGCCCAAGGCAGGGCGTATTCCGATTGCCTGTTCACGTACCAGTTGCGCCACAGTTTGACGCCGGTGTTGGGAATCGTTCCAGAGCCGGAAAGATCTGACGCTTCAGTCTCGACATCCTGCGCTTGGCCGTCGATGCCGATCTGGAAACTGGCGATCTCGGCGCGCGCCGCCGCAAGCCTTACCACCCCGGCGGCTCCATCCCAGACCGGATTCTTTCTGCTCACGTCTTCCATCGTCTCATGCAGGACTTTGCCGGTGGTCGGATCGATCTTCGTGATTTCCGGGAAGGCATAGACCTTTGCGCTGCCAAGCGCCTTCGGTTCGCCGGTCTTCGGCTGAAACGCGGCGGCCGGAACCTGCGGCATAATCAACCGCGAACTGGTTCTGCCCATAGCTTTGGCCGCGGCCGATATGTTTCCTGCCCCGTTCACGGCCTCAACCTCGACCGCGGCGCCGGCGTCAGGGGGAAGATCAACCAGGTTGAAGGTTTGCCCGGCACCGGGTGTCGCAAAGGGCAATCTGGCAACGCTGAATGGGTTTGTCGTTCACCTTGATGTTGTAGGCGAAGGCCCCTGCTGGCGCTTTCATGCTGAGCTGCAAAGCGCCCATTTCAGTTGTGGCCCACTTGGGCGCAGGTGCCACCTGGAGTTCCGTCGGCGCGACGGGGTTGGCCTCCTCGTCTCCATCCAGGGTCACTTCCAGGTAGGGATCCTGGATTCTGCAGTTCATCGAGTGGTGGGTTGATCCGTCCATGATGAAGAGACCGTAGGCGGCCCCTGCAACGAGCGCCTTCACCAGGGCGGTGTCGAGAGGCATGCTGTGCAGGCCGTCCTTGGCCACGAGACGGGCATTGCACCTCAGGGTATTGCCGTTGCCGCAGGCCACGTCGAAGGTCTTCGCGCCGGGCCAACCCCAGTCGTCCCTGAGTCCGCTGCGGTTGGCGCAGGCCTTCGAGGCGTCCCAGTCCTCGCTGACGGTGGTCACCGAAAGCCGTGTGAGGTCGGTTCCGTCGTTGAGATTGAACTTCTGGCCGCCGGCGCGGCTCCCTTGTGCATACCGGCCCATGTGCTGGGGGCTGATGGCCAAACGCCGCCGTCCGGCAAGATCACTATCGGTGTCCTGGGTGTGGGGGCGCAAGGACAGCCGGACATGCGGAATTTCCTGGGCAAAGCAGATGCGCGGGTGACGGCGATTTGCGACGTGAACCGGCGCAATATCGAGCGCGCGCGCGCTCACGTCGCCGCCGCCTACGGCAGCCCGGACGTGAAGGTGTTCAGCGATTTCAGGGAATTGAACGCTGACCGCTCCATCGATGCGGTGCTCATGGCCTTGCCGGTGCACTGGCACAGCGTGCCGGCCCTCGACGCGATTCTGCACGGCAAGCACATTTACCACGAGAAGCCGATGGGCATGTCTTTCGAGGAGGCGCGGCGGGTGCGGGCGGCGGTGCGCAAGCAGGGCGTCGTCTTCCAGTTCGGCACCCAGCAGCGCTCCGATTGGCGGTTTCGCCTGGCCTGCGAACTGGCGTTGAACGGGCGCAGGTCTCGGTGCCTGGTGGCCGGCACGGTCCTGCCTTTCCCGAACAGCCGGTGCCCGATTACCTGGATTGGAACCGCTGGGTGGGTCCGGCGCCGTTCACACCCTTCCATGAGGCGAAACTCCAGCGCGACAACCACGAGAACATGACCCAGTTCTCGCTGGGCATGATTTCGTGCTGGGGCATTCACCACCTGGACATCGCGCAATGGGGCAACGGAACCGATGCGACCGACCCGAGCGCGGTGAAGGGCACGGGCGAATTCCCCAGGGGGGGCGCCTTCGATGCCATCGAGCGCTGGCGGGTCCGCTTCGAGTATGCCGACGCCGCCCCCGTGGTGTTCGTCAGCGACGGCACGCTCGGATTCACGAACGGGGTTCGCTTCGTCGGCAGTTCGGGCTGGGTCTATGTGGTGCGTGGCGACATCACGGCCCATGACGAAAAGTTACTCGAGGACCCGAAGAACAAGGTCGGCACCATGCCGATCAAGCTGCCGATCAGCGGCGATCACACCGGTGACTTTCTGGAGGCGATCAAGAACCACCGGCGAGCGATCTGCGACGTCGAGACCGCGGTGCGATCCGATACTTTATGTCAGCTCGCCCTGATTGCGGTGAAACAGGGCCGCAAACTGCACTGGGACCCGCAAAGTGAGTAGTTCCTCAACGATGACGCGGCCAATGCCAGCCTGCAACCCCGTCCCTTCCGCGGCGAGTGGAGACTGCCGGAGGTTTGAGGGGTGCCGGTGGTCGGGCATCAGAGTTTGAGCCGGAAACCGATGCGGTTGAGGCCGGTGGACACGAGCAGGATCAACAGCCCGCAAGAGGCTGAGCGGGCGATGGCCGATGGGAGATTCGCGGCCAGATGGCCATACCCGCCTCCCAGGTGCAGCACGTCCAGGAGGCTGGGCAGCATCTCGGAAATCAGGTACGCCAGCAGCACGTTCTGTCCCGCCAGCGCCAGCGGCCGCCCGCCCGTAATTCTCCACGGCCCCGGGATTCCATCGGAGGACGGTTGATTCTGGATTGGAAAAGTGGCGGAGTGAGCCATTAAGCTGTTCCTGAAATGAAAAGAACCCTTCTGCTTTGCACGGCCGTGCTCCTTGGGTGCGCAACCTTGAGAGCGCAACCAGCAGTTCCACCTGAGCCTATCCGCATCCGAATCGATCCCAACACGCTGGTGGCGCCGATCTCCGACGATTTCATCGGCTTTGGTTATGAAACTTCCGCCCTGGCACGAGCAGGGTTCTTCAGCGCGAGGAACACTCGCCTCGTCCAGCTTTACCGGACCCTGAGCCCACATGGGCTGGTTCGAATCGGAGGCAACATCTCCGATCACACCCGCTTCGTGCCGGGCGCCACCCCGCTGGTGCGCTCGGAAAAGGAAACCTCGGTCATCAACCAGGCGGTGCTCCAGGAGTTTGGCGATTTTCTGCGGGCCACCGGCTGGAAGGCGATGTGGGGGCTCAATCTGGGAACCGGCTCAAAGGAGGAAGCCGTGGCGGAAGCCATGGCGGTTCATCGCGCGCTCGGAGATCGGCTGCATTCATTTGAAATCGGCAACGAGGTGGATTCACTGCCCCGCTTCCAGACCTATGAGGGCTACTACGGTGCTTACACCGACTACAAAGCCGCCGTCCGTAAAGCCCAGCCGGAAGCAACGTTCTCCGGCCCCGATGTTGCGGGCAATACGCAGTGGGCGCTCGATTTCGCCGGCACCGAATACGCGGACATGAAGCTCCTGACCCATCACTATTACCGCACTGGCGCCAAGCGACCAGAGGCGACCATCGAGACGCTGCTTGCTCCCGATCCCGCCTGGAAGGCCAAGCTGCAGAAGCTCCAGCAAGCCTCTGCCGGCAAGGGCATCCGTTTCCGCATCAACGAAGTGAATTCGTTCTATGGCGGCGGGAAGCCCGGAGTGAGCGACACGTTCGCCTCGGCGCTTTGGTGCTTGGATTACATGTTCCTGCTGGCGTCGTGCGGCTGCGAGGGGGTGAACCTGGAAACCGACGTCAATCAGACGGCTTGGGTCAGCCATTACTCGCCGATCTTCCGGGACGCAGCCGGGCAACTCACCGCGCGCCCGGAATATTACGGGATGCTGGCCTTTGCCGTCGCCGGAAAGGGCAATCTGGTGAAGCTCACGGCGAGCCAGACCGACGTCAACTTGAGCGCTTTCGCAACCAAGAGTGCCGGGGGTCCGTTTTGGGTAACGGTAGTGAACAAAGACCTTTTCCGGCCGGCCACCATCGAAATCACCCTGCCGGAAGGCTGCTCCAGGGCAGAGGCCTGTCGGCTTACGGCACCCTCAATAGAGAGCCGCGACGGGGTCACGCTGGCGGGGGCACAGGTTTCTGCGGAAGGCGCCTGGTCTCCCGGCCCTGCGGAGAGAATTACGGTAAGCGGGGCGGCTGCTTCCCTGCGATTGGCGGCCAGCAGCGCAATCCTGGTGCGATTACTTTAGTCGGGGTAGTCTCGACAGGTGATTGCCAATCGCGTGCCGCAGCCGCGTGTTGTGGAACTTGGCAGCAAGAAAAGCGTCCCGGTTCCCGGCTGACGCAACTCGTCCCGATCCTCTTTTGCTCCTGCCAGTGATTCGGCCTTCCAGGGGCGCCAGGGCTTGCTCCCCGCCAGGTTTTTGGGAGGATGCGTGCATGCTTAAACAGACGTTGCTGGGCATGTGCCGATGAGATCGGCAACAGCAAGGAGCGGGTCCGCACCGCGCTGCGGTATTATCGGCTGGCCAAGGACAGCGGCGTGCTGACTTCCGTGACCGACAACTCGATGCACGGCGGCGTGCATCTCCTGGGTCAGAAACGGTTCGACGACGTGATTGACCTGCGGGTCTATAACTACATCACTCCGGAAATGCTCCGGACGGCGGGTGACTCGCACGACGGGTTGTGGCTCTACAATCTTGGCACCGGAGGCGCGAGACCGGCCCAGGAGCGGTTTGTGTTCGGCTTCTTTGCCGAGCGTTGTGGGGCGGACGGATACGCCCAATGGGCCTTCCAATGGCCAGTGGGCAACCAATCCCCGTACGCCGCGGCGGCGGCGGGCTCGAAGGCCGGGTGGGATTATGCGCTGCCGGCGCCCGACGGACCGCTGCCGACGATCGGGCTCGAAGCGGCGCGCCAGGGCATCGACGACGCCCGCTATGTTGCCTTGCTGAGGAAAGCCTCGCCGAAAATGGCCGCAGCCATCCTCAACGACATCGAACCGTATAGCAACCTCATTGGTGATTACATCCAAAGCCACCCGGGCAACGCGGCTGACATTCGGCGCTGGAAGATCGCCCGCGCCGTGATGAGCTGCAAAGACTCGACAACGGGAGGACAATGATGTGCTGCCGGGCCGATCGCAACGAGACAAGCACGGGGCAGCCACGAGCGTGCCAGTCGTTTTTGTCGTCGGGTTCGTCGCGTTCGCCCTGGCGCGTTTGGTTGGGCCGGCTGCGGACTCCGACCTGCGGGTTGCGGCCAAGGATGACACTGAGCGGCCGGTTTTAGACACTGCTAATGGCTCAGCCATCCAGTTGGCGGAAGACTTCAGGCTGGCTGAACTGCGGGCAATGCCCCGTCCGGCGTCCAATTGATGTCAGAGGGTCTGCCCGTCGTGCTTCCGCGCGACCGGGCGGCACTGGTGCTTCAATATTCTCCTGGTGCCATCGCACTGGAAAAGGCCCATTAAATTCATCGTGCGTCCGGTTGCTTCGCGGTCCCCACGCCAATGGCCTTGGCCGGGCCGAGCGTGCGCAGTTCGATTTTCAGGCTGGAGCCGCTTTGCGAACGGCATCCAATCGCAACCTGCTGCTCGTCGGCGCCGACTTGTGATGCCGCCGCAGCCACCGCCACGCGGGAAAGTTCTCTCCAGGCTGAATCATATATGCGGGCTTCTGACCCGCGGGTGTATTTAAGACTGCCACCGGTCGGCACTGCGCATCCTTGGAGCCCGAGGAGTGGCTTGCCGTTGATTTCGATTGTCACTCCAACCACCGGCTGTTGGCCCACGCAGCGCACCACCCATTGCAATGGCTGTGCCGCGTGCGGGTTCTGAAAGGTCCATTGGGTTGCCTCGCCCCGAGCGGCGTCGTGCGTGAAGCGCTCCGGGTGCGCGGCATACAAATTCCAGCGCCCCTCACTGACGGGTTCGAGGTGAAATTCCCGGCCGTTATCCCGCAAATCCGCTTTGACCTCCGGCGGGAAGGCGCCGGACATCCGCGCTGTCTCCCACTGCTTTACGGCTTCGAGAATCGCCACCGTGGCGCCGAACCGCTTCGCCGCGTCGGCAGAGTTCGGGTCGGCGGCCAGTTGGGCTGAACTGGCCAGGCTCGTAGCGAGGGCAAAGCCGGCATCAAATCCGGCCGCGCGGGCCAGCAGCCACTCGGCGTCTTCGATGCTGGTGTCGGAACGCAGCGCGAACCAGCCGAGCATGTGGGGCATGAGGTTGCGCTCGAAATGCAACTGGTTCTTGAAGCGGTAGAGGGTCTGGCTCTCTCGAAAACCGGCATACCAGGGCTCACCCCAATTCATGCGGGTATAGACGTGCCAGTTAAAGTGGCCCGGGTTGCTGGCGTCGTTAATCTGGCCGCGCAACTCCGGCAGGAGCGCGTCATACCAGGCCTGGGTGAAGAGCGTTCGCCCATACTGCCCCATGCCGGTGGACCAGTTGCCTTCCAGGCCGTCGAGCGAAATCTGGAGCGTGCCCGCATGGTTGCAGAGTTTCGCGATGTTTCGCGCGACCTCCTGCGTGAGGTCGGGATCGGTGAGGAAGACCTTGTAGGCGTGATCCATCAGCTTGGCCACCGCCTCGCCCGCGGCGTGCGCCGAGGCGTGCGTCCCCCACGCGCCGCGCTGACACTCGAGCAAGCGCCAGGGCGGCTCTGCCGACACCGAGCCGTAGCGGATTAATTCGTCGCCGATGGCGACGGTATTCAGGTCGGTCTGCTTGCGGAAATAGTCCGGCGCGGAGACTGGAATCTCGTTCTGCGCGTCATCCACGCTCGCCGTCAACGCGCTCGCACCGATGCGAGCCAGGCGGGGGTCCGGCCTAGGTGTGACGTAAGGATCGTTCGGTGTGATGAAATTGGAGAGCGTATGAAACCCGATGCGCACGGCGGCCTTGCGGCCTTTTTCGACGCAGGCCCGCAAGCCGTCCCAGCCGTTCGCAAAGAGACTCGGCTTCAACCGGAAATGGCCCCAGGTCTCGAACGGCGAACTGTGGTAGAGATATTTCAAGCCCGCGCGGCGCGTCATCTCGATGGCGCGGTCGACCGTCTGCTCGCTGAAATCCACAATGAGATAGGAACAATTGGTGTTGGTCGCGACCTTGGCCCAGACACCGTCGAGCATCGGATGGGGCAGCCCCTCCGCGACTTCAATGGCGCCGATGGTCTCCAGCGCCTGCGCCGCCGGGCAGGCGAAGAGCGCAATCCGGCTGCCGATAACGCCCCCGTCCGCGTAAGCGGGCGCCAGGTATTGCTCGTGGCCCCAGTTGGCGACGACCCGGTTGCGGCTGCGATCCCGGCAGTAGGCCTGCAACACGCTGCCGAATTCCGTGCGCCGCGCCGTGTCCCCGCGATAGAGTTGGTCCTTGTTCAACTCCGCCGCGAGGTTCGCATAATGGCCCGGATCATTGGCCGTGTAATCGGCCTCGATGTCATTCTCCCTTGCCGGGTAGCCGCCGAGGGTCTTGGCGTTGAGTGTTTGGATGCCGATGGCGAACTCGGCGTCTCGCACTACGCCGACCACCTCGCCGATGATGTCGCCAATCGTCGTCGGATACGGCCCCCAAAGGACAAGTTCGACCCGGTTCGTCGGCTGCAGGTCCAGCACCTCGAAAACGATGTGGGTGGCTTTGGCTTCCGCAGCCAAGACCGTGCTCAGACCGGCGTCGGTGAAACACAGTGTCAGCCGCTTGGCCAGCGGGTCCCAAGCAGCGCGATCCGGCGGGTAAAGCCGGCCGCCGACGCGCACGCTCAATAACGGCGCGGGCTGATGGGATGCCAGATAGCTGCGGCTGTCACTGTCACGAGAAAGGGCGCAGAGCGTTCCGATGCCATCAATGCAGAAGGTGGCGGCACGTGTTCGCAGCGTTACCAGGGGAGGCTCGGCTCCGCCGAGCGCATTTCCCGACGTCGCCAGGCAGGCGCACGCCGCCGCAATGCCGAATAACCGCGAGAGCAAATGATGCCGGAAATCTCCGAATTGGGTGATGGGGACTATCGGAGGTGAGTCAGCCAAGATATTTTTCATTTTCCCCTCCCCGCATTTTCGGTCGTGTAAACCTCCAGTTCCGCCAAGCTCATCTGGCCGCCTTTTTGGTGGTCACCATCGGGCTTGAGGGCGCGGACGCGGAGACCGTCAACAACACCGCGGCCAGCGCGGCCAGGGGGCGCAGCATGCCTGCCGCAAGATTAGAAGCCCGGCGTCCTGGCAGTGCAGCCACGGATGGAAACCGGGCCAAGGTGAATCGTGACTTGTGTTTCATGGGGCTCATAGATGCAGGTTCGGCAACAGCGCGCTTTCCAGCCCAGTCAACCTGACTTCGCGGCTTTGCGCGCCGCAACGAACGAGGAAGGTCGTGGGTTCCGAGCGCAGATTCCACAGCAATGCGGCGCGGGCCGATGGATACCACGCCAGCAGGGCGGGCTCGTCGTTCTCCACAAAGGGCACTTTGCCCAGGGTCGGCCGGATGCGGTGTTTCAAGGCGAAGAGAGCGGCCAAGGTTTCTTCACAGGGCTCAAGCACTCCGGTCGCAGCCCCAGCCGTCGAGCGGCTTACCAACCGGGTGCCGCCTGAGAGCAGTTTGCCTTCGGTGGCGGCCGTAGCATCCGCATCCGACAGGAAGGTCCAACCCTCCCGCGCAGGGCGATCCGTAACCTCGAAGGGAACGCCCACGGCCAGGAACAGGCTGAATGGACGGTCGTCCCCGGTGTAGCGGCTGGCCTCACCCCAATAGTGCTTGAAAGGCCCGTGCAGCCGGTGCCCGGCCAACCGCCTGTGAAACCCGGCCTGGCGCTGGATCTCCGCACCCAGGGTGGCCCAGTGGGTCTTCGGAAAGGGCGTGACACCGCTCATGAACATCGTGTGCCGCACGTCGGCCACGGTGGACATCACGAGCTTGGCCGCCAGATGCCCGGCCGAGAGTCTGTCCGCCGGGTAGGCGGTGGTCTCGCTCCAGGCGGATTCGGGCGCGGCAAAACGGCGGTGAAACAGCACGCTGAACAGTTCGTCGGTTTTTCCTTTCACCGGGCTGAACGCCCGGTCGTCGAACATGAGTTCACCGACCCGGAAGGGCACGTCCCAGTAATCTGCCAAGCGGATGCCCGCCTTTTCCGCGCCCAAATACATCACCATGATGCCCAGCTTGCCACCCGCCGCTTTCTGCTGCGCCCGGAATGAGCCGGTCAAATCGTCGCACACGAACTCCACCCACTGCCTAAGGAGCGGCGTGAAGCGGCGGGAGCGCAGGTCATCCAACAACTCGGGCCAACGACTGTCGGGCAAACCGGCCCGCCGCAGGAACCGGGCGCGATGCTCTGCGCAGAAACAACCGCCGATCTCGCCCGGCCCACGGGCCAGGCGGAAATCGTCGTCGAGGAAAAACTGCGAGAAGCCCGCGCGGCGCAACCGGCGCAAGGCTTTGGCGTTTTCCTCCGTCGCCGGCGCATGGAGCGAAGTGCCCGCGTAGGGTCTCCCGTCCCGGCTTGATCCCAAGCGCCAATTGGCTGGGGGTGTCAGCGGGAAGTCCCCATCCCGGGCCCCGAGGGAATCACCCGGATGTCCGAGGGGGACATTGACGATCCTGGCTTCCAGCCTGGCCAGGCGCAGTGCCTCCCTCGCGCGGGTCAGGGTCTGGATCGACCAGGGCCAATGCCCGTAAAAGAAGCCGGCCAGCCACACACAGGATACTCCTGCCCGGGCCACCAGCAGCGGGAAATCGGGGTCCTGCAAAACGGCCTGAGGATTGAGGCATAGATGGTATTCCCGGGCTCTGGCCGCCCGCCCGGCCCAGGCGTGCCAGGGCAAGAAGGCGCCGGACAGCGACGCCAACGCGGTGAGCTGGAGGCAGCGGCGGCGCGTTAGGCCACGGAATCCGGAGCTTGCCCCAGAAGTGTTGGCTGAGACTGAGCTTTTCATGGCGCACCGCCGAATCATCAACCAGTCCGCGGCCAGTGTGAGCCTGAGAATATGAGGCGAAATCTCACCTCTTGGCCAAGGTGGCGGCTTCCCAATATAGGGTCCGGCCAGAGCACGACCTCCACATCAACGAGGTGTTGCGTCCGGGGTGGAATAACCTCCAGGCGCGATTTCTCGGGTGAGCGAGGGGACGTGCTGCGGGAACGCTGGCGGCCTGTCCGCCCGGCCGACGAGACGGCAGAATGGTGACCAGTGACAACGCTCAATTCAAACGCCGTTCAGGTCACAACTTTGGCAGGGATTCCTCCATTACCTTGCGCGCGAGGCAGTACACCCTCCACTTCGCGAGAATCCTCGGCTTGATCTTCTGCCATCCGGATTGGCTGCGCACCACAGACGAGACTTCATCGCCAGCCGCGAGCAGCTCGGTCAAGAGCTCGACGTACCACTCCAGGCTGATGGTCGCGTAATTCTCGAGCCTGCGTGCGGTTGCCTTGCTCGCGGCGACCTCAGGCTTGAGTTTGTTCAGAAAGGTCTGCCCGTTCCGCTGATGTAGGAGAACTCCCATAATCGCGAGGACAAAAAAAGGGGCGCCCCGTTTCAGAATGGCAATTCGGCCTTGATCCTCGCCGCTGATCGCCTCCTCCAATTGACGCTTGACTAGCTCCTTCGCGAGCCTTCCAGCCTGCCACACCAGCACGAGTTCTTCGGCCCGAATCTGGGGTGGAAAGACCTCGTCTCGGTAGACGGAAAAAACCTTTCCCTTGTCTTTGTACCCGACCGCCGGTAACCCGCGAAACGCTGCAAGGAATTGCGCGTTGACATCGTGGCGGATCTGTTGGATCTTTCCATCACGTCTAAATTTCGCGCGCTCCTCATCCGTTAGCTTCTGTATTTCTCCTCTTCTCAGCGCGTAAAAAAATGGCTGCGGGAGGGCCGCCAAATCCCTCTTGAGCTTCTTCTGGAGTTTGTCTTGCGAACTGAGATCCCAAAGTCGAATGGGATTCTGCGAGTTGTTGAATGTGATTACCGAGTCAATGACACGTTCCGATGCTCGGATAAAGCGCACGAGCACTCGAACATCCTTCAGTGCTTCGGGGGAGGCATTTGAGAGGCTAACTGTCGTTTGGCACCCATTCACAATACTGAAGTTCCTCAGCGTCATCCGACCACGCTTCGGAGGCGTATAGTCATCGCAAATAAACGTCAGACCGTTGTTATAGGCCCAGAAGTTCCTGCGTTCGGTGGGCGAATCGAGCGTTTCCTGAATGCCCGCATTGACTCCGCCTTTGCGAGCACCGAGGAACAGCCGGACATTTCGGTCGAATAAGCGGTCACCATGCGTTTCGTACAAGTTGCGCAATTGTGCCCCATCCAAACTCGTAATTATAGCCTCCCCGTAGTCGCCTGTTTCTTTGAAGTGCTCGGACAACGAAATCTCGCACGAAGGAACCCGGGTGGTTTGGTTGATGCTCTCGTCGTGGATGGTCCTTAGCGTTTCAAGCGCCATTAATTTGCAGAAGCGTGATGGGATGCTGCCGGCCTCGCTGACATTAAACTGGCGCACTGCGTCCGAGACGTCTGGGTGCGATGGACCGCAGAAAGCGTACACATACTCGACGGAATAGCCATTCGTGACAGCCCGATTGTAGTCGACGGCGGCGCTCTCCAGCTCCTTTCGTCCTTCACGCTTCATCCCCTCCAAATCCCTTAGCCAGTCAGTGGTATGCAGAAGACCTAGAAGTTCGTTCTTCGATGCCTTGTAGGCTCCCTTAGCGTTGAATTTCAACTGTGCTATTACGACACGCTCGGCCTCGTCATCTACAAAAAACAGGTCGATATCCTTGTCGTTGCCACCGTCAATCGATACGGCTTCGAAGGCCTCGTCATCGTCCAGCTCGAGGTATTCGGTCGCGAGCCACATGCCGAACGCTTTGCCATCCGAAAGCCTGAATTTCGTTTTGAAGCTCTGAACCTTTTTGTTGAGTATGTCGAGGAATGTTTGCATACGTGAGTTGGGGCGGGCCATGACACCAGTCCGCGCACCGAGGTCGAATGAGGACGCGGCTCCGGAAGCCCAGGGGTTAGCAGTTTACTAGGCTGAGCCGATTCGGGAAAAGGAGTCATGCCCATACGCCAGCACTATACCCGGTCTGGCCGGAAGCGCAAGGCCCAAGCGGGAGTTTGTGATGGCGTTTATGGTCCCGGCTGGTGCAGGGCCTTGAGGTCGTCGAGCACGGCGAGCAGGGCGTGGTAGTTGTCGACCAGCAGACCTTCATAGCCGTGACAGCCGCCCTGCCAGTCGCGCCAGTCGCGTGACAGGCCATTGGCCCCGAAGCCCTGGAATTGACCCGCCGCATAGCTGGAGAGCATCGGGTAGAGAATGCGGCGCGCATCAGCGACGCGGCCCAGTTGGTAAAGCGCCTTGAGAGTGTAGTAGGTCCAGCAGCCGGTGGCGCCGCCGTTCTCGTAATACTGGAACCCGTCGCTGCCGTTTTCCAACCGCGGCACGCCGTGGACCTGCGGCGGGGTATCGTGGTTGGCGTAGTCGCCCTTTTTGATCGGCACGAGATTGCCCGGCAGGCCAAGGGAGAAATTGGTGTAGCCCACCGCCTTCATCTTGGCCAGGAGCCGGTCCATCACGGCGTTGGCCGTCGAGTCGTCAAGCAGGCCGCAGGCGATGGCAACGCCCTGGACGAAGGTGAACCAGTAATCGTGCAACTGCCCGTCGGCGCTTTTCCAGCCCGCGAGCACGCCCGTGGCGGGGTTGAGAAAAGTCTTCGCGTAAGCCGCGCGGAGCCGGGCGGCTTTAGCCTGGAAGAACTCGGCATCCTGAGGGTGTTGCAGTTGGCGGGCGAGTTCGGCAAACATCCGGCAGGCACGATAGGCCAGCGCATTGGCATAGGCGTCCTCATGGCCGAAATTGATGGTGTCCCACCAATTGGAAGGGCGTTTGTCAGCCAGCGGTCGGTCGCCGTAGTTGCCGGTGCCGGGGTACTCGATAAGGCCGTTGCCGTCGTGGTCGGCAGCCATCATCTCGCGGGCCCAGCCGAGCAGCTTGCCGTAGTTGGCACGAGCCCACTGCCAATCATTGGCGCCCTGGACGTAGTTGCCGGCGGCGATGAGCAACGAGGGCAGCGTGTCGGAGGAGGTCCAGGGCGTCTTCCAAGGGATAAGGTCCGCATCGGTGGGTTCACAGGCATAACCGACCTGGCCATAGCCTTTGGCGCCGGCCAGGTAGCGTTCCAGCGTCATGCGCACCAGGTCCAGGGCGGTGAGGCCACGGACCAGGGGCGGGGTGTGCAAACCCACTTCGGAGTACAGGAAAAGCGTGAACGGCACCGGATCGCTGGAGGCATTGTTGGCCAGCATCTGCACGCGCGGATTGAGCTGAAAGATGTTCAGGTAACCCCGGCGGAACCCGTCATAACGGGTGTCCTTTTCGAGACCGGCCAGCTTGGGACAGATCGCGGCCACTTCGAGCTGGTACTGGACCCGCGGCTGATGCGCGGTCGCGGCCGGAAAGGCCACCCGCACGAATGGCGTGAGCACCTGCCACCGGCGCGCATCGTAATCGAGCTGCCCATCGCGAAGATTGGCGGTGATGCGCACCGAGCCCATATCCGGCAGGTGGAGCACACACGGCAGGGCTACCTGCCTTTGGCCGGGCCGCATCAGCCCGAGGAGCGTGGCGTGGTTGGCTTTCTGGTTGAACTCCAGCACCAGCGGAGGGGCTTCGATTCCGGCGGCAAAATCGGAGCGTAGCGTGATGGACTTTTCACGGCAGGTGATGCGCCAAATCGGTTTTCCGTTCAACCGGTAGGTGAACCGCCCGTCCAGTTCCAGGCCCGGCAGAGCAGCGGAATTCGTCTCGGCCAGGACCGGGTTTGACGCCAGCTTGCCCTGGCCGAGCGAATCCACTGCAAAGAAATTGAAGGCGGGGCGGGTGCGGGACAACCCAACGGCTAGGAGTTTTGAATGGGAATCCGGCTCGGCGGCGTGCGCGAGCGCAAGGCAGCCAAGCAGGAGGATGAGAGAGGATGTGAGTATCTTCATGGGCACGGCTTACAGCGGTTTGCTGGTGATCAGTCCGATGCCTCGGCCTTGGCTGCCGCAGGCGCAGTAGTAAAGGTAGAACGTGTCGTTCTTCGGGTTGTAAACCAGGGACACCTTGTGCGCGTATTGCTGGTCCAGGCCGCTGGGGTTGCCGCCGGCCCTGTGGAGCGGTTCCGCATCCGCTGTCCAATGGACCAGGTCGCGCGAGAAGGCCGCCATGATGTGCGCCCCGCCCCGGCCCACGCCGAAGTAGAACATGGTCCAGTGGTCGTCATCCCGGAACACCTTGGGATCGGAGGCAAATTGCGCATCGAAACCGCCCTCCCGGTTGCGTATCACCGGGTTGGCGGGATACCGCATCCATTGCAGCAGGTCGGTGGAAAAGGCCAGGCCGGTCTGCTCGGTGCCGCCGTTGGCCGCGTTATAGAAGTCAAAGTACCGGCCGCGATACTCGACCAGCCAGGGCTGGTAAATGCAGTCCTTTTCCCACGCCCCGCAATCGGGGTCCTGGACGCCCAGGATCGGGGCGTTTCTGGCCCGGCGCCAGGTCAGTCCGTCATCGCTCCAGGCCACGCCCTCGTAGCCGGGGCGCAACTCGTAGCCGCCCTGGCGCGGGTAACACCCATAGAGCGTCCAGTATTTGCCGTCATGTCTCTTGAGCAGGCGCGGGGCCTTCACGTCATAAGACTCATAAAGGAATGCGCCGATGACGCACCCGCCGAAATCGAACTCGCCCGGCGGACCGAAGCCCATGGCCAGCCGGGGATGAGTCCATTGGACCAGGTTCGTGCTCTCGGCGACGAATGAGTTGTAGCCGTGGCCGTCGAAGGCAATGAAGCTCATGAACCACTTGTCCGGTTGGCCAGGCAGTTCATAGACGCAGGGGCAATCCGTGTTGTGGAATTGCTCGTACCCGGGAATCTTCGGTTCGGCAGGGATGACGTGCTCGGGGCGGTAATGCCAGCCACGATAAGGAGCCGACCACTTGGCGACTGTCTCCCGATCCACCTCGTGGGCCGCCGTGGATTCGGTCGCCGGCAACAACCTGCCGAGCGTGCTCAGCAGCAGGGCGGCAAGGAATGGCAGGCGTCGGAAGATGGCACGGCGGTTAAATGCCGTCTTCACAATGGCAGGAACATCCTGGTGCATGGGCGCAGAGCCTAACCAGTCATTTGGGTACAGGCAAGCAGCCTGAAAGGACTCGACATGCGCCGAGGCTACGGCCAAAAGAACAGGCATGATTACGACCCAAGCGATGGTGCTGTTGGGGCTGACGCTGTTCGCGCTACCGTCGCTGGGAGCAGCCGCTATGGAACCACCTATGGATCCACGAGGGCCGGTGGAATATCCGGGGATGAGGCCGGCGGTGGACGAACAAGGTGTCCAGGTGAAGGGCTACGCCTTTGGCAAAGAGTGCCGGAAGCCGTCGCCGTGGCAGGCAAGATGGATTTGGCTGGGGGCAGAGCCCTCGCCGGCGGTCGCGATGTACCGCAAGGAGATCACGCTGGCCCAGGCGCCCGCGCGGGTGGCCGCCTGGATGGCCGCTGACATGAAATACCGGCTCTACGTCAATGGCCGGCTCGTCTCACGTGGGCCCGTGGACATCGGCCGAGATTACGCTGGCGGCGAGACGCATCGCTGGTTTTATGATTGCCGCGACCTGACACCCTTTTTCCAGAAAGGCAGCAACGTCATTGCCGCGGAGGTGTTCCGGCAATGGCCGATCGGCTTCACCGTTTCGCGGGGCAGACCGGGGTTTCTCTTCGAGGCGGAGGTGACGCTGCCGGGGCAGGAGAGGTTGACTGTCAAATCCGACGCGACCTGGCGGGCATTATCGGCAGCGCAGTTCCCCAATCCGACTGCCTACGATGCCGGCAAGGAGCCCGCTGGTTGGCGCTCACGGGGCTTTGACGATGCAGCCTGGCCGGTGTGCCGCGAGGTGAAGGACGTCTGGGAGGCACTCGTGCCCAGCGAGATTCCCCCGTTGATGGAGGCACGTTATCCAGTCCAGCGCCTTGAGGGCCTGCCGAGCAAGACCATCGCCCAGGACGGCAGCTTTCGAGTCGTGTTCGATCGGGTGCTCAGCGCCTATCCGACGTTGAAGGTGAAGGGCGGGAAGGGGGCGCGGATGACGATCCGAGCGCAGCATTCCGCGACGGTGATTCTGGCCGGGGGTGAACAGTGCTTCGAGTTCCCGTTCATGACCGAGATCGCGCCGGCGTTCGCGGTCGAGTTGAAAAACCTCACTTCGCCGGTGGAGGTCCTGGATGTCGGGGCCAACTTCACGTCCCAGCCGGTGGAGTATCGCGGAAGGTTCGAATGCAGCGACCCGAAGCTGAACCGGGTCTGGAAGGCCTCGCGCTGGGCCGTGCAGGTCTGCTTGCAGACGCACCACCTGGATTCGCCGAACCACCAGGAGCCGATCAGCGATCCGGGCGACTACGTGATCGAGGCCATGGTGAACCACTACGCGTTCGCCCAGCCGTGGCTGGCGCGGCAGGACCTGCGCAAGTTTGCCTGGCTGCTCGCGGACGAACAGTATCGCAACTTCCACACGAGCTATGCGATCGCCTGGCTGCAGATGCTGATGGATTACTACGACTATACGGGCGACCAATCGCTGGTCCAGGAGCTGGCGCCCTATGTCCGCGAGTTGCTGGACACGTACACGTCGTGGCGCGGCACAAACGGCCTCATCTCCGGTGCGCCGAATTACATGTTCATGGATTGGGTGGACATTGGCGGTTTCGGCTGTCATCACCCGCCCGCGGTAATTGGGCAGGGCTACCTCACGGCGTTTTATTATCACGGGCTGGAAATGGCCGCGCGCGTGGCGGCGATGGTCGGCGACTCGGCGCGTGTTGAGACGTATGCCAGGCTGCGCACGGAACTTGCGGGAGCCTTCAACCGGGAACTGTGGGTGGCCGATAAAGGGCTCTATCGGGATGGGAAGCCGTTCCAGAGCTCAGTCAAACCGGGCCAGTGGTTGCCGGCAGACAAGGACATCGAGACTTTCAGCCCGCACGTCAACCTTCTGGCCGTGCTCTACGATCTGGCGCCGTACGAACGGCAGGCGGCCATTGTCGAGCGGGTGCTCGCGGCGCGACCGCTCAACACGCAGCCGTGGTTCATGCATTGGGTCTTTTCCGCCATTGACCATGCCGGACTGTTCGACCAATACGGCACGCGCCAAATGCGCCGCTGGCGGATCGTGCCTGAGACGCAGTCGTTCCGTGAGATGTGGAATGGCGGCGACCTGAGCCACGGCTGGTGCTCGACGCCACTGGTGCAAATGTCGGCGCGGGTGCTGGGGGTGACACCGGGCGCACCCGGCTTCAAAACGGTCATTATCCGCCCCTCTCTGTGCGATTTGGCCTGGGCCAAGGGCAGCGTGCCGACGCCGCACGGCGATGTGGCCGTATCCTGGGCCTGGGGCGAGCAAGGACTGACGCTTGGCGTCACCATTCCCGCCGATATGGAAGCCGAGGTGACCGTGCCCACCTCCCGCTTCGAACAGCCGGCGATCACCCTGGACGGCCGGAAGGTCGAGCCGGTGGTTCACCTTTCCTCCGGCACATACCATTTTGAGGTCACCGGGAAACTCAAGCCGCCCCCACCCGGTTCCGCCAACGAGGAAATGAGCGAGGCCGTCGAAGATGACCACGAGGCCGACGTACTGAAGGATGATCTGCTGCATGGATTCCTGGCCAGCGCCGAGGATCATTGCTCCCACACCGGCGGCGGAGCGAACCCCAGCGCACTGTTCAACGGCACCACACGCAATGGTTCGGGCCACGCCAGCACCGCCGACGACGGCCAGACCTTTCGTGGTTACGGCAAGAGTGACTGGCTAACACTCCGGCTCAAGCAGCCTTGCGACCTGAACGAGATCCGAACGTTCGCAGGTCATCCGGACGCTCGGGCCAGCCAATTCTACACCGTGCTGGCTGCCTATGCCGCCGAGCCTGGGAGATTCGTGAAGATCGCTTCCGGTTCCAAGCCTTCCACCGGCGGGGCAACGGAATTGCGTCTCCCGGTGAAAGCCGGCGGCGTCGTGGCCGTCCGCTTGGAGTTTGAAGATGGTCCGCTGGGATTCAACGTGTACCGCGAGATCAACCTGGTTGGACAACCGACTCCTCGCTGACGAATGGGAGCGGGTCGTGCGGGACTTCTGGAAATAAGGGCTTTCACGGCCCAACCGTTGTAAGCGACCCGGTATTGCGGCAGTTGATGCTGCGCCAGTGGCCGAGGAGGCGGCCGTCACTCCAGGAGCCCGTTTACTAGCGAGGCTTTTGGTTCCGGGCGAACCAATCGCATAAGAGCCGCTGCCGCTCCGTGGGCGAGGCGGCCGGTCGGGTCTCTTGCCGGTCCGAGCCATACTCGACGCTCCAGCCGCTCCACTCCCGAAACGCGTGGTAGCTCCAGTCCCATCCATGGGCTTCAAAGATGTCAATGAGGTCGCTCAGGTACCGGTAGGCGCTGTTGTCGGGCGCCCAGCGAATGGCGCTGAATTCCCCGATATAGATATGAACATGGTAGCGTTCCTGAAAGGCAATCGCCGGTTGAAGCGCCCGCTCGAGCTGGGCCTTGTCCCACTGTTTGCCCTCGATCCGGCCGGGATAGGGATAGGCCGGTCCTGAACCAAACACTCCCTGGTGGGTGAAGGCGTGCGGCAGATACATGTGGACGCTATAGACCACGTTCGAGACCGGAATGGGGACCAAGTCGGTCAAACCCTCGGGGCTGCCCCATTGAGAGGGCTCGAGGATGATGGCCCGCTCGGGATCAATGGTGCGGATGGCGCGGGCGGCCCGTTCCGCCAGCGCCTGCCAGTCATCGCAACCTTCCTCGCTCTCCTCTTCCACCGGTTCATTGGCCAGGTCATAGCCCCAGATCGGCTTTGCGTCTTTGTATCGGGTGGCGATGCGGCGCCAGACTTCGACGAACTTTTCCTGGGCCTGCCGGTCACTGAACAACCCGCTGTCCGAGCCGAAATAGCCGCCGGCCGTAGGTTTGCCGCCCGGAGGAGAATGCAGGTCCACCACCACCAGGAGACCATATTTCTCACAAAGGGGCAGGATGGCATCGAGCCGCTTCAATTCGCCTTCCAGCCAGGCATCGTACTGGTCGGGTGTCGGGGTTTGGCCGACTCGGCCGGAACGGATGAGTTGAAAGCGAATGAGATTGGCCTTCCAGTCCTGGCCGAGCACACGGAGGCTCTCGGGGTCGATGCCCGGGCTGACCATCGCGCCGCGCAGCCGAGGCAGGGAGTGGCCTTTGAAGACCGGACCTGCCACAGGTAACGGTTGAACCGTGAGCGGCGCCCTGGCCATGGTGAGTTTGAGGTCGTCAAACCAGACCTTGCCGGTGACTCGTTCCAGGCCCAGCACGAGCGTGAGGTTCGTGGCGTCGGCCGGCACGTAGGCCGTGAACCCGACTCGCCGCCAGTTGACTGTGCCCGTTTCCAGGGCGGCTTGCGGGTAGGATTTTCCCGCCTGGCTCTCGGTGATGAGCATGAATTTGATGCCGTTCCAGGGGTTGGGCTTGGGACTGACCTGTTCCGCCCGCACCATCACGGAGCCGCGAATCCGGCAGCCGCGCAGGGCTTCGACCGGCAGGTGCCTGGTGATGACGGCGCCGGACGCATTGGCCTTGGTTTCCAAAGCCACCGCCTGCGGGCTGCCATAGCCTGGTTCCAACAGCGCCGCGCCGGACCACCCGCTGAGCGCATTGGAACCTTCAAAATCGGCCTCATAAACCACGTCACCCCTGCTCAGGGTTCCTGAATCACTGGCCGACGTCGTTGTGAGGCTCATGCCCAGCGCCAGGATATAGGCCGATCTCCGGAGCAAAATCCAACCACTGGCATCCCACAAGGGGCAAAACCCGACCGTAATCCTTCGGTTTTCCGAAGGAATTCGAGGGGCCACGGCGGAAGCCCTTTGAGAATTTCAGGTCAGTTTCACAGGCGGTGTAGATGG